>CAVYFP010000027.1:5000-574579 GCA_963767805.1 uncultured Alphaproteobacteria bacterium | reverse complement strand
CTTCGCCCTGTCGAGCAGCCGCGCGGCCACGATGGTTCGCGTCAAAGCTTTGATCGAACAGCATCTTTCGACCCAGCCCTCGACCCCGCCATGATCGCGCGACGCGCTGGCCTCTCGGCGCGCTATCTCAACGGCCTCTCGGCGCGGAGGGAACCGCCCTCATGCGCCATATCTGGCGGCGCAGGCTGGAGCAATGCGCGAAAGACCTCTGCGACCCGCGCCGCGCCGGCGAACGCATCGCCGAAATCGCCTTCCGCTGGGGCTTTGGCGACGCCTCGCATTTCAGCCGCGCCTTCAGGCAGCAGTTCGGCTGCGCGCCCGGCGCTTCCGGCGGGGGGATAGAGCCGATCCGGCTATGTAAGGACTTGTAAGGAACACGCCTGGAACCGGTCAAGAAACTGTTTCACGTGAAACACCCCGCGCGATCGCCGGGGATTAAAAAAATCGCGTCGGGCGCCCCGCGCGGGCGCGCTTTTCTTTGGCTGTTTACAGTGAAACACCCCAGAAAGCCGGCCGGACGGCGGCTGAACCCGGCGCAGTTGGAATAAGACAGGTTTCAGGCGCAGCGAGGTATGATTGGCCGTTTTGGCGCGATTTACCTTGAGCTTGGCATTTTAGGTTCGGCGCGAATGGCGTTTGTTGGCGGCGATATCGATCATGTTTGTTCGAGCGATCCGCGCGGCGGGCAAAAGACGGGCGCGACCGATGCGGGATGGGCGCTTTGCGAAAGAAGATCGCCGCAAAGTGCAAACCACACTACAATTTTCTGAACATGATTTGCTTTAATTAGGCTTTTTCATTCTGGGCGGTCCGTGCGTCCTACAACTAGCGCCCTCATTGCAAGCCAAATCGGACGACTTTCTCATGATTGATTCCCTGACCGCACTTGCATTTTCACTCTATGAAAACAAAGGCGTCTACGCCCTGTTGCTAGGCTCTGGCGTATCCCGTGCCGCGCAAATCCCCACTGGCTGGGAAATTACGCTTGATCTAGTGAGGCGCATTGCGGGTTTGAAAGGCGTCACAGATCAACAGGACTGGGCTGCATGGTATCGAGCAAAGTTTAGCAAGGAGCCAAGCTACTAGAGCTGTTGGACCAAGCTTTCCGCCACTCCGGATGAGCGCCGATCTATTTTGCACAGTTATATCGAGCCAACCGCTGACGACATTAAGGAAGGTCGTAAGCGCCCGACGAAGGCGCACCACGCCATCGCTCGGCTGGTCCAGACTGGCGTCATCCGAGTTATCATCACGATAACTTCGACCGCCTTATCGAGAACGCCCTCAGAGACGCAGGCGTCGAGCCAACAGTCATCAAGTCAGATGACGATCTAAAGGGGGCCGTGCCACTCACTCACAGCCGTTGTTTCGTTGTGAAGGTCCACGGGGATTACCTCGATACGCGCATTCGAAATACGGATCACGAACTTAGTGCATATTCTGCAGAAATCGACGCGCTATTAAACCGTATCATCGATGAGCATGGGTTGATTATCTGTGGCTGGTCGGCCGAATGGGACCCGGCGTTAAAAGCAGCAATCACACGCGCACCGAGCCGCCGTTATCCCCTGTTTTGGGCAGCGAGAGGAGCCTGACGCAAACGGCGGACGATTTGATAAAGCACCGCGCCGGGAAATCCATTCCCATTGATGGCGCTAAATCGTTTTTTGAGAAGTTAGAAGAGATGGTTTCGGTTCAAGAAAGCCTGCAACGACCAAACCCTCGTAGCATCGAGTTGTTGGTTGGCGCCGCAAAGAAATATTTAGCCCAGCCGGAATTTCGAATTCAGCTTGACGAATTGATTGGCGGAGAAATGCGATCGATCGCAAAAGCGATGGAAGCCAATGAATTCGACGCCGCTCAACCATGGTCGCAAGAGCGCTTCACTGCTTTAATAGCGCGCTACGAGGCTCTTGTTGAACCGCTTGCCAGAATCTTGGCGTACTCGGTCGCTGGGGGACTGGCGAGGAATTCGCATCAGCCATCGAAATCATTCTTCGATTGGGAAATCGTGACGTTGCTGGCGGCCTTGTGATTTTCCTCGCGCTAAGGACCTACCCCGGTGTCCTGGTCTTCTATGCTTATGGCATAGGTCTTTTGAAGGCTCGCCGGTATAAGGATCTCTATCGTCTTTTCGCCACCGAGATCGATACGCCGAACGGAAACCAGAGCCACGTGGTAAGAGAGCTCCTTTTAGGCGCTTGGGAGGGCACCAAGGAAGACTGCTGGAAATGCCTCCCGGGCTTAGCGCCACAAGAGGCCCCCCTAGCTACCATCTGCACAAAATTTTCGAGAAATGGACAGAGGATTATGTTTTGTCTTCGGTGCTGAATTCACGCATCTCTTCGAAGAATTCGAACTTCTCATCTCTGGCCTTTTTATCCTGCTCCGTCGATAAGGCCGCTTTGCAAATAGCATTTAAAGGCGATTCCTTTGGTCGCAATTTCGTTTGGACGCCGATCGGTCGTGCCGTATGGGACGATCAGAATTGGCGAGCCATAATTGAAAGTTGGCAGCGAGAGGAGACGACCAAGGCCCTTCTGGAGGCTGGCTTCGCAAAAGAGCGGCGACCTGCTATTTGACCGACGCGATAACAAACATCGAGCGCCTCGTCGAGCGAGTGAGGTATTATTGAAACCAATACTCACTTCGCCCGTCGGAGATCATCGTAAACTCTAGTTCTTCCCGATCCAGGGCATCATGGCGCGGAGCTTGGCGCCGACTTCTTCGATCTGATGCGAGGCGGCCTTGGCGCGCGTGGCCTTGAACGAGGTCTGGTTGACCTTGTTCTCCAGCATCCAGTCGCGGGTGAATTTGCCCGACTGGATATCGTCCAGCACCTTCTTCATCTCGATTTTCGTCGCCGGCGTCACGATGCGCGGGCCGGTGACATATTCGCCATATTCGGCGGTGTTGGAGATCGAATAATTCATGTTGGCGATGCCGCCCTCATAGATGAGGTCGACGATCAGCTTCACCTCGTGCAAGCATTCGAAATAGGCCATTTCCGGCGCATAGCCGGCCTCGACCAGGGTCTCGAAGCCGTTGCGGATCAGCTCCACAAGGCCGCCGCAGAGCACCACCTGCTCGCCGAAAAGATCGGTCTCGCATTCCTCGCGGAAGGTTGTCTCGATGATGCCGGCGCGGCCGCCGCCGATGGCGGAAGCGTAGGAAAGCGCGATGTCATGGGCGTTGCCGGAGGCGTCCTGCGCCACCGCGATGAGGCAGGGCACGCCGCCGCCGCGCTTATATTCGGAACGCACCGTATGGCCGGGGCCTTTCGGCGCCACCATGGCGACGTCGAGATCCTTGCGGGGCTCGATCAGATTGAAATGAATGTTGAGGCCATGCGCGAAAAGGAGCGCGGCGCCTTCCTTGAGATTGGGCGCGAGATGCTGCGTATAGATGTCGCCCTGCAATTCGTCGGGGGTCAGCACCATCACGACATCGGCCCATTTGGCGGCGTCGGCGACGCTCTTGACCGCGAGGCCCTCGCCCGCGGCCTTCGCCGCCGTGGCCGAGCCTTCGCGCAGGGCGACGGCGACGTCCTTGACGCCGGAGTCGCGCAGGTTCAGGGCGTGAGCGTGGCCCTGGCTGCCATAGCCGATGATGGCGACCTTCTTCGACTTGATGAGATTGATGTCGGCATCCCGGTCATAATAGACGCGCATGGGTCAAGCGTTCCTCAAACTGCCGCAGGCTGTGCGGGCTTTATTAACGGATGGGCTGTTTTAGGCGCCGCGGCGGGTTTGTCAAAACTTCCGCGACAAAAATCGCGCTCATGTCGCTTCGCATCGGTTCGCCTGGGCTCACATGGGCTTCGGCCCGCGCGAGATGGCGGCGACGCCGGTGCGGGAGACCTCGACGAGGCCGATCGGGCGCATCAGCTCGATGAACTGGTTGATCTTGTCGACGGCGCCGGTCAGTTCGAAGACGAAGCTCTCGATCGAGGCGTCGACGACGCGGGCGCGGAAGGCGTCGGAGAGGCGCAACGCCTCCTCGCGGTCCGCCCCCTTGCCGGCGACCTTGATCATGGCGAGTTCGCGCTGCGACGGAGCCGCCCTGCAAGCGTGAGATCGGTGACTTTGTGGATCGGCACCAGCCGCTCCAGCTGATGGCCGATCTGCTCGATCGCGACGGGCGTTCCCGACGTCACGATGGTGATGCGCGAGAGATGCTCGGACTGGGCCACCTCGGCGACGGTGAGGCTCTCGATATTATAGCCGCGGCCTGAAAAAAGCCCGACGACCCGCGCGAGCACGCCCGGCTCGTTATCGACCAGCACCGAGAGCGTATGCGTCTCGATGTTCTCCTTGCTCAGCGCCGAGGAATAGGGCGAGAGCGGAGCGGCGGGAGCTGTGGTCATGGCGTTCATTGCAAATCCACCTGTTTGGCGTCACACCAGCATCTTGCCGGCCGCGTCGATGACGCCGCCGATATCATCGTCATCGGGCATCAGCATTTCATTATGCGCCTTGCCGGACGGGATCATCGGCAGGCAGTTTTCGGTCTTGTCGACGACGCAATCGAAGATGACCGTTCGCGGCGTATCGATCATCTCGATGATGGCGGCGTCGAGATCGGCCGGATCGGAGCAGCGGATGCCCATCGCGCCATAGGCCTCGGCGAGCTTGACGAAATCCGGCAACGCCTCCGAATAGCTGTGCGAATAGCGCCCGCCATGCAACAGCTCCTGCCACTGGCGCACCATGCCCATATATTCATTGTTGAGGATGAAGATCTTGACCGGCAGATTATACTGGATGGCGGTCGAGAGCTCCTGGATGTTCATCAGGATCGAGGCTTCGCCGGCGATGTCGACGACGAGCGCGTCGGGATGCGCGAGCTGCGCGCCGATCGCCGCCGGCAGGCCGTAGCCCATGGTGCCGAGGCCGCCCGAGGTCATCCAGCGGTTCGGCTCCTCGAAATGATAATGCTGCGCCGCCCACATCTGATGCTGGCCGACTTCCGTCGTGATGTAGGTCTTGCGCCCCTTCGTCAGCTCATAGAGGCGCTGCACCGCATATTGCGGCTTGATCACCCTGTTCGAGGCCTTGAACGCCAGGGATTTGCGCTCGCGCCAGCGATTGATCTGCGCCCACCACTGGCCGAGCGCGGCGGCGTCGGGCGCGGCCTCGCGGGCGCGATAGGCGTCGATCATCTGGCGCAGCACATGGGCGCAATCGCCGATGATGCCGAGATCGATCTTGACGTTCTTGTTGATCGAGGAGGGATCGATATCGACGTGGATCTTCTTCGAGCCCGGCGAAAAGGCGTCGAGGCGTCCGGTGATGCGGTCGTCGAAGCGCGCGCCGATGGCGATCATGAGATCGCAATCATGCATGGCGTTATTGGCCTCGAAGGTGCCGTGCATGCCGAGCATGCCGAGCCATTTTTCGCCCGAGGCCGGATAGGCGCCAAGGCCCATCAGCGTCGAGGTGATCGGAAAGCCGGTGAGTTCGACGAGTTCGCGCAGCAGCCGCGAAGCCTCGGGGCCGGAATTGACGACGCCGCCGCCGGTGTAGAAAACCGGGCGGCGCGCCAAGAGCATCATGGTCACCGCCTGCTCGATCTTGTCGGCGTCGCCGAGCAGCTTCGGCTTGTAGGTTTTGTGCTCGATCCGGGCCGGGCCGACATAGGCGCCGACGGCGAATTGCACATCCTTCGGAATGTCGATGACGACGGGACCCGGCCGGCCATTCTGCGCGACGTAAAACGCCTCGTGCAGAATGCGCGGCAGATCCTCGATCGTGCGCACCAGATAATTATGCTTGGTGCAATGGCGCGTGATGCCGACCGTATCGCATTCCTGGAACGCGTCGGAGCCGATGAGATGGGTCGGCACCTGGCCGGTGATGCAGACCAGCGGAATCGAATCCATCAGGGCGTCGGTGAGGCCGGTGATCGTATTGGTCGCGCCGGGTCCCGACGTCACCAGAAGCACGCCGACCTTGCCGCTCGAACGGGCGTAGCCCTCCGCCGCATGGGCGGCGCCCTGCTCGTGGCGGACCAGCACGTGATTGATCTGGTCCTGCTGGAACAGCGCGTCATAGATCGGCAGCACGGCGCCGCCCGGATAGCCGAACAGCGTCTCGACGCCTTGATCCTGCAACGCCCGGACGACCATTTCGGCGCCGTTCATCAGTTTGGCCATGTTATGCTCCGGTACGCGGGTTCTAAACTTTCGCCTGATCGGATCTCTGGTCCGATCCGGCGCGCGGACAATAAAAAAGGCCCCGGAGGGCCTCGGACACGCGCCAGATCGGGATTACGGAGTTATCTCCGTCCCGTCTCCGACGCGCAAGCTACGATAAGAGCGAATGTCATAATTTTTTCCGTTCAGCGTAATGGCTTGGATAGCCGAAGGCCGTCGCGGCGTCAATAGATCGTCACGGGGACAGTCTGCACCGGAGATAGAGGCTTTGCTATTAATTTTCTATAGCAATGTGCTATATCTGGTTCGTGAAAAGGATCGCTTACAGCAAAGACGCCGTGAAGACCCTGAGCCGCATGCCGGTCAACACAGCGACGCTGATCCGTTCCAAGATCGAACAATATGCGGATGACCCTGCGGCGCAGGCGAACAACGCCAGGGCGCTGAGGGGCCAGAAGGGAATTTACCGGCTTCGCGTCGGCGACTGGCGCGTTCTTTTCAGCGCGGACGGCGAGGTCATCGCGATAATAAAAATTGCGCCAAGAGGCGGCGCATATGACTGATTTGCAAAGCTTCGAGCGTTTTCCGACCGAATGGATCATTCGGTCGATAGGAAATCGCTTCAAATTCAAATGCTTGAGCATATTTTTGTCGATCAGATTAATTCAATCTGATCGGAATGTGCTCTAGGAGGGTGCAAACCATGAATGCCCAGACCATTATCTCGCCGACCGGGGAGCGTCTCATCGTCCTCGCCGAGGCGGACTATAAGAGGCTGGTCGAGGCGGCCGAAGACGCCGCGGATATTGCGGCCGTCGAAATCTTCCGCCGCAAACTCGCAGCCGGCGAGGAGGAACTTGTGCCCGCCGAAATCGTCGACCGAATCCTCAACGGCGAAAACCGCATTCGCGTCTGGCGGGAGCATCGTGGGCTGACATCCGACGCGCTCGCCGGTAAAGCCGGCATTGCCCAGGGTTTCCTGTCTCAGATCGAAACCGGGAGACGCGAAGGAACGGTCGAAACCTTGCGAAAGATCGCAGACGCGCTTTCCCTCACCATCGATGACCTGGTTGGCTAGGCGGCAGCGTGGCGGGATCGCAGCTTTCCAATCCGGCGCCGCTCGGCTAGGTTCCAGCCATGGCCCATACGCAATCCATAGGTCCGGCTCCAGCCGGCGTTAAACGCGTCACAGCGCGGGCGCTGCTGCTTGGCGACCGCATCGAGGCCGCGGGGCTTGAGCGCTCGGACATGATCTCGGCGAGCCCCCTCGCCTTCCGCGCCGGCGCCAATGGCTTCGTCGCGCTCTACCGGTTCGGCGTCGCCGTCATGATCGGGCTCTCGCCGCTTGAGGAAGACGAAGTCCTCAATCAGGTGAAGCTGCGGGTCTCCGGCGAGCATGAGCATATCGACGACGAATCCGCCGTCCTCGAAATCTCGCCCGAATTCGACGACAAGATTCCGCCCGGCGGCGCCATCGCGATGAAGGACCTCTCCGAGCAGCGGCTTCTCGTCGTCGCCGATGCGCTGGCGAAATCCGTTTCGCTCGGCCGCGACGAGCGCGAGGTCAACGCCGTCTTCGACACGGTCGAGCCTTTCGCCGCCAATCTCGCGCGCTTCGGCCGCCCGCCGTGGAAGCGCCGCTCCATGCTGAAGCTGATCGGCCAGACGCTGCTCGTGCAGCATCGCGTTTCGGGGCGCGTCGCCGTCGAGGAGAAGCCCGACGTCCTGTGGGACCGGCCCGATCTCGAACGGCTCTACGCCCGGCTTGAAGACGAATATGAGCTGAAGGAGCGCGCGGAGACGCTGAAGCACAAGCTCGACACGATCGTCGAGACGGCGCGGATTTTGACCGATATCCTCGACGCCGACCGCGCGACGCGGCTGGAGGCCACCATCGTCGTCCTGATCGTCGCCGAAATTCTCTTGTCCCTCGTGCAGATTTTCGTTTTGAAGCGAATGTAAGGCGTTTTGAAGGGGCAAGCGAAGCGCGCGCCGCCGCGCGTGCTATAGCCCTCATCGCAAGACGCGCCACGAAACACGACCTGGGGCCCAGAGCGAGACCTTGACCAAAAACGCAGATCATCAACCGGGCGCCGACGCCCGCCCCTGACGCCGCCGCGACGCCCGCACACGCGCCATGGCTGAAACTCGTTCTGGAAATGGGTCCGCTGGCGCTGTTTTTCTTCGCCAATGCGCGGCCGAAGCTGTTCGAGCCGCTCGTCGCGCCCTTTGCGCCCGCCTCGCTCCTGACGGGCGACAATGCCGGGCTGTTCACGGCGACGCTGGTATTGATGGTCGCCGTCATCGCCGCGCTGATCGCTTCATTTGCGCTGACGCGCAAGCTTCCGGTCGTGCCGCTGATGACGGCGGTGCTCGTCGTCGCCTTCGGCGCGCTGACGCTTTATCTGCATGACGCGACCTTCATCAAGATGAAGCCGACGATCCTCTATATCTGCTTCAGCGCGGCGCTGTTCGGCGGCCTTGCGTTCAACCGCCCGGTGCTGCCGATCCTGTTCGACAATGCGATGGCGCTGACCGAGCGCGGCTGGCGCGTGCTGACCCTGCGCTGGGCCGCCTTCTTTCTCGTCCTCGCGGCGCTGAATGAGCTCATTTGGCGGACCCAACCCACAAACGTCTGGGTCGCCTTCAAATTTCCCGGACTTTTCATCATCGTGCTTTTATTCACGATCGCACAATTGCCCTTCATCATGCGCAACAAGCTCGATGAAGAAGAAGCCAAGAACGCGCCGGAACATTTTTGAAGCGCAATATAATCCAGAGTGGGAAACGGTCTCTAAAGCCGATATTGCTGTATCCGCGTCGTGCGCAGGCCGGCGAGGCCATGCTGGTCGATCGACATTTGCCAGGAGAGGAACTCGTCGACGGTCAGCGTGTAGCGGCTGCAGGCCTCCTCCAGCGACAGCAGGCCGCCGCGGACGGCTGCGACGACCTCCGCCTTGCGGCGGATGACCCAGCGCTTCGTGCCCCGGGGCGGCAAATCAGCCACCGTCAGGGGACTTCCGTCCGGACCGATGACATATTTTGCGCGATGACGGCTGGGCTCGCCCATAATGGAAACTCTCACAGATCTGAATAAGCTTGACGTTGGCCAACATAGGCCGCGTGTTTTAAGATTTGCCTAAGCTCACGGCCCTGTTTTGTTAACAATTTGTGTTTACTTGGCGACGAATATTGCCACACGTCTTGGTGATCTGGCGATTTCTGTATCAACTTGAGACGTTTTATGCTTCTCCGCTAGGGAATGCGCGGGCTTGGGCCCATCCGCGGAATTGGCGACGCCGCCCTGCGACATTGCGCCGGGCGGCCAAGTGGCTATATGAAAAACCATTGAGCAATGGCGCGGCCCGGTCCGGCGAAGCGTCGTTCGGGCGTCCGGCCCGGCGAGCGATGAGATCGAATGAGCGGCAATGACGATAAATCATGAACCTTCGCGGCCGGGCGACACCCTCGGCGACGGGGCCGCCATGCGCGAAGGGGCGCTCGGCCTTGGTTCGCCAGGTCTGAATTCGTGTGGCCTGAATTCCCTTGGTCTTAATTCCCTCGGCCTCGCCAAGCCGGCGGCTGAAACCCGCGTCGTCGTCGCCATGTCGGGCGGGGTCGATTCCTCCGTCGTCGCGGCGCTGTTGAAGGAACAGGGCTATGACGTCGTCGCCGTGACGATGCAGCTCTATGATCATGGCGAAGCGGTTCACCGCAAGGGCGCCTGCTGCGCCGGCCAGGACATTCATGACGCGCGCCTCGTCGCGGCGCGGCTCGACATTCCCCATTACGTGCTGGATTATGAAGAGCGCTTCCGCGCAAGGGTGATCGATCCCTTCACGCAGAGCTATGCGACCGGCGAAACGCCGGTTCCCTGCATCTCCTGTAATAGCGAACTTAAATTCGCCGACCTGTTCGACACCGCGCTCGCCCTTGGCGCGGACGTGCTCGCCACGGGCCATTACGTCTCGACGAAAAGCGACGAGGCGGGCGAACGCGCGCTTCATCGCGCCTTCGACAGCGGGCGCGACCAGAGCTATTTCCTGTTCGCGACGACGAAAGCGCAGCTTCGGCTTCTGCGCTTTCCGCTCGGCGACATGACCAAAACCGACGTTCGCGCGCTGGCGCGCCGGTTCGGCCTCCTCGTCGCCGACAAGGCCGACAGCCAGGACATCTGCTTTGTCCCGGACGGCAAATATAGCGATCTCATCGAACGGCTCTCGCCCGGCGCCGCCGTTCCGGGCGAGATCGTGCATATCGACGGCCGCGTGCTCGGCCGCCACGCCGGCGTCATCCATTACACCATCGGCCAGAGGCGCGGGCTTGGCCTTGGCGGCAAGAGCGGCGGCGAGCCGCTCTATGTCGTCAAGCTCGACGCGGCGCAGGCGCGCGTCATCGTCGGCCCGCGCGAGGCGCTGGCGACGCATCTCATTCATTTGCGCGATCTGAACTGGATCGGCGAGGGCGCGCTCAGCGACGTTCCGGCCGCGGGACGCGACATTTTCGTGCAGGTGCGCTCGACGCGCCCGCCCGTGCCCGGCCGGCTCTTCGTCGGCGACGGCGGCCCGCGCGTCGAATTCGCCAGCGACGAGGACGGCGTATCGCCGGGACAGGCCTGCGTGTTCTACGCCTCCGATCAGCCGCTGGCGCGGGTCCTTGGCGGGGGCTTCATCAGCGCGACGGAACCGCCGCGCGGCCTGTTGGCGAAATCAAACCATATACAGCCGGAACCGCTTCAGCTTTAATGGGAATCGGATCTCGCGCGTCGCGGCGCCGGGAACCGGAGTTCGTCCGGCGCGGATTGAACCGGCGGCAGCGGGAGGGGACGTTTGACGGAGCGAAGCTTGACCGGCGCGGCGCACGCCTTCGACGGCGCGACCGCAGCCGATGACGCCGCCATTCTGGACAATATCCACGTCAAGACGTCCTATGCGCGCTGGGCGCCGGTCTATGATCTTGTCTTCGAGCTGTTGCTGCGCCCGGGGCGGAAAGCCGCGGCGGCGGCGGCCGAGCGCCCCGGCGGGCGCGTTCTCGACGTCGGGGTCGGCACCGGCCTCGAATTGCCGATGTTCGATTGCCGCACCCGGCTGATCGGCGTCGATCTCTCCGAGCCGATGCTGCGGCGCGCGCAGCGGCGCGTCCACGCCAGATCGCTCCGGAATGTCGAAGGCCTCGTCGTGATGGATGCGACGCGCCTCGCCTTCCCCGACGGCCATTTCGACGCCGTCGTCGCCCCCTATGTCCTGACGGTGGTGCCGAAGCCGCTAGCGACCCTCGACGAACTGCTCCGGGTGGTGAAGCCCGGCGGCGAGATCGTCCTTGTCAACCACCTTGGCGCCTCGAGCGGCCCGATGGCCTCGATCAAGTCCTGGCTTGGCGGACGTAGCGCGCAACTGGGCTGGCGGCCCGGATTTCAGTGGTCGATCATCGGCGACTGGATCGCCGCCAATCCTGCGGTTCGGCTGACCGAGCGGCGCCGCGTGGCGCCCCTTGGCCTGTTCACACTGGCGCGCCTGCAAAGATTGTGATGGCGCGCGACGCGCGGGCGATCAGGCGATGATGTCCGGCGTCAGCTGATCCTCGATGAAGGACAGGCGGTCGCGGAGCATCAGCTTGCGCTTTTTCAGCCGCTGCACCTGCAACTGGTCCACCGCGCCAAGATGAAGCAGCGCGTCGATCGCCGCGTCGAGATCGCGGTGCTCCTGACGCAGGTGCTCAAGCTCCGCCTGCAGCGACGCGCGCTCCGCGTCCGCCAATTTATCCGTCATGATGAAAGAACCATTGGACTTCCTGACCCGCCAGACGCCAGAGGTCAAGCCAAGCCTCAACCGATGCGCGAAAATAGGTTGGCCGGTGGTTTCGGGCAAGACCGAGGCCGCCGGCGCGCGCCGAAAATGCGCGCTGGGCCGCCGGGCGCTCAGCTCCGACGCCCCGGGGGTGCGACATCGCATCTTCATGAAATCTGCACCAAGCTGTCGCGAAGGCCTTCGCGAAACCAAAAAGCTGTGGCACACTCCTTCTCGTGCGAAGACTTCAACAAGGAGTTCTGCATGTCTCTCGAAAATCACTTGGCCGCGCTCGAGCTGCGTCACGAAGCTCTCGACAAGGAAATTGAAAAATCCCTCGTCCATCCTGCCACTGACGAATTGAAACTGGCGGAACTCAAACGCCGAAAGCTCTATCTCAAGGACGAGATTTTCAAATTGCGCGGCGTATCGGACCCTCGCACCCTGCATTAATCGTCTGAAACACCGAGTCATCTCGATCATGCGCCGACTTCGCACAATTCGACGCGCGTGATAGTTGCGGCGATTTGCCTCTCTCGCAAATCGTCGCTTTCATTCCGGCACTCGATTGTCTGGCGCGGCTGCGTGTATAAAAAAACATTGCTTTGCAGCTCTTTTCTACTTGGCGAAGCTCTGAACTGAGCAGCCGATCATTGAGACTTGCGCTGGCTCTCCCTCGGGGCTGGCCGTGTCGAACATGGCCGAGAGCTGTCGACATCCACGGAATTCAGCCGGCAAAAGGAGATAATTGCCCGCAGCGCCTTCATACGGCTTGGCGGATGGCGTAAAAATCGGCTAAGGATCTTCCCGCCGCCAAGGTCATGCGTCGCAAAGATTCTTGCGGCGCGCGCTTGCGCTTGGCGCCCGTAGCTCAGCTGGATAGAGCGCTGCCCTCCGAAGGCAGAGGCCAGGGGTTCGAATCCCTTCGGGCGCGCCATTTCACCAAAGAGGATTCGAACTCGTCGGCCTCAGGCAGGATGAAGCGACGCCTCTGGCGCGCCATTTCCCTGACGAGAGACCCTCTTCGCGCCTATGTCCAACTCGTTGACCTGAAGGCGTGATCATCGTCGTCACCAAAAAGTTGTAGTGCTTCAAACCGATCTTCGATTCCCTGCGCCGAGAGAAGCGCCTCTCGCTTTGCCAAATGTTCCTTGGCCCAGATCAGAAAGGCGGCGAGCCGCGGTGCCGGAGCCGACGGAACCTCTTTGTTGATCATTGCAACGAGACGGCGGAGCCGATCGAGTTCGTCGAGTTCGGTGAGAATTGCGCCGAGCCCTGCCGTTCGGCGATCTTCGATGTGCTTGGCCCGCGCGGCCAATTCACGCCGGAGGCGCTCCTGCTCCATCCTCCGCTGGTCAGCCTCACGCCTGAGACGCTGCTCGGTCTTCGCCGCAGCCAGCACCGCGAGTCCCACAGCAATGTCACTCGCGATATTCTCCAGGCGTTGGACCTTGGCGTCCCGAAAACTGCGGCGAGGTGCCGCTCCGCCAAAGACGTAGATGTGCTCTAATTCGAAAGAAAGCTGACCGGTCGGATGATAGTCCCACTCGGGAAAACGGGGCCTGTCAAAAAATACGTTCTCCCAGGAATTCCGCCGCGCGGCACGATCTCGCTTTCGTTGCCAAGCTTCATCCTGGGCTCGCTCGGCATCGGTCTGGGCGTGTTTCTCCCGCCTGACCGCTTCGACAATTGAAAAATCGACGATCTCCGTTTCAGATTTGAAATTCGCCGCCTCCTTGCCTGCGACGAGTTCAAACCCCTGAAGTGAGACTGCCTTGACTATCCGCGGCAGGGCGATCGAAAGACGCTCGATCGATGAGGACGCCACCTCGCATGTGATGAGTTCCTGCGCCCTTGGCGACAAGGACACTCTTGTCGGATGGCTTCGCCTTACGGAGCATGGCAAGCGTGCGATCGACGATGGGATGCGCCACTGCCTGATCATCGTTGCCTTCGGATGCAATGATACGCGCCTGTTCCCGTATACCGGCGAGCGTAGCGGACTCGCGACTGAAATCCGCGTTCGCGATCGTGATCTTCTCTGGAGTTCCAGTCTTTGCTTTCGGAAGCGGCGCTTGAGTGACGTTCTTTCCCGAAGCTTTCTTCGCCCACCAGCCAAGCGGCGGATTCGGTATGTTGTGCTTCTTGCAAATCTTGTGGAGAGCCACATCAGAAATTGCAAATTCCTTGGCCAAATGCGTTAGCGGCTTGGACCAGACAAGGTCGTAGAATTCTTCGCGCGTGAAACTTCGTGCCATTGCCGCCCTTCCAGTGCTCAGGCCATCCAACTCACCAAAAATCTGCATGTGACGAGGGGTGCCGCCGGCTTCGAGCTATCGGCACGGCGAGTGCCTGGCGTGTTGCTCCCCGACCATTGTCATGGCGTTATAGCATGCGGAAAAGTGGTTGCGATTGCACAGCTTCGGTGAAGTCTCAAAAGCCCAGCCGTCGCTGCAAATCAGCTTGCCACGAGATTGACCAACCTCGCCTGCGCCTCAATCACCGCTTCGGCCTGACTGACGGTCGGCGCACGCTCGCCGACGACTTCCCCGGACCAGATTGGTGTCTGCCCTTTCCCGGCTGCCGCCTCTATGACGCGACCGCCGCTTGCCACCAGCCCGTTACTTTCATAACGCAATTTAATTGATATACGTGTTCGCACTTTTGTCCCGAGCGGCGCGCCAAAATCACACCTTTTAGGATCAATCTGCGAATTTTCGCTGTCGCGGCAGCGGCCAGCCGGCCGCGCTCGCCGCCGAGATAGCGCGCAGCTTCAGAAGCTCGAAACGCTGACAGGTCCGCCGGGACGCCCCGTGGGGCTCCTGCGCCCCCTGTCTCGTCCAGCGGCGGGCGAAAGGCCCGCCATCTCACTCCACGGCCAGGCGCTCGGCCAATTCCGTAACATCGTCCCAATTCAGACGGCAGCCGCCATCCGCCGTTTCGACGTCGAGGCCTTCCTGCGTGACCGCGGCCGAGAACTCGTCATCGCTTCCGACCGGGCTCAAATAGATGAGATCGGTGCGCCGCCAGTCATGGGCCACGGCGGTGAAGGCGCGCGACAATGTCCGGCCCTCCTCCAGCGTCAGATCGAAAAACAGCCGTTCGCTCAACATCATCCGCAGCATTTCGCCGAGCATCCGGTGGGATACGCGTTTAACGAGAGGATAGGTCATTTGGCTCCGCTCAATTTTGATCGAGACAGCCTCGCGAACGTCACGCGCCAAAGCTCTTCACAAGCATGACGGCGGCGTAACGCCGCCGTCATCGGATCTATCGACGTCCAGCTAAATATTGCGGACCTCTTCCGGCTTCGCGATGAATTCGAAACGGTCAGCCCGCTCGAAGTCCGCCGTCGGCGCCTCGAACACGAAGCGGTTGGGATACCAGAAATTGCCATAGGGAAGGAAAAGGCTGCTCGATGACAGGCTGGCCAGTTGCTGCGCGCCGGCATAGAGAACCGCGTCGAACCCGACCCCGTTTGCAGGCGCCGCCGTGCCGTCGCCGAACACCTCGAACTGGACGAACAGTTTGGCGGACGGGACCGCGCCTTCAACCGTGGCGATCGCGATGACGCGCAGATCCTGGAAGCGGCGGCCGATTTTGCCGTCCGGCAGAACTTGCGCGAACTCGTGCGCCCGCCCCTTCTTGACCACGGTCGCATCGGACAGAGGCGCGCCCAGATCGGCCAATCCGGCAGGCTTCGCGGGCGCCAATGTCACGACAGCGCGGGTTTCCTGCAATATGGGCACGATGGACTCCTGGGGCGGCTCGATGTCGGAAACCCGACCAAAGCGCCGGGTCCGACCCGCATCAGGCATATACCGGGCCAAAGCGTCATCGGTCCGCGCGCGCCCGAAAATCCGCGCCCGGACGCATCAAGCCTTACGCCGCGATTTTGCGACATTGCTCCACGGCCGCCTTGCAGGCGTCCCCGCACGCCTTGCATTCCGTGACGTCAGGGAATTTTTCGCACACTTTCTGGCAATCGGCGCAAACGAGTTCGACCGCCCTGGCGAAATTCGCGGTGTGGGGCGAGTTGACGGCGGCCAGCGCCTGCAGTGCGCCGCAAGCGGCGACCATCTGATAGGCGTGGTCCATGCATTCGGTCATGCTGTAGTCTTTCATCGCCAGCATGCCGAAACAATGCCGCAAGCAATCATTGCCCGCGCCAACGCAATGGCCGGCGGCCTCCTGGAGCGGCTTGAACATCGGCCCATGCATGGCGCTCATCGACTCTGCGCTCATCTCGGCGAAAGCCGATGGCGTCGTCGCGGCGGCGACCGCGGCGGCGGTCCCGACGGCGGCGAGAAATTCACGACGTTGCATAATGGAGGTCTCCCTGTTTTTTGGCTCCGGTCGGGCGCGCCAAGATATGTCCGCGCCGATCCAAAATCGGGCGCGATCAGTTACGACCAGCGCAGACGCTAATATAGAAGGCGTGCGACGCTTGTATAGGATGTTCGCGCGCACAATCAACGCATCAATATTACACTTAATTTGTCGTCTTTATATAACAGTCGGCCGACGGCGCGGCCAAGCGACCGCAAAAGACGCGTCATCTGCGCCACGCTTTCAATTCAAGAGCTGCACAGATCCGCTCTCGGTCAGTTCACCTGTCGTTTGGCCAGTTTCCGCGCGAGCGTCCGCCGATGCATGCCGAGGCGCCGGGCGGCTTCGGAAACATTGAACTCCGTATCGACGAGGGTTTCGTGAATATGCTCCCATTCCAGCGTCTTGATCGAACTCGGACGTTTGCCCAGCATGACGCCGCTGTCGCCCTCGTTGCGCCCGAACGCCGCCTCGATATCGTCCGCGGTCGACGGCTTGGCGAGATAATGGCGGGCGCCGAGCTTGATCGCCTCCACCGCGGTCGCGATGCTCGCGAAGCCCGTCAGCACGACAATATTCATCATGGCGTCGTGCTGACGCAGGAGCTTGACGCATTCGAGCCCCGACGCGCCGACAAGCTTCAGATCGACCACCGCGAAACCTGGCGTGAACGTCTCCAGTGTTCGCGCGATATCCTCCGCCCTGTCGCAAACCGCGACCGCATAGCCCCTGCGCTCGAAGGAGCGGCGCAGGGCGCGGGCAAATGAGGGATCATCCTCGACGATCAGCAAGCAGGGCTCATTCACCGGCGTCGCGCCCCTCGATCGAAAGCGCCGAGACCGGAAGGCGCAGCTCCACCGTCGCGCCGTCGGTCCCGTTATTTTCAGGCGTGATGACGCCGCCCAGTTTGCGCAGCACATTGACGACGAGGAAGAGACCGAGCCCGCTCCCGGGGCGGCCCTTGGTCGACTGGTAGGGCTTTCCGAAGCGGGCGAGGATATCAGGCTGAAATCCGCTTCCCTTGTCGCAAACCGAGACGCTCAGGAAACCGTCCCGCCGCGAGGCGTTTATGCCGACCCATCCCGGAGAGGCCTCCAGCGCATTGTCGAACACGTTGAAGAGCACTTGCCTGATCACCGTATCCGATGCGATCGAAGCATCGTCCTCAATGGCGTTGACATAGTCGAGACGGGCCGGCGCGCGGGTTTGCCGCCATGACTCGACGACATCGTCGAGAAAGCCGATCAGCGTGGTGCGCTCGGCGCCCTCGCCGCGGGCTTCCCCCGCCGCGAGAAGGATGCGCGAGACGATGTCCTTGCAGCGCGCGAGCGCGACCTGCATTTCGCCGATCTCGCCCCCTATTTCCGCGTTGGCCCGGAGCGCCGGCATCCGCTCCCAATCATTGAGGATCACGGAGAGCGTCCCAAGCGGGGTGCCGAGTTCATGGGCGGCTCCGGACGCCAGAAGTCCCATGCGGACGATATGCTCCTCCTCGACGGATTGCTGCCGCAGCTCCGCGAGAAGGGCGTCCCTTTCGCGCAAGTTCCGGTTGATCCGCGTGACGAACAGAACCACCAGGACGGCGGCCAGCAGGTAACAGATGAACATGCCCTGAATATGCAGGTCGAAAAAGCTCGATCGCCCGTCGTCATGCATATGCGCATGCATCGAGAGGCCGATTTTGCGATGGAAGGTCACGAGCCAGATGAAGCAGAAACTTGTAATCGCCACCAGCGTCCAGCTTGCAAATTGCTGGAGGAGCACGGCGCCGAGAATGACCTGGAGCAGGAACAGGGAGATGAAGGGATTCGTGGCGCCGCCGCTCAGATAGAGCTGTGCGGTCAGCGCGGCGACGTCGAAAAGCAGCTCGATGAAAAGTTCGGAATTGGTAATCGCGCGCTCGCCGCGGCTGCGGATCCGACTGACCAGATTGAGGCCAACCAAAAACAGGATCACGCAGCCCATTTCGACGAGCGGCAAAGTGATCCCGAACCATGCATGCACGATGGCGATGGCCGCGATCTGGCCGCCGACCGCCAGCCAACGGAGCATGATGAGAAGACGCAGGTTCTTCCTGTTCGTTATCTCCTGGATCGAAATCGGCGTCATCCCGTACAATATCCTTCGTCGCCCGCGAACGGCCGACGAACCGGACTAGACGCTTGGCGCATTCCGTGCAACTGCGCCCGATAGCGCATCCTCGCCCTCAGATCCGCGATCGTCCCGGATCGCCGACGCATAGACGGCGCAAGCGCCGGAAAAAGGCGCTGAGACGGCGCAGGGCCCGGGTCAGGTCGATCGCCTCGCCGCCGTCGAGCGAACCCGGGATCATGGCGCGGTTCCCTGCGCGGCGGCCTCCCGCCTCGCTTCCTCGACCTGCCGCATGTAGTCGAGCGTCTTGGCGCGAACAAGCTCCCGGTGCGGGGCGATCGCCGCCTCCCGATAGAGATGGCGTCCAGCGCCCATGAGGCCAACCGCCGCCAGCATCAGGAGGCAAATGGCTCCAAAACTCCGTCCGATGGTTTCCGCTGGCCGGCGCGTCTCCTGGAACAGAAGGATCGACAGGAAGATGGCGACAATCGCGCTGGCGCCGAAAACCGCCATGACCGGGCCAAGCGAGCCCTGGGTCTGCGGCAGGGTGAAAAGGGTGATCGGCCCGACGAGAAACTGGGCCACGGTGGGCCATAGAGCCCATTGGTAGCCGATGCGGATGAGGTCCGCCCGCGCAAAGCCGATGTCGGCGATCTCGGCGTCGGTGCGGCGCCGGAACAGCCAGACCAGGAACAATCCGGTCATCGCCGGACACGCCAGAAGGAAGTGGATATAGCGCGGAAAGACGTTCGGAAGGCTGAGGGCGGAGAGAAAGCCGTGCACCGAGGCCCATTTGTCGGGGAACAGCATCAGATTGATGTTGGCGAGGAATATCAGCGGAATGAACAGGAAAATAAGGCCGGCCGCCGCCGAGACGCCGAGATGGAGCCATTTTATCCCGTCCATCTGATGCCAGAGATATTTGTGAATATACGTCAGCACGAAGGCGACGACGACCAGCGGAATGATGCTGATCCACAAGGCGCCCGTCAGGGCGTTCGCGGTGTAGAAATAGACCGTGTATAAGGTGTTGATCGCGAGGAGCGGCCCGATCCCGATCACCACGGCGATGCTCTTGTTCGCTGTAATGGTCGAGGCGATTTCATAGGCGAGCCGATCATATCGCTTCTGCTTCAGCCCGCGCAGTTCGTAATAGAACGTAAGGAGCGAGCCGCCGACCATGAGGTTGACGAAAACGATATGCAACAGAAAGAAAAAGACCAACACGCCGATCAGCACCGGCTCTGGAGCCGGCAGCGGCAACGGAATGTCGTTTGGAACAGGGATCCGGTTCATCGCGCGATAGCCTCACTCTGATCGATCCCGGCGGCCCGCAGCGCGGGCGCCGCCTGCACGATGATTCCCGCCGTCTGCGCGCCGGGGATCGGAGCCAAATTGTTTTGAAGATGTTCGAGATACTCGCCGAGCAGGCCCAGCTCCTCCTTGTCGCCGGGGAACGGCGGCATGAAGCTGCGCACCTGATGCATGCCTTCGATGTATCCGGTGGTCAGATCGGCCGTCCAGGGCTGGTCCCCGAACATGCGCTGAAGATGCCCGGTGATGCTGTTCACGCCATGGCCGGTATGGCACCGCGAGCAGGTGATCATGAAGACGTCCTTGCCCTTCTGCAGGCGCGCCAGCTTGGCCTCGCGCGCGTCGTCGTCGAGGCCTTGCGGGAGGCCAGCGCGCTCGGCGTCGGTCAGGGGATTCGAATAGGTGGCGTAGGCGAGGATGCCGTCCCTTTGCAAAAGCGGATAGTCATCGACGCGAAAGCCGTTGGCGTACATGTAGCGGCCAATGACATAGGGCTTGCGGACGAATTCCCGCACGCGCTCGAAATGGCCGATCATCCAGATGACCGCGACGAGCGGAGCCAGCATCGCAACGCGGGGCAGCAGATTCGGCCGGGCGATCGCAACCTGGACGGCGATGAGGATCACGACGACCGTGACCAACGCGATCTCAAGGAATTTCTGCTGCCAATCGGTGAATTGCAGCGTAGCGATGGCGACGCCAAAATTCTCCTTCATGACATCCGGGACGACCGAATAATACCAGAAGCCGGCGATGAGCACGAAAGGCGCGAAGAAAAGCGTCCACAGCGCGATCGCCCGGAGCGCCTCGTTGCGGAACGCGGCGTCGCCCCTGGTGAAGAACTGCGCAAGGAACATCGCGACGATGCCGGCCATCGCGGCCGCCAGCGGCGTGCGGAAGGCGAGCTGCGGCAGGTAGATAGGGTTGGTGATCCCGGCCCAGAGCGTATGCTCGCTCATCCAGTTTCCCGGATCCATCATGAAGCCGAGAATCGCAACGATGAGCGCCATCGTGACCCAGGAGAAAAATCCCAGCGTGAAGCCGAGCCTGATGTGGCGTTCCTTCGCCTTGCCCTCGCTCCATTTCTTCCATGTGAGCGTATAGGCGAGGATCAGGCAGACTTCGGTGACGAAGACCAGCCATTCGGTGAACCAGGCCCAGAAAAACACGCGGATCAGACTGCCGATCGAATAGGGATTGACGAGAGAGACCGAGAGCCAGATGCCGATGCCGGTCATGGCCCCGACCGTCGTCGTGATCAAAAAGGCCACGAAGAGGATGTTGTACGCGAGCTTGTCCCAGCGCGGATCCTGCCGCTTGTGGCCATACCATTCCATGCAGGCGACGAGCGGCATCATGCCGACAGCGAGGCTGTGGTTCACCAGCACATGCAGGATTGCAATCGTCGCGACGAGCCCGCGATTGCCGAAAATATCGAGGTGAAAGATCGGGAAATCCATCAGACGGGCTCCGACAGGGAGGCGGGGAAGTTCGCGGCGTCGGAACCGCCGATGATCAGCATGCCGAGCTCCGCGCCAAACAAGGCGACGCCGATGACGTAGGCCACGCTGCCGTATGAATTCGCGCTGATCAGGCCGATTGCGGCGAGGGAAAGGATGATCGCGATGACGCCGGGCGCCCACAGCAAAACGAGGTCATAGAACTGTCCGCGGCCGCGCCAGCGAAACGCGACTCCGACAGCCCGGCCCACGAACGCGAGGCCCGCGATCGCAACCGCCGCCACGCCGACAATCTCGAACAGCGGCGCGCTGCCGATGACCCCGAGCAACAACGCCAACAAAAGCGCGTTCAAAACGGTTAGCCTGTACGGGCGGCCCTGTAGCCACCTCGATAATGCGTTCATCGTCCAGCCCGCCATTTTGAAAGATTGGAGCTTTCAACTAGCGGCGCCGGGACGAAGCCGGGAGTGGACAAATGGTCCAACGCAAGCCCTTGGGCATGAGCGCGCCGGCAATTGTTGCAATTGGAAAGCCATGCAGCGCGATTGCGCCGCTCCGGCCTCCGGGCGCTTCCTCAGAAGGGAGCCACGCGCCCGCCACGCGCATTGCGCCGCACGCCGTCGGCGATGCGCGAGGCGGCTCTCAGGAGCTGCGCTCTGGATCGTTATAGATCGCGAAGCGGATCAGCTCGGCGAGCGTGTTGATCTTCAGTTTCGTCCGTATCGAGGAGCACGCATTCGTCACCGTCTTGTAGCTGATCCCGAGCTTCGCGGCTATCTTGTCGTAGTTGTTTCCCTTGCCCAGCAACGCCAGGATCTGGACCTCGCGGCTGGTGAGATCCTTCGTCGCGGAATCCTTTCCCTTCGAGCGCAACATGGCGACCTGCATCGCCAGCCTGTGGCTGAGATGCGGCTCGCCAAGCTGGACCTTCTCGAACGCGGTTGAAAACTCGGAGGACGACATGTCCTTCAGGACATAGCTCAAGGCGCCGCTCTCGAGCGCGCGCGACACGATCGCCGGGTCATTATGCATGCTGAGCACAAGGATGCGCGCCTTCCTGTCGGACGAGGCGATCCGCCGGATCAGCGACAGGCCGCCGAGATCGTCGCCCTCGAAGGTCAGATCGGCGATGACGACGTCGGGATGATGGCGCAGAAACGCGCGATAGCCCGAGATCACGGTCGTCGCTTCATAGAGACGCTCGATCCCCATGTCCTCAAGGACCCGGCGACAGCCCTGCAGCACCATTGGGTGGTCATCGATGATGAGAACGCTGGTCATGGAATGGGCGCGGCTAGTCGAAGGTCGGGCTGACGGGCGGCTTGTCCCGCGCTTCGACGCCGTCGAGCGGAAGCGCGATGGCGAGCGTGAGCCCGCCCGGGCCCGCCTTGATTGTAAAAGATCCGCAGAGCGCCTCGACCCGCTCCCGCATTCCCGAGAGGCCGACGCCAGCCCGCAGCGGCGGCTGCAGACCTATGCCGTCGTCGCGGATGAAGATCTCGATCGAGGATCGTCCCGCTTCCTCGCGCTCATCGAGCGCGATCATGATCCGGCTCGCATGCGCATGGCGTATGGCGTTGAGGAGGCCTTCCTGGACGCAACGATAGATCGTGAGATCGACGAGCGGCCCATAACTCGTCCTCAAATCGCCGATCGCATGGTCGATCGCGGGGCCGCCTTCGCCGCCGTCGAGATCGACGAGCAGCTTGATCAGGCATTCCTTCAGCGGAATCTGGCCGAGGGCCATCGGCCGCAGGCGATCGAGAACCCGGCGGTTGATGCCTTGCACCGTTTCGACCAGGGCGACGACGTCCTTCGCGCGCTCGCCGATGCGCGCGCCGTCCGGCACATGTTTCGTCATGTTCAGAATCGACGTCGCGTTGACTTCGAGAGCAAACAGACACGCGCCGGCCTCATCGTGAAGTTCGAGCGCCATGCGCCGCCGCTCGCCGTCCTGGGCCGTGAGGAGTTTGCGGGTAAGTCGGCGATTGGCCTCATGCGCGGCCGAAAGCGCCTCCGCGGCTTTGTTGAAATGATCGGTGATGGTGGCGAGTTCGACGAGAGAGGGGCGTGGCAGCCGCACCGCGTAATTCCTGATTTCGAGATCCTTGAGACCGGCGACCAAACGCGGCAGCGGCGCCAGAACGCGGCCAAAAAAGATGAACAGCGCTCCGAGCACCATGATATTGAGGCAAAAGGTAGTCACAATCAGCGCGTAGGCATAATTCCACGCCTCGCCGATTTCGTCGCTCGGTTCCGACCTGATTGTCACGACGCCGATAAACTCGCCCCTGATGATGATGGGAAAATTCCTGGTCTCGACCGGCGGCGCGATCAGGAAACTGAACCAGGCGGGCGCATTGGAGACGTCCTGTCTTGCCCGGATGTCTGGCTTGATCGCGGAAAACACCGCGCGCCCGGCCGCGTCGGCGACTTCAATTCTGACATGGCGAATCGGTTGGAAATGCAGGTCGATGCTTTTCAGCAACAAGGGCGCCGGCGCATCCTGAAGCAGGCGAATGCTGTCGGAGACGACCTCCTCTGCGAGTTGTATGGAAGATGCGATCTCCACCTTCGTCGCCGTCCTGGCTTTCAGGACAATCACGGCTCCGGTCAAAGCCGCAGCCACGAGATCGATCGCCAGAACCCCGAGAACGAGGCGCGTGCGAAGCGAACGCAGCGAAAACAGGCGCCGGAGCGCGTCGAGCCGCCCGCCCGCGGCGGCCGGTTCGCGCCGCGCGGCCTCGGCGCCGATGGAGGTTGGCGTTGTCATTTCTGACTGTTTTCTGCCTTGTAGGACGCGGTAAGGCTATTCAGGGCCGCGGTCCGATCCATACCTTCTTTGCGCAGGTTCAGATAGTGCTGCGCCATGTCGCCATACGCCTTTTTCGCGACGGTGGCGTCCGCGACGTCGATCATGCCGGTCATGATGTCGACACTGCGCTCGGGTTGTCCGGCCTCGGCGAGCATGTCGGCCGCCTGGGCTGTGCGATTGGCGATCATTCGCTGATCCTCAAAAAAGCGAAGCGTCGCCTGATGCATGGCGCGGCGGAGGCGATCGACCTCGGGATCGCTCGGCAACACCAGGCGCCCGACCTCCCGGCTGCGCAACCAGAGCGATGGTTCGATCGCATCCTTTACGGTCAGCCATTTTGGCAATGGCGCCGGCCTGTTGACCGAAACGATCTTTCGTTGCGGCTCGTCGGCTTCGTCGCCGCACGCGGCCAGCGATCCGGCGCCGAGCAGCGCAAGCAATAAGCCGCCGGCGGATCGGCGCGTCAAGCGAGGCATGTCAGCGTCTCCCCGGAACGTCGGGCAGCAGCGCGAAGCTCCTTGGTCCTTCTCCGACCTTGATGCGGAAGATTTCGCGGCGCCGCGCGAGATCGACGACCGAGACGTCGCCGGAGAACCAGTTCGCGACATAGGCGAGGCCGGAAGGCCCCGCGAGCACGCCCTCGGGATAGCGCCCGACCGCGATGGCGCCGACCAGCGCGAGGCTTTTCGCGTCGACGACGGACAGCGCGCCCTGATGCTGGTTCGTCACCAGCACATAGGCGCCGTCCGGCGTCGCCGCGACGCCGTAAGGCATGGCGCCGACCGCGACGCGCGCGACCAGCTCCGAACGCGCCGTGTCGATCACGGCAAGATCGCCGCTGCGCACATTGGCGACGTAAAGGCGGCGGCCGTCGGGGGAGAGCGCCAGGGCGAAGGGCGCCTCGCCGGTGGGGATCGAAGCGATCTTGCGCATGCGATCCGCGTCTATGACCGCGACATCGCCGCTCTCGCGATCGGCGACGTAAAGGCGATGCCCGTCCGCGCTGAGCGCGATATGGGCGGGGCTCTTGCCGACGGCGGCAACGCCCGTTTGCGCGCCCGAGGCGGCGTCAAGACGCGTCACCCTGTCATTGGCCCAGTCCGAGACATAGAGCGAGCCGGGCGCCGCCGCGATCCCGAACGGCTCGCCCGTGAAAGGAAGGCTGCGCACCAGCACGGCGGTCTCGGCGTCGACGACGTCGATCGCGGCGCCGTCCGGATAAGTCACATAGAGGCGCCGTCCGTCCGAAGACGCGGCGATGGCTGCCGCGCCCTTGCCAATCTGCGCGCGCGCGACGACGCTGTTCGAATGCGGATCGATAACAGACACCGACCCGCCGTCCTGGCTTACGACAGCAAGCCGGTCGCCCGCCGCGGCCGCACCGGAAACCGCGTGCAGCGGCGGCGCGGACAGAACAAATGCGAGCAACATGGCGGCGCCCCTGCGCATCTCATGAATGCCCTTCGGCCTTCGCCTTGAGGCCATCGAGCCCCGTCTTGAAAAGCCTCGTCATGGCTTCCCGGCCAGCCTCATCGTTCAGTTCGTCCGGCGGCTCGTTGCCCGTATCGCCGCGATAGAAGCGCCCGTACCACTCGACATGACTGCCGCCACCCGCCCCCGGCGTCACCACAAGGGTCGCCGAATAGGAACTTACCGGCGCCGCCTTCAGGTTCGGATTGATCATTCGGTAGGAATAGGTCATCCCATCGGGCTTATATTCGTCGATCTCCTCTTCAAGCCGCTCACCGTTCTTGAAGGTGATGACGCGCTTTTGATTGGAGCCCTCGCTCGCCTTGAGTTCGGTATCCCATTTCGAAACGCCCGCGAAATCGCCCGCGATCACCCATACGGCCTTGGGATCCGCCTTGATGTCGATCGCCTCGTCAATTTTTTGCGGCGTCGGCCCGTGAGCCTGCGCGAACGTCGTCAGCGCGACCAGACCCGCGACAAAACTCGCAGCGTGAAAAACAGCCCTTGAACGCATCAGAAAACCCCTTGCCGTGGAAAGCCGCCGCCAGCGCGCCAAAGGCGCTCGCGAACGGGAAAAAACACATAGACCGCAAGCAGCGCCGCGAGCGCGAGGGCGCCCGCGATCGGCCGCGGATCGATAAAGCCAGCGCTCGCGCGCCGCACGGCGACAGGCGCCAGCGCCTCGGCGAGACCGGAGGGTCCATTCATATGAAAATAGGAGAGGCCGGTTTCGTCGGCGAGAGACTTGAGGTAAGGCTCGCGGACGGAGGAGAGATGCTCGGTTCCCTTCGGGGCGACGGCGCCGAAGGGCGCATTGCGCGCCTCAAAGCCCGGCCGGCTTTCGGCGTCCGCGGGCGGCGGCCCGAAGCGGCTTTCGTGCGGCACGTCGTCAACGCCCCAGAAGCCGGTCTCATGGCCGCGATCATCGAATTTCGGGATCGGCGACAACGCATAGCCGCCCGCCCCGACGATCAGGCCGCGAACCTCGCCCGCCTTGCCGTCAAATGCCGGCCCGCCGGACAAGGGAAGCGGCGGAGCCTCCTGGCCATCGGTGATGAAGACGAGGTTGCTCTGCAGTTCCTTCGCCATCTCGATCGCGCTGAAGAGACCCGATGCGATATGGCTGTCGCCCTCCCACGCCTCCCGCCAGTCGATCGCATCGATCGCGCCCGCGACGGCGCCATAGTCGCGGCAGACGTCGACGGGTTCAAACAGCAGGAATGGGATGCGCTCGCTGAAAAGCGCGAGCGCCAGCCGGCTCGGGCATGGCAGGTTGGCGATGAGATCCTTCAGCGCCGCCCTGGCGACGTCGAGGCGGCTGACCGGCTTGCCGTGAAGCATGTAATCCCGCACGTTCATGCTGCCCGTGATGTCGACGACGGCCAGCACGTCGAGCCCCTCGCGCGTCGCCCTGAAGGGCGGCAGGACGATCGCGGCGAGCCCAAAGGCGAGAGCGGCGAGCAGCAGGAGCGCGCGGGGGTCGGCGAGATTCTCCCGCAAGATGCGGCGCGCCCCCGTCGCATCGCCGCCGAAGATGCCGGTCATGGCAGGCCCTCCGGCTTGCCCGGAACATCGGTCCAGATCCTCTTGCGATCGGTCTTGACGGCGTCGCCGATCGTCCGCTCGAAGGCCGGAAAATCGCGGATCAGCCGCGAGGCGACGTCGAGGTTGAATTTGGCGTCCCAATCGCCCGGAGCCAAAGTCAGCGCGCGGCGATATTCCTGACGCGACAGGACGACGAAAGGTCCAGCCGCATCGAGCTTGCCCTGCGTCAGCAGGTCGAAGGCCTGCCGCAGGCGCCCGTTGGCGAAATTGTAATGCGCGATGGCTCGCAGGGCATCGGAGCCCGTCTTGTCGAGCGCTTCGACATAGGGCTGAATTTCATCCACCCGGTCATGGCCGAGCAGGAATTCGATCCTGGCCAGCAGAAGCTCGGGCGGCGAATTCATTGCGACGGCGAGGTCGTGGTTCGCCTTCAAGGCTCTTATCGATGCGTTGGCGGCCTCAAAGCGAAGCGCCATGCCTGCGAGGCCGAACGCAACGAGCGCGAATGCGATCGGCATCAGCATCAGGAGATAAGGGCGCGACTGGCCCCAAAGACGGGCCGCCCCACGACGCCAGTCCGCGCGGCGCGCGCGACTGGCGGGGCCCGACGCCGCAGGGGTGAAGGAGAGGCTCATGCCGGCGCTTTCGGCGCGCCCGCCATCCGCAACGGACGCCGGCGCGGGACGAGAGTCGTCTCGGCGAGTTTCGCCGCCGCCAGAAGGCCAATGCAGGCGCAGGCGAGCGCATAAGCGGGACCGGTCAGATCATAACGCGGAAGACGCTCGGCGTAGACAATCGGATAGCGTTCAAGCTTGTCGATCTCATGGATCGCAGCCTCGACCTGCTCCGGATTCTCGGCCTGAAATGACTTGTAGGGAATGTCGAGCGTCTGAAAGAACAGGTTGAGGAAACGCTCCGGCATGGCCTGAGGCGAGTTCTCGCCCGGCTCCGGCTGGTCGAACATGCCCTTGCTTCCAGCCGTGCGCAGGAACAGGAAATAGAGGTCCGTCCTGAACTTGCGGAACTCGGCGCGCAAGAGATCCTGCACATGCGACTCGATGACGGCGCCGCCGTCCGAGACGAGCAGGATCACATGGTGCTCGTCGGCCCTGTCTGTTGCGAACATGGAGAGCGCCATGGCCAGTCCGCGCGCCATGTCGGTATAGTCGAGGCCGCGCCGATCGCTGGCGTTGATCGCGGCCCGCACCGCGTCGCGATGATCGGTCAGGGGCAGCACAAGGATCGGCGAGGTTGAGAAGGCGGCGACGCCGAACAGATCGTGCGGCCGCCGGCCGACGAAATCGCGCAGGATCCGTTTGGTGGCCGCGGCCTTGGATTCGGCGCCGCCTTCCGGCGTGCGCCCGGCGAATGTGTCGTTCATGCTGCCGCTGCGATCGAGCAGAATGACAAGCTGGGCGCCCTGTCCCACCCGGCTCACGGTCTCGCCGCCATGGTAGGGGCCGGCGAGCGCAAGAACGATCAGCGCGATGGCCAGCGCGCCGGAAAAGCGGAGGATCCATCGCAGCGCACTGGACAGGAGGTCCACGGGCGCCGCCGCGACGGAACCAACGAAAGAGGCCCGCTGCGCGGAAAAGACAAAGGGCGCCGCGGCCAGAACCAGCAGCGCCAGGACCCAGGGCTGATCGACGCCGATGTTCATGGGCGCGTCCGTTCGGCGGCCGCCATCTTGCGCGCGAATGTCTCGAGCGCGTCGAAGGGAAGATCGCTGCGCGAACGCTCCGGCTCGCTTCTGAAGAAGGCGTCGCGCGAAGCCGCGAAGAATCGCGCGAGGCTGTCGCCCATGGGCGCGAAGACCGGATGGCGGCGCAGGAACGCGGCCGCGTCATCGGCGAGGACGCTGCGCCCGTCAGTCTGATCGATGCCCCGGTGAAGGATGAGCAGGGCCTCAAGATAGCCCTCCTCCGCGCCCCGCCTTTCGCGCAGTCGGCGCAGCCGGCGCGCGGCGTCGCCGAACGGGCGGGTCTTCGACGCGCGAAACGGCTGCCAGACCCGGTCATAAGCGAGCGCGGCGAGGCCGAGGGCCGCCGCGAAGGCGGCGAGCGCAGCCGCGCGCCAGAGCGACGCGAGTTTGATGAGCGGCGCGGCCTGATCCGCCCGCATATAGTCCTTCGGATCCTCCTTCACGGGCGGCGCGATCTCCCGCAGCGGCGAGACCCCGATGGTCCAGGCCTGCACCTGCGCGCTCTCGGTCGTCCCACCCCTCGTGAACGCCACGGAGAAGGCCGGAATCTCCTGTCGGCGCGCGTCGAGCGCGTCATAGAAATTCTGATAGAGAAGCTTCAGCCTGTACCGCCAGTTCGGGCCCTCAGTCGATTTCTCGACATCGATGCTGCGCAGGTCGAGCCAATAGTCTATCGGGCCGGGATGGGGCAAAGACGCAAGGTCCATCACAGCCCCGGGCGCGACGACGAGTTCGACGTCGGCCTCGACGAGATCCCCGGCGAAGAACCCGACGTCGCGCGGCGCCAGGATCGTGATGCTCCTGACGAAGCTGGGCGTCTCGTCCGCGCGGACTTGACCTGCGCCAGCGATGGCGCCGCCGCAAAGAAGAGTCAGCATGCACAAAAACGCCCGGGCGACCGCACGGTGGTTCATGCGCTCACGCCTGCAGCAGGTCGCGCGAGAAGCGGTCGATATCGAACGCATCGTCGATCCGCACCGGCGTCCGGCCGTACTGCCGCGCCAGCCGGGTGATTTCCGCGCGCCGCTGGCGTTCGGCCTCCAGCCACCGCCGCTTCAACGCCGGCCGCATGAAGACGAGGCGGCGCGCGCCCGTTTCGAGATCGGCCAGCTCCATCAAACCGAAGGACGGCAGATCTTTCTCCTCCGTGGCGTCGCCGACGATGACCGGAATGACGTCATGCTGCGCCAGCTTCTCGAAGATCTCTCGCAAGAGGCCAGGCGGAAGCAGAAAATCAGAGATGAGGAACGCCATCTTGCGCTGCCCGGCGATGCGCTCGGCGGCTTGCAACAGGCCCGCGGCGCTCGCGCCTTCGCACCGGGCGCGCCCGAGCAGCGCCGCCGCTTCCTCGGCGACGCCCCGCCGCTTCGTCGCCGGAATGAAACAATCCGGCCGCACGCCGGCGTCGCAGCCGATGAGGCCGAAGCGATCGCCCATCCGCGTCGCCGAGCGGGCGAGCGCAACGCAAAGCGCGGTGATCAGCTCCATCTTTGACGCGCGCCCCTGATAGGCGAGCGATGCGCTCAAATCGACCAGCGCGTAAAGATCGATCGACGCGCGCTGCTGGAAGCGGCGCACGAAAGTGTTGCCGAATGGATCGCGCAGCGTCGCGCGCACGTCGATGCGCCGCGCATCGGGATAGGCCATGAAGGGAACATGATCGCGGAAGGCGCCGAGCGCGCCGGCGCCGGGGCTTGGATGGGCGCCGAACCTGACGCCCGAAACGCGGCCGCGCGGCCGGTAGGCGATATCCTCGCCGCCGGTCATGGCGCCGGCACGATGGCGAGCACGGCGGCGCAGAGATCGCGCAGGATCTGCTCGCGCCGCAGCTCATAGACAGGGTCGAGAAAGACCCGGTGCGCCACGGTCTCGACGAAAACGTCGCGCACATCTTCCGGCGCCAGCATGTCGCGCCCTTCGAGCCAGGCGCGCACGCGGGCCGCGCGAACGAGGAAGGCGAAGCCGCGCGGGCTCGCCCCGCCCTGAACCAGACGCTCGACGTCGATCGATTCAAGTTCGATGCCGGCGGAGTCCGGCCGCACCGTCGCCTGCCACAGGCGGACGACATAATCCTGCACGGCTTCGCTGGTGTAGATGCTTTTCTGGATGATCGGCGCCGCGGAGACGAGCGTCCGATAATCGAGCACGGGCGTCTCGATCGAGCGCAACAGCGCATCGACGTCATGATAACGCGGATCGAAAATCAGCTGGCGTCGGATTTCGGGATCGCCCGGCGCCTCAACCGGAATCTCCATGAAAAACCGGTCTCGCGCGGCGGCCGGCAATTCGAACGTCTCCTCCTTCTCCACCCTGTTCCTGTCGGCGAAGACCTGCACATAGGGGAACTGATAGACGCGGTTGAAGGCCGTGACATTGCCCTCCGCCATCAGCCGAAGAAGAAGCGAATGCACCTGCGGACGCGCCCGGTTGACCTCGTTGAAGAAGAAGATGGAAAGATCGTCCGCCCTGGCGAGCATCGCGGAAGGCTCGACGCGAGGGCGCCCGTCGTCCGCGAGATAGGTGTGGTAGAGAAGGTCGCCCGGCATCATGTCGACCGTGCCTTCGACCCGCTCATAGGCGCCGCCGATGGCGCGCGCGGCGGCGCGCAAAAGAGTTGTCTTGCCAACGCCGACATCGCCGGCGAGGAGGACGTGGCCGCGCGCGAAAATCGCAATCGTCATCAGCCGGATCGCGCGCGTCTGGCCAATGACGACGCTCCCGACGCGCGTCTCGAGTTCAAGCGCGGCCGCGCGCCAGCCGGCGAGCAGCGAGGCCACGGAGACGGAGTCAGTCATCGGCATCGGCCTGGCGGCTTCGCTCATCAATATCTACTTCGCAACAAAAAATGACCGCGGTCCGGACGCCGGAGGGGAGCGCAAATCCCGCCGGACCGCGGCTCAGTCAAGCCGCTCGTCCGGATGAGCAGCGTTCGCGATGTCGTGTGGTGAATCCCGGCGTCACTTGGTCGAAATCTTGTCGATATCGTAGACAAACTTGCCCGTCTTGCGGAAATTCGCCACGCGCTTGGCGTTGCGCTCCTCCATCTGGCGTTCGGAGATGTCCTGTTTGGCGACTTCCGCCGGGTCGAGTTTCGGATCATATTTGCTGCCTGCGACTTTCGCGGGGAAGCCGGGCTTCGGCTCCCAGCAATTGCCGGGCGCCTTGCAATTGGTGCCATCATAGGCGGATGCCGGCGCCGTCATGGCGGCGGCGACGAGAGCGGCGAGACCGGCCGCGGCGGCGATGCTGGTGATCTTCATGAGTCTATTCCTCCATTGGTGGTTTAAATCCGACGCTGTCCGGCGGTTTCCGCTTCTTGTTAATCTGGCCCTATTTCTTGTCCGCGCACATGCCGGGCGCATTGTCCGCGAATTTCTCGCCTTCCTTGTAGGGCGTGTAATTCTTCTTCTGCGCCTCGTTCAGCCAGGGCGCGTTCTTGACATCATCCTTGTAGAGATGACGCACCCAGGCCATCACCTGCAATATCTCGTCCAGGGTGAGATCATAGTGCGGGCCCATTTGCGCTGTAGCGCCTTCGAAGATGGTTTCGAACAAACCCTGGTCCGTCACATTTTTCGGATAGGTCCAATAGTCGTCGTTGAGCCCCGGGCCGATCTTGCCTTCGCCAATCAATCCGTGACAGCCGGAGCACGCGGTCAGGAATATAGTTTCCCCCTTTTTCAGGCAGCTCTTGTCGTCGATATAGGGATCGACGCCCGTCTGGAAGAACGCCTTTACGCCGGGCGTGTCACGCCCCTCAGGCTGCGCATTCGAGAAATCGAGCGGCGCCCCCGTCACGGTGTTTTGAAAGTCCAGCGATGTCGGTGGAATCGGAGTCTCTGCAATGACGCGCAAAGAGACAGTGGTGATTGATGCGGTCAAAAGCAGACCGACGAGAGTTGTAGGTTTCAAGGCGTTCATCCCAAGTCGTTTTGATTGAGATAGTTATTTGGAGGCGTCGACGAGTGGGATGCCCTCGTCCTTCAACACGGCCTTGATCTCAGCATTCGCGCGGACGAGAGCCTCGTCCAGCTCGGACAGCAATTGCGCATCGCCGATCCGGACCCCCATCGCCTGATCATATTGCTGCGGCAGTTTCTCGCCGCCCGCGCCCTTGGCGTCGTCGCGAATGGGAGTCACGCTCAGCGAAGAATCGCCCTTCACATAGCGCGCGACGTCCGGCGCGAAGGCCGCGGCGAGGTCAGCGCCGCCGGTCTTGATCTCGCCGATCATGCGTTCCGGCGAGATCTGCACATACTCATTGCGTGGAGCCTTGAAGCCAACCAGGGAATAGAGGTAGGCCATGTCGCTTTCATAGGCGCCGATCTGCTTGAGCATTGTCTCGCTGGGCGAACCCAGATCCACGACGATATGGCCCAATTGCTTCAGCTTCGGATCGTTCCATGACTGGATTGCGAGGCCGCGATCCTTCTGCGTCACAAAAACATAAGCCGCTCGGTAATAGGGCTTGGTCGTGAGCACGCGCGCGTCTCCGGCGTCGAGCCCGACGACGACGTCGCACTTGTTCTTGTCGAGCCAGTCCCGGACGAGATAGATCGCGGGCTTGTCGGCGAAGACGAAGACAGGCTCGCGCCCCATCGCTTTCGCGACGATCTCGCCAATCTTGTTCTCGAAGCCCGACCCATCCTTCGCGGAATAGGGAAGCTGCTTGGCCGAGGCGCAAATGCGCAATTCCTTGCTGGCGGTCGATGCCCCTGTCTGCGCTGGCGACGGGTCCGCCTGCGGCGCGGCCCCCGCGGCGAACGCGCAGGCCAGCGCGCCGACGCCGGAGAGGAAAAGAACGCGGGGAGAAGCGACGGCGAAGGCCGTAGCGAAAACTGAGCGCGCCGATCGCGACATGAAGATATCCGCCAAATTCTGCTGGGTTAATGAAATTCGGCCATCGATCGCCCGAGATCGCCCCCCGCTCAACGGTCCCTCCGCTGGCTGAACCAGCGAAGGAGCACATGTTTGAGGGGACGCCCGGAGCGATGCCGAGGCTAGTTGGCCGACTGGTACTCTCCGACGTTCACGTCGTCGTAGGGGCCCTTGCCGTTCAGGGAGAACACCATCACGCCGCCGCCCTGCTGCGTGTAGTTGGCGAGCTGCTTGAACGCGCCCACCGCGCCAAGGCCGGCGGTCGGATCCTGAAGATCGAACACCAGGCCGACTGCGGGCCAGCCGCCGACGCCGTAATAGATGGCGATATATTGCACGCCCTTGCGCGTATATGTGATCGGGTAGCCGATAGCGCCTGACGGCAACTTGAACTTCCAGAGGAGGTCGCCCGTGTCGGCGTTGCGCGCCTTGATGAAGCCGTCGAGCGTTCCGTAGAAGACGACATTGCCGGCTGTCGCCAGCGTGCCGCCCCAAACGGCGAAGCGCTCCATCTTGTCCCACTTGAACTTGCCGGTGATCGCATTATAGGCCTTGATCTGGCCAAGTCCCTCTGCGTTCTGGCGGTCGCCCTTCGGGCCTGGATACATATTCAGCGTGGCGCCGACGAAGAACTGACCCGCGCGATAGGGAAGCATGAAGGGCTCCCAGTCCATGCAGATGTGGTTGACGCCCATGAAGAAGAGTTGCTTGTCGGGATCGTAGGAATCGTGACCCTGGTTGTGGTAACCCATCGCCGAGGGACAGATGTCCTTGGCCAGATGATCCATCCGCGTGCCATATTCCGGGTCGCGGATCGGCTGGCCGGTCTTCATGTCTACGGACTTGAATTCATTGACCGTATCGTCGATCTTGTTGGCCGAGACAAGATCACCGTTGGTCCGGTCGAGCGTGTAGATAATTCCGTTGCGGTCGGGATGGGTCAGCAGGCTGCGAAGCTGCCCGTCCTTGTCCTTTTGCTCGGACAGCATCATGACGTTGACGCCGGCGTAGTCCCACTCGTCATGCGGCGTTTTCTGATAGCCGAATTTGGCGAGGCCCGTATCGACGTCGCGCCCGAAGATCGTCATCGTCCATTTATTGTCGCCCGGACGCATCGTCTCGTTCCAGGGCGACGGGTTGCCGGTGCCGAAATAGATTAGGTTTATCTTGGGATCATAGGCGTACCATCCCCAGTTCGTTCCGCCGCCGACCTTCCAGGCGTCGCCCTCCCAGGTTTCCGTTCCGAGGCCAAACCGTCCATATTGCGGGTTGTGGATGTTGAAGTCCGGCGCAAGCAGGAGATCCTTGTCCGGGCCGGTCGCGTAGGCGCGCCACTTCTGCTCGCCGTCATGGACGTCATAGGCGGTGACGTACCCGCGCACGCCGAGCTCGGCGCCCGAGGAACCGACGAGGACAATGTCTTTCACCACATAGGGCGCAATCGTAAGGGTCGAGCCGACCTTGATGTCGGAATTCTCCATCTTCCAGACGAGTTCGCCCGTCTTGGCGTTGAGGGCCTCGATGTGGCCGTCGAGCAGCGTCTTGAGGATCAGCGGCGGCGTCTTCGAGTCACCCGGCCAATAGGCAAGACCGCGGTTGACGAGATCGCAGCAGGCGACCGAACGGGCGGCCGGATTTTGCTTTGGCTTGTCCTGCCAGAGAATCCTGGTCGGATTGTCGAGGGCGAGCGCAAAGGTGATGTTGGGGAAAGGCGTGTTGATATACATTGTGCCGTCGATCACGAGGGGGGCGCCTTCGTGGCCGTTGAGAACGCCTGTGGAGAACGACCAGGCCGGCTTCAGCTCCTTTACGTTGTCCGCGTTGATCTGGGTGAGCTTGCTGAAATTGTCCGAATGATAATCCTTGCCCGGCATGACCCAGTTTTCGTCGCTCTGCGACAGCTGATCGAGCTTATCATTGGCGAAAGAAAGGCTCGCAAATCCCATCACTCCTGTCGCCAAAAGCGCTGCAAACGAGACATTCTGTAATAGCCTGTTCATGTAAGCGAACCTCCCCATTGTTTTCCACGACGCCTGGATTTGCTGATCAGTCCAGTTCGTCCGCCTGTCGCTAAATGGCTGCGCCGCAGCGACTTGCCGCCGTTTCACCCGTCAACCGGGGCGCGTATTCATAAGCATTTGGCCACCAGACTGTCTGCAGGCGTTGCTCGCAAAAGAGTTGGGATAAACCGGCAATAAAGCCGGGATGATTATCCCGCGGCGTGGCCGTGCGGGCGCACGGTTCGCAAAGTTGCGAAGCAACGTCCGGCTATGGTTTCATCGGCCCCGCCATCAAGCGCCGCCCCGCGGAAAGACGAACCCGATGAAGCAGCAACGACGAGGCGCGACCGGAGCGCCGCATCGCGATTTTGCGACGCGTAGGCCCCGTGTGAAAATTTTCGTTTCGCTGGCGCTGGGCGCAGTCGCCGCCGGTTGGCTCGCCGCGGCGGTGGCGAAGGCTTCGTCCGGGCGCGCCATGATCGAACCGGCGGCGCTTTATCCGGACGACAGGCGGCGGCCGATGACGAGCGAGGACTATCGCCGCTATCCGGGCGCGGGCGTGCTGTTTTGCCGTGACGGCGAAGGCGTTCCGCGCAGGGCCGCCGCCGCATGGCTGATCGAAAGCCGCCGTCTCGTCATGATGAACGCCCATAACTTCCGCGATCCCAACGCCGAAGCGACGCGCGGGATAGACGAATGCTTCTTCCAGATCGCCGGCAGAAACTACGCGTTCTCACCAGGCAGCCTGCAGCTCGGCGTCGCCGACGACGCAACGCGCCTTCACATCACGGATGACTGGGCGCTCGCGCGCTTGCGCGAACCCGTCGACTGGAGCGCCGCGCCGCAGCCCGTTCCGAGGACTTCCGCGCTCGCGACCGGCGACGCGATCGTGGAGGTCACGATGGTCTCGCCCGCCGGCCACGCCAATTTTACGGGGCCGAGCAGCATCGAGACCTGCGCGATCCACAAGATCGATCCGCCGACCGAGGGCGGCATCCGGCGCGCCCGTCATGATTGCAATGATGGATATGGCGGCTCGGGTTCCGGCCTCTTTGACGAAGCCGGTCATCTCATCGCGATGCAGAGCGCATCGCTCGACATGAATCGCCGCCTCGCCTTTGATATCGGCTCGCATTACGGCTCTGCGATCCTGATCGAAGGCAAGCTGCTCGACGCGATCCTGCAAAATGTCGAGGCGTCTCCCTGATGGCGCCGCCAGGGCGCAGCTGCGCCGGCATCGACGCGAACGCGCTAGAGCGGGATGAGAAAAAGTGCGAGCACTTTTTCGCCGCATCCCGCTCTAAACTATTGGAATCGATCACGTTCATGATTTTGGATCAATTCGATCCAAAATCATCGTGATCTAGCGCCTTCTCGACCTCGCCCGCCCTGCCCTTCTTGTCGGCGCCGGAAAAGGCGCCCTTGTCACAGCGGAATATTTCGCCAGGAGGCGGCGATCAGCTTTCGTCCCGAACGATCCGGTCGGGCGCGACGAGGCCCGCGCCGATCGCGAGCCATACGAGATGCGCGTCGGTCCGCGCGCCAATTTTGGACTTGATCTGATAGTGATAGTTCTGAACCGTCTTTGAACTGAGGTTCAGCGCATTGGCGATCTCCTCGGTTGTTTGTCCCGACGCGACCAGGCGGAGAATTTCGGTTTCGCGCGGCCCGAGTTCATCGACGAGCGAGCGTTCGTTGGCCAGACGCTCGACGGCGATCTCGCGCGCGATGTCGCTGCTGAGCGCCCTGCCGCCTTGCGCCACGATCGTCACGGCGCGGACGAGTTCGGCGGCGTCGCTGCTTTTCGTGACGTAGCCGGCCGCCCCCGCCTCGAAGGCCTTCAGCGCGAAGGCGGCTCCGCTGTGCATCGTGAAAACGAGGATGCGCGCGCGCCGGTCCCACGCGCGGATGCGCCGCACGGCCTCGAGTTCCGCCGGCGCCTGGAAGGGAAATATCCATGATGACGATATCGGGCGCCGCTTTTTGATAGAGCTGGTACGCCGAGGCGGCGTCGTCCGCTTCCGCGATGACCTTGTATCCGTCCTGCCGCTCCAGGAGGCGGCGATACCCCTCGCGGACGACCGGATGGTCGTCGACGAGGAGGATCGTCGTCTGCGTCACGACAGGCCCGGCGCGAGCGACGGCGCTGATCCTGGCGCCATCAGGGGAATGCTGGCGCGGACGCGTATGCCGCGCGCGGCCCGGCCGATCGCGAGGCTGCCGCCGGAGGCCGCGATGCGCTCGCGAATGCCGAGGATGCCATGGCCCGTCGCGACCTTGACGCGGGCGGGATCGCCGCCGCCATTGTCCTCGACGGTCAGCGCGACGGCGCCGCCGTCCGCCGCCGTTCTCTCGACGCGCAGATAGACATCGCTCGGCTTGCCATGACGCGCCGCATTGGTCAGGCACTCCTGCGCGATGCGATAGACGCTCATGGCGATCGCCCGCGGCACGCCGGCGAGGTCGCCGGCGAGATCGAGATGAAACACCGCCTTCGGCGCCGTTTGGGCGTTCCACCCCGCAACGAGCTGGGCGAGGCTCGCCTCCAGTCCGAGTTCGTCGAGATCCTGCGACCGCAGCCGCGCCAGCGCCTCGCGCAGGGTCGACATCATCCGCCTGGCGACGCGGCTGATCGCGCGGGCGTCGTCGGCGAGGTCGGCGCGGTCCTTCGCCGCGCCGGCCTCGATCGAGGCGGCGAAGGCCAGCGTCGCAGTCAGGCATTGGCCGAATTCGTCATGCAGGTCACGCGCGAGCGCGCGACGCTCCTCCTCCTGAACCTCGAACAGCCGTTTCGTCAGCGCGACCCGCTCGGCGGTCGTCTGCGCGAGGCGATCCGTGAGGTCGTTGACGGCGCGGGCGACATGACCGAACTCGCTCGCTCCATAGGCGGGCAGACGGAAGCCGAAATCGCCTTTTTCGAGCCGCCGCAGCCCGGCGACGATCGTTCGCGCCGGCGCCAGCGCATGCACGATCGCGATCACCGCCAAAAGGCAGATGCCGACGGCCATCGAGGCGGCGACGCCAAGGACGATGGCGACCTCGCGCCATGCCTGCCGCACGGCGGCGGCCGGGTCGGCGCCAAGCGTGACCATGCCCGCGTCCGGTTGCCTGACCGCGAGGGGACGCGTGATCGAGGCCTGTCGCCCGAAAATTCCATTATAGAGCGTCTCGAACCATTCCGGCGCCGGCGCGCCGACGCCCTCAACCTGGCTGCAGAGGCTTCGCGGCGCCTCGCCCGCCGGGGCGACCGTGATGCAGACGCCCGGCGAAATGACCCGTAGCGTATTGATCGACTCCCAATCGGGTCTGGGAATGAGGCTGTCCCTGCGCATTCCGCCGCGCCACAGAATTTCGCGCCAGTAGAGGTTCGCCAGATCGCGCGTGACCCGATCGGCCGAGGCGGTTGTTTCGGCTTCGATGGCGCGATGCGCGTCCAGCATCACCCAACCGACCGCGGCGGCGAGACACAAGAGCGTCACGCCGACAAGACGCAACACGAGACGCAAAATCAGCTGCATTTGCCGCTCCGGACAGTTGGCGAATGGGTCAATCTAGGCGGTTTTTGGCGCCTCGCCAACGCAATCGGCGCGAAACTGGCCGGGATCCGGCCGCCGCCGTGAAGATTGGGCAAATTGCCCAATAGAATCCGGGCAAGCGGACCAGGAGAAGGCGCCGCAATCCCCTGTAGGCTGTAAGGGGTCGCCAACGGGCCATGAACACAGCCTTGGGAAAATGCGCCTATGAGATCGCTCGAGCCAGTCCGTTCCGACAGTCAGAGCCCTGAGGAAGATGTCCGCGCGCGCCTCGGCGAGGTCAGAGCCTTCCTTGAAGCCAGCCTCATCGACGGCGGGGCGCTCGTCGAGCGGCTGCTGATCGGTCTCCTCGCGGACGGGCATTTGCTCGTCGAAGGCGCGCCGGGCCTCGCCAAGACACGCGCGGTGAAGCTGCTCGCGCGCGGCCTGAACGTCGCCTTCGCGCGAATCCAGTGCACGCCCGATCTGATGCCGGCGGATGTCACGGGAACGTCGATCTGGCGGCAGGATCGCGGCGTCTTCGAATTCTCCGCCGGGCCGGTCTTTCACTCTCTGGTTCTGGTCGATGAAATCAATCGCGCGCCGCCCAAGGTGCAGTCGGCTCTATTGGAGGCGATGGCCGAGCGCCAGGTCACCGTCGCCGGCGTGACGCGCAAGCTGCCCGACCCGTTCATGGTGGTGGCGACCCAGAACCCGATCGAACATGAGGGCACGTTTCGGCTCCCCGAGGCGCAGCTCGATCGTTTCATGCTGCATGTCGAACTCGATCTGCCGGACGCCGCGACCGAACGGAAGATTCTCGATCTCGTCGAGCGCGAGGCTACGCATGACGCGTCCCGCCTCGACGCGCCGCTGAGCGCCGCCGAAATCGCCGATGCGCGCGCCGCCGCCCTGCGCGTTTATCTTTCGCCCGCAGTGAAAGATTATATCGTTCGTCTCGTCACGGCGGCGCGGCGCAAGGACATTGCGCCGGAGACGAGCGCAAAAATCGAACATCCCGCATCGCCGCGCGGCACGCTCGCGCTCGCCATGGCCGCCAAGGCGCGCGCCTGGCTCGCCGGGCGCGATCATGTGCTGCCGGACGATGTCGCAAATCTCGCCGTCGACGCGCTGTCGCATCGAACCATCCTCACCTGGCGCGCGCTCGCCGACGGCGCCACGGCGCGCAGCGTGATCGGCGAATATCTCGATCTCATCGAGCCCTTGTGATCGCGATGGCTGCCGTGGGCGTTGATCTTGACGTCGAGGCGCTGCTGCGGCTGCGGCTTCTCGCGTCTTCAATGCGGGGCGCGCGAAAGCCGCCGCGCACGGCTTTGCCGGGCGCCGTCATGCATCAGCGGCGCGGACGCGGCCTTGAGGTTTACGACATCAGGGCCTGGTCGGACGGCGACGACATTCGCCATCTCGATCGCAATGTCACGGCCCGAACCGGCGCGTTGCATGTGCGCACCTTTCGCGACGAACGCGAGCGCACGCTCATGCTCGTCGTCGATTTCCGCGAATCGATGATGTTTGGAACGCGCCGCGCCCTGCGCTCGGTTGCGGGCGCCGAAGCGGTCATCGCGCTTGGCTGGGGCGCCATCGAAGAAGGCGGCGGCGTCGGGCTTCTTGCGGCGACCAATGCGGGGCCACGCTTTATCGGCCGCGCGCGCGGGCCCCGCGCGATGGCCTCCCTGATCGGCGAACTGGCCGCAGTGCATCGCGCCGCGTTTGCGCATCCAGAATCCGCCGATCCTCCGCTCGTGGACGCTCTGAAAGAGGCCGAAGGTCTGGCGGGCGAGAGCGCGATCATTGTTGCGACGGCGCTCGATGCGCCCGGCGAAGGTTTCGACGCAATCGCCGAACGCCTCGCCCGCAAGCGCGATCTCTGCATCGTGCTCGTCGCCGATCGTTTCGAGATCGATCCCGTAGTGGGCGTCTATCCCTATCGGACGCAGGAGGGCGATGCGGGTTGGCTTCGCGTTGGGCGGAAAGCCAACGCGCCGGCGCCCGACGCGAGGCTGGCGCGGCTGCGGCGGCTTGGCGTCAACTTCCTGCAACTCGACGCAGCGCTGGACGCAGAATCGATGATGAGCGCACTGGAGCAGCTGCATGGCTGATCCGGCTCGTCTCCTCGCCGAGCTTCGTCCGTTGCACGCTGTTGCGAGCGGCGTCGATAGCATGACGCCTGTCATCGCAATGTCTGTCCTTGGCTGCGCGGCAGCGATCGCGCTTTTCTACACGCTCGGCCCCTGGCTCAACCGGCGGCGCGCGCTGCGCCGCCATGCGCTGGAAAAACTCGCCGCGACGCGCGCCCTTCCCGAACCCGAGAGGCTCGCCGCGCAAGCGGCGATTCTACGACATGTGGCGAAGACATTGAACGGCGTGACGCGCCAGCGCGGCGACGCGTGGCTCGCCGGTCTCGATTCGATGTTTTCGACGCGCTTTTTCAGCGACGAGCGAGGCGCAATCTTCGGCGAAGCGCTCTACAGGCCGCCGGCCGGCCTCGACCTCGATGCGCTGGATGCGGCGCTCGGCCGCTTCTTCGCGAGGATCGACCGATGAACGGTTGGAGCTTCGCTTTGCCGCTGGCGTTGGCGTTGCTGCCGGCGCCAATTCTGATCGCGCTGGCGCCCGCCTCCCGGCGGGCGGAGGCGAGCGGCCTCCGCATCCCGGCATCGCTCCGCGACAGGTTTCCGGCGCGCGAAAATTCGGGCGCCCGACGCGCGCGCGCGCTGGCGCTGGCATGGCTCGCCTGGATCGGCCTCGTCATCGCGCTCGCCGGACCGCGCATCGTCGCCGGGAACCCCGCGCTTCCCGCGTCGGGGCGCGACATCATCTTCGCCCTCGACCTCTCCGGCAGCATGACGATACCTGATTTCACGCTCGACGGCGTCGCGGCCAGCCGCCTCGACGCCCTTAAGCGCGCCGGCTCGGAATTGATCCGTCGCCGCGCGGGCGACCGCATCGGCCTCGTCGTCTTCGCCGATGCCGCCTTCGCCGCCGCGCCCCTCAGCTTCGACGTCGCCGCCGTGGGCCAGACGTTGAACGAAATGGAGATCGGGCTCGTCGGCCGCTCGACCGCGATCGGCGAAGGCCTTGGGCTGGCGCTGAAACGCCTTACGGAATCGAAAGCGCCGACGCGCATTATCATTTTGCTGTCGGACGGCGGCAATGACGCCGGCTCCAGCGACCCCGGGGCCGTCGCCGCGCTGGCCAAGACACTCGGCGTAAAAATCTTCACCATCGGCCTTGGAACCAACGACGCGACGAGCGCGCCCGACAGTCCCGACGCCGTTGATTTTGTCGCGCTCCAGAAGCTCGCCGAAATTGGCGGCGGCGCCGCGTTCCGCGCGCGCACAACCGAAGAGCTTGCGGCGGCGGCTCGTTCGATAGAAGCCCTCGCGGCAGGCACCTCGCTCGCGCCGCCCACGGTCATATACCGCGATCTGTGGCCCTATCCGGCGGCGCTGGCCTTTGTCGCGTGTCTCGCGATCGCCCTGTCTCAAAGGTCGCCGCGATGATCGCGCTTGGCTCGTTCGCCCTTTTGCGGCCGTGGTGGCTGCTGGCGTTTCCGCTTCTGGCGGCGGCCTTGCTCATGACCAGACAAAACCACACCGGTCTTGGCGACTGGGCGCGGGCGGTCGACGCGCCTTTGCTCGCCGCGATGCTGGAACGGTACGGGGGCGGCGCTGGAATGGCTGGGGGCCTCGCCATTCTTTGGGCGATCGCGTTGATGGCGCTGGCGTTGAGCGGGCCCGCCCTCAAGAGCGCGGATGCCAACCAGTTCCGCAATCTCGACGCGACATTGATCGTCATGGATGTCTCCAATGCCGCGTCGAGCCGCGCGCGGCTGCAGCAAGCCATCGCGGCGGCGCAGCTCATTCTGGCGCAAGGCGGCGCCCGGCAGTTGGGAACTCATTCTCTATGCGGGCGACGCCTATCTCGCGAGTCCGCTTGACCGACGACGCTTCCGCACTTGGCGCACTGCTGTTTCTCCGTCGACGACCGCACCGTGCCGGACGCTGGCGCGCGGCCGGATCGCGCGCTCCTCCTCGCGCGCCGCATATTGCATGACGCTCAAATCGTCGGCGCCGATGTCGCGCTGATCTCCACCGGCGAAGGGCTCGACGCCGCGGCGACGCGCGAAGCGGCGCGGCTGGCGAAAGACGGCCACGCCCTCCACACGCTCTTTGTCGGCGCCGGGAAACGCGGTCGATGCATCCGACGCGGCGCGCCGGGCCGGCCTGGCGGCGATTGCCGCGGCGGGCCGGGGAATCGCCGGGGACGCGGCGCGGCCGGACGACGTCGTTGCGAGAATTTCAGGCCGCGCGATTACGCATATGGCCGGAAGCGCCCTACAAATTCTCGCGTGGCGGGACTACGGCCGGTTTCTGCTATTCGCCGCCGCCGCGCCGTTGCTCTTGTGCTTTCGCAGGCGCGCGCGATGAAACGTCTGGCCGCCTCCGTCGTTCTGCTTCTGCCTTGCGTCGCGATCTGGTTGACCGGCGCGTCGGCGGCGGGGCCTGTTCTGCAGGCGCTCGGCTTTCCCGCCGCGGCCGCGCGATTTTACAAAGATCCGGCTCGCAAGGGCGCCGCGCTTTATCTGGCGAAGCGCTGGGCCGAGGCCGCCGACGCTTTTGGCGGCGATGCGGGGAACGCCTACAATCGCGGCAATGCGCTGGCCCACGCCGAACGCTACGCCGAGGCGATCAAGGCCTATGAGCAGGCGCTTGCGGCGAATCGCGGACGATGAAGACGCCGCGTTCAACAAGGCCCTGCTGGCGGACCTCGTCAAGGAAAAGGAGGCCGCGGGCGGCGCCGACGGGATTGCGGCGAATTCAGCTGCGACCAAGGCGCGTAACACGCATGATGAGCCGCACGCCGACGGCAAGACCGGCGGCTCTGGGGATGGCTTTGCGGGGAATCAGCAAGGCGCCTCGGCGCCAGGCGCGCAAGGCAGCAGCAAGGCCGGAAAATTCGACAAGGGCGATGTCAAGTCGTCGGATGCGGCGCAGGGACAGGGCAAGGGCTCGGCGGGCGACGCCGGAGGGATCGGGCGGCGGCGGCGGACAGCTCGTGGATGTCGCGAAGATGATCCGCGATCTCGACCGGCGCACGGTGCGCAGGAGGGACGCGGCATCCGTTCTGCCGACTGCCGAATGGCTTTCGACGTTGCCTGACGACCCGGGACGATTCCTTAAATTGCAGATTTTGGCGGAACAGGCGCGGCGGAAGGAGCACCCTGCCGAATCCGCTCTGGATGATGATCCATGACGGCGCGCCTCCTCGGCCTCTTCACGACGCTTCTTCTCGCTTGCCGCGTCGGCTGCGCGCATGCCGAGCCGATCCTCGCGCCGTCGATCGGCCATGTCGAGGTCAAAGCGGAGCTTCCAAAAGAGCCGCCCTATGTCGGAGAGCCGATCCTCCTGCGCGTGCGCTGGAGCGTCCGCGCGAACGTCATGCTCGAGCAGTTGATTCAGCCGACCATGACGAATTTCGATTGGCAGCAATTTGGAATCGATGCGTCGACCAATGGCATGGTCGATGGTTTTCTGACGCCCATCTTCGAGCGCGTTCTCATGATCACGCCGCTCAAGGCCGGGGTCTTTGACGATCCCACCGTTCGTGCTGCACGCGACGATCGTGACGGTGCACAACGAGAGCGCCGAGATGGATTTTTCGTCCCTCCCCCTCGTCGTCGAGGTGCGATCGCATGAGGACGTCGGCAATGCGGGCGATCGCTGGCTGCCGGCGAAATCCGTTAAATTCGCCGACGCGTGGGAGACGCCGCCGGGCGAGATCCCATTCGGCGAGATGGCGCGGCGCACCCTGACGATCGAAGCCGCGGGCACGACCGCCGACCGGCTGCCCCCACTGCCGGATATACGGGCGCCGGGGATCATCGTCTTCCCGGGGCCTGTCGATCGAGAGACGATCGTGACCGATGAAGGACCGATCGCGCGGGCGCAATATCATTGGAGCGTGCGCCCCGTCTCAGCGGAGCCGGCGGGCGTTCCCGCGATCCATATTCCATGGTTCGACATTGGCGCGCGAAGGATGCAAGACGCTTCGGTCTCCGAGCGCGAAGTCGCTTTTCAGCATGCCGCGCGCAAGTCGCGCCAACCATCCACGGAGGCGTCGGGCATGCTGTCGCCCTGGCCGCTCGCAGCTGGCGCGGCGGGTTTCGCGTGGACCGCGGCGCTCGCCTATCTGATCGGCTTCCCCGAAGTCCGGAAGCTTCCGCTGGCGGGGCCTGTTTGAGCCGACGCCAAGAGCGATCCGGCGTTTGAAAGTCGCGGCGAGGCGCGACGACGCGCGAGGCTTCAGGCGCGCGGTCGAAGAATTGTCGCGGGTCGATCGCGACCGCTGGCGCAAGCTTTCGGCCGCGGATGACGTCAAACGCGGCCTTGGCCTTCTCGACGACTCCTTGTTCGCCGCCAACGCAGCCGCGCCGCCCGCGCTCGCGGCGCTGGCGCAAACGATCGCGCGCGCGTGGCGGAGAGCCGCGGACTCGCAAAAACTGCGTTGACGACCGATCCCACCCTCCAGGCGAAAGCGCCGCGCCTCGCGGCGCGGCGGTTATGGCGCTCAGAGAGCGCCCAGCACCAGAGCGACCCCGCTCGCGCACACCGCAGCGCCAGCCGCGCGCACCCAGACCGCTCCAAAGCGGTCGCCGAGGAGCCCGATGGAGAAGCCAACGCCAATGCCGGCAAGGTGCAACAGAGCAGTCCCCACCATGAACCCAAGTCCATAAACAAGGCCGCCGGCGTTCTCCGGCATTTCCGCGCCATGCGCATGGCCGTGGAAGATGGCCATGAGCCCGACGAGCCCCATGGCCGCGGCCAGCGGCGGCTTGACGCCGAGCGCCACCACTGCGCCAAGCACGACCACGGAAAGCGCGATGCCAAGCTCGACGAAGGGAAGACCGATGCCCGCCATGCCGAGCGCGCCGCCGAGCGCCATGACGGCGACGAAAGCGGCAGGAACCGCCCATAGAGCGCGTCCGCCAAGCTGCCAGGCGAATACGCCGACCGTCACCATTGCGAGAATATGATCGATGCCGGACACGGGATGCATGAAGCCATGCACGAAACCCTGGGTCGGGCCGACGCCGGTATGGGCGAAGGCGAGAGAGGGCGCGAGCGCGCATGCGCCCGCGACGCATCCGGTGCGGAACAGGGCGCGGAAAAAGGAACGTGTCATCGAAAGACTCCTCAGGGGTTGACTGTCAGCGTTCAGCAGATGCGTGGGAGTTGATCGCCGACGAGCATGTCGACGATGCGCTCCCCTCCAAAACAGGTTTCCATCACGACCCGGCCGGGCCGCGCCGCCACGATGGCGCCAATCGCGATCGCCTCCCGGCCCAGCGGATGGGCGCGCCAGGCATCGAGCGCCGCCGGCGCCTCCTCCGCGGGAACTACGACGACCAGCTTGCCTTCATTGGCGAGATAAAGCGGATCGAGGCCGAGGATCTCGCAAAATCCCGCCACTTCAGGCCGGATCGGCAGATCCAGCTCCCGAATGCGCACGCCGACTTTGCTGGCCTCGGCGAGTTCGTTGAGCACAGCGGCGACGCCGCCGCGCGTCGCGTCGCGCATCATCCGGACGCCGGGCGCCGCCTGCGATCAACGTCGCAACCAGATCATGCAGCGGCGCGCAATCGCTTTCGATCGTCGTCTCGAGGGCCAGATCGCCGCGCGCATTGAGGATCGCCGCGCCGTGATCGCCGAGCAGGCCGTTGACCAACACGACGTCGCCCGGGCGCGCGCGATCAATTCCCACATGCAGGCCGGCGCGGACGACGCCAATGCCGGTTGTCGTCACGAACAGCTTGTCGCAGGCGCCGCGCGCCACGACCTTGGTGTCGCCGGTGACGATGGAGACGCCGGCCTCCGCCGCCGCTTCGCCATGGAACGCGCGATCCGCCGCAGCGTGTCGACGGGCAGACCTTCCTCGATGATGACGGCGCAGGAGAGGGCGACGGGGCGCGCGCCGCCGACCGCGAGATCATTGATCGTGCCGCATACGGCGAGCGAACCAATATCCCCGCCGGGGAAAAACAAGGGATCCACCACGAAGGAATCGGTGGTGAAGGCGAGGCGGTCGCCGAGCGTCATCAGCGCCTGAAGGTCGAAGCGCGCCTGGTCCTCCGCGGGCGGGTGGGCGACGCCGGCGAATGTTTCGAGGAAGACATCCTCGATCAGATCGCGCATCGCCGTGCCGCCGCCGCCATGCGCAAGGGTCACGGTGGTCTGGCTCACGCGGCGCGGGCGGCGCGGCATGGCGTCGAACGGAATGTTCATGCCGCGCCCCGCATGCCGCCATACTGGTGATAGGCCGCGCAGGCGCCTTCGGACGAGACCATCAGCGCGCCGAGCGGGGTCTCCGGCGTGCAGGCGCCGCCGAACGCCGCGCAGGCCCAGGGCTTGAGGGCTCCCGTCAGCACTTCGCCGCACCGGCAGGCGGCGGGATCGGCCACTTTGACGTCCGGCACCGCGAAACGCCGCTCCGCATCGAAGGCGGCGTAAGGCGCGCGCAGCCGCACCCCGGAATTGGCGATGGAGCCTAGTCCGCGCCACTCGAATGTGGGGCGCGTTTCGTAAACCTCGGCGACGGCTGCGAGCGCGGCCGCATTGCCATGTTCGGGCACGACGCGCGCGTATTGGTTCTCGATCGCCGCGCGCCCTTCCGCCAGTTGACGCAACACCATCAGAAGCGATTGGAGCAGGTCGATCGGCTCGAACCCGGCCACGACCAGCGGGCGGCCGAACTCCTCTGCGATGAAGCGATAGGGCGCCGTGCCGATCACCATGGAGACGTGCCCCGGCCCGATGAAGCCGTCGATGCCGAAATCTGGCTGCGTCAGCAGCGCGCGCAGCGTCGGAATGATGGTGATGTGGTTGCAGAACACGGAGAAATTGGCGATCCCCTCGCGCGCCGCCCGCAGCACGGTGAGCGCGGTCGAGGGCATCGTCGTCTCAAAGCCGAGGCCGAAGAACACGACGTGCCGGTCCTTGTGGCGACGCGCCAGCGCCAGCGCGTCGAGCGGCGAATAGACCATGCGCACGTCGGCGCCATCCGCTTTCGCCTGCAGCAGGCTCTTGCGAGAGCCGGGCACGCGCATGGCGTCGCCGAAGGTGGCGAAGATCACCTCCGGACGCTCGGCGATGGCGACGCAGTCGTCCACCCGCCCCATGGGCAGGACGCAGACCGGGCATCCCGGTCCATGAACGAACTCGATGATGTCGGGCAACAGGCCCTCCAGCCCGTATCGGAAGATCGCGTGCGTGTGGCCGCCGCACACCTCCATGACGGCGATCGGGTTCTCGCGCCCGCGCTCAAGGCGCGCCGCCAACGTCCCGATCTCCCGGATCAGGCGGGCGGCGAGGGCGGGATCGCGGAATTCCGTCACGAAGCGCATGGGGTGCTTTCCTTGTCGGCGAGCGGCGGCGCGGCGGCGCTGTCGCGCATGGCTTCGATCTCGGCGTCCGCCTCGCCGATCTCCGCGAGAATCTTCAGTGTCGCGGCAGCCTCGTCTTCATCGATCCGGCTCATCGCGAAGCCGACATGGACCAGCACCCACGCGCCGATCAGCGTTTCGAGCGGCTGCCCGGGGTCGACGACGCATGCGACATCCACGGCGCGGCGGACGCCGGAGATCTCCACCACCGCCAGCGTCGCATCGCCATCGGCGATGGCGACGATCTGTCCGGGAATGCCAAGACACATGGGCTCATCTCCTTGAAGACGCGCGCCTCAATGGGGCGCGAAAGTGCGGCCACGGGCGATTCCGTAGCGGTCGAGTTTGGCCCGCAGGCCGACGCGAGACAAGCCGAGTTCTTCGGCGGCGCGGCTTTTGTTCCAGCGGCAGCGAACAAGCGTTTCCGTCAGGATCGACGCCTCCATGCGTTCGATGCGGTCCCTCAAGGGGCCGCCGCCCTCCGGCAGCGCGATGTCGCGCGCATCGCTCGCCGCGACCGCCGCGGCGCGCACCACATGGGGGGACAGAAGGTCGGCGCCGAGATGCTGGCCGGTGGCGAGCACAAGCATGCGCAAGACCTCGTTTTGCATCTCGCGGACATTGCCTGGCCAATCATAGGCCTCAAGGGTGGCGATCGCCTCCTCGGTGAAGCCTTTCAGCTTTTTTCCGTGCTGGCTGGAGAGCTGGTCGAGAACGGCGTTGGCGAGCGCCTTCAGGTCTCCGCGTCGATTGCGCAGCGGCGGCATGACGAGCACCATCGCCGAGAGACGGTAAAACAAATCTTGCCGGAAGCGGCCGGCGCTCACCTCCCGGGCGAGATCGCGATGCGTCGCCGCGAGCACGCGGACATTGACCCGCTTGGCCTCGTTCGAGCCGACCGGACGGATCTCGCCCTCCTGAAGGAACCGCAGCAGTTTCACCTGGAAAGGCGGCGAGACGTCGCCGATCTCGTCGAGAAGCACGGTGCCGCCGTCGGCCTGATCGAGCAGGCCGATGCGGGTGACATGCGCGCCGGTGAAGGCTCCCTTTTTATGGCCGAAAAGCTCCGATTCCAGCAGTTCGTCCGGGATCGCCCCGCAATTGACGGCGAAAAAGGCGCGATCCGAGCGGAGGCTGGAATAATGTATGGCGCGGGCCAGCAATTCCTTGCCCGTTCCGGTCTCCCCCTGGATCAGCACAGGGACGTCGAACACCGCCACCTGCGCCGCCTGGCGGCAGGTTTCGGTCAGCGGGCTGCCGGGCGCGCGGATCAACGTATCGAAATTGAAATTGCGCGCGATCCGATCGCGCTGGATCGCCAGCCGCGCCTCGGCGACGGGCGCCGTGAGTTTAAGCTCCAGCGACAGGCGTTGGTGATCGCGCTGAAGGCCGAACAGATGAGTGGCGTTGCGCGCCGCGAGCACCAGCTGATCCGGGTGCCAGGGCTTTGTGATGAACTGGTAGATGCCGGCCTCGTTGATGGCGCCGATCATGTCGTCGGGTTCGGTGTAGCCCGTGACGATAATGCGGACGATCTCCGGCCAGCGCTCGCGCACCTCGGTGAGGAAAGCGACGCCCGAGACGTCCGGCATGCGCTGATCGCAGAAAACCGCCTGCACCCACTCATTCTCAAGGATGCGCAGCGCGTCCGCCGCGCAGAGCGCGGTGAAAACCTCGAACTCCTCCCCAAGCGCGCGCGCCATCACCTCAACGGAGCGCGGCTCGTCATCGACAAGGAGCAAAGTCGGGCGCGAACTCATAGGGCTGCTACTCCGCGGCGGCGCGCAACGCCTGCGCCCGCTTGTCGGCCGCCGCGGCAAGGGCTTCGAGCCGCTCGCGCCGCGCCGCATCGAGCCATTCGAGCCACTCCGGCAGCCCGGCTCCGGTGCGAGCCGACACCATTAACAGCGCGGCGCGCGGGTTGATTCGCGCCACATTGCGCCTGAGGGCTGCGAGATCGACGTCAAGATGCGGCAGAAGGTCCGCCTTGGTCAGCAGAACGAGATCGGCGCCTTCAAAGATATCCGGGTATTTCAGAGGCTTGTCTTCGCCCTCCGTGACCGAGAGCAAGGTGATGCGCTTGTCCTCGCCAAGATCGAAGGCCGCCGGGCAGACGAGATTGCCGACATTCTCGATGAACAGCACGCCGCCCGCCGCAAGCGGCAGCCGCTCAAGCGCGTGGCCGACCATATGCGCATCGAGATGACACCCCTTGCCGGTGTTGATCTGCACGGCGGGAACGCCCACCGCGCGAATGCGCTCGGCGTCATTGGCGGTCTGCTGGTCGCCCTCGATGACGGCGGCCGGAACGCGTCCGGCGAGCGCCTTCAGAGTCTCGACAAGGAGCGTCGTCTTGCCGGCTCCAGGGCCCGCCAGAAGATTGAGGGAAAAGACGCCATCCGCGGCCAGCCGCGCGCGGTTGCCCGCGGCGAGCGCATCATTCTTGGCGAGGATGCCCTGCTCGATCTCGACCATGCGGCGCGCCTCAAGGCCCGGCGCATGAGAGCGAAGGGGAACCGGCTCGTCATGGCTGTGGGCTTCGGCATGGGTCTCATCCGCATGCGTATGCGCGTGATCCCCATGTACGTGATTCCCATGCGCGTGATCGCCATGCGCATGGGCGTGCGCGTCCGCATGGGAATGCGGGTGGGAATGCGAATCGCCATGGGTGTGGCCGTGTCCATCATCGTGATCGTGGGCATGCCCGTGATCATGCGCATGGGGATGTGCATGCGAATGAGCCGCGGAGGCGTCCGCCCCCTGCCCCGCGCCGGCGTCCGAAATCGTCGCGGCGTCGGAGCCGCAGCCGCAAACCACGCACATCACATGACCTCCAGGTCTTTGAGCTTCATTTCCGTGCCGCCATTAGGCGTCAGCCGCACCCCTCCGCAGAGCGGACAGGGATCGAGCCGGTCGGCGATGCCCACCGTCTCGCCGCAATCGAAGCACCAGGCGGTCCCGGCCTCCTCCAGAATGACAAGCTCCGCGCCGTCCGCAAGCGAGCCCTGCATCACGATGTCGAAACCGAAGCGCAGAGCCTCCGGATCAACCCCCGCGAAGCGGCCGATGGCGAGGCGCACGCGCGTGACGCGCGAAAAATTCTGGGCGCGTCCGGCATCCTCGATGGCGCTCCGGAGGCTCTCGCAAATCGACATCTCGTGCATGTCACGCGCCCTTCCCAAAGGCGAGGGTCACCGGCGCGCAGGGATTGACCGCCCCGACGCAGAGTTGCGCCAGCAGCGCCGTCTCGCGCCGCGACGGCAAAGCCGCCAGCATGCGTTCGAGAAGGCCCCCCGGCGCGAGGTTCCAGACGCTCGGCGTCAAAATCTGGTAGGCGCCGACGCGGCCGTCCAGAACGCGCGCCTTGTGCGCCAGACGCCCGCGCGCCGCCTCGGCGACGCCGGCGCCGCCGGGGCTGACGCCGGAGAGAGGCGCATCCGCGCGCCCGGCCGCAGCCCAAAGAAGATCGAGAACCCGCGCCAGCAGGCGTGCGAAAAGGCTGGGGCCTTCAGCGGCCAGAAGGGCCTGCATGACAGGCGCGCGGCGCACGCGGTCGAGCGGGGTCGTTTCCCGCGCCGCGATGGGCGCCGGCTGCGCCATGGCGGCGTCGACATCGGCCAACCCGACCGAAGGCAGTTCGGCGCGGCCCCATGCCGGGTCTCCCGCGCGAATCTGACGCAGGAAGCGCGCCGGGCCAGTCGCGCCCGCATCAAGCCAGGCGTCCAGCTCCAGAATTGTGAAGGCGGAGAGATCACGCGCCTCGCCGCAAATTCGCGTCGCGAGCGGCGCCGGCTCGTCTGGATCGCCGCACGAAGGCGCGCCAAGCAAAGCGAGAGCGACGCGATCCGGCTCCGCGCCGATCAGCGCCGGCCAGTGATGGAACAGCGCGATTGCGTGATCGCGCACCGTTTCGGCGCGGATCGCGTCATCGGCGCCGGGCTCGCGAAGGCCGAGAGCCGCCGCGCTCGCCGCGCCCTGCGCAGCCGCGCAAAGATTGAAGACCAGCGGAACAAGGCGGGCGGCCTCGTCGACGGGCCGTCCGAGCAGCCAGCGCGCGGGATCGCTCGCCGGCGCGGCGGCAAAACGCCAGCCCGCCGCCTCCGACTGATCGGGCGCGCCGGCCGCGAGCCCCCTCATGACGCCTCCCCGTTCGGGGCGAGCGCGCCCGGCCTGCCGACGATCAGCTCGCGGCGCGAAGGCTGCGGCGCCGGGCGCGGGCGTTCCGCCAGAGCGTCCGCCGCGTTCGGCGGATTCCGCCAGCTTCGGCCGCCGCGACCTCCGCCTCGCGCCGGCGGCGGATTTCGCCGAAAGGCGCTTCTTCTTCGCGGATTGCGGGATCGAACAGCGCCGTCAAAGCCGCTTGCGCGATCTCGACCGCCTGCTGCATCGAGCTGAAATCGAACATGGGCGAAAACAAAGAGCACGCCTTATAGGGACCGACGTCGGCGCGGTTCGCGCCAAGAAACTCATACCAGCCCGATGGAAATTCGATGCATTCTTTCGTGCCGGTCACGAGACGCGACCAGTCGTCGCCGGGCCCCGGCAGCAGCACCAGATTCATGAACCAGGGCGTAATCAGGGCGCCGAGCCCGCGTCCCTCATGTGCGCGAAAGCCGACGGCCTTGACGCCGAGCGCCTCGTTGACGATCGGCACGCCCCGCATCTGTCCTGAATGAATCTCGCGGAACGCCGCTTCGAGCCGCGCCGGGAGCTCTTTCAGGATCTCGTCGAGCCGCTGGTCGGCGGACGCCGGCGCCGCAGGCGCCAGCGGGTTCTCCCCCCCATCCAGAACCATGAACTGATCGCGCGCGCCATCACAGACCGGGCAACGCCAGTCGTGCGGCAGGTCGACGAAGGCCGTGCCGGGCGGCGTCTGCGAATCCTCGCAGCCGATAGCGGGATCATAAACGTGCCAGCAGATCTTGCATTCGAGGCGCGTGCGCGGGTCAAGCCGCGCTGCGTCGCCGAGGAAAGAGCCTTCGAAACGGGGCGCCCGCATCGGCCCGCCTCAGCGCATCGCCCCAAGCGCCTCGAAGAGGCGCTCGGCGGAGTCGGCGATATCCTCCGGCGCGGCGAGGGCCACTTCCGGGAGGTCTGCGATCTCGATCGTATCGAGGATCAGCGTGTCGTCTGAATTATAATAGCGCACACGCCAGACGTCGCGGCGCGCCGCGGCGTCGATGCGGCAATTGCCATAGCCGCGCGAAAGAATGGCGACGCCCCCCACGCCAAGCGCCGCGTCGATCAGCGCGAGATCCTCTGGCGTGTGCGGCAGGAGCGAAAGGTTGATCACATGCGCAGGGGCTCCCGGCGTCCGCGCGTCGGTTCGATAGGCGATCTCGGCGATCACCGGCGGCGCATTCACAACGCCGGGGCGCGGCGTCGCGATGTCCTGCAAATCGATGTCCCAGCGCGGCGGGAAGGCGCGCAAAGCGGCGCCGCGCGGGAAAGGACCGACCTCGATGCGGTCGACGCCATCGGCGCCGCGCACGCGCCACACGCCGGCGAAGGTCGCCTCCTGAATTTCGAGATCCCCGCCGCCGCCGCTCACCCGCACCGCCACTTCGCCTTCGCCCAGAGCCTCGTCGACAAGCGCCCGGCTTTCCGGGTCGAGGGCGCTGATCGAGACGGACTCATGGAGGTCAGGCGCCCAGGCCGCAAGCGCGCGCTGGACGGCGTCGAGCGCCGCGAAAGCGGGCGCAAGGCGGTCGGGGTCCGTCACTTCAGGCAGATGCGCCTCGTAGACCCGCATGCCTGACGGCATGGGGAGATAGGAGAGCCCGTCGTCAGCCTCGGACTGGCTGCCGGGACCAAAGCCGATCGGCGGCTGCGTCGCAATGGGAAGGGACGTCATGACGGGCGCGATCCTCAGTGAGTGGGAACGGGAGCGGCGAGCAGTGCGGCGAGCCGCGTGAGGTAGACATCCCAATCGCGCATGCGGGCGACGGCGCCGACGGGTTCGCCGCCTTTCAGCACCACGATGGCCGGCAAGGCGAGGGACAATCTTTCACGCAGCGCGGCTTCCACCGCCGGATCGGCGACGGCGCCGGTCACGCGCCCGGCGCCGGCGTCGAGGGCCTTGACGAGTTCCGGCAGCACGACGGCGACGTCGGGGGTCTCGACATGGGCCTTGCCATGAGCGGGCAGGAAGAGGAGGAGGTCGCGCGGATCGCTCGCGAAGGCGTCGAGCCGCTCCACATAGGCGTAGCCTTGACAATCGAGAAGACGCCGGACCAACGGGTGTAGCGGGGCGTCGGCGCCGGTCGATGGCGTTGCGGCGAGCGGAGCGTTCAAAATCAGGCCTCCTTGCGACCGGCCGCGTGGGCGGCGGCCAGATGGGGCGGGAGCTGCGGCTCCCGGTCGAGATCGGCGAAGGCGCCCGAAAGGCAAGACGGATCGGCGGAGCCGGCCATGACAGCCGCCATCGCCGCCACCGCCTCGCCGATCAGTCGCGCCTCTTCCGCGTCGAGCAGGCGGCGGCCAGTTCCGAGAAACGCCAGCACATGGTCGCCCGCCCGCGCCTCGGGCAGGAGCGCGAGGTCGATGCGATGCAAGCCGTCGCTCGCCCGGCACTCCGCGAAGTCGCCGGAGCGCCTCTCGATCCGCATGGGAATGCCGATGCACATCGCTCAGCCCGCTTCCGCGCAGCGGCGCGCCAGCACCCGCGCATCGCCGATGCGGCAAGCCTCAACGGCGGTCGGGCGCCCGGCCTCATAGGCCTCGCGAGCGACAGGCGCGGCGATCACCAAGGGATCGTTCGACGTCCGCCGGATAAGCGCGACGCCGAACTCGTCGCGCAGCAGCGCCACGACATGGTCAGCCGCCGCCGCAACCTGGGCCGCGACGACGTCGGTCAGGCCGCCGCCGTAATCGTTGAGGGTATGCGGCTGCACGCCAACGAGCAGAAGGCGCCGCGGCATGCAGCCGCGCAGTTGGAGCAGCGCGAGCACTTCCTGAAATCCGGTCTGATGCAGACTGACCTTGCGCGCGCCGAGCACGGCGGGGACCTCGCCATCGGCGAGCAGATGCAGCGTTCCCGGCGGCAGATCGTAATCGACGGCGTCGATGATGATGACGGCGTCGGATTCTTCGAGGTAAGGCAGCAAATAAAGGCCCTGCGTGCCGCCGTCGACGAGGGTCACGCCGTCAGGCATCGAATAGTCGTGGTCGAGCGCTTCGACGACGCGAACGCCAAAGCCTTCGTCGGCCCAAAGAATATTCCCGATGCCGAGCACGAGGATGCGTTCATTGACCATTGCAATGCAGTTTCCCTGGGAATCCCCCCGGCGGGCGTATTCCCCGCTTTTTGAGAACGTATCAAAACACATGCCAGCTTGAGCTGGGTCCAGAAACGCTGCGATTTCAAGGCGCATCGACCTCGGCGAGAGACCCGCGCCGAGGGCTTATGCCGACTAACTTTCCATTTTTGACGTAAAATGGAAAAACTCATTCCAAAAAAATAGGCGCAGCTTGCGCCGCGCCCAGAAGGAGACATCAGGCTTAAGAATTCAGTCCGGGTCGTCGTCCCGGAAGCTACGGGAGCCGTTGGTCATGGCCGAGACCATGGACTGGCGGGACATGATGTCCTCCCGGATCACCGAATAGACGTGGATGATCACGAACAGGATGATGACCCACATGCCGAGATGATGCCAGGTGTGGACGCTCTGGCTCCCGCCCAGCAGCGGAATGACCCAGCCGAACGCCCGGGCCTGCCAGCTTCCGAGCCCCTCCCCTTCCGAGTAAAGGGCGAAGCCCGTGACGATCATGAACAGGCCGCCGACCACCATGACCCAGAACATGAAGAACTGGGCGAGCGGGTTGTGGCCGACATATTTATTCGGCTGAACCCTCAGGAACATGTACCATTGGATCTCCACCCACAGCCCGCGCCAGAATTGCGCGTTCCAGAACGGAAAGGTGAAGAGCTCGCGGGCGTTTTTGTTGCCGATGAAGGCCCAGATCAGGCGGCCCGCAAAGCCTATGGCGAAGATATAGGCCGCCGAGAAATGCAAGAAGCGGATCGTGCCCATCATGAAATGGGCGCTGGCCTGTCCCGACAGCGTCGGGAAAGGCGTTCCAATGAGATAGCCGGTCACGCAGAGCACCACGATCGACAGCGCGTTGACCCAGTGCCATATCCGCACCGGCGCCTCATAGACGAAGACCGTGGTCAGCTTGCGTGCGTCCCGGACCGGGGATCCGGCGGCGGTGACAGGCGCGCCGCCGGGCGCTGGGATGGCGTCGCTCATGAAAGCCTCCCTCAGCGCACGGTGACGCGGGCGAGCTCTTCGCCGCCTGGCGCCAGGACATGGGTGGAGCAGGCAAGGCACGGATCGAATGAATGGAGCGTGCGCAGGATCTCCACGGGTTCATCGGGGCGCTCCATCGGCGTGTTGAGGAGCGAAGCCTCGAACGCGCCGATATTGCCCTTGGGATCGCGCGGGCTGCCGTTCCAGGTCGTCGGCACCACGCACTGATAGTTCTCGATCCGCCCGTCCTTGATCTTGATCCAATGACCGAGGCCGCCGCGCGGCGCCGCCACCGTGCCGACGCCCTTGGCCTCCTTCGGCCAGGTGGCGGGATCCCATTTCTCGACATTCGCGGTCGCGGTGTCGCCGGCCTTGATGTTGGCGATCAGATTGTCGAAATCGGTCAACATCATCTCGGCGCAATAATGCGCCTCGAGCGCCCGGGCGAGCGTGCGGCCGATGGTCGTCGGCAGCGCCTGCTTCGGCGTGAAGCTCGTGCCGGCCAGCGAATTGAAGCGGCCGAGCGCGTCATCGACCTGCCCCTTCACGTAATCGACGCCGTGGGAATAGGCGAGGATGTAGCGGGCGAGCGGCCCCACCTCGCAGGCGGAGCCTCTCCAGCGCGGCGCCTTGATCCAGGAGTATTTCGCCGCTTCGTCCACCGCCAGAATATTGGTTTTGGTGCCCTTGGCGGCCGGGCCGAGTTCGAATTTCGGCTCTGTGAGGCCGTCCCAGGGATGCAGTCCCACGTCATTTTCGCCGGCGCCATAGGTGTACCAGGAATGGGTGACGAATTCCTGCACCTGCGCCGGGTCGCGCGGATCGATCGGATGGATTTCGTCCCAATTGCCGCCGAGGATCACCCCGCCCGGCAGGCGGTCGGTCGATTTCTTGCCCTGGATGGCGGCATAGTCGCCATAGTCCATGACATTGGTGGCCGAAAGCCCGCCGCCATAGAGCCATCCCTTGTAGTAGCTCGCAATGGCGATCACATCCGGCACATAGACGTTCTTCGAGAACTCATAGGCCTCTTGGAGTTTCAGCTTGACGAGATTCAGCCGCTCCATGTTGAGGGGAGCCCCCGCCGACATGTCCCCTTCCATGTTGATGGCGCAGGGCACGCCGCCGACCATGTAGTTCGGATGCGGGTTCTTGCCGCCGAAGACCGTGTGAACCTTGACGATCTCCTTCTGGAAGTCGAGCGCCTCCAGATAATGGGTGACCGCGAGCAGGTCCGCCTCGGGCGGAAGCTTGTAGGCGGGATTGTCCCAATAGCCATTCTTGAAGATGCCGAGCTGTCCGCTTTCGACAAACTTTTTCAGCCGGTTCTGCACGTCGCGGAAATAGCCCGGCGACGATTTGGAGTGAGCGGAGATGGATTGCTGGAGGAGGGAAGTCGCTTTGGGATCCGCCTTCAGCGCGTTAACGGGATTGACCCAGTCGAGTGCGTGCAAATGATAGAAATGGACCAGATGATCATGCCACTGCAGCACCTTCGCCATGATCTCGCGGATCAGGAAGGCGTTGTTTGGAATCGTGATCTGCAGCGCATCCTCGACGGCGCGCACCGAGGTCAGGGCGTGGCAGCCGGTGCAAACGCCGCAGATGCGCTCCACGAAAGCCCAGGCGTCGCGCGGGTCGCGGCCCTTGAGGATCACTTCCAGTCCGCGCCACATCGTGCCGGTCGAGACCGCGTTGCGGATCACGTTGTCGGCGTCGACATTCACTTCGCAGCGCATGTGCCCTTCGATGCGCGTCACGGGATCGACGACGATGCGGCGGCCCGACGTATCGAGCGTGAAGCCGTTGGGGGTCTGGATGGTCATTTCACGTCTCCCTTATGCTGGGCGCGCTTCAGGGCGCTGACTGCGGCGTGAATGGCGACGGCGCCGCCCACCACTCCGGCGGCGGCGAGGCCGATCTGATCGGCGTTGGCTTCGACGCCAAAGCCTTTTCCGTGAATGTCGGAAAGACGGGCGTACCAGGATCCCTTGTCCCAGAAACCATCCTCGGAGCAGCCGATGCAGCCATGCCCGGCCTGAATCGGAAACGACACGCCGTCATTCCAGCGTACGGTGGAGCAGGCGTTGTAGGTGGTCGGCCCCTTGCATCCCATCTTGTAGAGGCAGTAGCCTTTGCGCGCGCCTTCGTCGTCGAAGGATTCCACATATTGTCCGGCGTCGAAATGGGCGCGCCGGTAGCATTTGTCGTGGATGCGCTGGGAATAGAACATCTTGGGCCGGCCCTGCCGGTCCAGTTCGGGGATCCGGTCAAAGGTGAGCATGTAGGTGATGACGCCGGTCATCACCTCGGCGATGGGCGGGCAGCCCGGCACCTTGATGATCGGCTTGTCGAAGATCACTTCGTGCACCGGCGTCGCGCGCGTCGGATTCGGGCGCGCCGCCTGCACGCAGCCATAGGATGCGCAGGAGCCCCAGGAGATGATCGCCTTCGCGTCCGCCGCCACCCTCTTCAGCTGATCGACGAAAGGCTTGCCGCCGATGATGCAATACATGCCGTCTTCGTTGAGCGGCGGATTGCCCTCGACGGCCAGGATGTAATTGCCCTTATATTTCGTCATCACCTCTTCGAGGATGGCTTCCGCCTGATAGCCGGCTGAGGCCATGAGCGTGTCGTCATAGTCGAGCGAGATCATGGAGAGGATCACATCCTTGGCCAGCGGATGCGCGGAGCGGATGAAGCTCTCCGAGCAGCAGGTGCATTCAAGCCCGTGCAGCCACAGAACCGGCAGGCGCGGCTTGGTTTCCATGGCGTGGACGATCTGCGGCGCGAGTTCCGGGCCAAGACCAAGGGCCGCCGCGGTTAGCGAACAATATTTCAGGAATGAACGGCGGGTGATGCCCTGCCGCCGCATCACCTCATAGAATGTCTCAAGGCCGACCATACGGCGTTCCCTTCTGATGGCGCTTAGGCATGGCCGCGTCGAGGCGTCCGTGCGCCCTTTCTGTCCGCAACGCCCGTGCCATTCATCTTTATTTAGCTAGATCAGCAGCTTAAGCGAAATCAGCGGGCCGCCGAGCGGAAAGCCCATCCTCGCTTTCTGGCGCGGGTGGAAAGCGCGTGACCGTTTCCGCGCGCCGCAACAGACGGGCTCCCGCCACAGCCGCCTGACCCAGCGCGAGGCCGCCGTCGTTGACGGGCGCCTCGGCCGCCGTCAGCGTTTCAAGGCCGATTTCGCGAAGCCGCCGCGTGGTCGCCTTCAGCAGGCGCGCATTCTGGAACACGCCGCCCGACAATGCGACGACGCCAATGTTCTCCGCCCGCGCGACGGCGCCGGCGGCGTTTGCGAAGGCCACGGCCACGCCGTCATGGAACCGGGCGGCGATCATCGCCGCCGGCATGCCCGCGGCGCGGTCGGTCAGGGCGGCGCGCCACAGCGGCGCGGGATCCAGTTCCAGCAGGCCCTCCGAGACAGTCGAGCCAAGGGGGTAAGGCTCCCCCTGCCCCGCGGCGTCGCCAGCGCAGGCTTCGAGCGCCATGGCCGCCTCACCCTCGAAGCTGAGCCGGTCGGGCGCAAGGCCAAGCAGGGCCGCCATGGCGTCGAACAGCCGCCCGGCGGAGCTGGCAAGCGGCGCGTTGAGGCCCTTGACGATCATCGCGCGAAGGGTCGCCGCCGGCTTGCCCGCGAATAGATCTGGGGGGACGCCTTCAGGCCCTACGGCCGCATCAAGTTGCGCGAGCAGAACGCGCCACGGCTCGCGGCTCGCGGCGTCGCCGCCGGCCAAGGGGATCGGACGCAGGCGCCCGCGACGCACGCTCGTCTCATAGTCGCACAGGAGGATCTCGGCGCCCCAGATGGCGCCGTCCGCGCCATATCCAAGCCCGTCCAGCGCGACACCGATGACTTTCCCCTGATCGCGGCGCCAGCCATTCTCCGCCAGCACGGCGGCGATATGGGCGTGGTGGTGCTGCACGGCGATCAGTGGCAGATTTCCCGCGTCCGCCAGCCTCGAACCGTAGCGCGTTGCGCGCAGATCCGGATGCATGTCTACGGCGACAGCAGCAGGATCGTGACCAAACAGCGCCGCGTAATCGGCGAGCGCGGTCTCGAACGCGTCGCCCGTCGCCGGCTCGTCAAGATCGCCGAGATGGTGCGTCAGCAAGGCCTTGCGCCCATGCGTCAGGCAGGCGGCGCTCTTCAGCTCCCCGCCAAGGGCGAGCACCGGCGGCGCATCCGCGAAATCCGCGGGAAGGTCGCGCGGCAGCGGCGCGAGGCCCCGGCCCCGGCGCAGCACCCGCATGCGACCATCGATCAGGCGGACGACGGAATCATCGAGGCGCCGGGCAATCGGCCGATCATGCGTCAGGAAGCCATCGACGATGCCGGAGAGCTTTTCGCGCGCTTCCCCGTCGCGAAATATTTGCGGCTCGCTGGAGCGGTTGCCGCTGGTCATGATCAGCGGACCTCCGACCGCCGCCAGCAGCAGATGATGCAGGGGCGTATAAGGCAGCATCAGGCCGACCGGACCTTGCCCGGGCGCCGCCTCTGGCGCGAGGCGGACGCCATGGCGCCGCCGCAAAAGGACGATCGGCGCGGCGGGATGCGCAAGCGCCGCTTCCTCTTCCGGCCCGACATGACAGAGTTCGCGGGCCGCCGCGACATTCGCCGCCATCACCGCCAGCGGCTTGACGGGGCGGCGCTTCCGCCGCCGCAATTCGCGCACCGCTTCCGGATTGGCGGCATCGCAGGCGATGTGGAAGCCGCCGATCCCCTTCACCGCAAGGATGCGCCCGGCCCGCAGCCATTCGGCGGCGGTCGAGATGCAGGCCGCGTCCGAGGCGCTGGGGGGCGCCTCCTGCGCGACGGGGGCGGCTGGCTCCCACGTAAGACGCGGGCCGCATACGGGACAGGCGATCGGCTGGGCATGGAAGCGGCGGTCGGCCGGGTTCTGATATTCGGCGCGGCAGTCCGGGCAGAGCGCGAAGCCGCTCATCGTGGTGCGGATGCGATCATAGGGCAAGCCCGCCACGATGGAGAATCGCGGGCCGCAATCGGTGCAATTCGTAAAGGCGTAGCCGAAACGCCGCGCGGCGGGATCGACGACCTCGGCGCGGCAGGCGGGACAGGTCGCGATATCCGGCACGACGCCGACCGACACCGCGCCCGATGCGCTGGCGACGATGCGGAACTCGTCCCCCTCGGGCGGCGCGGCATCGCGTCGTTCGATGCGCTCGACGCGGGCGAGCGCCGGCGCCTCCTCGCGCAGCGCATGCGTCAGCGCATCGAGCGCCGCGGGCGGGCCGCCGGCATGGATGCGCACGGCGTCGCCAAGGTTGCGCACCTCGCCGGAAAGGCCGAGGCGCTGGGCCAGGCGCCAGACGAACGGGCGGAACCCAACTCCCTGCACGATGCCGCGAACAATGATTTCGGTCCCCTGCCGCTTTGCGGACATCACGCTCTCAATGCACCGTGCAGACCATGCACGGATCGAAAGAGCGCACGATATGCTGGACGCTGAGGGGCGTCGTCTCGCCCGGATGCACGGCGGCGCCGACCAGCGCGGCTTCGAGCGGCCCCGGGACGCCGACAGCATCGCGCGGCGAGAAGTTCCAGGTCGTCGGGGCGATGATCTGGTAGCGAGCGATCTTGCCGCCCTCCACCTGCAGCCAATGTCCGAGCGCGCCGCGCGCCGCCTCGGTCAGCCCGGCGGCCTGTCCCTGCTCCGGCGTCTTCGCTTGGGCGCACCAGGGTCCGTCCGGCTCAAGCTCCCTGACCCAGCCTTCCATCGCGATGAGCGTGCGCGCGGTCTCGATGAGGCGCGCAATCACGCGGGCGAACGCGTTTCCACCTGCGATCGCGACGAGATCCCGCAGCAGCGGCTGCCCGTCGATCACCTGCCGCGCGAGCGCGCCGGTCTCGAACGGAGCGCCATGGAGACGGGGCGCCTTGCACCAGCTGTAGCCAGTCTCATCCTCGGCATCGGGAATGGTCGAACCCTCGAAGGGATGGTGCACCTGGCCGCGCTCCGTCATTCGCGCGAAGGTATGATCCTCGGCGATGCCGGCGGGATCGAAAGCCGCCGTTTTTCCGCCCGCGTGGGTCCCCCGCGGATAAAGCGGGCCTGCGTCGGAAGGATAGGCTCCATAGCTCAGGAAGCTGTCATAAGCGCGGCCGAGACGCTCCAGACCGACATCGGCGGCGATTTCCAGAAAAAGACGGAAATCGCCGTCGGGGCCTCTGGCGCGCCAGCGATCCAGCTCCTCGCGCGCGGCGAGCGCCGCCACGCGCTCCAGCTTCGCGCCAAAGAGCTGCTCCTCAAGCCCCGCGCGCACGGCGCCAAGGATCGCCAGCAGCCGCATCTTGTCATGCGGCCCCGCGCGGCGCGTGACGCCGCCCGGCTGGATCGCGAGCGTATGCGGCCAGCGTCCCGCGAGCAGGCCGAGCACGTGAAGCAGCGTCGCGCGCGTCTCCAGCATGCGCCGCGCCGCCTGCGCCGCGCCCGGCCTTGAATCGGGCCTCGGCGCGCGCAAACCAGGGCCGTCCGGCATAGGCCGCGCGGGCGAAATCGGGCATGAAGAAAATGTGGAAATGGGTGAGGTGGTCCGCCACATTCTCGGTTGCGACGATGAGATTGGTCGCAATGCGTCCGTTGGACGTGGGGGACAGCCCCTGAATGCCGGCCAGCGCCAGCGCGGCCGCCTGGGATTGCGAGACCGAACAAATGCCGCAGATGCGCGGCGCGATGATCAGGGCGTCGCCCGGATCGCGGCCTTCAAGGATGCGCTCGAAGCCGCGAAACAGCGGGGCGGTCACGTAAGCCGCCGTCACGATCCCGTTCGCCACCTCAAGGCGCACTTCGAGATCGCCCTCGACCCGGTTGAACGGACCGACGACGAGACGGGTGACGCTCTCCGCTCTCGGCGCCCTTTTCCTTCGCGCCGGTCATTTCCGCTTGATGTCGCGCACGGTCGGGGCCATCGCGACATGATCGCTGACAGCATTGCGCCGCAGCCGCTCCGGGGTCGCGGCTTTCGCCAATGAGGACAAGGCGATGAACCAGGCCTTGGGCATGTCGGTCGGCAGACCGACCGGGATTCCGGCGATCTTCGGCGTCGCCAGAAACGCATGGCCAGGCTCCTCGAATTCGGGCGCCGTGCAATTGATGCAGGAATAGCCGCCTCGCGTGCAGGACCCCTCGCCGTTCCAGGCGCGGGTGTTGCAGTCCGCATGGGCCTGCGTGCCGAGACAGCCGAGATGCTCCATCAGGCAGCCGAGGTCGGAGAGCTTTTCGGCGCTGGCCTTGTACTCGTAGAACTCGTTGCGCGCGCAGCCGTGATGGACCAACTGGTCGGCGTAGAAGCGGGGCCGCCGATAGGCGTCGAGATCGGCCGCCGTCATGAGGCCGGCGGCGAGAAGCATCAAGGTCTCGGTGATCCAGCCCGGATGGGTGGGGCAGCCCGCCACGTTGATGACGGGCAGGCCGGAGCGCGAGCGGAACGCGGCGCCAAGCGCGCCGCCCTCCCTTCGTCCGTCATATTGCAGCCCGCATGCGTCGGTCGGATTGACGCCGGCGGCTGTGACGCCGCCATAGGCGGCGCAGGAGCCGATCGCGACCACGTGCTGCGCCAGCGCGGCGAACTCGCGCGCCCATTCGATGGTGGGCCGGCCGCCGAAGACATGGAACTTGCCGGTGCCGTTGGGGCCGCGCAGAAGAGCGCCCTCGACGCAGAGGGCGTCCAGCCGCGTCGCGCCGGATCGCACGCTTTCGAACAGGGTCAGCGCCTCGACGCCGGTCTCTTCCGAGAGGCTTGGATGCCAGAGCAGGCGGATGCCGGCGCTGTCCAGAGTGGCCGTGAGATCCGGGGCCTCGGCGCAAAGCAGCGACATGGTGCAGCCGCCGCATCCGCCCGACTGCAGCCAGAGAACGTTGAAGGTTTCGCTCACGAGGCGCGTCCCTGCCGCGCCACTGGGGCGGCGGGAAGCGTCACCGTCATGACCGCGCCGCCCCCTTCATGATTGCCGGCCTCAAGGGCGCCGTCGTGCTCCTGCACGATGCGATAGCTGATCGAGAGCCCAAGGCCGGTGCCCTTGCCCACGGGCTTGGTGGTGAAGAAGGGATCGAAAATTCGCGATGCGGTCTCGGGCGAGATGCCGGGGCCGCTGTCGCGCACCGTCACGATGATCCGATCGTCGAGCCGGCGACCGTCGATCTCGAGCCTGCGCTCGGGGCATCCCTCCATGGCGTCCACCGCGTTCTGGATCAGGTTCATCACCATTTGGTGGAGATGGCCCGGATGACCGACGACGGCGAGGCCCTCGGGCAGCGTGACGGATGTCTCCACAGCAAGCTTCTGCGCCTTGGCCACCCATTCGAGGGCGGAGCGGACAAGCGCCGCCACGTCCACAAGTTCGCGCGCCGTCCGGCCGTCGGAGGAGAAGCGGCGCAGATCGGCGACGATGTCGCGGACCCGCTCCGCGCCCTCCAGCATCCCCGCGAGGGTCGGAGCCAAATCCGTCAAGGTGTGATCGATCTTCAGGCGCGCGCGCAGACGATCCAGCTCGTCTGGCTCCGCAGCGCCATGCAGGGCGTCGAGATAGGAGGTCAGCCGCTCGCTGTAGCGCTTCATGGCGTGGGCGTTGCCGTAGACAAACGAGATCGGATTGTTCAGCTCATGGGCGACGCCGGCCACCAGCCGGCCGAGCGAGGCCATTTTCTCCGCCTGGATGAGTTGCTGCTGGGTCTGCTTCAGCCGCTCATGGGCGGCGGCGAGGTCCTGATAGGCCTTGCGCAATTCGCCCATTGGGCGGCCCGTGAGGACCATGCCGACGGCGCGCCCGCGCGAATCGAAACGAATGGCGCCGTTGACCGAAACCGGAAACGGCCCTTCCGGCGTCGCAAACGTAAAGTCCCGGTCGAGAATGCGCTGGCGCTTGGCGACATTGACGAGAACGTCGCAAAAGCTGGTCGGAGAACCCGGCGCCAGCAGGTCTTCTAGCTTCAGCTCCAGCAATGCCGATCCGCAGCGCCCGAACAGGCGTTCCGCTGCGACATTGACCTGCTCGATGCGCCCGGTCAGGTCGCAGGCGATCAGAACGTCGGTCATTGAGGCCATGACCCCGGCTATGAAGGCCTGCGCTTCCTCAAGGGCGTCGTTCTTGGTCTCGAGCTCCACTTGCTGGGTCAGCAGTTCGGCGTAGGTCTCGTCCATCTTGCGGATGACGGCGATCCACGCCTGCTCGGCGTCCAGCCCCTCTGCTTCACGGACGGCGAGGCCGCCGGCTGACGCCGTTTGCTCCACTTGCGTTTGCTTCCTCGGCGGGGACATGATTCAGGCAGCCGCAGCTCGTTACGGGGCCGGCATGGTAGACCCGTTCGCCGGGATTGTCCCTAAGTGATTGCCGCCTGAATAAAGTCACGCGGCTGATGTCGAAGATTGAAGCTAGTCGGAGAAGTTGCCTGGTCCTTCGGGATGCGCGGGATCGGCGCCGAGGCCCATCCGGCCGCGCGTCCCCGATTCGTCGAAGGCCTTGCGGTCGCAATCGTCGAGCGAAAAGCAGGGCTGCCGCCATAATGGGAGGGCCGTCTGCGGGAAAGGCTCGGTTCGCGGATAGATGTAGGGTTGCGAATGGATCGCAGCGTGATGGCGATGCTTGCGCATTGGCCGCGCCTCAAGCGCACCGGAACAGGCCGCGAATAGCGTGACGGCCGCCGTGGCCCAAATCGCGCATCGGCGTCGAAGCGATCGCGGCGTCGCGCCGCCCAGATCCAGCCTCGCGTCATCATGGGATCGCTCCCGCCGTGGGGTTCTCCCCGCGCAGCATGGCTCCGAGACTGCCGCTGGCGCGCTCAGGGTGAAGGACGCAGCCATATTGGACGGTGAAGTCGGGAACCACCGGGTGGCCTGCGCGCGCAAGCTTTTCATAATCCGGCGTCGGGCACGTCGCCATGGCGCTGGCATGATCGGGGGCGCCTCGCGGCGGCGCCGATCGCGGATGCGCGGCGGCCAATCCCCAGGGAATGAGCGCGAGGCCAAAGGCCAGCGCGCTGATCGGCGCCATTCTGTTCATGAGTTCCACCCTTGGGCGCCGCGCCGCCGGAAACTTTCCCGGCGATGCGCGACGGGTAAATTGGCGTCGACCCGAAAGTCGGTCCCGGGCCCTCCAGAACGGAGTCATCTGGCGGAACCCGGGACTATGCGAGCGCTCGCAAGGGGGGCCGCGATGCAAGCACCCGAATCAGGCCCGCCGAAGCTCCACGACTGTGGTGGATCGGCGCGGCCTAATGGTCAGTCTGCGACGTCGCCGGGGCCTTCGGGGTGGAACGGGCTGGCGCCGAGACCTTCGCGGCCGACCGTTCCGGAACGGTCGAACGTGCGATGCTCGACCTGTTGCTGAGACAAGCCGCCCGATGCGCCCTGATAGAGGCCATAATATTCATTCGCATTGATGATTTTATGAGACGAAGCGGTCTGCGCCGCCGCCGCCCCCGCCGACGCGATCAGAAGCGCGGCGGCGAGGGCGAGATTGCGGGTCGACCGGCCCGCGGCGGCTTGATTCAGTGAATTTGTCATTTCATTGCTCCGGGAATACTTAAGCTGGCCAAAGCTTTGATGCCGCTTGCAGCTCATGACAAAAATATAGTATTCGCCGGGCCGTCTGTACACATTTCTATTATAAAAGCTTTTTCAAATTCACAATTCCATAAACTTATATTCATGAACGAGATTTTATATTTCGGTTTCTTTGCGGCCGGGCCGCTCCAGCGCGGGAGACTTCAACCCGCCTGGCGCGCGGACATTTCAAACGTCGCGCCCGGATTATTGTCGCCGACGCGCAGGTCGAAGCCATGCAGCTGGGCGATGGTGGCGGCCATGCTGAGGCCAAGTCCCGTTCCGGGAATCCGCCGGCTTTGCTCCGAACGATAGAACCGCTTGAAAATGCTGCTGCGTTCGAAGGGCGCGACGCCGGGACCGCTATCAGAGACGCGAACGGTCGGCTGTCCGGCAACCAATTGCGCGACGACCTTCACCGAGCCGCCGACGGGCGTGAATTTGATCGCATTGTCGACGAGATTGCCAACCGCCTCGACAAGAAGATCGAAGTCGCCGGCAACCGGAAGAGGCGCCGGCGCCTCAAAGGTGAAATGGATCGATTTGGCTTCGGCCAAAGGCTGGAAGAGATCGAATGCGTTGGCGCAGACGTCTCTTAAATCGACCTCGGCGAAGCTGCCCCTCCTGCAACCATATTCGATATCGGAGATGCGCAGCAGCGCGGTGACGGTGATCATCGCATGATCGAGGTCGACGAGCGCCTTTTCAGCGGCAGCGTGCAAATTCTCCGGCGAATCGCTTGCAAGACCCCGCTCCAGCCGCGCCTGCACCACGGCGAGCGGCGTACGCAGATCATGTGCGATATTATCGCCGACGCTCTTGAGCTGGTCGAGCAGCCGCACGATTTCGTCGAGCATCAGATTGACCCCGCCTGCGACATTGTCGAGATCGTCGCGCAAACCATGCAGCGGCAGCCGCTCGCCGAGGTCGCCCTGCATGACGCGCGCAATCTGCTGATTGATCGTCCGCAGGCGCCGCTCCGCGCGAAAGCTGAACAGCGCGCCGACAAAGAGCGCCAGCAAGAGAGCCGGCGCGACGCCCAGCGCGACCGATTCGAGCGCGATCTTTCGGAACGCGTAAACGTCATAGAGATTGCGGCCGAGGAGCAGAACGCCGCCGTCCTGGCGCCTTCGCGCCACGAGAAGCGCGGGCTCGACGGCGCGATGCGCCTCGGTCAACATGGGCAACACATGCCCTGCGCCGTCGATTGGAAGTTTCGGCGGCAATGTCGCGACATTGCCCGCGATCAATTTGCCGTCCGCATCAAACAGCGCCGCGAAATCGAGCGTGCGCACATCGCGGGTGAGGCGCAGCTCAACCTCGCGCCGCAGCTGCGGCAGGGGCCGGTCGACGACATCGGCGGCCTCGGCGGCGAGGACGCGATTGAGGCGGTTGGTGTCGTGCCGCACCACCTGCGAGTGGATCAGCAAGAGCACAAGACCGATCGCGGCCGTTACGGCGAGCGCGAAGACGAGGGCGAGCCGGAGCGTCCGGCTGCGCCCAAAATTATGGATCGCCGCCCACATCGAGCACAAATCCCGCCCGGCGGAGGGTCCGGATCAGAGAGGGTTCGCCGGGCCCGTCCATCTTGCGCCGCAGCTTGCCGATATGGACGTCGACGAGATTGGTCTGCGGCAGGAATTTATAGCGCCAGACATCCTCAAGCAGCATGGTTCGCGTGATCGTCTGGCCCGGCCGGCGCATCAGATATTCGAGCAGCTTGATCTCCGTCGGCAGCAGGTCCAGCACGCGCTCGCCTCGGCGCGCGATGCGCGCGATGAGGTCAAGCTCCAGCGGTCCGACCCGCAGCTCGGTGACCGCGTCATTCGCTCTTCGCAACAGAGCCTCGACGCGCGCCGCAAGTTCGCCCATGGCGAAGGGCTTCGTCAGATAATCATCGCCGCCCGCTTTCAGCCCGCGAATGCGTTCGTCAACCGCCGAAAGACCGCTGACGAAGAGAACGGGCGCCCGCATGCCTTCGTCGCGCAGCGTTTCGATCATCGACAGGCTGTCGGCGCCGGCGAGCATGCGGTCGACGATCATGAGCGCCGGGGCGGCGGCGCGCGCCGCCTCAAGCCCCATCTCTTCGGTCGCCGCGACCTTGACCTGATAGCCGAGCCTCTCCAGCTCGTTCTCGATTTCCTCCGCCATGGCGGGCTCGTCTTCGACGAGAAGGAGAGGTTTCTGCTCGCCCATGCTCATTTGCAATTCGTTCTTACTCCTCAATATTTGGCGACGACCGGCGAAGGCGCCGGCGGCGCGTCGAACGGATAGTAGCGGATGCTGAAGAGGCCCATGCTGTCGTCCGTCTTCGCGCCGCCGCCGACGCCCTGGAACGAATATTTCTGGGTGAAGGAATATTGCACCCCGACCCGCAGTTTTCCGAATGGCCCCGAATAGACATTATCCCAAAGTCCGCCGGTAATTTGGCGAATCAAGTGGATGTTACCGACGCATGACGCCGAGCCGAGGAGCGAACAGCCGGCGTTGGTGTAAAGCGGATTGCCATAGCCATAGGCGCTGACATGGCCGGGCGAAGTCAAGATGGAAGCCCACGACGCCTGCTGATCCTCCTCGCCGGCATAGGCGTAGAGATCCAGTTGCGGCGTCGGATGGACGATCACGCCCGCGAGCAGCGACGTCTCCTGGATCGGGCTTAGTGTTCCGTTCCAGTTGAAGGTGACGTCGGGAAGCTGCGCCGAGCCGTAGCGGCCGATGCCGCGCCCGGTCATGGCGGAAAACTGCGCCTCGACCATCTTGGGCACGACGGATACGAGGATGGATCCGCCGCCGCTGCCGGCCGCGACATTGTTATTGGTCGCTGCGCCCGAAAAATAGGGATTATTGATGGTCTGATCGGTGAATTCCCGGAACAGGCCGAAGCCTTCGACATGAATGTCGTGGCCGCCGAAGGACGAATCCCAGGCGAGCTTGCCGGCGACGTCCGGGACGTGATTGAGCGAATAGGTATTCGCCGTATTGAACAGGGAACCGCCGGGCGGCGTGAAGTTGAAGACCGGCGATCCGGCATATGTGGCGCCCGTCCCCGCCGTCGGCAGATAGCCGGCGTAAGGCGTCGCTCCCGCCGGGAAGCAGCTGTTCACATATGCGGCGGACGGGGCGCAACTGAAGGTCGTCTGCGGGTTTTCAACCGAAACGCCGGCCCAGAACGACTTGCCGAAGTCCTTGACGAAGCGAATCTGAGGTTGCCGCGCCCACATGAAGCCGGGAACGTATTGCGCCTCGATCGTGAGGGGAACATCTTCCTGACGCGGAACGATGCCCTTGGTGTTCATCGTAATCAGCGACCAGGTCTGGCCCGCGAGCACATGCGCGCCCCAGTCATCCTGATCGAAGGTCGCGTAAAGGTGCCGGATGCGCGGCTGGTATGAATTGCTCTCGTTCGAATTGGCGGTCTGCGCCGCGCCGAGAAAGTCCGACTCGATATAAGCGGCAAGATGCGTCGCCGGATCGACGTCGCCCTTGGCGAGGAGACTTACGCGGCTCTGCCGGGCGGTCAGGCGGAACTCGTTCGTGCCGCCGGTTCGCGTATTGTAATAGGGAATGTTCTGATAGGGCGTTGCGATGTCCGCGCCGACGAGGCGATTGCGGAACACGCCTTCGAGTGCGATGAAGCCGCCCGGCGTGATGCTGACGCCATTGATGTAAAGACTGGGCGCGCCCGCGACGGGAAGGCCCCGCACCGCCGATTCGGCGGCGGTGAGGCCCGACTGTGGCGCTCCGCCGAGCGGACCAACGCCGATTCCAGCCGGGTATGACACGGGCGTCGGCGCGGGACGCGACTTGACGGCGCGTATCTGGACCTGCGTCTCTTGCTGTTTGCGCGCTTGCGCGTCGACCTTAGCCTCAAGCAATTTCAACTGAGCCCTGAGCGCGCGGATTTCGTCGGCCGTGCCGTCCGCGCGCGCCGGCGTTTGGTAGCAGGCGAGAGCGCCCAATGTCGCCAGCGCGATAGCCGGCCCTTTTCCATATCCACGCATGACCACCCCCTGAACACAACAAGCAACGCGCGACAATTTCGTCTAGCGCGTAACTACAAACGTAATCAGCAGGCTATTGTATGTCAAAATATACCTATATGAGGCCGGCGTATTTGCTTTTAGTTGTTGCATACAGGCAACGATTTGACATATTTATTTCATATTACTATCTATTATTTTGGTCACTGCCCAAACTATAACCTGCAATGATGGCAATAAACAACAAATTATGGCCTATATTTCATAAAATTAGTTTCATGAACGAAGTTTCATGAAACTAATGTCGATTTAATATTTTCTATACATGGGGAGCGAGACGCATCGCGATGTCTGGCTGAATTTGTGAAACCGAGCGAACATGCAGCGTGACCACACGACGGTCGCGCGGCGCCATCCAGAGCCACCTATCGGGATTTTTAAGCCGTTCGGCCCGTTGCAGCCCTGGGCGCGGACTTCACAAACCGGGCGGGCTGCGCGAGGCTTCCTGCGTCGCCCCAGCGGCCGGCGCAAGGCTGTCGGCGCCTGCGACACGGACGGCATCGCCCGACTGAAGCGACTCCTGCGGACTGTCGACAAGCCGATCCGCAATGTCCAGCCCGGAGCGGATCTCGACGTTATCGCCGAGGTTACGCCCGAGCATAACCTTCTTCAGTTCGACCCTGCCATTCGAGCTGACCGCCGCCACGCTCATGCCATGCGGACCGAAGACCAGCGCGGTCGCGGGAATGCGCAGCGTGTCCGGATCGGACGGAATATGAAAATGGACCTCGGCGAATGCGCCGGGCCAGAGCTTGCCGTCGGAATTGCCGGCTTGCAGCTCGACCAGCGCCGTTCGCGAGTTCTCCGCGATGGCGTTCGAGGTCGAGACCAGCTTCGCCGTGAAACTCCGCGCCACGCCGGGAATTTCGAGCGTCGCCTCAAGCCCCGGCTTCATGTCGGAAAGATAGGCCTGCGGAACCTCCACATAAACGCGCATCTCGTGAATGTCTGACACCTGAAAAAGCGGCTTGCCGGAATTGCCCCCGGCGTTGACGAGATCGCCGATGTCGACCGAGCGCGCCGTGACGATGCCGTCGAACGGCGCCTTGATCTGCTCGAACTGCGTCAGCTCCTCCAGCCGGCCCACCGCAGCTTGCTGCGCCTCCACATTGGCTCTGGCCACATCGAGCGCGGCGACGCGGGAGGCCAGCGTCAGCCGGTCCGTGTCGCCCTGCTGCGCACTGGTCCAGCCCTGAGCGACGAGGCGCGAGGTCCGCTGGTCGGTCACGCGACCAAGATCCTCGTTCGCCTGCGCCTGCTGGACAGAGGCCCGCAACTGGACGAGCTGCGCCTTCGCCTGAGCGAGCTGCTGATCAAGATCGGGCGCCGCGATCGCCGCCAGCACGTCGCCTTTCTTCACATGCGCGCCGATATCCTTGTACCAGGCGGTTACATAGCCGCTCGCCCGGGCGTAGATGGAGCCCGTATAAAAGGCGCTGACATTGCCCGGAAGAACCAGATCCTCCTCGCTCGGTCCGCGGCGCGGCTCGATCAGCCGAACCGTTGGAACCGCTTGCTCGTCGGTCCAGGCGGCGAGTTCCTGATTGCCCTTCGCCCGGTCGGCGATGCCAAACGCCGCGAGTGCGATCGCAACCGCGCCGACGACGCAGGCGACCAGCAGAACCCGGCGGGGATTTGGGCTTCGAACGGAGTCCGGAGACGTCATGGCTTCCTCAGGCATGTGAAAGTCCAGACAATTGACGCGCGACTCCAGCGTCGGCGGCCCTGCGTCCGTGGACGATGCTGAATAATGTCGGGACCAGAAAAAGGGTTGCGCAGGTGGCAAATAGAAGCCCGCCGATGACGGCGCGGCCGAGCGGCGCGTTCTGCCCGGCGCCGAGCGCCATCGGCGCCATGCCGATGATCATGGCGAGCGCCGTCATCAGCACGGGGCGGAACCGGGTCGCGCCCGCCGCCATCGCGGCGCCCAGAGCGTCATGTCCCGCCGCAAGTTGCTCGCGCGCGAAGCTGATGACGAGGATGCTGTTGGCGGTCGCGACTCCCATGCACATGATCGCGCCGGTCAGGGCGGGAACCGATAGGGCGGTATGCGTGAGGAACAGCATCCACACAATCCCGGCGAGGGCCGTCGGAAGCGCGACGACGATGACGAAAGGATCGGTCCAGGACTGGAAATTGACGACGATGACGAGGAAAATCAGCACGATCGCAAAGGCCAGCCCGGCGTAAAGCTGCTGGTAGGCGTTGGCCATCGTGATGGTCTGGCCGCGAATGATCGTACTAGCGCCCTTCGGCAGATCCGCGCGGGACTGATCGATGATTTTCTGAATATCCGCGGCGACGCCGCCAAGATCGCGCCCCTGCGTCGTCGCATAAATGTCGATCGCCGGACGAATGTTATAGTGCGTCACGATGGCGTCGACCGGTCCGGGCGAGATCGAAGCAAGTCCGCCAAGCAATTGCGTGGATTGCGACGCCGAGAGCGGGAGATTCTTGAGAGCGCCCAGCGAATCCATGGAATATTGCGGCGTCTGGATGGCGACCGGATAAGACACGCCATTTTTCGGATTGAGCCAGTATGTCGGGGCGGTCTGGGCGCTGCTCGCCAGCGTATCTTGCAGGCTGGTCGCGGCGTCGCGCGTCGTCAGGCCGACGACGCCCGCCAGCGACCGGTCGAAGTTGATGCGAAGCGCTGGCGATGCGAATGCCTCCTCGATGCGCGGATCCGCGATGCCGGGAACGCGGCGGATCTTTTCCAGCAGCGCATTGGCGTAGTTGCGCGTCTCGCCGAGATTCGAGCCAGCAATCTGCACGTCGATTGGCGCCGGCGCGCCGAAATTCAGGATCTGACTGACGATGTCCGCCGGCAGGAACGAAAAGGTCGCGCCGGGAAAAGCCCGCGGCAGCTTCTCGCGCAAGATCCTGACGTAGTTCGCCGCCGGAACGCCGCCCGGTTTCAGCGACACCATGATGTCGGCGTCCTCGACGCCGATGGTGCCGGAATTGCCATAGGAAATGTTGGTGCCGCTGATCGGCATGCCGATATTGTCGACGATGCTTTCGAGCCGGTTCGGCGGAATGACGCCGCGGACTGTCCGCTCGACCGCGTCGCTGAGGGCCGTCGTTTCCTCGATCCGCGTTCCGGTCTGCGCGCGCACGTGAATTTTGATGGCGTCCGAATTGAGCGCGGGGAAGAAGTCACGCCCAAGGAAAGGCGTCAGGCCGAACGAAAGCACCGTCACGGCGAGGAAGCCGGCGACGAGCCAGACGCGGCGCTGAAGGGCCAGATGCAACAGGCCGACATAACCCTCCCGGACCTTCTCGAAGCGCCGCTCGAAAGCCCGCTGAAACCGCGCCGGCGGCGACAGCTTTGGGAGGGAGCCCTGGGGCGCCGCGTCGTGACCATGCCGCGCATCGGCGTGATGCGGCTTCAGGAGATGATTGGCCATCGTCGGCACGAGCGTGCGCGAGAGGATATAGGACGCGATCATCGCGAAGACGACGGCTTCGGCGAGCGGGCGGAACAGAAAGCCGCCGACGCCGCCGAGGCCGAACATCGGCACGAAGGCGATGCAGATGCAAAGCAGCGACACTGTCGCCGGGACGACGATCTGCCGGGCGCCGTCCATGATGGCGTCCTGCACGCGCTTGCCATGCTCAAGATGCCAGTTGATATTCTCGATCGTAACCGTCGCGTCGTCGACGAGAATGCCCACGGCGAGGGCGAGGCCACCGAGCGTCATCACGTTGATCGTCTGGCCGATCGCGGAGAGGACGGTCAGCGACGCCAGCACGGCGAGCGGAATCGAGGCCGTAATGATCAACGTCGAGCGCCAGCTGCCGAGGAAGAGCAGGATCATGAGTCCAGTCAGGGTCGCCGCCATCGCGCCTTCGCGAATGACGTCGGCGACGGAGGATCTGACGAACTCGGATTGATCGCCGACGAGCTTGACGTCGACCCCCGGCGGCAGCGTCGCTTCGATCGAGGGCAGCAATTGCTTGACCCCCGCGATAATGTCGAGCGTCGAGGCCGAGCCGGCTTTCATGACCGTCATCAGCACGCCCTTGCGCCCATCCATCTGCACCACATTGGTCTGTGGCGGATTGCCGTCATGCGCGTAGGCGACGTCGCGCATGTAGACGACGCTCCCGTTCACCACCTTGATCGGCAACGCGTTGAAACTTTCGATCCGCCGCGGTGAATCATTGAGGTTTATCGTGTATTCGAATTTGCCGATTTTCTCCGTGCCGACCGGCGTGATCAGGTTCTGCTGCGCGAGCGCATTGACGACATCCTGCGCCGACAGCCCATAGGAATGAAGGGCGCGCTGGTCGAGGTCGATCTGGAGCTGCCGCGCCATTCCGCCATAGGGCGACGGGAGCGCCGCGCCGGCGACTGTTGCAAGCTGGGGTTTGATGAAGTTGCTGGCGAGATCGTTGAGCTTCGTCTGCGATAGCGTGTCGCTCGAAAGCGCAACCTGAATGATCGGCACGCTCGAGGCGTTATAGCTGAGGATCTGCGGCGGCGTGATGCCTGCCGGGAGTTGCTTCAGAATCGTCTGCGAGATCGATGTGACCTGCGCCTGCGCCGCGTTGACGTTCACGCTCGGCTGGAAGTAGATCTTGACGACGCCGTAGCCGGCGAGCGACTGCGATTCGATATGCTCGATATCATTGACCGTGGTCGAGAGGGAGCGTTCAAAAGGCGCGGTGATGCGGCCGGCCATGTCGTCGGCGGGGAGCCCGGCATAGGTCCAGACGACGCTGATGACGGGAATGCCAATATTCGGAAAGATGTCGGTCGGCGTTGTCAACGTGGCGCGAACGCCAAAGATGGCGATCAGAACCGCCATCACGACGAACGTATACGGGCGCGAAAGCGCCAGCCGCACAATGCCCAGCATAAGCCCGTGACTCTTCGTTCCCCACGAGCATGAACCTGCGGGTCAGCCGCAGAACCGCTCTAGAGCGAAACCGTTTCGGTTCGGCTGTCGAATACACCTGATCGCGCGCAAGCGTTATTATAACTTTTTTCATCTCCACAGGCGGCTTTGATGGGGTGTTTCGCTGCGGCCGCCGCGCTGAAAGGCGAACCCAATGAAGGAGGAACGACGACGCGGGGGGCGACGCAAAGCGGTTTTGCAGTTCGTGCGCCTTGTCTGAATTTATTCGCGCCATTGGCCCCAGGCGCCGGCGCTGTCAGCGGCCGCGCCGCCGCGATGACCAGGGCTTCCTCCGGGTCAGCCCTATTCGAACCGGCGGAACCTGATCCGGTCGATAAGCGGCGCCCGACATATGCCCGAGAGCGTCGCCGGCAGGAAAAATGCGCTTAATGTCTCGCTTGAAAGGCTCGGCGGCCGCTTCCCTCGGGATGACGACGATGTCCTGTCCCGTCGCTTTAGTGCGGACCGCGAGAAATTGGCCGACCCAGCCGGAAAAATTCGCCCGTCAATTGACGCGCGTTTTATGGGCGCACCCATCGCTTTCGACATAACCAATTGAAACAATTAGCTAAACTCGAAAAGATGGTGCCCTGGAGAGGACTCGAACCTCCACGGCTTTCACCACAGGTACCTGAAACCTGCGCGTCTACCAATTCCGCCACCAGGGCCCACGCGCTCTGATACGTGCCGCGCTTCCCCTTTGTCAATCGGCAAGCGGACATCGCGGAACCAAGAATGGCGAGGGCGCGGATCTCACGCCGAAAAAAATCGCTCGGTCGCCCCCCTTTTTGCGCGCGTAAGAACATTTGTCTCCGCTCGTCTCATTCGTGTAAATCATTCGTGCTGCAGCATCACCCCTCGGCCCCCACCGACTGACCGAAACTCGAACTCATCCCTCAAGCTCGGACAATGCCATGATCAGAACAAACGTCATTCGCGCGGCCATTGCCGGAAGCGTGCTCCTCACCACATCCATCGCCGCCCCTCTGCAAGCGGAAAACGCTGCGCCGACCCTGACCGCAGACGAGGCGCATGCGATCGGCGTCGACGCCTATATTTACCTTTATCCGCTGATCACGATGGAGGTGACGCGCAAGCAATTGACCAATTCGGACGCCTTCGGCCGCGGCCCGATGAACGAATTCCATAATGTCCCGGCCTATCCGCCCGCGACCGACACCTCGGTCGTCCGCACCAATTACGACACGCTCTATTCGGTCGCCTATCTAGACCTTTCGAAGGAGCCGGTGGTCGTCTCCGCGCCCGATACGGGCGGGCGCTATTACCTGCTGCCGATGCTCGACATGTGGTCGGATGTGTTCGCGTCCCCCGGCTCGCGCACGACCGGGACGGGGCCGGTGCATTTTCTGGTGACGCCGCAGGGCTCGCGGCCGGATCTGCGCGAAAAATTCGCAGAAGAGTTCAAGCTGCCCAAAGACACCCAGCGCATCGAAGCGCCGACGCCCACCGTCTGGGTCATCGGGCGCACCAAGACGGATGGGCCGGCCGACTATGACGCCGTCCATAAAATTCAGGCGGGCTATTCCATCACGCCGCTGTCGCAATGGGGCAAGACGCCCGCGCCGATCGCGCTGAAGGTCGATCCCGGCGTCGACATGAAGACGTCGCCGAAGGAGCAGGTGGACGCGATGCCGGCCGCCAAATATTTCGCCTTTGGCGCGGAACTGATGAAAGCGCAGCCTCCGCATATGACCGACCAGCCGATCCTCGCCGATATGAAGAAGATCGGCATCGAGCCCGGCAAGCCGTTCAGCCTCGCCGCGCTTGATCCGCAGATCGCCAAGGCGCTGGAAAGCGCGCCGGCGGACGCCCAGGCGCTGATGAACTGGAAGGTTCCAACCCTCGCCCGCGTCGCCAATGGCTGGTCGATGAACACCGACACGATGGGCGTCTACGGCAATTACTATCTGAAGCGGGCGATCGTCTCCCAGGTGGGGCTCGGCGCGAATTTGCCCGAAGACGCGCTCTATCCGCTCAATCTGTTCGACAAATCAGGCAAGCCGCTCGACGGCGCAAATAAATATGCCATCCATTTCGACAAGGCCGACCTGCCCCCGGTCGACGCCTTCTGGTCGATCACGCTCTACGACCCCGCCGGCAACGCCTATCCGAACGGCCTCAACCGGCAGGCGGTCAGTTCCTGGATGCCGTTTGTCTATAATGCCGACGGATCGCTCGATCTTTATTTCCAGAACGAAAACCCCGGCGCAGCGCATGAAGCCAACTGGCTGCCGGCGCCGCAGGGCGCCTTCAACCTGACCATGCGCCTCTATTCGCCGCGCAACGAGGTTCTCGTCGGCAAGTGGGATCCGCCGCCCGTCGCGAAAATCGAGGCGGCCGCGCCTTAGCCCCCGGCCGATATGACGCAAAAGCAAAGCGCCTTCCGCCTGTACAGCGGGCGGCTTCAACCTTACAACGGCTGGGCCTTCAAACCATTGGGGACGAGCGAAATGGCGGATGCTTTGGTGAAAACAGGCCGGCTTGTAACGCTGTTCGGCGGTTCGGGTTTCATTGGCCGGCATGTGGTGCGGGCGCTCGCGCGCGACGGCTGGCGAGTCAGGGTCGCCTCGCGCCGCCCCGATCTCGCCTTTCATCTGCAGCCGCTCGGAAAAGTCGGCCAGATCCACGCGGTCCAGGCCAATCTGCGCTTTCCCGATTCCATCGTCCATGCGCTGCGCGACGCGGACGTGGTCGTCAATCTCGTCGGCATCCTCAGCGAGACCGGCGCGCAGACCTTCGATTCGGTGCAGGCGGAAGGCGCCGAGGCCCTCGCCAAAGCGGCCAGGGCCGCTGGCGCCAGCGCCTTCGTGCAGCTTTCGGCGATCGGCGCGGACGCCGGCAGCGCGTCGGCCTACGCCCGCAGCAAGGCGCGGGGAGAAGCGCTGGTGCAGGCGGCGTTCCCCGGCGCCATCGTGCTACGCCCTTCGGTCGTGTTCGGCCCCGAGGATCAGTTTTTCAATCGCTTCGCCGCGATGGCGCGCTACCTTCCCGCCTTGCCTCTCATCGGCGGCGGCGGGACGAAGCTGCAGCCGGTCTTCGTCGGCGACGTGGCGAAGGCCGCGGCGCTCGCCGTCGGCGGCGGGGCAACGGCGGGCAGCATTTATGAGCTGGGCGGTCCGGAAGTCGCCACCCTGCGGCGCATCATGGAATTCGTCCTGAAGACGACCGGGCGCAAGCGGCCCTTGACGCCCATCTCTTTCGGACAGGCGAAACTGATCGGATTGATCAGCGAAGCGGCGACGAAGCTCTCCTTCGGCCTCTATCCGCAAACCTTCGCCATCACGCGCGATCAGGTCGAACTCCTCAGGACCGACAATGTCGTCTCGGACGCCGCCAAGGCCGAAGGGCGCACCCTGGAGGGCCTCGGCATCACGCCCGAATCATTCGAGGCCTTCGCGCCGACCTATCTCGCCCGCTATCGCGCGACCGGCCTCTTCGCAGACCGGCGCTTCGCCTGATCGGCAATGCGTCAGGGAGTTCCAACCTCAAAAGCGAAGGCCGTGCGGCTCGCCTCGATCGTCACCGCCGCGAATGTCGTCATCGCGAGCGGCTTCTCGGTCGCCGGGCTGATTGCGCCAGCGGCTCTGTTGCCGGCCCGCGACCCGCCAAGCGAAGCCTCGTTCATCTTCGCAATGTATGCGGCGGCCCGAACCCTTCCCTTGGCCTTGGCGGCGCTGCTCGCCATCTATAAGCGCTCGACGACCGCATTGCTCGTTCTTGGCGCGCTCGCCGGACTTGTTCAGCTCGTCGACGGGTTCATCGGCCTCTATCAGCGTGATCTCGGCAAAACCATCGGGCCCCTGGTCATTTGCCGTACTGCAATTCTACGCCGTTTTCAGACTGGAGAGATCGGCCCGGATCTCTCCTTAGTCAAACAGTCGCCCGGTAGCCGCTTCGCACCAGAATGCCTCTTGCGATGCGCACTATGAAGGCGGTTCCGAATAGCGGCGTAAGCAGGTTGACGAAGGGAACGGCCAGCATCCCGGCCATGACCAGCCCCGCGACGAAGAGTTGCAGTTCATTGGCCCTGCGCAGGCGCGCGACCTCGGGCGCCGGGAGGTGGCGCAGGGCGGCAAGCTCGAAATAGCCGCGACCAAACAAGTATGCGTTCGCTCCGAAGAAGGCGAGCGCGTTGACGCCGGGCACGAACAGCAGCAGCAGCGCGACGAGATTGACGACGAGCGCGACGGCGGCGAATTGCACCGCGACCCAGGCGGCGTCGCCAAGCGGCATCGCCCGCCCCGCCCCGGCGGGATCAAGCTCGATTTCGACATGCTCGGCAAGCTCGTCGAAGAAAAGGCCCGCAACGATGAACGAGACCGGCGTCACGAGGAAAGCGAGGCCGATGACGAGCCCGACTCCGCCAATGATCGTCAGCACCGTCGTGACCCAGGGATAGGGCGCGGCGATCGGCAGGGCGAGCAGGGCGACGATCAGTTTTTCCAGACCGACCCAGGCGAGCGCGAGCAGCGCCAGCGTCAGGGCAAGCGTCTTCCAGAGAACCTTGCGAAACGGCGGCGTAAAAATCTGGGCGGCCGCGGCCATGGCAGCATCGAGCACGTTCAACCTTTCAGTGGAAATTCGGGTGGAGCGAACGCCGCTCACCAGCCGCGAAGCGCGCGGATCTTTTCGTCGGTCCTGAACTGGCTCAAAGCGTAGACCGCCCAAAGCGCCGCCGGAATCCAGCCGACCAGCGTTATCTGCAAAATGAGGCAGGCGATCCCGGCGAACGGGCGCCCGATGGTGAAAAACAGGAGCCAGGGCAGGAAAATCGCAATCAGGAGGCGCATGCACTTTCCTTTGAACAGAGCCGCGAGAGGACGCCGGCCACCAAGAGATGCGCATCGCTGCGCATTTCGCAAGGCTCGCAACGAATTTGACGCGAGCGCGGCCGGTTCAGGCGCTAAAGCTGCATCGCGTTGCGAAGCAGTGCTGCGGGATCTCCCGCGCGCCGATTGCCAAAAAGCCGCGCGCGGTCCATTTTGCCCCGCGAATGACGCGCGCCGCGAGAACGGCGGCGACGCCTTTTGACCTTTTGAAAGCGAATGCATGACACATAACGGCGCCTTTGCCCGGCATGACTGGACGCTCGATGAAATCCTCGCCATCCACGACGCCCCGCTGCTCGATCTGATCGCGCGCGCGAACGCCGTCCATCGCGAATTTCATGACGTCAACGACGTCCAGAAGGCGAGCCTGCTCAGCATCAAGACGGGAGGCTGCCCGGAAGATTGCGGCTATTGCTCACAGTCGGCGCATCACAAGGAAGTCCATCTCGATCGCATCAACATGATGCAGACGGACGAAGTGCTCGCCGTCGCGGCGCGCGCGAAGGACGCCGGCGCCGACCGGTTCTGCATGGGCGCCGCCTGGCGCAATGTGCGCGACGGCGCGCAGTTCGATTCCGTGCTCGACATGGTGCGCGGCGTGCGCGCCCTTGGCATGGAGGCCTGCGTCACGCTCGGCATGCTCAATGCTGCGCAGGCGGGACGCCTCAAGGAGGCGGGTCTGACCGCCTATAATCACAACCTCGATACAGGGCCTGACTATTACGAGAAAATCGTGACGACGCGGACCTATGAGGACCGGCTTGACACGTTGAAGGCGGTGCGCGGCGCGGGAATTGAAATGTGCTGCGGCGGCATTCTCGGCATGGGCGAGAGCGTCAGGGATCGCGCCGCCATGCTGAAAGTGCTGGCGGCTTTCGATCCGCATCCCGAAAGCGTGCCGATCAATGCGCTGGCGCCGATCGAAGGCACGCCGCTTGGCGACCGCGAGCGCATCGATCCGCTCGAATTCGTGCGCATGATCGCCACCGCGCGCATCGTGCTGCCGGCCGCGCGCGTGCGGCTGTCGGCCGGCCGCTCGGCGCTCTCGCGCGAGGCGCAGATCCTCTGCATGGTCGCCGGCGCCAATTCTATCTTCTATGGCGATGCCCTGCTGACGACGCCGAATGTCACGGAGAATGAGGACGATGCGCTGTTTTCCGCGCTCGCGTCGCGAACGGACGCCGCGCGGGGCGTCTGAACGCGGCGTTCATCACGCCCCGCGTGGATCACATCCCGCCTAAATGGTCGGCGACGGTGAAAATGTCCTTGTCGCCGCGGCCCGAGATGTTCACCACCATCAGATGATCCTGCGGCTTTTGCGGCGCGATGTCGGCGACTTTCGCCAGCGCATGCGCTGGCTCCAGCGCCGGGATGATGCCCTCAAGCCGCGCACATTGCTGAAACGCGGCCAGCGCCTCGTCGTCGGTGGCTGAAAGATAGGTGACGCGGCCGCTCTCCTTCAGCCAGGAATGCTCCGGGCCGATGCCCGGATAATCGAGCCCGGCCGAGATCGAATGGCCTTCCTCGATCTGTCCATCGGCATCCATCAGAAGATAGGTGCGATTGCCATGCAGAACGCCGGGGCGCCCGCCGGCAAGCGAGGCGGCGTGCTTGTCGTGGAGCCCGAAACCGGCCGCCTCGACGCCGTAGATCTCGACAGACGGATCATCGAGGAATGGATGGAACAGGCCGATGGCGTTGGAGCCGCCGCCGATGCAGGCGAACAGCGAATCCGGCAGCCGCCCTTCGGCCTGATGCATCTGCTGCTTCGTCTCCTCGCCGATGATGCACTGGAAATCGCGCACCATGGCCGGATAGGGGTGCGGCCCCGCCGCCGTGCCGATGCAATAGAACGTGTCGGCGACATTGGTGACCCAGTCGCGCAGCGCCTCGTTCATAGCGTCCTTCAGAGTCTTCGCGCCCGACTCGACCGGCACCACCTTGGCGCCGAGCAGCTTCATGCGGAATACGTTCGGCTTTTGCCGCTCGACGTCGACCGAGCCCATATAGACGACGCAATCGAGGCCGAACCGCGCGCAAGCCGTGGCGGTCGCGACGCCATGCTGCCCGGCGCCCGTCTCGGCGATGATGCGCGTCTTGCCCATGCGCCGCGCGAGAAGGATCTGCCCCAGCACATTATTGATCTTGTGCGCGCCGGTGTGGTTCAGCTCCTCGCGCTTGAAATAGATTTTCGCCCCGCCCGGAGCGCCCGACGCCGCCGCCTTCTGGCGCAAATGCTCGGTCAGCCGTTCGGCGTAATAGAGCGGGCTCGGGCGCCCGACATAATGCGTCAGCAGACCGTCGAGTTCGGCCTTGAACGATGGGTCGAGCTTCGCCGCTTCATAGTGACGCTCGAGGTCGAGGATCAGCGGCATCAGGGTTTCGGCGACGAAGCGCCCGCCGAACAGGCCGAAATGGCCGCGTTCGTCGGGACCGCTGCGATAGGAATTCAGATTTGGGGCCAATGCCGCCTGCATCATGATGCGCCTTTATTGCCGGACAGGGCCGCCCGCCCTTCGCGGGAAAATCTGGTTTAAACGCTTGCCCGCGCGCGGCCAAGTTTTTCCCGCCGCGCCGCGCGGACCATCGCAACGAACTCGGCGATTTTGTCCTTGTCCTTGACGCCGGGGGCGTTTTCGACGCCGGAGGAGACGTCGACGCCCGGCGCGCCGGTCTCGCGCAGCGCCTGCGCGACGTTTCCGGCGGTGAGGCCGCCAGCGAGCAGCCAGGGCTTTTTCGTCGCGAGTCCGGCGAGAAGCGACCAGTCGAAACCCAAGCCATTGCCGCCCGGGCGGGCAGGCGCCGGAAGGCGGACGCGCATCGAACAGCAGCATATCGGCGATGTCGTCGTAACGGCGGATGAGATCGAGATCGCGGCGCTCGCCGACGGCGATCACCTTGATGACCTTGACGCCGAAACCGGCGCGGATAGCCGCCACGCGCTCGGGCGTCTCCGCCCCGTGCAATTGCAGGAACGCCGGATCAAGCGCCGCTATCGCGGCCGCGAGCGAGGCGTCGTCCGCATCGACCGTCAGCAGGACTTTCGCCGCGCCGGCGGGAACGCGCGCGCCAAGGCTCGCCACCTCGTCGAGAGAGACATGGCGCGGGCTCCTGTCGAAGACGACAAAGCCAACCATGTCGGCGCCGGCCTTGGCCGCCGCGTCAACCGCTTCGAGCGTCTTTAGCCCGCAGATCTTGACGAGAGTGCTCATGAAGGGCCCTGCCCCACTTTCATCGCGAAAGACGACCGCCATCTTTTGAAGAGGCTGCCGCTGGCGGCCGGCCAAAACGCAAAGCCGTCCTCAAGGATCGATGAATTCAGCGCCTGCGCGGAAAGGCGCTCAGGCGCCTTTGCGGTTCTCGATGGCGGGGTGCAAATTCTGCCGCGTGCGCTCGGCGTTGAGGCGCCGCAACTCCGCGCGGGTGCGCCGGGCGGCGCGCCGGTGCGTGCCTTGGCCGAGCCAGGTGGCGACGCCGCCGATAAGGGCGCCTGCCATCAAGGTGGCGAAAAGGATGAGGAAGAAGGGCTGAGTCACGCTGAGCTGCGGCGCATCGGCGCCGCCGCCCGGGAAGGGATCGAAATAGATCGTCGCTTCCTGTCGATTGGCGAGCGCGATCGCCGCGCCGATGCCGAAGAGCGGGAGAAGAAACAACCACTTCAAAAATGTCTTCATCTTATCCGCCGAGGAGGTTCGCGCGCCGCCGGCGCGCTTCAAGGCAAATTCGACCAGGTCAAGTCGACGCCAAACTCAGGTCGCTTCGCCGTTCAGCCGTCGAAGCCGTCGTTAAGCCGTTCGCGCATTTCCTTGCCGGTCTTGAAAAACGGCACTGCCTTCTCATCGACGGAAACATGCGCGCCCGTACGCGGATTGCGCCCTACTCTGGCGTCCCGGTGCTTCACCGAGAAGGCCCCGAATCCGCGTAGCTCCACCCGGTCTCCGCGCGCCAGCGCGCTGGTGATTTCATCAAGTATCGCATTTACGATTTTTTCCACGTCACGCAAGTAAAGATGCGGATTTCGATCGGCGATACGCTGCACGAGTTCGGATTTAATCATACGCCCCGCCCACGACAATGACTTTGGTTCAAAGAGAACCAAGAGAGGTTCTAAAGAGAACCAAGAGAAAATTTCACTTCAAAAAACAGCGGCGGCGCGTTCGTTTCCCCTCGACCGTCCACGCCCTACAGACCTAGAGCATTTTCCAATCCCATGGAATCGAAAAATAGCTCTAACTTTTTGTTTTATCGCATAATCTGCTCGCAATCCGGCGCTCGCTGCGGCGCGCATGCTCTGGCCGGTCAATTTGCGCCGTTAACCTGCCAAATCGAGACAAGACCGTCAAGAACGGGAGCGTCGGCATATTCGCCCCCCCGCGCAAGCAGTGCGCTCAACCCGTCAAGATGAAAAAGAGCGGCGCCGCGCGCTGCGAGGCTGAAAATGCCAAGACGCGCCGCCGAGGTCGACGCTTTCCAGTCGCGAACCTTGAGCCCCTTCGGCACCGATTTCTCCCGCTCCAGCCACGCAATCGCCTCCCGCTCGCCGCCGAGCCGGTCGACAAGGTGAAGGCCGATGCCCTGACGGCCCGTGAAGACCCGGCCGTCATCCACGGCGGCGAGTTGCGCATCGCTCAACCCGCGCCGTCGCTTCACGAGATCCTTGAACCAGGCGTAGCTGTCGTCGACGATCGAGGCGAGCGCGGCGCGCGCCTCCGGCGTCGTCGGCTCAAAACCGTTCGGCGAGGCTTTCAGCGGCGAAGATTTCACATCCTCCACTTTCACGCCGATTATATCGAGCAATTTGGCGAAGTTAGGGTATTCGACCAGAACGCCGATGGATCCGACGAGCGAATTGCCCTGGGCGACGATCTGATCGGCGCCGAGCGCGGCGATATAGCCGCCCGAGGCGGCGAGCGTTCCAACGACGGCGACCGTCGGCTTCTTGGCGGACAGTCGGCCGATCGCTTCGTAGAGCCGCTCCGCGCCGGTCGTCGTGCCGCCGGGGCTGTCGATCGAGATCAGAACCGCCGCCGCTTTTGAATCCTCCAGCTTCGAAATCAGCTTCAGCGTTTCGCGATCGCCGGAGATGAAACCTTTGATGGTCAGGCGCGCGATATGGGGCGTAAAGTTCAGCGCCCCGTCCGCGCCGAAGAGGCGCAGGCCGAGGATGACGACGCCCGTCGCCACAGCTACGAAAGCGGCGACGCGCCAGAAGGACAGCCGGCGCCGCAAAAGCCGGCGCTCGACGAGATAATCCGCAAACGGGGGCGTCGCCATGGATGTTCCAAAAGGTGGGCGGTTCGAACGAAGCTCGCAGCCTCGCATCGCGCGCTTCGACCGCGTGCGCCCCTATCGCGTCGGCGATGCGGCTCCGGCGGCTAACGCCTGGGCGTTTGTACCGATTGAGGCGCCGCGGCGCAACCGGAATGGGAAGCCTCCGGCGCGGCTGATCCTCGCAGCCGGCCGCTTCCGGCTAGCTCGCCTTGAAGATCCGCTTTGGCGCGCTGGAGCGCAGTTCCGCAAGGACAGTCTCCCCCGCGACCGCCCTTGAGCCAAGGGTCACCAGCGGGCGCGCCGCGACCGGAAGGTAGACGTCAACGCGCGAGCCAAAGCGAATCAACCCGAGCCGATCGCCGGCGGCGACGGCCTCGCCCGAACGCACGAAGCAGACGATGCGCCGCGCGATCAGGCCGGCGATCTGCACGACGCCGAAACGTCCGGCGGCGGTCTCGATCACGATGCCGTTGCGCTCATTATCCTCGCTCGCTTTGTCGAGATCGGCGTTGAGGAACAGGCCCGGCTTGTAGGCGATCTTGACGATCCGGCCGGCGACGGGGGCGCGATTGACGTGGCAGTCGAACACCGACATGAAAACGCTGATGCGCTGCATCGGCTCGACGCCAAGGCCGAGCTCCGGCGGCGGCACGAAGAAGCCGACGGACGATATCGCGCCGTCGGCGGGCGACACGACAAGGGCGTCATCCTGCGGCGTCGCGCGCACCGGGTCGCGGAAAAAATAGGCGCACCAGGCCGTAGCGATGGCGCCGATCCAGCCGAGCGGGCCGATGAAGGACCCAAGGATCAGCGCCGCGACCGCGAAGCCGGCGATGAAAATATAGCCTTCCGGGTGAATCGGCGTCGCCTGCCTGCGAATGGAATCAATGATCGACATGAAGCGTCCTGTCTTTGCGCAAGGCGGAAACCGGCGGACGCCTTTTCGCACATTGGCGGGCAAAATCAAAAGCGCGGTCAGGCGGCGGCGGAGTTGTTTCGCGGGCGGTCGAGACCTTCGATGGAGACGTCCTCCTCGCCATCGACGGGCGCGACGCCGATGCTGACCGTTTCGCCATCGGCGAGCGCGGCGCGCCGCAAGACCTCCTCGGCTTTGCGGATTTCATACTGCCGGCTCCACATCGCGGCGTAGGTTCCGCGCCGCGCCAGCAATTCCTCATGCGAGCCGCGCTCGATGATGGCGCCCTTGTCGAGCACGATGATTTCATCGGCGTTGACGACGGTGGCGAGGCGATGGGCGATGACGAGCGTGGTGCGGCCCCGCGCGACGCGGTCGAGCGCGTCCTGGATGTCGCGCTCGGTGAAGGAATCCAGCGCCGACGTCGCTTCGTCGAGAATGAGGATCGGCGGATTTTTCAAAATCGTGCGGGCGATGGCGACGCGCTGCTTTTCGCCGCCGGAGAGTTTGAGGCCCCGCTCGCCGACCTGCGCGTCATAGGCGCCCGGCGCGTCTTCGATGAAGCGGTCGATCTGCGCGAGGCGCGCGGCCTCCCGCACCTCTGCGTCTCCGGCGCCGTCGCGGCCATAGCGAATGTTGTAGGCGATCGAATCATTGAACAGCACCGTATCCTGCGGAACGATGCCGATCGCCGAACGCAGCGAGACCTGCGTCACGCCGGCGATGTCCTGGCCATCGATCAGGATGCGCCCCTTTTGCGGTTCGTAGAAACGGAACAGCAGCCGCGCGATGGTCGATTTTCCTGCGCCCGACGCGCCGACGATGGCGACCGTCTTGCCGGCCGCGATCTCGAAGCTGAGGCCCTTGAGGATAGGCCGGCGCGGATCATAGAAGAAGAACACGTTCTCGAAACGGATGTCGCCGCGGCCAACTTTCAGCGCACGCGCGCCGGGCCGGTCCTTCACCTCCGGATTTTGCGCCATGATGTCGAACATCATTTCGATGTCGATCGTCGACTGGCGCAATTCGCGATAGACCATGCCAAGATAGCTCAATGGCTGATAGAGCTGGATCATCATGGCGTTGACGAGAACGAAATCGCCGACCGTATTGGCGCCGCGCGCGACGCCTGCGATGCTCATCATCATCACGCCGGTGAGGCCGATCGTGAAGATCACCGCCTGTCCGGCGTTCAGCCAGGCGAGCGACGTGTAAGTCTTGACGCTCATCCGCTCATAACGCGACATCGAGGCGTCGTAACGCTGCTTTTCGCGCTCCTCGGCGTTAAAATATTTCACTGTCTCGAAATTCAGGAGGCTGTCGATCGCCTTGGTGTTGGCGTCCGTGTCGCTCTCGTTCATGGCGCGCCTGATGCCGATGCGCCAGTTGGTGGCCGCAAAGGTGAAGGCGAGATAGGCGGCGATCATCACCGTCACCGCAGCGACGTAGCGCCAGTCGAACTGAACCATGAGAACGACGAGGATCAGGCAGAACTCGATGAGGGTCGGAACCGCCGTCAGCATCGAGGTGCGCACGATCGTCTCGATCGAGTTGCGGCCGCGCTCGAGCACGCGCGTCAGGCCGCCAGTCTTGCGTTCGAGGTGGAACCGCAGCGACAGAAGATGCAGATGCTCGAACACATCGCTCGCGAGACGCCGCACGGCGTGCATCGCGACGTCGGCGAAAATAGCGTCGCGCCCTTGCGTGAACAGCGCCATCGCGATGCGCAGCGCCCCATAGACGAGGGTCAGGGCCAGCGGTCCGGCCAAAACGCCGTAAATCGGCGGCTGCTCCGGGGAAACCAGCGCGTCGGTGGCCCATTTGAACGAAAACGGCACCGCAATGGTGACGAGCTTGGCCGCCAGCAAAAACGCGAAGGCGGCATAGATCCGGCGTTTCAGATCGAGGCGGTGCGCGGGCCAGATGTAAGGCCAAAGACGCCGCATCATGGCGGCGAATTGCGCGCGCGCCGGCGCCCGCGCGGCCAGATTCAGAAGGCCCTGCGCTGTTTTTTCAGGCGGCGGTCCGGTCATTTCGCCGGATTGCTGGGGAATGGTCAAAGCCGCCGATTACTCCTGCGCGAGTCCGATGCAATAAGGTCTATATAGGGGGAGCGACGCTCAAACGCACATGCCATCGCCGGGTTTTTGGCGAGCTTCGTCGGCAAGCTCCTGCCGGCGGTCTCAGGATTGTGACGCAGGCGCGCCACCCGCGAGGGGTTGACCCTCGCGGGATCGCAGGCCACAACGAGGCCGTAATCGAGGCCATGAAAGAGGCCAATGCACGAAATATTGTCCTCCCACCCAGCCCGCGCCGAAGTAAGCGCCCGCCGCATCAAATCGATTTGCGTCTATTGCGGTTCGGGCGCCGGCGTCGAGCCCGCCTATGAAGCCGCGGCGCGAAGCCTTGGGCTCGCCATCGCGACGGCGGGCATCGGCCTGGTCTACGGCGGCGGCGGCAATGGCCTCATGGGCGCAATCGCGCGCGCGGCGCTCTCCGCCGGCGGCGTCGTGACGGGAATCATTCCTGATTTTCTGCACCGCAGGGACAAGCTTCTGCCGGAAATTCAGGAAACCATCATCGTCCCGGACATGCATACGCGCAAACGCCTGATGTTCGAGCGCGCCGACGCTTTCGTCGCGCTGCCGGGCGGCATCGGCACGCTGGAGGAGCTTGTCGAGCAATTGACCTGGGTTCAGCTTGAGCGTCACACGAAACCCGTCGTGATCGCCGATATCGGCGGCTTCTGGCAGCCGCTCCTCGACCTTTTCGCGCATATGCGCGAGCGGCGCTTCATTCAGCCCTCGTTCGAGGTCCGCTATCTCGTCGCCGAGAAAATCGAGGACGTGGTGCCGATGATAGAGACCGCCGCGGCCCGGACCGATCTCCTCGGAATGCGGAGGGAGACGATCGATCCGCGGTTGTAAATCATTGTGTTTCATGGATTTATCAGGAGCGATCGCCTGTTTTGATCGCGGTGCAGGGTGACGCACGACCTTTCGATCGACGAAATGACCCTCAAGGCGGAAACAGATGACCATCTGATTGCGCCGAACGAAACTGCGCCGGATTCGCCGCGTCGCCGTTTCGTTCTGATTCTGGCCGCCTGCCTCATCGCGCACGCCCTGCTCGTCGCAGTCCTGATCTACCAGAACCAAACGGCTGAAAAGCTCGCGCAGCCCGAGGAAATCCCGGTCGAACTCGTACAGCAAATTCCCCTGCCTCAGGTCGAACCGCCGGCGCCGCCCCCTCCACCGCCGCCAGAGCAAAAAAAGCCCCAGCCGAAGCAGAAGATGGTGGAGGACGAAAAACCCGCCTTCGACGCGCCGCGCGAGGCCAATAAGGAGACGATCGAGCGCGAAGCGCCAGACAAGGAAACGCAGGCGCAGCGGCAGGCGAAACCAACAGAGCAAAGCGCACAGACGCCGGCGCCGCCCAAGCCGCCGGAAGCGACGGCGAACGCGCAGGTCCAGGCGCCGCAGGAGGACGCTCCGGCCAAGCCGGCCGACAACAATCCGGACGCCGAGCCGCTCGACAAGGCGGAAATCGCGCCGGACAAGAAGCCGACCGAAAAGAAAGCGCCGGTCATCAGCAAGGCGCCCACGACGAAGGCGAATAAGACCACCGTGTCGGACCAGCTCGCAGCGCTCGTTCCGACGCCCGACTATCACCTCGGCTCGGCCGCGCGGCCCTCGCCGGTCGGCGGCGGAACGGCGAAGACGACCTATCTGTCGATTTTTTCGGCCTGATCATGCGCCAGTTCCATTACCCGCCCGGGGTTATGGAATTGCATCAGCAGATGGAGGGGATCGTCGCTTTCTACGTCGATGAAAGAGGCAATCTCACGCATCAGGCGATCTATCGGGCGAGCGGACGGCCGGACCTCGACGCCGCCGCTCTCAACGCCGTGCGCCGGGCGGCCCCCTTTCCCGCGCCGCCGGCAGGCGATCCCCATGCGATCTGGTTCCATTTCGACACGCGGTAAATTCGGATAGAACCGGATAATTCCGCTTGCCGTCGCCGCCGGAAGCGATTTAACCAAGCGTGCGAGAAACGGAAGCGGGGGGAAGCGATTGTGAGGCCCTATATGACAGGATCAGAGGAGCTTGGAGCGCGCATCGAAGCGTTCAAGGCGTCCCTCCCGGCGATGACCGATGAAGAACTGTACGAGACGCTTCACGCCGTCGAGAGAGAGAAGCTCGACGCGCGACCCGGGAACGGCGAAGGCGAATTCGAAGAGCTGCTCCTGAAAGGAGAGCTCCTTGAAGGGGCGATTTGCCTGCGCCATCCGGACGAAATGATGCGCGCTTACGGGAATTGGCTGAAGAACAGAGTGTGAATGCGCCCACGTCTGGCGATTGCCGATCGCGCAGCGGCCCCCATTCCGGCGCGCATGAGAGGCGCGGACAAGCGCCTCTCGCTTTCAGGCCCCGGCTTTCAAAAGCTTGTAGGTGATGGCGTCGGTCAGCGCCTGGAACGAGGCGTCGATGATATTGGCCGAGACGCCGACCGTCGTCCAGTTCTCGCCTGAATCATCGGCGAACTCGATCAGCACCCGCGTCACCGCATCGGTGCCGCCCTGGAATACGCGCACGCGATAATCGACGAGTTCAAGATCGTCGATGAAGCGCTGATATTTGCCGAGATCCTTGCGCAGGGCGAGATCGAGGGCGTTGATCGGCCCGATCCCCTCGGCGGCCGAGATCGAGCTTTCGCCGTCGATCCTGACCTTGACGACCGCCTCCGAGACGGAGACGAGATCGCCCTGCGCATTGTGGCGCCGCTCGACGTCGACGCGAAAGCGCTCGACCTCGAAGAAATCGGGAACCTCGCCCAGCACGCGCCGCGCCAGCAATTCGAAAGAGGCGTCGGCGCCCTCATAGGCGTAGCCCTGCGCCTCCTTGTCTTTGACCTCCTCCAGCAGGCGCGTGAGGCGCGCGTCATCCTTGTCGAGCTGGACGCCGATGCGCTCCAGCTCGGCGAGGATATTCGACTTGCCGGCCTGATCCGAGACGAGCAACCGGCGCTTGTTGCCGACGGACTCCGGCGCGACATGCTCATAGGTCTTCGGCTCCTTCATCACCGCGGAGGCGTGAATTCCCGCCTTTGTCGCAAAGGCCGACGCGCCGACATAAGGCGCATGCCGATCGGGCGCGCGATTGAGCAATTCATCGAGCGTGTGGCTGACTTTGGTGAGGCTACTCAGCTTTTCGAGCGGCACGCCGATCTCGAAGACATTGGCGAAATCCGGCTTCAGGAGAAGCGTCGGGATGAGCGAGGTGAGATTGGCGTTGCCGCAGCGCTCGCCAAGTCCGTTCAGCGTCCCCTGGATCTGCCGCACGCCCGCGCGCACCGCCGCAAGCGAATTCGCCACGGCGTTTTCGGTGTCATTATGGGCGTGGATGCCGAGCCGGCCGCCAGGCACGCGTCCCACCACCGCCGCGACGATGCGCTCGACCTCATGCGGCAGCGTGCCGCCATTGGTGTCGCAAAGCACGATCCAGCGCGCGCCGGACTCGAAGGCGGCCTCGGCGACGCTGAGGGCATAGGCCTCATTGCCCTTGAACCCGTCGAAGAAATGCTCGCAATCGAGGATCACCTCGCGGCCCCGCGCGCGCGCCGCCGCGATCGACTGCCGGATGGCGTCGAGATTGTCCTCCAGCGTCGAGTTCAGCGCGACGCGCACGTGATAATCCCACGCCTTGGCGACGAAGGTGATGGCGTCGGCGTCAGCCTCGAAGAGGTTCGCAAGCCCCGGATCATTCTCCACCGAACGGCCGGCGCGCTTCACCATGCCGAAAGCCGCGAAGCGCGCATGCGTGAATTTCGGGCGCTCCGCGAAAAAAGCCGTGTCGGCCGGATTGGCGCCCGGATAGCCGCCCTCGATGTAATCTATCCCGAGACCGTCCAGCATCGACGCGATATGGCGTTTGTCGGCCAGCGAAAAATCGACGCCCGTCGTCTGCGCGCCATCGCGCAGCGTGGTGTCGAAAAGGGTGAGGCGTTCTTTGCTCATGGCGACAACTTCTTCTTCATGCGCGTATTGCCGAGCCAGACATCCTCGACCGGAATTGTGTTGCGGCGCTCGGCGGTGAAGCCGAACTTGTCGAAGAGGGGCTTCGCCGTATCGCTCGCATCCACCACAAGGCTCTCCAGCTTGCGCGCCCGGGCAAGTTTCTCGATGGCGTCGAGCAACGCGCTGGCGACGCCCGTGCGGGCGACGGCCGGATGCACATAGAGCTGATCGATGAGGCCGCCATCGGCGAGCACGATGAATCCGACTGGCGCGCCGCCGATGAGAGCGACGAGGCTCAGGCCCTTCTTCAAGGTTTCTCCGAGGCCCGCCTCGTCGTCGGCGAGATCGGCCCAGGCGCGCCTTTGCGCCTCGTCATAATCCTCTTCGGTCAGCTCCTCGATGGCCGCGAGTTTGATCTCCGCGAGCAGAGACGAGATCTGCTGGCAGATAAGGCCGCAATGTGGGTTTCGGAAAGGCGGCGCTGGCGTTCATTGTTTTGCTTCATGGTTTGGGACCCGGTTGGTCGTGCCGTCCTTGTTATCTTTGAGCACGATGCCCATGCGGTCCAGCTCTTTCGGATGCGATCGGATTCGGCCCAGTTCTTTGCTTTTCGTGCATCCGCCCGGGCCTTCGATCAACCGCTCGATACGTTGCTCTACCGGCACGTCATCTTCGCCTAGCAATTTTATTTGCAATCGCCCGCGATCGTAGGCGCTGTGATCATTGCCAAGATTGATCATTTCAGCAGAAATGCCACCCGCTTCGGCCCTACGTCGATAGACTTCGGCGTCGGACAGAATATTGTTTGAGCTGAGGTTTTTAAAGCGAATCAAATCATCGCGGACCGCGAAATATACGCTCTGCTTTTCCTCTGGAATTGAATAAACGAAGCTATCTGTAAACACCCGTGGCCGATCAAGATTTTGCAGCCCTAGCAGGGCTGCATTCACTGCGAATACGTCTGCGTCTGCATGCCGATGCTTCGCTTTCTCGGCAAGCTCCCGAAGGCGAGCCAAAGCAAGAGGTGTGTTTAAGTCATCCTTCAAAGCACCTAACAATACGCTATCGACGAGTGACCAATCCGGAGTACGGTATATGTTTTCGGCCGCCATCTCTACGAGTGTGGTAGCAAAATAATAGAGGTCTGCCCTGCTTCTTGAAAGCTCGTCTGACCGCCAATCGATCGGCTGGCGATAATGTGTTTTCAACATCTAAAGCGAAGCACATCGCCCGGCCAATATTCGGCCGAGCAATTCCCTGATCGTCACGAAATTGCCGAGGCTTTTCGACATCTTCTCGCCTTCGACCTGTAGATAGCCGTTGTGCATCCAATAATTCGCCATCACCTGATGGCCGAAGGCGCAGCGCGTCTGCGCGATCTCGTTCTCATGATGCGGAAAGACGAGGTCGAGGCCGCCGCCGTGGATATCGAAGGTCTCGCCGAGATATTTCCAGCTCATCGCCGAGCACTCGATATGCCAGCCGGGGCGCCCGCGTCCCCACGGGCTATCCCAGCCGGGCTCGTTCGCCGCCGAGGGCTTCCACAGCACGAAATCCATCGGGCTTTTCTTATAGTCCGCGACCTCGACCCGCGCGCCCGCGATCATCTCGTCAAGCGGGCGCTTCGAAAGCTGGCCATAGTCCGCCATCGACGGCACGTCGAAAAGGACGTGCGCGCCATCGGCCGCCACATAGGCGTTGCCACCGGCGACCAGCTTCTCAATGATGACTATCATCTCATTGATATGATCGGTCGCGCGGGGCTCCAGCGTCGGCGGCAGGCAGCCGATCGCGGCGGCGTCCTCGTGAAAGATCGCCGTCATCTCGTCGGTCAGCACGCGAATGTCGATGCCGCGCTCGGCCGCACGCGCGTTGATCTTGTCGTCGACGTCGGTGATGTTGCGGATGTAGCGGACATGGTCCGGCCCATAGACATGGCGCAGCAGGCGGAACAGCAGATCGAAGACGATCAGCATCCGGCCATTGCCGATATGAAGATGATCATAGACCGTCGGGCCGCAGGCGTAGACGCGCACGAGGGCCGGATCGATCGGCTGGAAATCCTCTTTCCGGCGGGACAATGTATTATAGAGCCGCAACGACATAATTTCCTCGAGCCTGCGCGGACTGCAAAAGCCTGTGCTGACTAGGGGTGTCGAGATTGAACTCTTATGAGGACAAGACGGCTCCAGCCAGCGGCAAGGCTAGCGGATACAAATGGAAAGAATGAGTTTCCGGTCAAGCCCGGTCACATGCGCCATCGCGCGTTTATGCGCGAGGATCCGCCGCCGCGTCAAGTTTTTCCGGGCCGCCCTGAGCCGGATTGCGCCCGTTTGCGCCGGTTAACGGTTTTTTCAAGCGCATTTGACAGAATAGCTTCAGGCATTCCCAGCAAAGCGCGAGAGTTTCATGTCGTCCGTCACGCTGCCCGCGATCGTCCTCGACCGGCGGAAACTGTTTCGCGCCGTGCTTTTCCTCATCGCCGGGGCGCTCGCTCTCTTTGCGTTCGGCCTCGCCCTCGGCCCGCCGGCGCGGGCGGAGAGCGACCATGTGCTGATTATCCCGCCGGAAGACGGCTATGGGTTCGGGGAGTGCCTGACGACGAAATCCGCCTGCGGCGCCATCGTCGCCGACGCCTGGTGCGAGGCCCATGGGCTCAAAGCCTCGAAAGCGTTCGGCCCTGCCGAGGATTTGGCGGCGGACCGGGAGAGCCATTCCGACATCGGACCCGGCTCATTCTTTGTCGCCTGTGGCGATAATATATAAGTCTCTGGCGCCGCCCGCGCGATACGCCTTCCCCGCGCTCAATCGAACGCCGTGACCGAAGCATCGACCGCGCGCCGCGCCCCGCCGTGCTCAACGACGAGCCTGCGCCGCTCGCCGGGCGTTCCGTGCAAGTTTGAAATGTAATAATGAACCTCGAAAGAATTGGCGGGGAAAACGCGTTCATGCCGCCTGCGCAAACGCGCGCAAAACTCCCCAGGTTTTGAAAATTTGCGCTTTTCAGCGCGATTGGGGCGCCAAATTGGCCGCAGCCGCCTTGCGCCGATCCATCGTTCTTCACGCATCGCCAATCGGGCCGGAACGCTTTAAATAGCTCGTCCGCACTGGAAGCCGGGCGCAGTCCGGCCATGGTGAAACCATGAATGCGTGACAGAGCGGCCTTCCCGGCGCGATCGCCCGGGAGAAGCTTTCCGGGGATTGAGGCTTGCGCGACAAGAGGTGCGATAGGCTTTTGATGATAAAGGCGCGCCTTCGCGGCGTTCGACCGCAGCGGTTCCACAAATTGTCCAATCCATGCGGGCGGCGGCTCTTGCGCGCGGCGGTGGCGATTTTCGCCTTCTGCCTGCTTGCTTCCGGCCTGCCCGGCCGGCTGGCGCTGGCGCAAACCTATGATTGCGCCGGCCTGCAGGCCAAGATCGCCGAACTTGATCGCGGCGGCGGCCGTCCGGCCCGCGGCTCGGGCCCTTCGCGCCAGCAGATGGCTGAGCTGAGCCAGACGATCGCTACGGCGCGCGGCCTCGGCTGCGATCGGCCCGAGATCGCGTTCTCCGGCGGGGCGGGCGGACGCTGCCCTGGCCTCAACGCCAAGATTACGCAGATGCAGGCGGCGGTCGGCGCCTTGCAGGCGGCAGGCAGCCCCGCCGACCGCGCGGCGGCCCGCGCCGATCTCGTCGCAAAATTTAACGCCTATTGCAGAAATCAGCCGCAGCAGGCGCCGCGCCAACGCGGGTTTTTCGAACAGCTTTTCGGCATTCCCGGGCCATCCGAGACGCCGCCGTCGCAGCAGGGGCCGACCGAGGACGTTCCGCCGGAAACCGATCAGAGAGCAGAAAGCGCATGGCGGATCGCAGGCGGTCTGCGTGCGCACCTGCGACGGCGGCTATTTCCCCTTGAGCATTTCGGCGCGCGGCGCCGATCCGGCGTTTCTGACCAGTCTCTGCCAGGCGCTCTGTCCCAACGCGACCGTCGCCGTTTATACGCGCGCGCCCTACACCCAGATTGAAACCGCTGTCGCGCTGGAGGGCGACGCACCCTATTCGGAAATGCCCAACGCCCTGAAATATCAGAAAAGCTTCGATGCCTCCTGCACCTGCAAGCCGCCCGGGCAATCCTGGGTCGACGCGCTCGCCGGGGCGGATCGCCTCCTTGGCGGCGAGCGCAAGACCGATATTCTCGTGACGCCGGAAAAATCAGTCGAGTTGTCGGCGCCCAAGACCGACAATCGCGCCGCCGCCGCCGCTGGCGCGCAGCCCTCGTCCGCCGCCGGAACGCCGACTGCGCCCGCCGCTGGCGGGGCGCCCAACCGGAGCGCCGGCGTGACGCGGGAGGTGGTCGGCCCCGACGGCGTCAGACGGGTCGTGCGGACAGTCGGTCCAGCGCTTTGAGGCGGCCGATGAGCGGCAGCAGAAGAGCGAGTTCCGGACCGTTCTCCTGCCCGGTCAGGGCGAGGCGCAAAGGATGAAACAGCGCCCTGCCCTTGCGGCCGGTGCGCGCCTTGAGCGCTGAGGTCCAGGCCGCCCAGACCGTCTCGTCCCAGGGCTCTTCGGGCAGGCTGGCGGCGGCCTCGGCGAGATAGTCGCGTTCCGAATCGACCGCCGCGGCCGGCGCTTCGATTTCGCCGTCGATGACGCGCCACCATTGAATCACATCGAGGAAGGTCGTGAGATTGCCGCGCACCGCGAGCCAGAACGGCTGCGCCTTATGGCCGGCGATGTCATGCGCGGCGAGGCGCTCGCGCACCGCCTCGAAACCGAGCCCGTGCAGGGTGCGGGCGGAGAGAGCGGCGAGTTCGGCCGGATCGAAGCGCGTCTGCGTTCGGGAAATCTGCGCCAGATCCAGCGATTCGATCAGTTCGCCCAGAGAAGCGACCGGGTGCAGCGCGCTCGACGAGCCGATCAGCACCGCCGCCGCGGCGACGGCGAGCGCCTCGATGCCCTGATCGCGCAGGCCGCCAATCGACAGGGCGCCCGTGCGCTTGGAAAGGCCTTCGCCGCTGGCGGACGACAGAAGATTGTGATGCGCGAACTGCGGCGCAGAGCCGCCAAGCGCCTCGAAAAGCTGGATCTGCACCGCCGTATTGGTGACGTGATCCTCGCCGCGGATGATCAGCGTGACTTTCTGGTCGAGATCGTCGACGACCGAGGGCAGCGTATAGAGATAGCTGCCATCCGCGCGAATCAGCACCGGATCGGACAGCGAGGCCGAATCAATATGGCTCTCGCCACGCACGCAGTCGTCCCAGCGGATGATTCTGTGCTCAAGCCTGAACCGCCAATGCGGTCTTTTTCCCTCGGCCTCGAGGCTGGCGCGGTCGGCCGCCGACAGCGCCAGAGCGGCCCGGTCATAGACCGGCGGCAGGCCGCGCGCCTGCTGCCGCTTGCGCTTGCGGTCAAGCTCCTCGGCGCTTTCATAGCAGGGATAGAGGCGACCCGCGCCGCGCAGCGCCTGCACCGCCTCGTCATAAAAGGCGATTCGCCGCGACTGTCGCAAGACGCGGTCCGGGATGACGCCGAGCCAGGCGAGATCGACCTCAATCGCTTCCGCGTACTCTTCTTTCGATCTTTCCACATCAGTGTCATCGAAGCGAAGAATGAATTCGCCATGATGTTTTTTTGAATAGAGGAAATTCAATAACGCCGTTCGTGCGTTGCCAATGTGGATGGCGCCGGTTGGCGAAGGCGCGAAGCGGACGATGGGATGCGGCATAGTTTTCCTGACCTTCAAACACGTTCCCGGAGAGGCGCCGCCTTTTCGGACATAATGGCCCATTATAACAACAAGATAAGCAGCGTGAGCGACTCCATCCGAAGCGATCGTGCTGTCCCGCGAGTTACTGGACTTATTCGCCGCCCCTCAAGGAAGGCTGGCTCGGGAGTGCGCAAATGACGGCAATTTACGCGGCTGCCTTTTTCTGCGGGGTCCTTATTGGCCTCAATATCCTCAGTATCGGCATTGCGATGGCGCGGGCAAGACCGCCGCGCCGCCTTGTCGCAGCGCCAGAACAGGCGCCCGCGGTCAGCATTGTCCGCCCGGTGTGCGGCCTCGACAATTTCTGCGAGGAGACGTTGGGATCGAGCTTTTGGCTCGATTATCCGGCCTACGAAGTGATTTTCTGCGTCGCGCGCGCGCATGATCCGATCGTTCCGGTGGTCCAGCGCCTCATCGCCGCGAATCAGCACATTCCGGCGCAACTCATCATCGGCGACGAAAAAGTCAGCCAGAACCCGAAGCTGAACAATTGCGTCAGGGGCTGGGATGCGGCGCGGCACGACTGGATCATCCTCGCCGACGCCAATGTCTTGATGCCAATAGATTATATCCAGCGCATGCTGGTGAATTTCGGGCCGACGACCGGGCTCGTCTGTTCGATGCCGCTTGGCTCGCGTCCGCAAAACATCTGGGCGGAACTCGAATGCGCCTTTCTCAACACCTTCGAGGCGCGCTGGCAATATGCCGGCGAGGCGACGAGCGGCGGCTTCGCGCAAGGCAAGAACATGCTGTGGCGGCGCGATGTGATGGAGGCTGGCGGCGGCATCCGGGCGCTCGGCGCCGAGATCGCGGAAGACGCCGCCTCGACCAAGCTCGTGCGCGGCCAGGGCAAGATCATCAATCTCGTCGACAGCCCGTTCGAGCAACCGCTCGGCCCGCGCCCCCTTCGCGACGTATGGATGCGCCAGGTGCGCTGGGCCCGGATGCGGCGGAAGACCTTTCCGCTCTTCTACGCGCCCGAGATTTTCGCCGGCGCCGCCCTGCCCTGCCTCGTCGCCGCCTATGGCGCCTATGCGATGGACTGGAGCATCGCCTTGACCGTTCTCGCCGTCGCGCTCGCCTGGTATCTTCCCGAAACTCTGCTCGCGCCCGGCCGTCCGATGGCATTTCTCCTGGCGCATGCCGCTCATGTTCATCCTGCGCGATCTCATGCTTCCGGTGATCTATTTCGACGCCTGGTTCGTTGATAATTTCGTCTGGCGCGGCAACGCCATGAGCGTGCGCGAGGAGGAGCCCAGCGTCGAACAGGGCTGATCTCTTTGATCCAGCGCATTTTCTTGACCCCGGCAGGGGGCCATCTTAAACATGGATGACGCGGGCTTTTTGAGGCCGGCGGACTTCCTTCGCTGCTCTTCGAAGCTTTGAAAGGACGTTCATGCGCCAGAATTTCCAGTCTCCCGCCGTTCTCGCCGCCACGTTCCTGTTCGCGGCGAGCGCCGCGCAAGCGCTGCCGGTCGCGCCCCTCGCCGGCGGCATCGTCATCCACGCTCGAACTGACTGCAGGTCCGCGGCGGCCATGGCGGCGGACACGGGGGCGGCGGTTTCCATGGCGGCTATCATGGCGGCGGCGGCTATCATGGCGGCGTCCGCCACGGCGGCGCTTATCACGGCGGCGCATATCGCGGCGGCCGGCATTATGGCGGCGGCGCCGCCTGGGTGCGGCCTGGCTATCGCTGGCCGCCGGGCGGCGCGATCGCGGCAGGCGCCGCGATCGGCGTGATCTCGGCCGCCGCCGCGGCGGCCTGGGCTTCGGCGCCGCCCCAGCCGGGCCTCTGCTGGTACTATACCGACGCCAGCCGCAGAACCGGCTTCTGGGACACCTGTCCCTGAAACAGCCGCCCGAACGCCTCTCCCCCCCTGAGACGCCTGCTCCCGAGGACCGAGCGCCTCGGGGCTTCTCCGACGCAGACGTCGCGGGACCAGATCCGTGCCTTGAAGTGCCATGCCGCACAGCTTGGCAACAGCTAGCTGGTTAAAGATCCGCGTGCATTTAAGCACCTGAAAATTTCCGACGGCCTGCGGGCGCATTTCAAGACGCGCCCGCAGTGTCGTCCGCGCAAAAAAGCCGGCGCTGGCCCTTTCCGCCTGGCGCGAGCGGGCGTCCAGCGCCTTCTCGCTTCGCCGCCGCGCGAAGTTCGTTGATCTTTCCGGGTAGCGCATGATCTAGTGCCGGCGTCGCCGGCGGCCTTCTTTTTGACCTCGCCGCCAGACGAGACAAAACAAAAGGATGCGCGCCTCGTGAAGTCCCCGACACTGATCCTTGCTTTTTTCCTTGGGCTTTTCGCCACCGCCGCCATGGCCGCGCTGAAGCCCGGCGACGCGGCGCCCGATTTCACCGTGCAGGCCGCGCTGGGCGGCGAGGCATTCACCTTCTCCCTCGCCGACGCGCTGAAAAAGGGACCGGTGGTGCTCTATTTCTATCCCAAATCATTCACCAGCGTCTGCACGGTGGAGGCGCATGATTTTGCGGAGAACATGGACAATTTCGCCGCTGCGGGCGCGAGCGTCATCGGCCTTTCGAGCGACAATATCGACACCCAGCGCGAGTTTTCGAGCAAGGAGTGCCGCGATAAATTCCCGGTCGGCGCGGACCCTGATTTTTCGGTCATCAAGGCCTATGACGCGGCCTTCGCCATTCCCGGCGCGCCGCCGGTCTTCGCCCACCGCATTTCCTATGTGATTTCGCCAGACGGAAAGATAATTTCCGTCACCGCCGATTCCGGCGCGGAGAAACACATCGAGAATTCGCTCGCCGCCGTCAGGAAATGGCGCGAGGAGCACAAGCCCTGAGTTTCAGGGACGAATCCCTTGCCGGAAATCCAACGAGGATCATCATGAGCGCCGGGCCTTTCGAACTCTTCGCCTTCTGGCGCACCTCCGCCGGCTATCGCGTGCGCGTCGCGCTCAATCTGAAAGGGCTGGCGGCGCAGGAGCGCTTCGTCGATATCGACGCGGGCGAGCATCGCTCCGAGGCATTTTTGAACATCAATCCGCTCGGCGCGGTGCCGGCCCTCGTCGAGCCGGGCCACGCGCCGCTGACGCAATCGCTCGCGATCCTCGAATTTCTCGACGAGATCGCCCCCGAGCCGCCCCTGCTGCCGGCCGATCCCCATGGCCGCGCGCGGGTGCGCTCGCTCGCCCTGATGCTCGCCGCCGACACGCATCCGCTGATCACGCCGCGCGTCAGACGCCAGCTCGCCGCCACCGCCGGTTTCGACGACGCGGCCTGGCGCGCCTGGCAGACCCACTGGGTCACGACGGGGCTCGACGCAGTCGAGCAACGCCTTGCCAGCGAAGCGGCGACCGGCGCCTATTGCCATGGCGACAGCATCACCATCGCCGACATTTGTCTGGCCAGCATTCCGGCGGTGATGAAGGTTTTCAAAATCCCGCTCGCCGGCGTTCCAACCATCGAGCGCATTGTCGCGCTCTGCGAAAAGAACGAGGCCTTCGCCAGGGCCGACCCGTACAAGCAGGCGGGCGCGCCGAAAGCGTGAGGGCGGGCGGTGTCCCGTCCCTGCGCCTACGGGCCCGCAACCTCAGGGCGTTGCGATCGCAAATGCGTCAGCGCACCGGCCTCCACCGGCGGCCCGCGGAAAATTTTCGCGCCTGGCGCTTGCGCCACCAGATATAGGCGCCGGTCATTGAGAGCATCGTGATCGCAAAGCCGAGCCCGCAGACGAAAATCTGATAGGCGCGGCCGAAGACGCGCGTCATGTGCAGCGCGTAGAGCCAGGCCTCGACCGTATCGCCCGCGCGTTCGCCGGTCGGCAGGAAAAGCTTCACCAAAGCCCCCGTCTCGCCGTCGAACATGACTTCGGTGCTGCCGCCCTTGGGCGCACGTTCGAAAATGTCCCGGCTCCCCCGCACCTCATAAAAATAGGCGCCAAACTCCGGGCTGTAGGAGAGGCCGAGCGGCTGCCCGACCGTGAAACCGTGGATTGAAGCCTCCGCCGCCATCAGCCGCTCGCCCGTCGCCAGGGCCGCGCGCCAGTCGAGGCGCGGCGTTTCGTCAGGACGCCGCGGCAGCGACCTGTAAGAGTTGTCCGGCGAATGATAGTCGAAGACCGCCCGCATCCCCCATTCATAGACGGGGCGCATGTCCATCATCACGCTCGACCAGGCGAAGATGAACAGCATCGGCCAGAGCCAGAGGCCGCCGGCGCGATGCAGGTCGAAGTTCAACCGAAAAAAGCCGGGCCCGCCTTTGACGAGCCAGGACGGCTTCCAGCGCCGCCAGAAGGCGGCGATCGCGATGGGCAAAGTCAGATAGAAGCCGATGAAGCAGTCGATGCTCCATACCACGGCGACGATGCCGAGAGTCCAGAAGCCCGGGGTCCCGAGCGCCAGCTCCCAATGCACATCGTAGATGAACGGCATCAGATTGATCCAGCCCTGCGACAGATCCCCCCGCATGCGCCTGCCGAGTTCCGCCCCGGTCCACGGATCGAGAAAGAGCTGATTGAAGCCGAGCGCATGAGGCGCGCCCGTCGCCGCATCCTTGCGGGCGACGACTTCAACATTGGCCTGATCGGCTTCGGTGAACTGGACTTCCGCGACCCGTCCCTCGGGAACGAGCTTTTCGGCGCGCTCGGCCAGCGTGGCGAGGTCGAGCGGCGCGACGCCGGGCCTTGGCGCCGCGTAGAGTTGCGGGCTGATCAGGCGCTCCAGCTCGCTGTTAAACGCGAGCAGGCTGCCCGTCAGCGCCGTGACGACGAGAAACCCCGCCATCGCCAGGCCCGCCCATCGATGCAGCCAGACGAAGACGTGGCGGATCATGGCTCAGAACTCCGCGCGGAGCGAGGCGAGAATGGTTCGCGGCGCGCCGGGCTGAATGCTGTAACGATCGTAGGAGGTGGTATAATATGTAGTATCGAACAGATTGTTGACGTTGAGCTGCGCCGTCAAATTCTTGACCCAGGGCAGCGCGCCCGGCGCGAAGCGATACATGATCATGGCGTTGGCGACCGTATAGCCTGGCAGTTGGAAATCATTGGCGTTGTCGCCCTGGCGTTCGCCGACGACCTTGAATCCCGCGCCGAGGCTGAGACCCTTGAAATCTCCAAGCGCGTCATATTTGACCCAAAGGGCGCCGGCGTTCAGCGGAACGTCCTGCAGGCGATTGCCCTGGTTGCCGTTGAGATCCGTTATGAAGCGCGCTTCATCGTAGCTGTAACTGCCGATGAGGCTCCAGTTCTCGTCGATGCGACCGGCGATGTCGAACTCGGCGCCCTTGCTTTCCACGGTGCCGGCGGGTTCCGAAAACTGCGTGCCGGGGACGGTTTGGACGATATTGCTCTTGACGATATCGTAAAAGGCGACCGTCAAGGTCAGGCGCTTATCCAGCAATTCCGCTTTCGCGCCGCCTTCCCATTGCGACCCGACCTGCGGCGCGAAGAGCGGCTGGCCCGGAGCGGCGAGGCCGTTCGTGCTCCCGAAGGACTTTGAATAATCGCCATAGAAGGACAGCCAGGGGGTCGGCTGAACGACCGCGCCGACGCGCGGGCTGAAGGCCTTGTCGACAGCGTTCTGGTAGCCGAGCCCGGTGTCCGGGTTGTAAGGCCCCAACGCCTCGGCGAACGAACTCGTGCCGGATCCGGCGCCGTAATCGGCCCAGTCGTAGCGACCGCCGACAAGCAGATGCAACCGGTCATCGGCGAGGGAAATCATGTCCTGGGCGTAGACGCCTTTCCAGGTCTGCTGGGCCGGAAAGTAGGTGTTGTTGACCGAAGGCTTGGCGTATCCAGTCAGGCTATAGGTCGGAAAGTACATGTTGATCGAAGGAATATCGGGCGAACCCGGAAAGTAACTGGAGACGCCGAAATCATGATCGGTCTCGGTGTAATAATCCGTCCCGACGAGGACGTCATGGTGCAGCGGACCGGTCTCGAACTTGCCTTTCAGATCGAGATTCGAACTGAAATATGTACGATGGGTGTTGACGTCCCAGAGGCCGCGCGTGATGAGTTCCGCTGATTTCATCGACCGAATTATAGTCCGTGATCCTCTGGGCGTAGAGGACGTCGTTGTAGGCAAGGCGATTGGTGATGCTCCAGTCCTTGTTTATGTCGAAAGTCCAGTCATAGCCGATGAGTCCCCTTTGCAGCCGGCTCGGATTGACAGCGGTAACCGCCGGGTCCTGGAGATAACGGCTGATCGGGATGTTCGCCGGGCGGTAGCCGACCGCGGGGATCGCATTATCCGCGTCCGCGACGAAGATTCTGTTCTGATATTCAAGATCGAGGTTGAGGCGAAACTGTTCGATCGGATGATAGGTGATCGTCGGCGCGACAAAGGCGTCCTGCGTCGTCACGAAGTTGCGGAAGGAATCCGCGTGCGTGAAATCGAGATTGATGCGGTAAAGCCAAGTCTTGTCTTCCGATAGCGGGCCGGTGGCGTCCACTGTCGTGCGCGTCAGCCCCCATGATCCGGCCTGTTCCTGGATGGAGTAATAAGGCGTCTCCAGCGGTCGCTTGACGACGAGATTGACGATTCCGCCCGGCTCCAGGCGTCCGAACAGCATCGCGGCGGGCCCCTTCAGAACCTCGATCGACTGCAGATTGGCCGTTTCCAGATGGACGACATTGGGTATGTGCAGATCGTTGCGAAAAATGCTGGCGTTGTCGAAGCCCCGGATCGTGAAGCCTTCATAAAATGCGTCGCTCGACGGCTCGACGCTGCTGACATTGCCGACAAGGGCGTCGGTGACGCTGATCGCCTGCTGATCATCCATGAGCTGGCGCGGCATGACCTGAATCGAGCCGGGCGTCTGCAGAATCGGAATGTCGCTTTTCGTCGCGGCGGCCGGGCTCTCGATGTCAACCGTGTAGCCGGTGAAGCGGCCGCCGAGTCCTGCGCCATTGACGCTGTTTCCCGGAGCCTCACCCTCCGCCCCGACGACATCGACCGCAGGCAGGGACGTGACGGCGCCGCTCGCGTCGGCAGGCTGATCGGCGCCCTGCGCGAAAGCGTGGGGTGCAAGGATCGCTGGGCTTGAAGCGAGCGTCGCGAGTATCGTCGTCGCCAGAAGCTCGCGCCGGGTTGGACGAATGGCGATCATATATTTGCTCATGAGAGGTCCTCTTCGGAAGCGCTGGGCCTCTCTGGGCGCGCGACCGTGATGGGGAGACGAAGATGTGGGATCGGCCGCGCGCAGACTGTCCGCATCGCGCACCTCAAGACGCATGCGCGACACCGCCGCAAGCGGGGTCACTGAAAGCGTTCAGGGGATTGGCGGGTACTGTTTCGCGACGGGGTGGAAAACGCGCTCAGAGGGCCTGCGGCGGCCCGCGCGGAGGCAGGTGGAACTGCGCCGCCGCACGCGTTGCGTCGCCGGGAGGCGCGGCGAATTCCAGGCGCGAGGAGGCGCGGGGCGCGAAAAATACAACGCCCGCCGCCGCGGCGACAAAGATGCTTGCGCTGGCGGCGCAGGCGAGGATGCAACAAAGGCCGTGGTGGCGGTGCTGGTCGCCGTCCGGCGTTTGCGGCCCCACTTTGCTCTGGGCGCAAATGACGCCGCCATGCGCGTCGACGGCGGCGGCGGGCGCGGCGAGCAGCCCTTGCAGCAAAAACGCAAAGAGCGCGATCACGCTGATCGCGACGCGCCTTGCAACCGGTCCTTTGCCTGCCTTCACCATTTAGTGAAGATCGGGCGGTTCGGCTTGCAAGGCAATATCGGCGCGCGTTGTTTCCCTCTTCGGAGCGATTTTGTCCGGCAGTGTATTCAAACTGCAACTTGCGAGCGCATACTCCGGCACGCGCGCGAAGCTGATCCCCGGTCGCGGCAAAGCGACGATTTGGCGCGAAACGACGGAGGCCGCGAATGGCGAATGAGGTTTCAGGGCGCCCCCGCGCGGCGTCGGCGTCGAGGCTGCTCACGCTCGCCCTTGGCGCGGCGGCGGCGGGAGCCGTCGCCATCGGCGCCGTTGCGATCGGCCGCCTCGCGGTGGGACGCCTCGTGGTTAAAAAGGCGCGCTTCGGGACGCTGGAGGTCGATGAGCTGACGGTGCGCAGGCTGCGCGTGCTGGAGCGCGACGCGCCGAGGGCGTGAGGCGCCCCGCGCTTGCCGCCGCCCTACCAGTTCTCGTCCTGCTTGCCGCCGCATTCCCTCCGTTCGAGGCACTGGCAGCGGCCGTTGGGGAGGCAATAGGGCTTGCGATCGCGGGTGCACTGATAGCCTTGGCCATCCGGCCCCGTGTAGGGGCCGCCGCATGCTCCCTCGGTATCGGCTCTGGCCGACGCACCAAAGGCGAGGATGAAGACGGCGAAGGCCGCCGCGGCGAAGGTTCTGGCAATCACCTCTGGCCTCCATATACTATATATATTTCAACGTGTTGACAAGCACGGGCCGGCCCGCGCTATAGCGGATCGTCGCTCGGCGCGAAGCCGCGCCCGCTTGGCGCGCCCTTCGCCGGCTCGACGGCCGCTGAGCCGGGATCGCGGAACTTGTTCAGGATCGGATAGCGCCGGTCGCGGCCGAAATTCTTCCGCGTCACCTTGACGCCCGGCGCGGACTGCCGGCGCTTATATTCGGCGAGATAAAGCAGACGCTCGATTTTCTTCACCGTTTCAAGGTCATAGCCGGCGGCGACAATGTCGGAGACGCGCATCTCCTTCTCCACCAGACCTTCGAGAATGGCGTCGAGCTCCTCGTAAGGCGGCAGCGAATCCTGATCCTTCTGGTTCTCGCGCAGTTCCGCCGACGGCGGCTTGACGAGAATATTCGCCGGCACGACCTCGCCGTCCGGCCCAAGCGCGTCCTTCGGCTTCCAGCGGTTGCGCAGGGCGGAAAGCCGGAACACCTCCATTTTGTAGAGGTCCTTGATCGGATTGAAGCCGCCGTTCATGTCGCCATAGATGGTCGCATAGCCGACCGACATTTCCGATTTATTGCCGGTCGTGACCAGCATGGAGCCGAATTTATTCGACACCGCCATCAGGATCACGCCGCGCGCGCGGCTCTGGATGTTTTCTTCCGTCAGCCCCTGTTTCGTACCTTCAAACAGAGAGCTGAGTACGGTCTCGAAGCCGGTGACGGCGGGTTCGATCGGCAGGATATCGTAACGGACGCCAAGCGCGCGGGCGCAGCCTTCCGCATCGGCCAGCGATTCCTTCGACGTGTAGCGATAGGGCAGCATCAGGCAATGCACCCGCGCCGCCCCCAGCGCATCGACCGCCATGGCCGCGCAGAGCGCCGAATCGACGCCGCCCGAAAGGCCCATGACGACGCCCGGAAAACCGTTCTTGTCGACGTAATCGCGCAGCCCAAGGACGCAGGCGGCGTAATCGGCCTCATCCCCCTGCTCGACCTCGGCCTTCGGTCCCTCGACGCAGGAAAAGCCCTTGGGGCCGCGCCGCCAAACGGTTTTCGCCACGGTGGAGGCGAAGGCCGGCAGCTGGAAGGCGAGCGAATGATCGGCGTTGAGGCCAAAGGAGGCGCCGTCGAAGACGAGTTCGTCCTGGCCGCCGACCTGGTTGAGGTAGATCAGCGGCAAGCCGCTCTCGACGACGCGGGCGACCGCGACAGTGAGCCGCTCGTCGGTCTTGGAGCTCCAATAGGGCGAGCCGTTCGGCACGAGCAGGATCTCGCCGCCGGTCTCGGTGATGCACTCGACAGGGTCCGGCCCCCAGATATCCTCGCAGATCGGGATGCCGATGCGAACGCCCCGGAAGACGATCGGCCCCGGCATGGGACCTGCTGAAAACACACGCTTTTCGTCGAAAACGCCGTAATTTGGCAGGTCGGTCTTGAAGCGCACCGCCTCGATGCGGCCATTGTCCAGCAGGGCGTAGGCGTTGTAGGTCTCGCCGTCCTCGACGAAGGGAAGGCCGACGAGAAGCGCCGGGCCGCCATCGGCGGTGTCGCGCGCGAGATCCTCGCAGGCGGCGCGGCAGGCCTCGAGAAAGGCCGGCTTCAGCACCAGATCCTCGGGCGGATAGCCGGCGATGAAAAGCTCGGAAAACATAAGGATATCAGCGCCGAACGCCGCCGCCTCGGCTCTGGCCGCGCGGATCGCCGCGACATTTCCCTTGATGTCGCCGACGGTGCAGTCGATCTGGGCGAGGCCGATGACGAGGGTGTCGGCGCTCATTGCGCCATCGCGCGAAGAAGAAAAGAAAAATGCGCCATCTTACCTGTCCAGGGCCTCCGCGAGCCGCCAAAAACGCTTGGCTCTCCACGCCTTGTCGAATTTATCTAACACGCCTTTATGGAAGTTTCGCCTGAAACGCCCCGCGCGGCGGCAGGGTGTTTCACGTGAAACACCCCCCGCGCCGGGCGCGGGGGACGCTGTTTTTCAACGCGATTGCATTGGCGATTATTCGGCCGCCGCGGCGTGAACGACCGGGCCGCGCCCGATGCGCTCGCGCTTCAAAAGCTCGGCGACCAGGAAAGCGACCTCGATCGCCTGTTCGGCGTTGAGACGCGGATCGCAGTAAGTATGATACCTATCATGTAAATCGGAATCGGTGATCGCCCGCGCGCCGCCGGTGCATTCGGTGACGTTCTTGCCGGTCATCTCGAGATGCACGCCCCCGGCATATGTGCCTTCGGCCTGATGCACCTCGAAGAAGCTCGCGGATCTCGCTCATGATGCGATCGAACGGGCGCGTCTTGAAGCCCGAGGCCGCCTTCACCGTGTTGCCATGCATGGGATCGCAGGACCACACGACGCGCCGTCCTTCCGCCTTCACGGCGCGGATCAGCGCCGGCAGATAGTCGCCGATCTTGTCGGCGCCGAAGCGGCAGATCAGCGTCAGGCGCCCCGGCTCATTGTCGGGGTTCAGAATGTCGATCAGCCGGATCAGCTCTTCAGGCGCCAGCGTCGGCCCGCATTTGAGGCCGATTGGATTCTTTACGCCCCGCGCATATTCGATATGCGCGTGGTCCGGCTGGCGCGTGCGATCGCCGATCCAGATCATATGGCCGGATGTTGCGTAATGATCGCCTGTCGTCGAATCAACACGCGTCAGCGCCTGCTCGAAACCAAGCAACAGCGCCTCATGCGAGGTGTAGAAATCGGTCTGCCGCAGCTCCTGATGTGACTCGGGATCAAGCCCGATGGCGCGCATGAACCCGAGCGTCTCGGAGATGCGGGCGGCAAGCTCCTCATAGCGCGCGGACTGGGGGCTGTCATGAATGAAAGACAGCATCCATTGATGCGCGTTTTCGAGATTGGCGTAACCGCCGGTGGCGAAGGCGCGCAACAGATTGAGCGTCGCCGCCGACTGGCGATAGGCGTCGAGCTGGCGCGAGGGGTCCGGCACGCGCGCCGCCGCGTCAAAGGAGATGTCGTTGACGATGTCGCCGCGATAGCTTGGCAGCGAGACGCCGCCGACGGTCTCGTTCGGCGACGAGCGCGGCTTGGCGAATTGCCCGGCGATGCGGCCGACCTTCACCACGGGCAGCGCGGCGGCGAATGTGGCGACGACCGACATCTGCAGGAAGACGCGGAAGAAATCGCGAATATTATCGGCCGAATGTTCGGCGAAGGCTTCGGCGCAATCGCCGCCCTGCAGCAGAAAGGCCTCGCCGTCGGCGACCTTGCCCAGCATGCGCTTCAGTTTGCGCGCCTCGCCCGCGAAGACGAGCGGCGGAAAGCCGGCGAGCTGGCGCTCGACGTCGGCGAGCGCGCTCGCGTCCGGATAGACGGGCGACTGCTCGATGGGCTTACCCCTCCAGCTCGCGGGCGACCAATTCTCGGCGGACATTTTTCCAAACTCCCTGGGGCGGCCCCTGAAAACGGGCCGGAACCCAGCAAAGAATTGCATTTTTTCGGTGGCGGCCGCAATCGAACGCGTGCTTTAGCAGGGGAAAGCGGGCGGGAGCAAGGGTTTTGGCCGCCGACGGCAACGACAAGGTTCCTTTTTTGTTCTACCAATCGGGCAGTTCGCCTAAGTCGATTAAGCTCGGTCCGGGTGATAGCCACGAAAACGAAGCGACGCCTCATCATGCCATTCTCGCCGCGGCGCCAACAGGCATTGGTATTACGCAAATGCTAAACAACTGACCGGGAACGCCGCGTTTGCAAATTTAGCCGATCGGCTCGATGCGATGCCGAAGCGCCGGCTACGCCGGCGCGAGCACGCTCCCGTCCTTGACAGGCGCGACCCGCTCGCCACGCTGGCCGCCGGGAGATACAGGGCGCGATGCCGCCTTTCCGCGAACGGCCCGCCGCGCCGCCTGCAGCGAACGAAGCGCGGTAAGCGCACGCCCGATTGAGCCGCCCTCTAGTCGAGGGCGGCCCCCTCATCCAGGCTTTGTCAAAGCTGCGACGAGGTCGTGGCGTTGAACTTCGTGGCCGTCGCCGTTTCGAGATTGGTCAGCGCGCTGTCGATCACGGCGAAAATCGTCGCCCTCGACGCTGCATTGGAAAGATCGAGCGCCGCAGTGGACGCGACCTTGTTGCTCGTCAAGGCCGAGGCGAAGGCGGTGGTCGCCTGCGCCGCCGTGAAGAATTGCGCCGATGTTCCCTTGGAATAGTCGAGCGTCTGGATCACGTTCGAGAAAACGCCCTGCAGCGCGGCCATGGTGAAGACAACATGATTGGCCGGCGTTGTGACGGCCGATGGGCTGGTCGTCGGCACAGGATTGTCATAGAGCTGATCGAGATAGTAGTGCACCTGATAGGGGTATTGCGTGTAGGAATTGGAGTTGCCCCAAGTCTGGGCGTAGCTGTTGACATTCGCAATGGTCGTCGCCGTCGCCGTCGCGCCAAGCTTGCTGTAGTAGGTGACGAGCGGGCCGTAATAGCCCTGGTTGTAGGCGACGTTCAAAATGACGTCGAGAAAGCTGTTCGGCAGATTGACGAAATTCGCAAGAGCTTCATCATAGACCGGCTCCCAGGGCGTTTGCCAGCCGCCGGCGCCCTTTCCGGTGACGCTCAATGCGACCATGTCGTTATAGTGGAAGAAAGCGGTCAGAACCGGTCCATAATATTTGTTGTTGAACGAGGCCGGCGTCGCCTTGCTGTATTGCGTCGCCGCATTGGCCATGGTGAAGCCGATGTTCTTCTGGATCGCGACGTAATTTATGAGTGAATGGCCCGCCGGCGCATAGGTGCCGGAAACCATATCGGCGGCGTAATTGTTGATTTGATAGGGGCCGCCCTGACCGACGCCCATCACGGCCTGTTGATTGGGCGAAGGATCGATGCGGCTGTCGCTCGCCTGATAATATTCGGTCGCGATATTTTCCTGCAGCAGCTGCGCGAAGATCGAGCCGACGAGATAATCCTTGTTGAAGCGGATGCCAGGATAGCCCTCCGTCACGATATGGCCATACATCACGCCCGCAATGATGTTGGACATTATAAGATCGTCATAATTGCCGCCGGTCAGCGTCAGCGAATCCGCAGCCGAGCCGACGCCAAGAAGGAGATGGAAGTTGATCGCGCCGGAGCTCGCGCTGCTCGCGCCAGTGCTGGCGGCTGGCGTGGTAACCGAGACAGTCGCAGATTTCGCCGAAAGGCCGACGGAATTGATCGCCGCCACCGAGAAGGAATAAGTCGTCTTGGGCGACAGGCCGGAGACGGAATAGGTTGGGCCGGTCGAGGCGCCGACCAGCGCGCCATTCCGATAGATGTCATAGCCCGTGACCGTGCATGCCGTCATGGAAACTGCAGTCCAGCTCAGCGTCGTGGCGCTGCTCGTCGTGGCCGAAGCCGCAAGGCCAACCGGCGTCGTCGGCACGGCGACGCAGCTGGAGCAGGAGCCGACATTGGTCCAGGGCTGGCCGCTGCCGGCGCCGCCATTGTTTGAGGCTGGATCCTGATTCTGCGTCCACCAATTGGCCCTGTAGACGATTCCATTCTCGCTGACCTGCGCGCCGGCCGTATAAATTCCCGAAGCGGTCCAGGCGGCGGCGCAGGCGAAGGCCGACGCCGGCGCGCCGACGTAAACAGCAAGGGCGCTGGCCGCGGCCAGCGCTTTCAATGGTGTGAATTTCAAAATGATACTCCGTGATGATTTAATCTTGATAAAGACGGCTGTGTAATTTTTCGAAAGGAAATGGCTTAACCACGGATCGAATGTATCATTTTCATGATTTTTTGCAGCGCGGCTCTCAGCCGCAGCGGACCTCTCCTGTCTCGTTACTATCAAGTTAAAATCAAGATCTTGTCGGAAAAACGCAAGAACCGCGTTCAGCGGCGCAATCGACCGTCGCAGATTTTGCGCGATACATAACGTTTGGAGCGAGCCGTGAGCCAAAATGCGGCGCCCGCCCGTCGTCGCCCGGTTCTAAACCCGCGTGGCGAGGATCAGCGGCGACGGGCCCGGCGCGTGTAGCAGACGGGGGTTGGCGAAGCCGGCTTCGACCAGCCAGCCCGAGATTTCCTCGAAGGAATATGCGCCGCCCGCCTGCGTGTTGACCGCCATGTTGACCGCGAAGATCAATCCGCTCATCGGGCCGCGGCGGTCGGCGTCGACGAGAAACTCGGCGATTGCGATCGTGCCGCCCGGCGCCATGGCGGCATGGGTGCGCCGCAGTAGCGCGCGGGAGCGCTCCACGCCTTCGCTGTGCAAAATCTGGCCGAGCGTCGCGATTTGGTGCGGACCGCCGAAATCCGCCTCGAGAAGATCGCCCGCGACATAGGTGAAGCGGTCGCCGACATGAAACCGGCCGGCGACGCGCCGCGTCACATGCAGCACATCCGGCCAGTCGATGGCGCGCACGCGAACAAGCCGCGAGGCCCGCGCGAGGGCGACGCCCCAGACGCCGGAGCCGGAAGCGAGATCTAGCGCCGAGACGGGTCCGCTCGCGCGGAAGAGTTCGAGATGGTCCGCGAGCGCCCGCGCCGCCGGAAAGCTGAGGGGAAAAATGTCCTCGACGAATTCGGCGAAGAAAGGCGCGCCCTGCGCCGCGAGATTGATCGATTTCGCCGGTTTGCCGGCGCCGACGATTTCAAAAAGGTTCAGCCAGTTCGGCAACAGTTCGCTGCTGACATGGCGGAACATGCCGCCGAGAAAGCCCGGCTGGTCGCTGACTAGAAAGGCGGCGCTTTCCGGCGTCAGCGCGTAGCGTTGGTCATCGCCCCGCGCCAGCAGCCCGAGCCCGACGAGGAGATCGGCGATCGCCGCGAGGCCCCGCGTGGAGGCGCCTGTCGCCTTCGCCAGATCGTCGAGGCCGAGTGGCTTCATCGCCAGCACGTCAAAGACCCGATGGCGAATTGCGGCCTCGATCGCCAGCGGCGGAGCGAAAGACCACACGAACTGCAGCAGGCGATCGGGGCTGAGAGAGGACGAGGCGGCTTTCGTCACGTTTTTTGGTCCTCGCTCAGATGCGGCCAATGCGGGCGAATATGTAAACGACCACGACCAGCATGGCGATGATTGCGGCTGGGATGAGACCCCAACGCGCGCTATGGCGCCAGATCGGAAGCGCGCCGATCAACAGGAGAACGAGAAAGGCGATAGCGAATTTCGCCAGCAGGGCGCTAAAGATTTTTGCGAGCATCGCGCTCAGGCCTTCCGCTCCGCCGGGGCGGCATCGGGAGCCTCGGGGCCGGGCGTGGCGCGCTCATGGCGCGCCGTGCGCACGCGCATGGTGACGAGCTCCTCGGCCGAGGTCGGATGCACGGCCACCGTCTCGTCGAAATCGGCCTTTTTCGCGCCAAGCCTGATGGCGATGGCGAGAAGCTGCGCCATTTCGCCGGCGTCCTCGCCGAGAATGTGCACGCCGAGCACGACGTCGGTCGCGCCATCGACGACGATCTTCATGCGCACTTTCTCGCCGCGCCCCGAGAGGCTCGCCTTCAACGGGCGGAAGCTCGCCTCGTAAATATCGACGATGTCATAGATGGCGCGGGCTTCGCTCTCGGAAAGGCCGACGGTCCCGACTTCCGGCGTCGTGAAGACGGCGGTCGGGACATTGACATGGACGACGGCGGTCGGCTTGCCGCCGAAGACGGTGTCGGCGAAGGCGTGCCCCTCGCGGATGGCGATCGGCGTCAGCGCCAGCCTGTTGGTGACGTCGCCGACGGCGTAGATCGAGGGGACGCTGGTTTGCGAAAAAGCGTCCACCTTGATCGCGCCGACGCGATCGAGTTCGACGCCGGCGTTCTCGAGCCCGAGTCCCGCGGTGTTGGGCCGGCGCCCGGTGGCGATCATGAGCTGATCGACATCGAGATGAAGCCCTTCGGTCGAATGCGCCCGCAGGCCGTGCGCGGTTTTTTCAATCCCGGTCAGCAGCTGGTTGAAATGAATGTCGACGCCGGCGTGGATCAGCGCGTCGCGGACGCCGCAGCGCATGTCCTCGTCGAAGCCGCGCAATACGTTTTCGCCGCGCGTGGCGATCGCGACCTTGGTTCCGAGCCGCGCGAAGATCGAGGCGAATTCGACCGCGATATAGCCCGCGCCAATGATGAGCAGACGTTGCGGCAGCGTCGGGAGATCGAAAATCTCGTTCGAGGTGATGGCGTATTCGCGCCCCGGCGCGGGCGGCTCCAGCGCCGGCGTTCCGCCCGTCGCCACAAGAATTTTTCGGGCGCGAAACTGGCGGCCGTCCGCCTTGAGGCGCACGGTATGGGCGTCGAGGAGTTCGGCGCGGCTCTCGAAGATGGAGACGCCCGCCTTTTCGAGATTGGCGCGGTAGATCGCGGAGAGGCGCGAGATTTCCTTTTCCTTGGCGGCGACGAGCTTGCCCCAGTCGAAACGCGCAGCCGGAACGCTCCAGCCGAACGCCGCAGCCTCGTCGAAAGCGTCGGCGAAGCGGCTCGCGTAGACCATCAGCTTTTTCGGCACGCAGCCGCGGATGACGCAGGTGCCGCCGATGCGGAACTCTTCCGCGATGGCGACCTTCGCGCCATAGCCCGCCGCGATGCGCGCGGCGCGGACGCCGCCGGAGCCGGCGCCGATGACGAAAAGATCAAATTCGAAATCGCTCATGCGTCGTGCTCTCGGGCGGGTTGGGCGGCAGCCGGCCTAAATCTGGTGGCCCTTCTTCTTCATTTCCTCGCGCACGCGGGTCATCATGTTGGTCGAGATCTTGCCCTGCCAGCCCTGCATGGCGGTGACGAGATCGGAAAGGATCGCCGGCTGCGCCGCGACATATTGCTTGCCCGCCGCGCTGCTGAAGAAAGCGCTCGCCGCGGTGAGATCAGCTTCGCTCATGTGGTTGGCGAAGATTTGCCCGGCGATGTCGGTCATCTCGTCGGCCTGTTTCTCGAACTCCGGCCGCAGCTGCTCGAACACGGCTTTGAGATCCTCGGTCAGCTCCGGCCGCGTCTCGGTGAGCGAGCTGCCGATCTGATTGACGAATTGCGGAATTATGACGGTGAACGAGCGCGACATGCCCGATGCGATGACCAGCGCGCGGGCCGCCGCGAGCTGGGACGGCGTTATCGGCCCGGGCGTCGCCGACGCCTGCGGCTGGGCCGAGGGGGCGGCGGCGGGGGCTTGCTGAGCTGCTGGCGCAGCGACGGGCGCTGCTGGCGGAGCCGTGGGCGCCTTCTTGGCCACCGGCGCTTTCTTGGCGGCGGGCGGCTTCTTGGCAACGCGGGCGGGGCCGCAGGCTCGGCGGCGGGCGCTGGCTCTTGCGCCGGCGCTGGCTGCTGGGCGATGGCCGGCCACGCCGCGACGAGCGAAAGAACGATGGCCAGCCCCGGTCCGGCAATGGCGGCGCGCGCTGCTTTGGGTCTTGCAAAAGGCTGGAACAATCGAAAATCTCCTGGGGAGCCGGAGCGGGATGCGAAAAAGCGGAATCCGGTTTTTCGCGTCAAATCCCGCTCTCTTCTTAACAATCGATCATTTTTCATGCTTTTGGATGTTTCCATCCAAAAGCATCGTGATCTGGCGCCGCAGCTGACCGCGCCGCTGTTTGCGTTCAATATCACGCGCGCGCGCCGAGCCGCCCGAAAATCTCGACGCCTCCGGGGCCGGCGCTGATCACGGCCGTCGCCATGCCGATGAAGAGTCCGTGCTCCACCACGCCCGGTATGGCGTTGAGCCGCCGCGCCAGCGCCTCCGGGTCGGCCAGCGCGGCGAAATGGCAATCGACGATGTAATTGCCATTGTCGCTGATGAAAATTTCGCCGGCGCGCGTCTTGCGCAGGGCGACATCGCCGCTCGCGCCCAGAGCCCCGGCCTCTTTCACGATCGAGCGGCGCGTGGCCTCAAGCCCGAAGCGCGTCACCTCGACCGGCAGCGGAAAGCGGCCGAGAACCGCCACGAATTTCGAGGAATTGGCGATGACGATCATGCGCGCCGAGGCCGAGGCGACGATCTTTTCGCGCAGAAGCGCGCCGCCGCCGCCCTTGACGAGGCGCAGGCTCGCATCGAACTCGTCGGCCCCATCGACGGTGAGATCGAGTTCGGGGCGCTCCTCGATGGTGGCGAGCGGGATTTTGAGCGCTTCGGCCTGCGCCCGCGTCTCTTCAGAGGTCGGCACGCAAATCACGTCAAGGCCCTGCGCGACCCGGGCGCCGAGCAGTTCGACGAAATGCCGCGCGGTCGAGCCGGTGCCAAGGCCAAGCCGCATGCCGGGCTCGACCAGCTTCAGGGCCTCAGCGGCGGCGAGGCGTTTGGCGTCATCCGGGCTGAGGGCGGTCATGACAGGCTCTCGGTTCTGGCGAAGCGGCGTCTTGGCAAGGGGGGTAGACCCTCGCTCGCCCTCCCGTCAAGCCTCGGCGCGGCCGGAAGCCGCGCCGTTGAACTTCGCGCCCGCGGTTCGCGCCGCCGGCGTCGGGGCGAGCTTCAGGTGATGCTCTTCAAGAAGGACGCGCTGACCGGATTGTGAAAGCTGTCGTAGGAGATCGTGTAGACTTGGACGACGTTGCCGTTGGGCAGGGAAACGAACAGGAGGTTGCGATTCTTGTCGAGGGCGATGCCGCCGGGCTGCGAAGGCAGATTTTGGATCAGCACGTCGCCATTGAGGGTCACGACGGAGCGGCTGCCCGTGATGACAAATCCATTGTGAAAATTGTCGAACGCCAGCCCCTGGGGCGCGACGTTGCCAAGCGTATAAAAATGCGTGGGCCCCGGATTGTTCGCCCACAGGCCGGGTTCCGACATGAAGCCCATTTGACCGAAGTTTCCGAAGAAAAACAGCCCGTTATCGGAACCCACCGGAGAACCGGGGGGGGGCCCGGCGGCGGCGCGTATTGCCGCAGCAATGCGTTGGCATTGACGGTGTCGTAAGCCGCGATGGTCACGCCGTCCCAAGCGTACAGCACGTGATCGGGACCCGTCGCCAGGAAATTTGGCGAAACCACGCTCTGAATCTCGGCGGGCGGGATACGCGCGCCGCTCGGCGCATAGGCGGTGATGCGATTGCCCTGGAGATTGCCGACATAGATGAGGCCGGTCGTATCGATGGCGATCGAATGGGGATGATTGAGGCCATCCTTGATGAGCGTCGGCGGCGACGCAAATTTCTTGTCGTATCGGACCACCGCACCCGCAAAAAAGCTGACGACATAGAGGTCTCCGCTGGCGTCGACAGCTACGCCGTACGGAAGGTTGAGATTGCCGGCGACGGCGGGCGCCGTCATGGCGATGAGGCCGATCGCGATCGCTTTGATGAGACGAGAAATTTTCATGTTCGTTCCCCCGCTCGAAGGACGAGTTGTTCGCCCTCGGTGGCCGGGTTCGGCCACCCCCTGATAAAGACAGAGGTTCGCGGCCAAAGGTGTGGGGGAACCCACACGACGATCGGCGCCGCATCCGCCGCTCTCTTCGCGGAGCGGATGACGCTCTGGCTGCGCATGGGCCGATTCCGGATCGTCGCTATCTTCGGATGAGCCCAGCGGCGGCGGCGCCAAAAAGCGCCGATTCGCAAGCTGGAACGGGCTCGGCGGGCAATTATATGCGTTCCGCCTATCGGTCTATTTGACTTCTCTATTTCAGCAATTTATAGCCGGTTTCTTGACCGCTGCTCTTTCCGGCCCCGGCCCGCTTTCCTGGCCGGCGACGCCGTTCCGCGCCGGCCGTCGCCCCCCGAAATTGCTCCAAACTCGCCTGTTCCCGCCAATCAGATGAAGCCAAATTGAGAGTTTCCAGCCAAGCAGGAGCGTCCGATGCCTCGCCGCCCGGAATTGGGCCGATGATGAATTTATCGACAGTCAAGGCGGCGGCCTCCGGCCAGCGTCGGTCCCTCGCCCTGGATCGACGCGAGACGGGCGGCGGCGCGCCCGGACTGGCGATGCGTTTCGCGCAGGACGCCCAGATCTATGGCGACGGCGACGAGAATGGATCGTTCTACAAGGTCGTCGCGGGCGTCGTGCGCACCTGCAAATTCAGGCTCGGCGGCCGGCGCCAGATCGACGCCTTCCATTTGCCGGGAGAGTTTTTCGGCTTCGACGCGGGCGACAGGCACAGCCTGTCGGCGGAGGCTGTTTGCGACTGCGCTGTCGTCTCCTATCGCTGGCGCGCCTTCAAATCGGACGGCGAAATCGACGACCGGCTGGCGGCCCAATTCTTTTTCCATGCCATGCAGAACCTGCGGCGCGCGCAGGACCACGCGCTCCTGCTCGGGCATTACAGTGCGGCGCAGAAAGTCGCCGCCTTTCTGATCGACATGGCGAATCGCGCGTCTTTCGACGAGTTCATCGACCTCGCCATGGCGCGCCATGACATCGCCGACTATCTCGGCCTCACCATGGAAACCGTCTCGCGGACGCTGTCAAACCTTGAGCGCGCCGCCATCATAGCGCGGCCGACGACGCGGCGCATCCGCATCACCAACGAGCAGGCGCTGCGCCGCATCAGCTCGTAGGGGCATTGTCGCTCCCTCAGCGCGCCTGCGGCGTGCAGACGACGGCCTCGTTGAGGACGTAACAGATCGACATCTTGCCGGTGTGGACATCGACCCGGAACACGCCGCCCTCGTGCTGGTGATGCGAGGCGACCAGCGCATATTCGCCTGGCTCCTGCGCCGACGCGCCATCGCCGGGGGGATAGCACAAGGTGACGCCGACGGAACCTTCCTTCAGCCCATATTGGCAGGCGCCGACCTCGCCCGTCTCGCGATCGATCCGGTAGACGCGGTTCAGGTCGATTTCGGGCGCGGACAGAAACGCGTAATTCGCCGCCCGCGCGCCGCCCGCGACGCAAATCATCATGAGGACAAGCGCCCCCCGGCGCAGGCCCGGCGGCGAAAAACCCGCGCGCAAGTTCCGCAAATCCAAAATGCTCCCCATCTGCCGGCTCCCCCGCTTATTTTTTTCGCGCCCCATTCTACACCAGAACTTCGGGTCGCCGAACAGCCGCGCCGCCCGGATGATTGACGCTTCAAGCGTCACAAAACCCGGCCCCATCGCATCGACGCCGGCGCTCGGCGCGTCTCGGAATCGACAAGGCCGATCATCTAACGTCGCGCAATGGCGACGTCGCGCAGCACGTCGGCCTCCAGCTGGATTTCGTCGAGCCGATGCTTCAGCACGTCGCCGCTGCTGACGATGCCGACGAGCCGACCGCCCTGCACCACCGGGAGATGGCGAATGCGCCGCAGCGTCATGACATTGATGATGTCGGCGATGGTGTCCTCCGGCGCGCAGACGACGACCGCCCGCGTCATCAACTCGGATACAGGTATATAAGGCAGCCTCTCGCCATGGGCGGCGAGCCCGTAAGCGAGATCGCGCTCGGAGACGATCCCGTCGATCGAGCGACCATCGGCGCTGACGACCATCGCGCCAATGCGTTCGGCCTTGATCCGCGCCGCGAAAGCAAGCGCTGTCGCGCCCGGCGTGATCGTCTTAACAGTGGAGCCCTTGTTCTTCAGGATGGTTGCGACCAGCATCGGCTTGCTCCTCCCCGGACCGTCAGGCGCGCCGGCTTGCGATGCGTGCGGACCCGCCGGCTCCGCGCGCGGAGAGCCGGCGCCCGTAAGGATAGAGCAAAACAACCTTCTCCGGGCGCGCCGCAGGCCGCGGCGACCGCGTTTTGCTCCAGGCTTCTGGCGCGCAGACCCTTAAGATTTGCATGATTTGCGCGATTTGCAATGCTATCGCGATGCAAGTTCGCACAAAGTTGCGGCTTGCCTTCTCCAGCGGCTTCCCTGAAGCTTGCGGCGGATTTTCGCCCGGATGACCCTCATGACGATACCGCTCTCGCCCCGTCCCTTGCTGGTTTTCGACCTCGACGGCACGCTCGCCGATACGGCCGGCGACCTCGTCTCGACGCTCAACGCCCTGCTGACGCGCGAGGGCCTCGCCGCCATCCCGTTCCAGGATGCGCGGGCGATGGTGGGCGCCGGCGCCAAGGCGCTGCTGCAACGCGGCCTCAAGGCCAATGACGTCGAGGCGGACGAGGCGCGGCTCGACCAGCTCTTCGCCGATTTTCTGAAGCATTACGAAGAGCATATCGCCGATGAATCCGTGCTTTATCCGGGCGTCACCGCGGCGCTGGAGCGCTTCAAGGCGGCGGGCTGGAGCTTCGCCGTCTGCACCAACAAGATCGAATATCCCTCCGTGCTGCTGCTGACCGCGCTCGGGATCGCCGGCCGCTTCGAGGCGATTTGCGGCAAGGATACGTTTTCGGTCAGCAAGCCGGAAGGCGACGCGCTGCTCAAGACCATCGCCAAGGCCGGCGGCGATCCGCGCCGCGCCATCATGGTCGGCGATTCAAAGACCGACATCGAGACCGCGAAAAACGCAAGCGTTCCCGTCGTCGCGGTCAATTTCGGCTATACGGACCTGCCCGTCGAGACTTACGAGCCCGACCGCGTCATCAGCCATTTCGATGAATTATGGGACGCCGTGGAAAGCCTCAGCGCGGTGTTTCGCGTCGCGTGAGGCGGCGGGGCTACGGAAAATAAACTCCGGCAAAGCGCTGTTCATTTGAACGAAACGCCCGACGCCGCGTTGGCGTAGGCCGTCCCGGCGATCGGCGCGGGCCCTGCCAGAAAGCAATCCGGCCGGAGACAAAAAATGAGCACGCTTCTCATCATCGTTATTTTGCTGCTGATCTTTGGCGGCGGCGGCGGATACTATGCCCACAGCATGTATGGCGGCGCGGGTCTTGGCGGCGTCCTCGGCACGGTGCTAGTGATCCTTTTGATCCTGTGGCTGCTCGGCGTGCTGCGCTGAGGGCGGGGCGCGGGCCGCCCTACGCGACCGCCTCCCCCTCGGCGTCGGCCATCGCAATCGCCTGGCTGCCGACCTGGTTGGTGCGGTTGGTCCAGCCGGCTCCGAAGGTCGCGAAGCCGGGCGCCTGGCGGTAGAAGTCGAGCCTCTGCTGCGACAGCCTCGCGATCACGTCCTGCGGCCGCGCCGCCTTGGCCGCCGCGATGGTGGCGGGACCGACCGACCCGTCGCTCGCGGCGCCGACCGCCGCCTGCAGGAATTTGGCGGCCCGTCCCGGCCCGGCGTTGACGCCAAAATCGAACGTCGCCAAATCGACGCCGGGCGGGAGATCGTCGCAGCGCAGCACATTCCAGTATTTGGTCCGGTAGATTTCCGTCGCGGTTTCGAGGGTGAGGTTTCGCACGTCGTCGATGGTGGCGGCGGGCTCGCCGCGCTCGGTGCGCCAGTTGTTGAGGGTCTCGAGCGTGACGCCGAGATTGGTCGGGCCGCCCGAATCGTCGCTGCGGTTGACGAAGCCGCCCTCCTTCGACAGTACGATGTCGACGCATTTCTGGAAATTGGATCTTTTCGGCGCCGCCGGCTGCGCCTTGTTCTCGGCGATCGAAGCCTGGCGCGCGGCTTCGAGACTGGTCGCCTGCGTCTTCTGAATCGTTGCGTTCTGCGACTTGATCGTGTCGTTGCGTTCCTGCGCCTGGGCGGCCTGTATGTCCGCGCTGGCGACGTCCTTGATGCGCGATCCCTGCGACGAGCCAAGCCAGAAGCTGACCACCGTGGTGAAGGCGGCGACGAGCGCGCCGAGGGTCAGATTGACGAGCTGGAAGGTGCCCCGCTTGTCATCCAGCTGGCCGCTGCTGGTGACGAGAAAAATGAAGATGCCGAAAAATCCCAGCGTGACGATCAACGATATGGCGATCGGCGCCCAGGCCGCCGGGCCACCCGACTTCATCGCGTCATAGGCCCGGCTCCGGGCGACATCGGTGTCCTGCAGCGACGCCTTGAACCGGTCGAGCTCGTCGCGGCGGCGCTCCGCCTCCTCGTCCTGGCGCGCTTTCAGCACGTTGAACTGCGCGTCCTGCTGCGCCTTCAGCGCCGCGAGCTGCGCCTGACTGCGTTTGTCCTCCTGGTCGGCGGCGATCTGGGCCAGCTTGAGCTGAAGCTGCGCCGCGACGGCGGGATCGGATTCGATCTTCTGCCGGACGGCGGCCTGGTCGGTCGACCCGGCGATGTCGCTCACCGCCTTGGTGATGGAGGCCTGGAACGCCCCCGATTTGTCGCCGGCGATCAGGTTGATCAATCCCGGCAATAATTGAAGCGCAATTGGAATGAGCGGACCCATGGCTGCCTCCGTCCCCAAATCTGTAGCATGCGAAACGCCGGCCTCGGCGCCGGCGATTTCCGGCGCCGGAGCGACGAGATCGACCGCCAGTTGATCGGCCGTCACATCCGCGACCTCGCCGTCGACGACGAGGCCCTGCGCGTCCTGAAAGGCGACGACGGCCTTCATCGTCTGCTCGCCGAACACGCCGTCGATCGGGCCGGGATCGAATCCCTTCGCCTTCAGGGCCTCCTGAATCGCCCTGACGATCGCGGGATTCATGTCGGGCGCATCGACGGCGAAGCGATGCAGGGGCGCGGAAACCGCGACCTCGCCCGAGTCGTCGTAAGAAATTTCCGGCAGCAGAATTCCCGCATGCCATGTTCTGCCGGCGACCTTGCCGGCGGTCACGCCGAACGCCTTGCCCATCGCCTCGATGGTGCCGCCGCGCCCGTCCGCGACGACGATATGCCCGTATTTGCCCTGCACGTTCGGCGGAAAACGCAGAAGAATGCCGCCGACGGTCGCCGCCGCTTTCTCGACCGGCACGCGAATGCCGCCGCGCTCGACATCGCGTTTCCAGTAGCCCGTCCAGGCATTGGCCGTGTGCGGATCGCCGTGGTTGTCGTCGCAGCCGTAAAGAACGCCGGCTTCCTGATAGACCAGCCAGGAGACGAATTCCGCGCAATCCCAGGGTCCGCGCCAGTCCGGATCGTCCTTCGGGACGTCGACGAACCTGTAGTCCTCGCCAATGTGGCGGCGCGCTCTTTCGACAAGACTCCGCCCGCTCGCCATTGCCGCCCCGCTTTGAACAGGCTTGAATTCTTGACTTAAAATCTTCGGTTCCGTTGTCTTTGCTGCAACAAAACCGGCTCCGCCAATGAACAATATTGTGAATAGTAAGCCGAAATTGCCTGATTGAAAATGTCCAAAAGTCAATTCAATTGAAGAACGCGGCCACGGCGATGGCGACCGCGGACCAGACGGCGCGCGGGGGCCGGTCCGCGCGCCCCGCGCTCAAGCATGCCGGAGACGATTTCGACGGCGAGTTCATCGCCCGGCGTGACGAAATCGAGGTCGAGGAGCCGCCCTCCTAGAGCGGGATGAGAAAAAGCGTAAGCACTTTTTCGCCCACATCCCGCTCTAAACGATTGAAATCGATCACGTTTATGACTTTCGATCGATTCGATCCAAAGTCATCGTGATCTAGCGCGAGAACTTCTTGTATTTCATCCGGTGCGGGATGAGGCTTTCCTGGCCGAGGCGGCGCTTCTTGTCTTCCTCATATTCCTGGAAATTGCCCTCGAACCATTCGACATGGCTGTCGCCCTCGAAGGCCAGCATGTGCGTCGCGATGCGGTCGAGGAAGAAGCGGTCATGCGAGATGATCACGGCGCAGCCGGCGAAATCGGTCAGCGCCTCTTCGAGCGCGCGCAGGGTTTCGATGTCGAGATCGTTGGTCGGCTCGTCGAGCAGCAGGAGATTGGCGCCCGATTTCAGCATTTTGGCGAGATGCACGCGGTTGCGCTCGCCACCTGAAAGCTGGCCGACCTTCTTTTGCTGGTCCGGACCCTTGAAATTGAACGCCCCGGTATAGGCGCGGGAATTGATTTCGCTTTTGCCGAGATAGATCACCTCGGCGCCTTCGGAGATCTCCTCCCAGACGTTCTTCTTCGGATCGAGCGTATCGCGCGACTGATCGACATAGCCGAGCTTCACGGAATCGCCGACGACGATCGTCCCCTTGTCCGGCTTTTCCTGCCCTGTGATCATGCGAAACAGCGTCGTCTTGCCGGCGCCGTTCGGACCGATGACGCCGACGATGCCGCCGGGCGGCAGCTTGAAGGTCAGATCGTCGATCAGCAGCTTGTCGGCGAAGCCTTTCGACAGATGATCGAAATTAACGACCGTATTGCCGAGCCGCTCGGCGACCGGGATGACGATCTGGCCGGTCACCGCCTGCTTGTCGTTCTGCTTGGCGACGAGATCCTCATAGCGCTGGATGCGCGCCTTGGATTTCGACTGCCGCGCCTTGGGGCTCGACGCCATCCAGCCGGCCTCGGCCTCGATGGCGCGCTGGCGCGCCTCATCCTCGCGGTTCTCCTGCAGCATGCGCTTCTGCTTCTGCCTCAGCCAGGACGAATAATTGCCCTCGTAGGGAATGCCGCGGCCGCGGTCGAGCTCCAGAATCCAGCCCGTCACATTGTCGAGGAAATAGCGGTCATGGGTGACGATCAGGATGGCGCCCGGATAGTTGCGCAAATGCCCTTCGAGCCAGTTGACCGTCTCGGCGTCGAGATGGTTGGTCGGTTCGTCGAGCAGCAGGAGATCGGGCTGTTCGAGCAGCAGCCTGCAGAGGGCGACGCGGCGGCGCTCGCCGCCGGAGAGCTTGTCGACCGGCCAGTCGTCGGGCGGGCAGCCGAGCGCGTCCATGGCGAGTTCGACCTGCGCGTCGAGATCCCAGAGGCCCTTGGCCTCGATCTCGTCCTGCAGCGCGGTCATTTCATCCGCCGTCTCGTCCGAATAATTCATGGCGAGTTCGTTGTAGCGCTCGAGAATCGCCGTCTTGGCGGCGACGCCGAGCATGGCGTTGCCGCGCACGTCGAGCGTCGGATCAAGCTGCGGCTCCTGCGGCAGATAGCCGACCTTCGCGCCTTCGGCGACGAAACCCTCGCCGGTATATTCCTTGTCGATGCCGGCCATGATCTTCAGGAGCGTCGATTTGCCGGCGCCGTTGACGCCGAGCACGCCGATCTTGGCGTCGGGATAAAAAGACAGATTGACGTTATCGAGGACCTTCTTGCCGGTCGCCCAGGTCTTCGTCAGGCCTTGCATATGATAGATGAATTGCCGCGCCATCAGGGCTTGCGTCCGTTGTCAGAGATTGAAAGGATTGCGAGCTATGTAGACGGACGCGGCGAAACGGTCCAGATAAATGGGCGGCGGCCCGCGCCAAAATCGGCGGCGCCCGGCGAGATGGCAAAAAGGCAGGGACGGCGAAAATCGTCGCGCCTGGGTCATGATGGGCGTAAATATCGAATTCAGCGACGCAGGCGCGTTCGAGATCATGGCGCAGTCACAATCGGCTGCCTAGTTTCGCCGCGCGCCTTGCAAAATTGGGATTTGCGCCTTGCCAGACATCGGACTGCGAAATCTTGGAACGATCATCCCCGGCACGCGCACGGAGCCGCCGCTGCCCGCGCCGCCGGGACCGGCGCCGCAGCGCCAGCCGCAAAACCCGCTGACCCGGCCGGCGACTGCCGCCGCCGCGCAGAGCGCCCCGCCGGCGACCCCGATTTTCGCCGCCGACGCCAGCGACGATCCCGCCGCGCTCGCCTCCAGCGCGCTCGGCCTCGATACGCCGCTCGAATTGCTGGCCGAACTTGCAAGCCATTCCCGCACGCAGACGCCGCTCGCCATCGGCCTGTTCGGCCCCGCCGGATGCGGCAAAAGCGTCGCGCTGAACAAGCTCGTCGCCGCCATCGAGCGCCTCGCCGCCGCCGCGGCGAGCGCCGGACCCGGCCCATTCCTCGCCCATATCGCGATCGCGCGCATCGACGCCGCCAATCTCGAAGGCCAGCCCGCCGCCGCGCTGGCGGAAGCGCTCTACGCCCGCCTCGCCGCTGTCGCCCCCGGGCTCGCCCTCGAGGCGAGCCATGCCGCCCGCGATCCCGATCTCGCGGCGCGCGCCGCTTTCGAGCAGCTCGACGCCGCGCGGCAAAAGCTGGAGATCGAGCGCCGCGCGCTCGACGAAGCGGATGCGCGCCGGGCCAAGCTGGCTGAAACGCTGCTCTACGAGACGCCGGGGTCGCAGATCGACGCCTTCGCCTCGCGCCGGCGTGGCGCCGTCAAGACGGCGATGGCCTCGTTCGGCTTCGCCGGCGATCCGCTCATCGCCTTCAAGGATCTGGTCGCCGAGGCGGCCGACAGCCGCGGCCCGTCGCGGACCGGTTTCGCGCTGCGCGCCTTCCTCGGCCTGAAAGGCCAGCGTACGCGAATTGTCGCCGCCATTCTCCTCTTCGGCATCGGGCTCGGACTTGGCGCCGCCTTCGAGCATCAATCGGGCTGGCTCGGCCTGCTGCGCGCGCAGCCGCAGACGGCGGCCGCGGCGGACTGGTCGGCGAGCCATGCCGACTGGCTGCTCGGTCTGCGCGCGGCGGCCTTCGCCGGCGCGGGCCTCGCGCTTTTGTCGAATATCTGGCGCGGTCTGCGCCTTCTGGGTCTGGTCCGTCGCGGCGAGAGCCTTCTCAAGGCCGAGCTCGACGACCGCCGCCGCGACAGCGACGGCCATTTCGGGCATCAGACGCGGCGCGTCGAGACCCTTACCGCCGAAGTCGAGCGCCTGAGCCGTCAGGCAGCCGAGGCGGAACGGCGCGCCGGCGCCCTCCGGGGCGCCAATCCGGCGCTGGCCGAACCATCGCCCTTCGCCGCCGATGCGCATGCGCAGGAGGCGCGGCGCTTCCTCGCGGCGGCCGGCGCCCTCGCGGCGCGCGGCGCGAATGGCTTCGCCCATGGCGCGGCGGCGGGTTCGCCGCGGCGGATCATCGTCGCGCTCGACAATCTGGACGCCCTGCCGCCCGCCCGCGCGCGGGCGATCCTCGCGCAGGCGCATAGCCTGCTGGGGCCGGGCTATGTCAGCCTGATCGCGGTCGATCCGGCCCGGCTCGACGGCCACTCCGGCGATTTGTCGCCCGTTCGTCTCGACAAATGGATTGGCGCGCCGTTGCAGGTCGGCGAAATCGTGGCGCGGCAGGACGCCGCCATGCAGATTCGCGACATTCTCGGCGGCGCCCAGGGCCCGGGGGCGGCGAAGACGGCGGCGGCGCTTCCCGACGCCAGCCATTGCGCGCTCGACGAACCCTTGAGCGAAGCCGAAACCGAGATGCTCGCCACCTTCGCGCCGCTCGCCGGTCCGTCGGCGCGGGCGGTGAAGCGCTTCGTCAACCTCTACCGGCTGCTGCGAACGCAATGGCGCGACCGGCCGGAGCAGCGCGGCGCGCTGGCCTTCATGCTGGCCCTCGACGCGGGCGGCAGCCCGGCCGAGATCGCCGCCGTGCAGGGCGCGCTGGCGGGTTCCGGCGGCGACGCCGCTTTTGATCCCTACCACGGCGGCCCGCGGCTCGCTTCGATCCTCGCGGCGCTTGGCGCGACGCAGGGCCGCCCGAGCATCGACGCCCTGCGCCAGGCCGCGGCGGCGGTAAAGGTCTTCACCTTCAATACATAGGAGCGATCGCGTCATCGCCCCAATTCATGAGCGCGCCTGACGCCGCCGATGTATAAGCGCCGCGCGACGCGGCGAATGTCGCAATTGTCACGGGAAGCAGGGAGGCACGGGGCGTGAAGCGCGAGGAACTGACCGAAAAAATTCTCGACATCAAACGCGAGCGCGGCTGGAGCTGGAAGCACATCACGGACGAGATTGGCGGCGTGTCCGAAATTCTCGTCGTCGGCGCGCTGCTCGGCCAGATGAAGCTCGTCAAGCCGCTGGCGAAAAAAGCGGCGCTGCTGTTCGACCTCGGCGAGACCGAGGAGCGCATGCTGAACGAGGTTCCACATCGCGGGACCCCGATGCCGCCGACCGATCCGCTGCTCTATCGCTTTTTCGAACTCGTCATGGTCAACGGCCCGGCCTGGAAGGCCCTAATCGAGGAGGAATTCGGCGACGGCATCATGTCGGCGATCGATTTCGACATGCATATGGAACGCGAGCCGAACGACAAGGGCGACCGCGTCCGGATCACCATGTCGGGCAAATTCCTTCCCTACAGATATTATGACGCCGAAGAGGGCATTCCCGACCTCGGCTACAAGGAAGACTAGCGGGATGCTGGAATCGATTATGAGGATGCGTTTCGCTCGATTCGACCCAAACGTAGCGTAATCGAGAGCATTTTCCGATCACGGCGCGTCATATCCAGCGGCGGCGAAAAAGTTATGGCGTTCGCGCGGTGTGAAGGCGTCGAGGGCGATGCGGATGGCCTCGCACAAATCAGAAATAATTCGCGCGACCGCGGCGCGCAGAAGCGCCTTGAGCCTGGAGCGAGCCCTGGCCATGCGCGCCGGTCTTCTACGGCAGCATGCAACTTGCATGTGAAACCAGCGGATTTGGGACTCCAGACGCTTCGCGCAGTTGGGAAAATGCTCTGGTCGCCGGGCGATTTTGCAAGGACGGCCTCTTGAAGCGGGCGATCCAGCCTCAGAGGCCGTCTATCCCGCGAGCCGCCCGTGTGGTAAATTCTACTAAACTTATTGCAATCACCGAAAATCAGGCTGAACAATCATTCGAGGATCGAATATGAAAAATAGTGCTCTCATTTCGGATCCGCCAGTTATAGGATTGTCATCCGGCGCGCCAACTTCAGCTTCCTCGAACAAGAATGATCCGATCCCAAACGAGATTGTCGGCATCCAGTACTTGCGCGGCATCGCCGCTATTGCGGTCGTCGTCGCGCACACCGCTGGAATGGCCAATTTTGATAAATATTTCGGGAAGTATGTATTAGGAGGATATTTATACAAAGGCGCCCTTGGAGTTGATTTATTTTTCTTGATCAGCGGATTCATCATTTCCATTGTATCGTTAAAACAGGGCACGCTCGCCCCATCGGTTTCTTTGAAAAAATTCCTGGAGCGAAGATTTGCTCGAATTGTCCCGCTCATGTGGGTGGCGATTCTGTCCTACGCAGCCCTAAGGTTCACCGGACGCGGCGTCTTCGATGCGTGGCCCTATGTGCGGGCTTTCTTTCTCTTTCCCGCCGGCCCTGTCGCGCCTAATCAGATCTGGACCTTGCGCCATGAACTTCTGTTTTATCTTCTCTTCGGGATATCGTTTCTCTTGACAACCCGCCGGACCTGGATCCTGGGCGCCTGGTGCGTCGCTCCACTTGTCTATTCAGCTTTCAGCCTGCCCGCCGAGCCGGACACGACGTTGGGACAGATGCTGAGGATCATCGCCAATCCTGTTAATGTGGAATTCGCTGCGGGATTTCTGCTCGGGCTTGTCTGGCTCCTGAAAACCAATCGTTTCAGCTTTACGTCGCCAATTTCGCCGATCGTTGTTTTGATCGGCGGCTTCATCGGCTTCACGATAATCGGCTATTTTCTCGACCTTGGCGTCGAGACCGTTCAAAAGACCCTCGTCTCATCCGCCATTTGCTTGGCTATTCTGTTTGTCGGCGTGCACGTCCGCTGCAATCCTGGCTGGGGCGACAGCCTGATGCAGTTATTCGGAGCCGCATCTTTTTCTATTTATCTCTTTCATCCCCACGTCGTCTCGGCCTGCCTCGGCGTCTGGTCCCATTACGCCCATGGCACGCCGATGATACTGGTCATTCCCGGCATTACAGCGATTGCCGTGCTAGCGACAATCGCCGTTCATTTGTGGATCGAACGGCCGTTGGTTAAGGCGTCGAAACAGTTGCTCGCCAAATATATTGGATAGCCGCCCGCGTAACAGGCGTCTTTCAGCCTGTCGTTTCCGCCCTTTCGCAAAAGCAAAAACAACCACCAGCAATTGAAAATTTATGGAAATTGAACCCGGCGCGCATCGCAGCGCGCCGGATCTCAGGCGAAGCGCCAGCCTTACTGGAACATCTTCACGACGCTCTCCAGCGCCTTCCAGACGCCCCACAGGATCGGCAGGGCGACGAGCGCCCAGGCCACCCCGGAGGCCGCGGTGAGGCCGCCCGCGCCGACGCCCGAGGCAGAGCCGGCGGAGGCCGCGACCGTGCGCGGCGCGCCGTTCAGCGGCGGCGCGTCCTTGATCAGCCATTTGTCATTGACCGGACGGATCAGCGCATTGGCGATGAAGCCGGCGATCAGAAAGCCCGCCAGAATGTAGAAGGTCCGGTCATAGACGAGCGCGCGCTCGACTCCGGCCGCTATTTGCGCGTCGCGGATATAGCCGATCACCCAGGGGCCGACGATGCCGGCGGTCGACCACGCGGTCAAAAGCCGGCCATGGATGGCGCCGACATAGCGCGTGCCGAAAATATCAGCGAGATAGGCCGGGATGGTGGCGAAGCCGCCGCCATACATCGAGAGGATGATGCAGAACGCGCCGATGAACAGCGCCTTGGATCCCATATGGGCGAAGGTCGGCGTCGAGGCGTAAAGCAGGATGCCGAGGCCGAAGAAGGTGAAATAGGTCGCCTTGCGGCCGAGCTTGTCGGACAGCGAGGCCCAGAAGAACCGGCCGCCGATGTTGAACAGGGAGAGCAGCCCGACGAAGCCGGCGGCGATGGTCGCGACCAGGGCTTTCTGGACCGCGTCGAGCGCGGAGAAACCAACCTCCGGCTTGCCGATCAGCGAACCGGCGAAGATCTCCTGCAGCATCGGCGAGGCCATGGAGAGAACGCCAATGCCAGCCGACACGTTGAGGCAGAGCACGGCCCACAGCAGCCAGAACTGCGGCGTCTTATGCGCGTCGTTGAGCGCGACATTGCCGCTGGTGACGAGGCGGCTCTTGTGTTCCGAGGGAACCCAGCCGGACGGCAGCCAGTCATTGGCCGGGACGCGATAGCCGAGGGCCCCGACCAGCATGGCGATGACGTAAATGATTCCCATCGTCGCCAGCGTCTGCCACACGCCGACCTCGGTCGGCGACTTGTAATGATTGATCAGAAGATTGGCCAGCGGCGAACCGATCAGGGCGCCGCCGCCAAAGCCCATGATGGCCATGCCGGTCGCCATGCCGCGCCGGTCGGGAAACCATTTGATCAGCGTCGAAACCGGCGAGATATAGCCAAGCCCAAGGCCGATGCCGCCGATGATTCCGACGCCGAGCCAGAGCAGCCAGAGCTGATGGATATAGACGGCGTAGGCGCCGATCAGAAAGCCGCCGCCCCAGCAGAAGGCGGCGACGACGCCGGCCTTGCGCGGCCCCGCCCGCTCCAGCCAGCCGCCGAACACCGCCGCCGAGAGGCCGAGAAAGACGATGCCGAGTTCGAACACAACGAGTAGGTCGCTGACGCGCCAGTCGCAGGTCTTGGTGAACAGCACCTCGCCAAGGGACATCGCCGCCGGACAGGCCAGAGCCTTGTCGATGCCGATCGCGCGCGACAGCGGCAGCCAGAACACGCTGAGGCCATAGGCCATGCCGATGCAGAGGTGGATGGCGAGGGCGGCGGGGGGCACGAGCCAGCGGTTGAAGCCGGGCTTTGCGATGATGTTTTCGCGCGAGAAGAAACCAGGCTTTGCGCCGCTGGTCAGATTCAGGGTCGTACTCAAATGCGTCCTCCCAAAAACCGCGGGTTTAGCCCGCCCTTATCGTTTTTTATCGTCGCCGCGATTAGGCTCATAGTTCAATATGAGACTTCCGTCGATCGATGGCTTTTATCTATAATTCGCCCGTTTGATCGGAATGGCGGGCGGATCGCCGCTGGTTCGTGATCCGCCGCAACCGATTTTCGTGCTGTCTTGCTTTTATACAGAACGGCTCAAACAGGCACAACCGGAGTCTTGGACTGCGCCATCTTCCGCAGCGTCGCGACGTCGATGTTGAGATGGGCGGAGACCAGCTCATGCGGCACGTTGTTCATCCATGAAGCCAGCGAGATGTCGGCGTATTTCGCCGAGGTGAACACTTCGAGGAAGCGCAGCGTGTCCTTGCCGATGTTCTGCACGTAATGGCCGATCGACTGCGGCACATAACCCACGTCGCTCGGATGGAACTCCACTGTGTTGTTGCGTCCCTCGCCGTGGAAAACGCCCATGCGGGCCGTGCCGCTGATGTAATATTGCCATTCGTCGGAGAGCGGGTGCCAGTGAAGTTCGCGCATCCCGCCAGGCGCGATCTCGACGAGCGCCGCCGCCATCGTGGTCGCCGGAAAATTGGTGGAATTGGCGATGCGCACCGAGCCGCCGGCCGACTGGAACACCGGCGTCTGGTCGGCGAGCGGAAAGGCGTAGGGGTTCGGCACGAAAGGCTGGCTGCTCTCGGCGAGATCGGCGTCGAGGCTGCCCGGCAGCGGGGCGTTGAAGATCCAGAGATCCTTGCGGTCGGTCTTGTCGAAGGTCGCGGCGGGAACGCCGAAATTCTCGGCCAGCACCTGCCTGGGCGTGTGATTGAACCAGTCGGTGATCAGGAAGGTCGAATCCTCGGAGAAATTGCCGTCGTTGAAGACGAGAACGAATTCGCAGCCGTCCGGCCCGAGGCCCTGGATCGAATGCGGCACGCCGCCGGGGAAGAACCAGAGGTCGCCCACCTTGACGTCGGCGACGAATTTTTGCGCGCCGGAATCGACCGCCGTGATGCGGCCGGAGCCATAGGTCACGAAGGCCCATTCGGCCGGCACGTGCCAGTGCAACTCGCGCACGGCGCCGGCCGGCAGCCGCATGTTGACGCCCGCCATGTTTTTCGAAATCGGGAAATTGCGGACCGTGACCTCGCGCGCCCAGCCGGCGTCGGTATGGCGATTGTGCACCTGCGAGAAGGAGTGCCGCAGCGTGCCCAGATTGCCGTGATCGGTCGGCAGACCCTGCCATTCATAGGGGTTGATCGCCGCCTCGGCCGCATCGCGCGGGCCGGGATCGCTCATTGCGGCGGCGGAATAATCCTCGGCCGCCGCCGCCGAGACCACCGCCGCGGCGGCGAGGCCGCCGGCCGCGCCCGTCGCCAGAAGCTTGCGTCGCGAATATAAGGTCATGTTTCGTCTCCCATATTTTTTCTGGTTGAAGCTTTCAAACTGCAACGCAGGCAGTATGGGGAAGATTTTTCCGCGGCTGAACGCAGAGGAACGCGATAAGTGCGATGGCTTTTGCCGATAGGCTGGCGCGGCTTCGAGGGTCCGCGCCTGAAGGATCAGCGAGCCGGCGCCTCGCTTCGGCCGCCGCGCTTCGCCCGCCCCGCGCGCGCTGGCCCGAAAAGCCGCCGGCCGAGAAGAAGCCAAGAACCGCTCGCCAGCAGCAGCGGAAAAGTCAGCCATTGCACGCTGGCGAGGCCATAGCGCCAGTCATGCAGCGGCGTGTAGATATAGACGAACTGATAGAGCGCGATGAAGATATGGGTCTTCGACGCCAGCCGGCGCGAGAGCATCATGGCGCGCGCCCGCGCCTCGCCGCCCAGCGCCTCGCCTGTCGCGGGCCCATCGCGGTGCGGACATGACATCGCCTTGCGCTCCCTTGTCTTTTCTCGTTGAACCTTTCAGACTGCCGCGCGCCGATTATGAAGATTATGCTCCGCGGCTGAACGCGGACGATTGCGATAAGTGCGATGGCTTTTGCCGATAGCCTGATGCTCGATCCGGTCTGCCTGCGGACCTTTCTCGTCATCGCCGAAGGCGCGAGCTTCTCCGAGGCGAGCCGGCGCCTCGGCCTTGGCCAGCCGACGGTCAGCGAGCATGTCCGCAAGCTCGAAAAGACGGTCGGCCACCGCCTGTTCATCCGCGACACGCATTCGATCGCGATGACGCCCGAAGGCGAGGCGATGGCGGCCTTCGCCCGCGCCATTCTCGAAACCAACGAGCGGGCGATGCGCCATTTTGCCGGGCGGACGCTGCGCGGACGGCTGCGCTTCGGCGCCTCCGAGGATCTCGTTCAATCCTGGCTGCCGGAAATCCTCGCCCGTTTCGTGCGCGACCATCCGCTCGTCGATCTCGAATTCACCATCGCGCTGAGCAACACGCTGATCAATCGCTTCGACGCCGGCGAACTCGATCTGGTGCTGTGCAAGCGCTGGCCGGGCGAGGCGCGCGGCGATCTCATCTGGCGCGACAAGCTGGTCTGGGTCGGCGCCGAAAAGACGCCGGCGGCGCAGGCGCAGGGCGAAGGGGAGGCTCCGGCGCAGACGCAGCTGATCCTCTACCCGCCGCCGAGCATCACGCGCTTCATGGCGCTCGCCGCGCTCGAGCGCGCCGGCGCGCCGTGGCGCATCGCCTGCACCAGCGGCAGTCTTTCAGGTCTCGTCGCGGCGACGCAGGCCGGTCTTGGGCTGATGGCGCATTCGCGCAAGCTGATCCCGCCGGGCCTCATCGAGCGCGCGGCGGTGGAGGGAATGCCGGAACTGGGCGATCTCGAATTCGTCATGCTGCGCACGCGGCGCAGCTCGCAGGCGCCGGTGGCGGAGCTGAGCGCGATGATTCTCGCCAAGGGCGAGAATTTTTGAAGAAGGAGGAGCGCGCGGGGTACGTCAATTGTAATAACCGCCGAAGAAAGGCGTGCCGACGCCCTCGACGGGGTTGAAGACGCTGTGGCTGTTGCCGACGGAATAGCCGTGGTCGCGATCAAAATCATAGCTGACCGCATCGCGGGCGATGGCTGCGCCGATTGCGTTGCGCGCTCTGGCGTATTCGATCACGCGGCGGCGGCGCGGGTCGCTGCGATAGGGTTGCGGCGGCGAATGAAAGCCCGCGCCGTTCCAGCCATCCTGCGGCAGATCGAGAAAACTGGAAGGAGCGGCGGCGTCCCCCTGCGTCGCGGCGTAACTGAGTTCGCCCGTGCAGTTGATCGTCAGCATGGCGACGATGCGCGCCCACGGCTGGCGGCGACGCGGACGCCGCGACGGGCGCCGCGAACGCAAGCGCCGGCGACGAGCGCCAGCCTCGCGACTCCCTTGCGCGCGGGAGCTTCGCCCTCCTTGCGCCGACGCAATCGCCCGGCAAAGCGCATCGAGGCTCCGGCTCACTTCGGCTCCTCCCCCGCGCGCCGGAATTCGAGAATGTCGCCCGGCTGGCAGTCGAGAACCTCGCAGATCTTCTCCAGCGTATCGAAGCGAATGCCCTTCACTTTGCCGGACTTCAAAAGGCTGACGTTCTGTTCGGCGATGTCGATGTGCTGGGCGAGGTCGCGCGAGCGCATCTTGCGCTTGGCGAGCATCACATCGAGGTTGACGATGATCGGCATGCGCGCTCACACGAACTGCGAATGTTCGCCGGCGATTTCGGCGGCGGTCTTGAAGATGTGCGCGAGGGCCAAAAGGATCGCGAGCAACAGCAGCGTGAGCAGATCGCCCGGCAGGAGGAACAGATTGACCAGCCGATGGCCCTGCGGGAGATGCGCCGTGATGATGAGCGAAACCAAAGGCCGCGTCAGGATCGCGATGAGTTGCGCCGCGACGCCGAGCAATGCGACGCGACGCAGCCAGAGCGCGGCGTCGAGCGTGAAGATTCGGCCGCGAAGATAAGTTGAAAACAGGCGCCAACCGGCGTAACAGGCGCCAGCTGTAAAGAGCCACACGACGAAGTCGACAGCGAAGGCCGCCGCCTGTTGCCAGAGCGCGATGCCCGACAGATCCACCCTCAGCAGACGCCCATAGCCGGAGGCGATCTGAGCCGGATCGCTCCAATATGCGGCGAGCAAATAAAAAATCCAGACAGCGTAGGCGACCGCGGCGATGCGAAGTCCGTGGCAAATCCAGCCGATTTTAGCGCGCAGGGCGACAGTCTGCGGGCTGTTCGGCAATAGGGCGGCGTCGGTCATTTGAGTCTCCATTTCCAGCGGACCCTTCGGGGCTGAATTGGGCTCAGCGGATTGCGCGCAGAGCCATCGGCGCGGCGTAACGCGCCATCAACAGAAACACTTTGACGCATGTATATTTTAATGTCAAACATGAATTTATTCATTCTATAGATTGAGGCCTCCATGCGCTTGCGCCCCTATCTTCTCGCGCCCCTCGCCCTCGCGCTTTCAGGCTGCGGCCACATGCCGGTCTCGACCATGTGGGCGCTTCGCAGCTTCGACGCCGCGACCGCTGATCCCGCTACGCTGCGCGCGGCGATTTGCATTCCCGAAAGCCTGGAGCCGCGGCCTGGCGGCGTGACGCTGGAGGTCGGATGGTGGCGCGACGGCGACGAAGCCCATAAGCGCGACGCGAAATTCGTCTTGCAGGAATCAACAGCGGAGACGGGATCGCTGGCCAGCGAAAGAAAGCCGGGCACGCGGATTTACGCCTACCGGGTCAATCCCACCGACTTCACGGCGATTCGCGCCATGCAGGCGGAAGTTCTGGCTGAAAAGAAAAAGGCGGGGGCGATGACGCATGGCGTCTTCGGCATCGGCGCCGACGCCTGCCGCCAAGGCGACCTCGGCAGCGGGCCGCTCTACATGACGACGTTTCTGAAGACCGGGGAAACGACCGGCTTCCTGACGCTGCTGAAAGACGTCGATCTCCGCACGCTCGTCCCGAAGGACATGAGCGAAGATGAACTTTTACCGCCTGCGGGAAATTCACCAACAGAGTGGATTCCGCGCGGCCAAATCAATGAAGGCCGCGCCGAAAATATTGCGATGACGGCGCCCGCCGCCCTCCCCGGAACAGGTCCGGGGAAGATCCGGCATGACGCCCATCATTTTTAGCGCGAGTAGAACTCGATCACGAGGTTCGGCTCCATCAGCACCGGATAGGGCACGTCGGAGGGCAGCGGAATGCGCGTGACCTTCGCGCTCATCTTGTTGTGGTCGACCTCGTAATAATCCGGCACGTCGCGTTCGGCGAGATCCTTCGCCTCAAGGACGAGGATCATCTGGCGCGAGGCTTCCTTGACCTCGATCAGATCGCCGACCTTGACCTGATAGGACGCGATGTTGACGCGCTTGCCATTGACCCTGACATGGCCGTGGTTGACGAACTGGCGCGCGGCGAACACCGTCGGCACGAATTTGGCGCGATAGACCACGGCGTCGAGGCGGCGCTCGAGGAGGCCGATCAGATTGTCGCCCGAGTCGCCGCGCATCCGGATCGCCTCGGCGTAATATTTGCGGAACTGCTTTTCCGAAATATTGCCGTAATAGCCTTTGAGCTTCTGCTTCGCCTTGAGCTGGGTGCCGAAATCGGAGAGCTTGCCCTTGCGGCGCTGGCCGTGCTGGCCGGGTCCATATTCGCGGCGGTTGACCGGGCTTTTCGGACGGCCCCAGATATTCTGGCCCATGCGGCGGTCGATTTTATACTTTGCTTCTGCGCGCTTCGTCATCGCGTGTCCTCTAAAAAAGGTTTGCCGGCGCTGAGGACGCGTGAGAGAACGCCGGGCGCTTGTGATGCAAGCGCGGCGCAAAAGCTCGCGTCCTCCCGCAAGCGGGGAGGAACGCGCCCTCCTCTGCCCGGCCCTTTCAGGCTGAGCCGACAGGCGTTCGCTTCGTTTGAAGACGATCTTCAATTGAAGGAAAGCGCCGCGGGTGCGTTTGGGCGGGACAGGCCCGCCACAGGCCATGCGCGCCAAGAGGCGACGCAAGCGGGTGTGGTTAGAGGAGTTTGGCGGGGGCGTCAAGGCGGGGCGCTATCGGAGCCACGCCGCAGCGCTAAGAATAAGGCGCGCCGCCGGGCGTCGGATCGCTCATTTCACCTTGGCGCGCCACAGCACCGGCCAATTATCGACATAACGCCCCTGCAAACGTTCATCGCAGAGTATTCTTGAAGCACGAAGCCTTTGCCTGTCCAGACATATTTCCCGGCGGAGCCGCAATCGCCGACCCCCCGGCCCTTATAGAAAAAGGAAAGCGTCGCCGTTTTCTCATCGAAATCCGCGTTGAAGAGACTATTGCCGGGCTTTTCGCCTGGCGCCTCGAATAACGCGGGAACGGCCTTGGCGACATCGCCCGAGGTCACGATCCAGAAATCAGATCCAAAATTATAGGCGCCCGACGAACAGGCGAGTGCGACAAGCGTCTGCGTCTTGTTGAGCGGCGTCGCCTCGTCGTTCGTGGCGCCGCCCTCGGGCAGATCATCGCACGCGTCGGGATGTTCTTTCTTGATGCGCTTGCGAAGCTTCGCGGCGAGGCCCGGATTCTCTTTCAGACCGGGCGGCGCTATCGCGGGAACGACGACCGGCAAGGCGGGCGCATCGGGCACGGCCGAGGCCGGCTTGTCGCCGACGTCGATCAGCGCCGTCTGCGTCCCGATCCGACCCTGTATGTCATCGACCTTGCGCAGCGCGGCGACCGCCCCGGAGAGCGAGATGTCGACTTTCGACTTGCCATCCGCGGTCGCAAGATTGAGCGCCCCGCTCTTGCGCAGCGCCGCGATGAAGGGCTTCAGCTCCTGCGGCGAAAGCTCGGTCGCGTAGCCGTCAACATCCGCCTCCGTCCGCGCCTCGCGTTCGGCGGCGACGCCGGCGATCGGCGCGCCATCGGCCGTGAGACGCAAAGAGGCCCCTTTCTTCGCCTCCTCCGCATAGAGGAACAGGCGAATTTTGGCTGTTCCATCGGGGCCGCCGGGGCGCTCGATGCGAATGTAGCCGCCGCCGTCCTGATCCTCGCGCGGAAATCCAATGGCCGTGCAGCCCTTGATATTGTCGCAACCGACGGTCCAGTCGCGGAAGTCGGCCGCGCCGGCCGGCGCGCCGAGGGAAAAGCCGAGAACAAAGGCGATGAGTCCCGATTTTCGCATCATGTCCATGACCTTCCCGCCAAGGCTCGAAGCTTCGCCAGACGGCCCGATCTGTAACCTTTCGCCGCGCCGAAGTCATGTCGATCATCCGCCGATGACTGCCCGGGCGGCGGCCCTTCGCCTCTGGAAATCCTGTGGTAGACAGGCGGGGGATTCAAGGGAGACAGGCGTTTGAAGCCGCAGACACAGGGACATATCGACGGGCTTTGCGCGGTCTACACCGTCGTCAACGCCTGCAAGCTGCTGTTCGATCATTCCGAGAAGATGGACCAGCAATTGTTCAAGGCGCTGTGCCTCGGCATTGCCGACATGTTTCCGACGATCGTCTATGACGGCACCGAGGTCGTCGGCGTGCGCCGGCTGCTCGGCGCCGCTGTGGACTGGACGAGGCGCGCGCATAAATGCGACCTCGTCTGGAGCCAGCCGCTTTTTCGCCAGAACAAAGAGACGGTCGAGGATTATTTCGCCTGGCTGCAGTCGGAGTTGAAGCCCGCCGATGGCGGACGCCGCGCGGCGATCCTCGGCCTCGGCAAGCCCTGGGAGCACTGGACCGTCGCGCGCGCCGTGCGGGGTGGCCGCGCCTATTATTTCGACAGCTGGGGCTTCCCGGATTCGAAGAAAGATTCGACCGCCTTCAGCTATTTCACCTTCGATAAAAGCCGCGCGGGCGAGGCCCGGAATCAAAAGACGCTGCTCATGCAGCATCAGACCTTCATTCTCGCCGCGCCGCCGCGATAGAGCGATGCTGCGCGATCAGATCTTTTCGAGTTTCACCGGAGCGGCGAGCTTTTCGACCGTCTCCTTGCGCTCGCTGTAGCGGCTCGTCAGATAGTCCGAGGCGCCGCGCGTCAGAAGCGTGAATTTGACCAGTTCCTCCATCACATCGACGACGCGATCATAATAGGCCGAGGGAAGCATGCGGCCCTCTTCGTCGAATTGCTCATAGGCTTTGGCGACGGAGGACTGGTTTGGAATCGTGATCATCCGCATCCAGCGGCCAAGGATGCGCAGCTGATTGACGGCGTTGAAGGATTGCGAGCCGCCGCAGACCTGCATCAGCGCGAGCGTCTTGCCCTGCGTCGGCCGCACCGCGCCGATTGAAAGCGGAATCCAGTCGATCTGCGCTTTCATGACGCTCGTCATGGCGCCGTGGCGTTCGGGAGAACACCAGACCTGCGCCTCCGACCAGTTGGACAGCTCGCGCAATTCGCGCACCTTCTCATGCGTATCGGCGGCGTCGTCAGGCAACGGCAGCCCTGTTGGATCAAAGACGCGCGTTTCGGCGCCGAAAGCCTGTAGAAGACGCTCCGCCTCCAGCGTCAGAAAGCGGCTGTAGGAGCGCGGGCGCAGCGAGCCGTAAAGCAACAGAACGCGCGGCGCGTGCGCTGGCGGTGGAGGCGCGAGGCGATCTGCGTCCGGAAAATCGAACGCGTCATGCGAGATATTGGGCAAGTTATCCAAGTGGCTCGACCCCCGCCTTGGGCGTCGCGCGCAAAACAGCGCCGCGTTCGTACCAGCCGCTCGTGGCGTTGACGATATAGACCAGCGTGAGCATCGCTGGAACCTCGATCAGCACGCCAACCACCGTCGCCAGCGCGGCGCCGGAATGAAACCCGAACAGGCTGATCGCGGCGGCGACGGCGAGTTCGAAGAAATTGCTGGCGCCGATCATCGCGGACGGGCCTGCGACGCAATGCGGCTCGCCGGTCAGCCGGTTCAGGAGATAGGCGAAGCCGGCGTTGAAATAGACCTGGATCAGGATCGGTACTGCGAGAAGCAATATCACCAGAGGCTGCGCGACGATCTGTTCGCCCTGGAACCCGAACAGCAGGACCAGCGTCGCCAGCAATGCGGCGAGCGAAAAGGGCTGCAACAGCGCCAATACGCGGGCGAGCGCCGCCGCGCCGCCGCGCCGCAACAGCGCGCGCCGCGCGAGCTGCGCCGCGATGACCGGGATCACGATGTAGAGCCCGACCGAAAGGACGAGCGTGTCCCATGGGACGACGATGGCCGAGAGACCGAGCAGCAGCCCGACGATCGGCGCGAAGGCGACGACCATGATGACGTCGTTGAGCGCCACCTGGCTCAGGGTGAAATGCGGGTCGCCCTTGACGAGATTGGACCAGACGAAAACCATCGCCGTGCAAGGCGCGGCGGCGAGCAGGATCAGCCCCGCGATGTAGGAATCGATCTGGCTCGCCGGCAACAGCGGACGAAAGATATGGCCGATGAACAGCCAGGCGAGCAACGCCATCGAAAAGGGCTTCACCGCCCAGTTGATGAACAGCGTCACGCCCATGCCGCGCCAATGGCGCCGCACCTCGCCGAGCGCCGAAAAATCGATTTTCAGCAACATCGGAACGATCATCAGCCAGATCAGCGCTGCGACGGGCAGATTGACCTTCGCGATCTCCATCGCCCCGATGGCGTGAAACAGTCCAGGCGCCAGATGCCCGAGCAAGACGCCCGCGGCGATGCAGGCGCAGACCCACAAGGTGAGGCTGCGTTCAAAAAAGGACATTTTGGATTTCTTTCGGTTGTCTCGGTTCAGGCGCTGGCCACGTGGCGGCCCTTTTCGTCGACGACGCGTTCGCCATCCTCCTTGAAGAACTCGCCCTGCTGCGCCGGCAGCAGATCGAGAACGGTCTCCGACGGGCGGCAGAGTTTGACGCCTTTCGGCGAGACGACGATCGGCCGGTTGAGCAGAATCGGATGTTTCTCGATGGCGTCGAGCAGGGCTTCGTCCGTGACGCCCGGCTCGCCGAGCTTCAGATCGGCGAACGCCTTTTCCTTCTCGCGCAGCAGCGCGCGCAACGGCTGGCCCGTGCGCGCGGCGAGCTGCGCGATCAGCGCCCGCGTCGGCGGCGTCTTCAGATATTCGATGACATGCGGCTCGACGCCGGCGTTGCGGATGAGGCCGAGCACATTGCGCGAGGTGCCGCATTTCGGGTTGTGGTAGATGATCACGTCCATCAGCGTTCCTTTCAAATTCCCCTGCGTCAGGAGTTCAACCTCGCAACAGGCGACGAGTTCGGCTGGCGCGCAGCCAAGGCGGCCGCCGCAGCAATCCTCGATGAGGAAGGCGGCGAGGCGCCCGATTGCGCCGACATCCGCGCGATAGATGATCGAGCGGCTCCTGCGCTCCGCGGAAACGAGGCCCGCGCGGGCCAGCACGGTTAAATGCGCGGACAATGTATTATGCGGGACGCCGAGAAGGCGGGCGATGTCTCCGGCGGGAAGGCCGCCGGGGGCATGTTTCACGAGAAGACGGAAGACGTCGAGCCGCGTGCCCTGCGAGAGCGCGGCGAAGATCTCCAGCGCGGTTTCATTTTCCATGTGTCGGTAATAGCCGACATATGGAAATGATGCAATGGCGCTTCGGATTTTCCCCGCGTCTATTTCCCCGTCACGAGCAGGATCTTGCCGGTATGGGCCGAAGATTCCATCAGCTCGTGCGCCGCGCGCGCCTGTTCCAGCGGAAAGGTCGCATGGATGAACGGCTTGACCTTGCCGGCCTCCAGCAGTGGCCAGACATTTTCGCGCAAACGCGCGGCGACTTCGGCCTTTTGCGCGACGGTGCGCGCCCGCAATGTCGAGCCGGTGAGCGTCAGCCGCTTCGTCACCATGGTCCAGAGATTGAATTTCTCGATCGTCCCCCCCTCGGCGGCGGCGATCTGCACGAGCCGCCCTTCGAGCCCGAGGACGGCGAGGTTGCGGGCGAAATAGGAGCCGCCGACCATGTCGAGGACGACGTCGACGCCGCGCCCCTGCGTAAAGGCCCTGGCCTCGGCGACGAAATCCTGCGTCCTGTAATTGATGGCGAGATCGGCGCCGAGCGTGCGGCAGAAAGCGCATTTTTCGTCCGAGCCCGCCGTCGCGATGGCCTTGGCGCCGAACGCCTTGGCAAGCTGAATCGCGATCGAGCCAATGCCGCTGGAGCCGCCATGAACGAGCAGCGTCTCCCCCGCCTTGAGGCGCCCGCGCGTGAATAGATTATCGTAGACGGTGAAGAAGGTTTCCGGCACGCCCGCCGCCTCAATGAGGCTCAGGCTTTTGGGAACCGGCAGGCAGAGCGCGGCGGCGGCGACGCAGTAATCGGCGTAGCCGCCGGAGCCCAAAAGCGCGCAGACCTCGTCGCCGACGCGCAGGTTCGCGACATCCGGGCCAAGCGCCGCGACGCGCCCCGAAACCTCGAGACCCGGCACGGCCAATTCGCCGGGCGGCGGCGGATAGACGCCAATGCGCTGCATGCAGTCAGGCCGGTTGACGCCGGCGGCGACGACCTCGATCAGTACCTCGCCGGGCCCCGGCGCCGGCGCCTCGCCGATCGCAGTCCGGATGACGTCGGGGCCGCCCGCTCCATCGAAAAACACATATCGCATCGAGGTCATAGGCGTGGCTTTCCAGCAGCTGAAGAGCCTTTGACCTTAACGCATTTGCGCGCGAACCGGCATCCGCTTCGCCTGAAATTATTCTTGCGGACTTTCCAACGGAATTGATCATTCGATCAAGAGAAAATCGCTCGCCGAGCGTGTTCCGGCCGATCGGATCGCTTCAACCCGATCGCAAGTCGCGCCCGCCAGCGGAATGTCCGCGCCGGTCGCATCCGGCGCGGAATTCTTTAATGGGTCGCCGCTTTCAGCTTTTCGAGGGCGGCCTTGTAGGCATTGTAGTGTTCGCCTTCATCGGCGGCGATCTGACGAAACAGATCGGCGGATTTCTTATCGCCGTCCGCATCCGCCTGTTTGGCGAAATCGATATACATCTTCGTATTCTCATATTGCTCGCCGGCCACAGCGTCGGCGAGATTGAGGTCGTCGCCCTTGACCAGCCCGAGCGCCGCAGCCTCGCGGGCGAAATGCTCGTTGGCTTCGACATTCGCCGATTTGGCGAAGACCTTGGCGATGTCGGGATGCCCGTTCTTGTTGGCGATTTCCGCATAGGCGAGATATTTCAGATAGGCATAGGCTTCGCCATGCATAGCGGCTTCAAGGTTTTTTTTCGTCTGAGCGCTGAGGCCGGTTTCCGCAACAGCCGGAGCGCCCGCGAGCGCGGCGCCGACCGCGGCGAAGATAGCCAGCCGGCGAAGGATTGTAGCATTCATGGTATCGATCTCCGTTCAGTCACGCGTTTCATGTCAGTCGCGCGTCATGTCTGGCGCGCGATGGGCGCATGATGATCAATCGCCGCTGACTAAACCCTGACTGGCCCGAGGATGCTGCGGGGCCGCATTGCGCTCATTAAATTGTGAGCGCACCGGTCAGCGGTTTGTCAGCTTGCAGCCGGTAGCCAGAGCACTGAATGCGCGCCATGTGTTGCGCGCCCGGCCGAGGATTAAACGGATGACGAAAACTCTGGATCGCGATGGTTTTGGCTTCCTGCAAACCGGAACGCCAAACGTGATCAAAGCCAAATACAGAACGCGGAGCGCAGACGTGCAACCCGGCCCCGCTCCTTACTATACGGCTCTGATCGCCATGACGTTGCTCGCGGTCCTCGGCGCCGGCGGCTCCGCATTCGCGAGCCCGACCTGCACGAAGGAGCCGCAGCAGAAATGGCTGAGCGAAGAGGCCATGAAAAAGAAGATCGCCGAACTCGGCTACAATGAGATCAAGGTCTTCAAGACGACGAGCACGGGCTGTTACGAGATCTACGGCCACAGGAGCGACGGCAAGCGGGCGGAAGTCTATTTCAACCCGGTCGACGGATCGATCGCGCAGGAGAATGTGGACTGATCCATGCGGCTTTCGTCGAAGCCGGCGGGCCGCGAATGACGCGCGGCCCGGTTCACGATGTGAAAGCGCTCAGGCCGTCTTCATAAAAAAATAGACCGTGAGTATGAGCCCGACGGCGATGACGAATCCCTTGACGATGCCCTGCGGCAGCCGGCGCGCGGCGTGGATGCCGACATAGCCGCCGATAATCGCCGCGATCCCCGCGATGATGGTCAGTTGCCAGTGCACCAACCCGGCGATGATGAAGGTGACGACGGCGGCGGCGTTCATCAACACGGCGAGCAGGATCTTCAGGCTGTTCATCAGCCAGATGTCGCGCAGGCCATAGAGCGTCAGGGCGGCCAGCATGAGAATGCCGATGCCGCCGCCGAAATAACCGCCATAGACGGCGACGAAGCCCTGCGCGATCAGGATGCCGGCGCCGTTCAGATGGAAGCGGCTGCTCTCCGACCGAAACAAATTGCCGCCGGCGAAAACGAGCGTCGCGAACAGGATGAGCCAGGGGATGATGCGGGCGAACAGCTCGGGCGGCGTGATCAGCAGCAGCAGGCCGCCCACGAGCCCGCCGCCAAGGCTGATCGCCGCCAGCGCCGGCACGTTGATGCGATGATCCTTGGCCGCCGCCCGGATGCCGTCGCGCGCCGCAAGACCCGTCGTGATCTGGCCGGGAAACAGCGCGACCGTGCTCGACGCATTGGCGGCGATCGGCGGCACGCCGGCCGCGATCAGCGCCGGAAGCGTGAGGAAAGACCCGCCGCCGGCCAGTGCGTTAATGAAGCCCGCCGCGAAGGAGGCGAGCGCCACAAGCGCGGTCGCAAACAACATAACTGAACCTTTCCTCGCCCGCCGTGCGGCTGCAAACCCGCCTCATATAGCTGGGCCCGAACGGAAAGGGAGTTCTTTTTCCGCGCGGCGGGGCGTCGCGGCCCTGGCCGCGCCTCGAGTGGCGGTCCGATGCGCGCAGCGGGAGGGGGTGCAAGTCTCGGCGCGGGGACTCGCGGGCTGGCGGCCGGCAGGGCCGCGCATCGGCGATGCGCGGCCCTATCCCCTAACGCTTTTTCGTTTTTGGACAGGCTTCGATGCATTTTATCGCGCTGGGGGGGAAATTCGCGGCGGCCCAGACGGTCACTCGGCGGCTTCAGCCACGAGTTCGACCGGCGCCAGTCTCGTCGCCCGGCGGATCGAAGCCTCAAGTTCGCGCGAGACGTCGCAAAGACCATAATGAAGCGCGCCATGCTCCGCGCTGCGGTGACGGCCGAGAACGATGTGCGTCAGGCCGCATTTCCTGAAGATGCGCGTCAGCGGCGCTTCATAGATGGCGGTCATTTGCGAGACGCCATATTCGAGGCCGAAGGTGCACATTCCCGCGATGATTTCGCAACAGGCCACCGAAACGCCGTTCGCCTGAAGGCGCCGATCTTCCGGCACCGTAAAGCGCGTCGCCTCCCAGATTGTCGGCGAACGGACGACGAGGCCTGGGAACATATCCTTGAAAACCGTACCCGCCATATGCTCGGTGGCCGTATTCAGAAATCGGATCGAGCCGGCGAGGTCGCCATTAGGAAGCAAACTGCAGAGATAGACTGTGTCGTCGCGATCGAATTCATCGATTTCAAATTCGCCGTCGGTCGGCTTCAAATCCCATTTCTTCTCGTCGATGAAAACCTGCTTACGCTGGCGAAACATCTCTTCGAAGAGTTGAGGTTGTTCCTGCCGTTCGTAGCCAAATAGAAACCGTATCATTTTATGGGCCTCCCAGTTGCGGACGCCCAAGAATGACTTTTTATCCGTTTCAAAATCTATACCCCCGATCGGGGATAAGCGCATGACACCCACCCGCGCGGTGAAGCGCCGCAGGCTGAGGGCCATCGGGAGCACGTCGCGCCGGCGGCTCGGCTCCAAGGGGTGGACAGGACTATTTCAACAATGCCGTCGTCTCAAAGCGTGGAAGGAATAATCCTCGCCCCAACATTCTCCCGGATGGCACCGGGCGCGCCCATGCGCCCAAGCAAGCCAAATGAGCGTTGGATAATATATTGAAAAACAGCCATGATCAATGATGTTTTTTGATATTCACCAATTTTTATGGCGGCGGCGCGCCAATGTCACCGGATCAACCCGCTCCGGAGCGCTTTCGAGACGGCATGAACGCGATTGATCGCCTGAAGCTTGAAACGCGCGGAATCGAGATGCGACTTCACTGTTTCCGTCGAGATTCGCATCAAAATCGCGATGTCGCCCAGAGTCTTGCCTTCGGCCGACCATTCCAGCGCCTCGATCTCCCGTTTTGTGACGGCGTTGAGATCGACCGGCGCATCCTCGACATGCAGCTGGTAGGCGCGCTGATGCACGTAATGCGCGACATGGACCAGATCCTTGAGGAGTTCGAACCGGCGCCCCGCCCACGCCGCTTCGCCGTCATAGCATGTGACGACGAACAGGGACCAAAGACCGTTGACCGGTCCGCGAACGGGAATGGTGAGGCCCTGGTTGCCAACCCCCATCTCCTTCGCCTCGCCGAACAAGCGGCTGACTTTTTTGTCCTCGCGTGGGAGACGTCCCCAGTCCAGCGGCAGGATCGACCGCGCGCCAAGATTCACGACCGGATCGATAAACGTATAGTTCTGGTCCTTGTAGCGCCGGATCCACTCTTCTCCATAGGTCATTTTCGCAAACGGGTCTGCGATCGTCCGCCCGCGAAAAGTGGGGCAAAGATAGGCGACGTTGGCGAGACCGTAATGCGTGCGGATAAAATCGATGAACCCGTCCAGGGTTTTATCGGCCAAATCGTCTTCGAGCTGCAGGATTGTCCGAATGTCAACGTTGTCGAGATTCGCCACCGTGGTGCTCCATACCCGAAATTCCGAACGCCGCGCTGGAGAGAAAAGTCGTTAGCGCAGAAGACGCAGGCGATAGAACGGATTTGCTTAGAACTATTTATTATATGCGAAAGAATTTAAATGTTGTCCAGTATACACGCAGATCTGGTGTCAAATAAAATTCCTGGAGAACGCTCCGGGACGACGGCCGCGCGAAAATAATCGAAAATTGCGTCGTCGGATGATGTCCAGCCCGCAGGCCTCCCATCGCAGCCGCCGCCCGGATTCGCCGCCCTTCGCGCTCATCGGATCAGCCCGGCGCGAATCGCCTTGGTGACGGCATGGACCCGGTTCAGCGCCTGCAATTTATAGCGCGCCGAATCAAGATGCGCCTTGACCGTATCAATGGAGATGCGCATCGCGGCCGCGGTTTCGGCGAGGTCCTTTCCCTCCGCCGACCATTCAAGCGCTTCGATCTCGCGCCGGGTGATCGCGTTGAGATCGATCGGCGCATCCTTGGCGTGCAGATCATAGGCGCGCTGATGCGCGTAATGCGCGACATGCACCAGATCCTTCATAAGGCCGTGCCGGCGCGCCGCCCATTCGGAATCGCTTTCATCCGACGTCGCGCCGAAAAGCGCCCAGATGCTGTTTGTCGGACCGCGCACCGGAATTGTCAGGCCCTGGCGCGGCCGCGGGCCGAAACCGCCATTCTTGCCTTCGCGCGTCGGCAGTTTCGCCCAGTCGATCGGGAGCAGCGCGCGCACGCCATGGCTGAACGCGGGTCCGAAAATTGCCTCGTAGCGCGCGCGCGCCTGATCGGGCGAAGCATGGTCGGGGGCGAGCGCGAGAAACGGATCGGCCAACGAGCGCCCCCGAAATGAGGGACAAAAATAGGCGACCTCTGACAATGCGTAATGCAGTCGGATGAAGGCGAGGAATGCATTGAGAGACTGACCGGTAAGATCCGCCTCGAGTTTCAACAGTGTTTGGATGCCGACGTCGTCGAGCCCCAGCATGCGAATCCTGTATTATGTATTTTTATCAAACTGCTTTTACCACAAATGTCCGCCGACTCGTCAACGGCCACGAAGATCGACCAGCCCCAAATTGCCACTCCCGCCGCGCCAAACGGCCGGCCGCGACGCCAGGAAAGCGCTACGCGGGTCACTGCGACATCGCGCCGCGGCTCGACGCGCATCGAAAGCGAGAATCCCCGCCAAGCGCGCCATCATTACACGGACGACATGCCGCCAAAATATAGTAAGCACACCAAAATAATGTAGATACGACAAATCAAATATAAGCGGCTTGTTGGACGCACTTAATGGTTTTAAATTTTTATGATAGCTACAATAAGTATATATAGCAAAACATAGCAATAACACATTTATATATATACTATATACAATTGTAACAAAATTGGCGACATGATTTGTAGTCAGCTTCGAGATATAAAGAACGCCGCGGATGCAGTGGCAAGCCGAAGGCAAAAGCGCCGCGACCAGCGATTCTGCGCGAATGCTAAGCCCTAGAATTCACCCATATAGGTGAAGATTGAATGAAAGATGCCGTGTATCTCTTCCCGGTCATTTAGGGATAGCGACATTATGAAAGTGGTTGGCGACGGTGGCGGGCCCGACACGCAGCTCCGCATCGTGGAGGTGGCGACGCGTCTGTTCGGCCAGATCGGCTTTCAAAAGACGACGGTCGCCGACATCGCGCGGGAACTTCATATGTCGCCGGCGAATGTGTACCGCTTTTTCTCCGCCAAGTCCGAGATCAATGAAGCGGTGTGCCGGAGCCTGCTCGCGGAGACCGAAGCCGCCCTCGCCGCGATTGTCCAGAGCGGCGGAGCGGCCAGCCCGCTCTTGCGCGCATCCATCGTCGCGATCGAGAAGGGGAACGCACAGCGCTTTCTTGAAAATCGCAAGCTGCATGAACTCGTCGAAACGGCTTTCAACGAAAACTGGCCGGTCGCGCGCGAGCACGCGCGAAAACTGAACGAGTCGCTGGCTGAAATCATCGCGGGCGGCAATGCGAAAGGCGAATTTCACGTCGAAGACTGCGGCCTCGCGGCGATTCTCGTGCGCAGCGCCTGCATGCGCTTTTGCCACCCACGCCTGATGGTTGAATGCGCGCAGGATCCCGAGCCGACGATTGACCAGATGATCGATTTCTGCCTTCTCGCGCTCCGCTGACGGATCGCCAGGGGCGCGCCGGATCGGAAACGCCCGGACCGCGTCGCAAGTCAGTCGCGCTGGATTGGAAAAATATCGGCAAATAATCCAGGCCGAACCGTCAACAGACGCGCCGTCCGGCGGTAAAATCCATTGTAGCGCAAGATCAAAGCATATGCGGGAGCGTTACCTCGCCAGCCCCCACGCTGGCCGTAATCAAGACCGTGGAGCGCCGCGCGGTCCCTCGGCCCACATTGTGGTTAATCTCTCTTTCTGCCAGCTGCACTTGTCCGGCGGCGACGATTGCTTGACGCTGGGGACGATGTGCTAATTTTGTAACAGATTTGCACATACTGCATCTTTCACCGGACTCTCCGTCCGTTTTTCTGGTCTGAACGGCGCCGACAGGTTATCTGTCGAGAAAGGTGAAGAGGGGCGAAGTTCATGCTGGATTTTCGATTGGGCGGGATCACCCTGGCGGCGGCGGCGGCGATCGGCCTTGGCGGTTGCGGCTTCCTTCCCAACGATGGGCCAGAATCCATTGACGTGATGAGCCAGAAATCTCAGGCGACCCCTTACGCGCTGATCAAGCTTTCGCCCGAAACGGTGGACGTTCTCGCGGCCTATGAGCCGAAAGGATTGGCCGGGGCTTTTACCGACCGCCGCCCGTCCGCCAATATCAAATTCGGCATTGGCGACATCGTCTCGACGACGATCTTCGAAGCGACCGCGGGCGGCCTGTTCATCCCGCTCGACGCCGGCGCGCGGCCGGGTAATTTCGTCGCCCTTCCCGACCAGGCAGTCGACAACAATGGCAACATCACCATTCCCTTCGCGGGCGTGATCCGCGCCGCGGGGCGCACCAATGTCGAAATCCAGAACGAGATCGTCGATAAAATCAAGAACCGCGCTATCGAGCCGCAGGTCATCGTCAGCCTGGCGCAGCAACGGACGTCCCTCATCAGCGTCATTGGCGAGGTGAATACGCCGCTTCGCTTCGCAGTGCCCGCGTCCGGCGCCGGCGACCGCGTCCTCGACGCCATCACGCGCGCCGGCGGCATCAAGGACCAGGGCTACTCCACCTGGGTCATGCTTGAGCGCGATGGCAAACGCGCCACCGTGCCGTTCGAAAATCTGGTCATGAACGCGGCGAACAACATCTATGTCCAGCCCGGCGACCGCATTTACGTCTATCAGGAACAGCAGAAATTCATCGTCTTCGGCGCCTCGGGCGCGGTCGGACGTGCTCGGCAGCCAGGGCGAATTCAATTTCGACGCCTGGCGGATCAATCTCGCCGAGGCCGTCGCGAAGGCCGGCGGCATTCAGGACGCTCGCGCCGACGCCGGCTCCGTCTTCCTTTACCGCAGGGAGCCGAAAGAGGTCGCCAAGCTCCTCGGCGCCGACGTCTCCCGCTTCAGCGGCGATCTCGTTCCCATCATCTTCCAGGTCAGCTTCCGCGATCCCGGCGGCTATTTCCTCGCGACGCGAACGCAGGTTCGCAACGGCGACGTCATCTTCGTCGCCAATTCGCAGTCCCACGAGATCGAGAAATTCTTCAACTTCGTGACCAGCGGAACGACAGCGGCGACGGGCGTAACGTCCGCCATCGTCGGCATTCCGACCGCCGCCGCCGCCGCTCATGGCCATACGCTTGCGTCGCCGGTCGTGACGTCGACCGGAACCGTCATCATTCCGTAGCGAAGACGCGACGGATCAGGTCCGAAGGGCTGTCGCGACGATCGCCTGCTCGCGACCGGAGCCGCGCGGCGCAACGCATCATATTCGGGCGCGAATTCCGGCGCCCTTCATGCGAACCACGCGCCGGAAAGTCGGCCCCCACTCTCGACCGCGCTGCGTTCAGCTCGCTTCGACCCCGCTGCATCCTGATCCAGGGGCTCTGGTCATGCTTTGGCCTTCGCCGCGAGGCAATTCGCCAGCAGAGTTTCGAAACGTCCGCCGATCTTGACGAGATCGAATGTCTCATCGGCATAGGCTCGCGCGCGTTCGCCGCAGGCGAGCCGCCGCGCGTCGTCGTCGAGCAACGCCCTTATGGCGTCGGCGAAGCCCGCCGAATCGCCCGGCGCGGCGACGATTCCAGACCCGGTCTTGGCGATGATTTTCGCGGCGAGATTCGCCTTTGCGGCGGAAAGCACGATGGCGCGCCCGCTGCAATGATAGGACAGGATCTTCGAGGGAACGGAATAGGCGGCGGCGTCCGGCTCGATCATCGCGATCAGCACATCGGCCGCGGCGAGCACGTCGGCATATTTCTCGAACGGCTGGAATGGCAGCAGGATCAGATCGCCAAGCCCCTCCGCAAGGCCGGTCTTGCGCAGATAGTCGATCTGCGGCCCCTCGGAGGCGACGACGATTTTGACGGTCTCGCCCGCGCCGGCGAATGTCCGCGCCGCGGTGAGGATCAGATCGGGATTATGCTTCAGGCCGAGCGTTCCCGTGTAGAGAACGAGCTTGCTGTCGCCAAGGCCCTGCTCCGCGCGCCAGGCATTGTCGCGCGCGCCGGCCGTGATCTTGTCCTTCGGCGCCCAGTTCTCGATCACCGTGATCTTGTCCGCCGAGACGCCCCATGCGCCGAGCTGCGGCAGGAAATCATTGGTGATGGCGACGACGCGGGAGGCCCGGCGCAGCATCTGTTTCTCGAGATGCTCGTAGTAGAGGCCGACAAGATGCCCGGCGACGGGAATCTTCGCCCCCAAAATGCTCTTGATGGCGTTGGAGTAGATGTCCTGCAGCCAGAACACGAAGGGAATGCGCGCGCGCAGGCAGAAGTCCTCGATCCGCTTCTGCGCGTCGAGCGGATTATTGGAAGCGATCATGATGTCGGGACGGAAGGCCTGAATTTCCGCGACGATGAGATGCGCGTAGCGGATTTCCTGGCCGCGCCGGCGCACGAAGTCATATTTCATGAAGGGTTCGCCAAGCGCGATCCCCTTGATGGCGAAGCCTTCAGGATCGTCCGGCTTGCGAATGAGATCGCCTTTCGGCGTCTGGAAATCGGCGGAATAGAGATGCAGGACGCTGTGCCCGCGGCGCGCCAGCTCGCGGCTGAGTTCGATCTGGAACGGATGCCCCGAGTAATCGTTCACGACAATGCGCATGGGACGCTCCCGGATCATGGATTGGAAAGGGCGCCAGGACGAGCGATCCGCCGTGGACCGGGAGCGCCCGCGCGCCTGCGCGACCGCTCCGCCTTGGGCGGGCAGGCGGTGAGCGCTGTTTGCGGTGCGTGAGCGCCGGATATACTCCGCCGCCGCGCTGGCAAGCGCGACGCGTTGAGCGTCGCGAGGCGCCTCGACGCGTGGCTATGAGGCGGCCTTGATGGCCGCCGAATTGCCAAGCGCCCGCTGCTCGATCCACTGATAGGTGATTTCGAGCCCCTTGCGCAGCGACTGGCTCGGCGCCCAGTTGAGCTTCTCGCGAATGAGGCGGTTGTCCGAATTGCGCCCGCGCACGCCAAGCGGTCCGGGAATGTGCTTCTTCCTGACGCTCTTGCCGGCGATGTCGCTGACGATGTCGACGAGCTGGTTGATGGTGACCATCTCCTCGGAGCCGATATTGACCGGCCCCTCGAAATCCTTCGAACGCAGCAGCCTGATCGTGCCTTCGACGCATTCGTCGATATAGAGAAACGACCGCGTCTGCTTGCCGTCGCCCCAGATTTCGATCTCGCCGCCGGAATTGGTTTTGGCGACCTTGCGGCAAACCGCCGCCGGCGCCTTCTCCTTGCCGCCGTCCCAGGTTCCCTCGGGACCGAAGATGTTGTGGTAGCGGGCGACGCGATTCTTCATGCCGTAATTGCGGTTATAGGCGAGGTAGAGGCGCTCGCTGAACAGCTTCTCCCAGCCATATTCGCTGTCGGGCGCGGCCGGATAGGCCGACTCCTCCGTGCAGTTCGGATTGTCCGGGTCGGTCTGGTTATGGGCCGGATACATGCAGGCCGAGGAGGAATAGAAGACGTTCTTGATATTGCGCTTCAGGCAGACGTCGAGCATGTTGAGATTGATCGTCGCCGAATTATGCATGATGTCGGCGTCATGCTCGCCGGTGAAAATATAGCCGGCGCCGCCCATGTCGGCGGCGAGCTGGTAAACTTCATCGAAGCGCGTATCTACGATGGACCGGCAGAATTCCTGATCGCGAAGATCGCCGATGACGAAGTCGTCGGCTTCCGTTTCGGCGTGTTCGTGGAATTTAAGATCCACGCCGCGCACCCAGAATCCTTCGCGCTTCAATCGTTTGGTCAGGTGGCCGCCGATGAACCCGCCGGCTCCGCACACAATTGCTCGCTTTTGCACTTGATCCCTCACGATTGCATTTCCGATTACTGCGTCCCCGAAATCCGCGTCTCCGACGAGCGAGACGACGGCTTCGGCGCGTGGCGGCGGGGGCGAGGCCGGCTCATCCGGCTGGGTCGCCGGACGCGTGACGCCGCTTTCCGAACCGATTTCAAAAATCGGTTCCCGCATAGCTTCAGTCAGGTTTTAAAATTCTTGGGGCGCCTTGCCCTCTGCGTCAAGATCGATTGCTGCGTCAAAATCGATTGCGCAAGCCCGCCGCGACGCTTTCACGCCCCGCTCGAACCGGCGCAATCATGATGCGCAATCGTTGCGGACTCTCGACGCCGGCCGCCTGGAAACCGATCTAACGACCCTTCGCCGCGATTGCAACAATGGCTTTCGATGCGAAAGCTTAAGCGAAAACCGCGCCACGGAGCCGACAAATTGATCGTCGCGTCGCGCCCGGGCCGTGCCGAAACTTGCCCCTGCATTGTCACGCCGCCCCGATTTGGGCCCATACTGAACAGCGCCCGGCCTCGCCAGGCGGCGGGGTCCCGACTGAATCTTGCTAGAATTCTGGACTGAAATCTTTGCGGACGGGGATTTTTCATGTGCGGACGCTACGCCATCACACTTCCGCCCGAGGCGGTGCGGCGTTACTTCGGATATGTCGAACAGCCGAATTTCCCGCCGCGCTACAATATCGCGCCGACCCAGCCCGTCGCGATCGTGCGCGGGCGGATCGGCCCGGACGGCGGCCTTGAACGCCATTTCGATCTCGTCCGCTGGGGCTTTTTGCCGTCCTTCGTCAAAGACCCCCGGCAATTTCCGCTGATCTTCAACGCCCGCTGTGAATCGCTGCTGATCAAGGCGAGCTTCAAGAATGCGTTCAGGCGCCGGCGCTGCCTGTTCATCGCCGACGCCTTCTACGAATGGCGGCGCGACGCGTCGCGCGCCCCGCGCCCCTATCTGTTTCACCGCGGCGATGGCGCGCCTCTCGGACTTGGCGGCATCGTCGAAAACTGGATCGGCCCGAACGGCGAGGAGGTCGACACCGCCTGCATCATCACGACGGCCGCGAATGGCGCGAGCGCCGCGATCCACGACCGGCTGCCGGCGATCATCGAGCCCGATTGCTTCGACGTCTGGCTCGATCCGGATGAATCGACGACGGACGCCGCCTTCGCCCTGCTGCGCCCGCCCGAGAACGACGTCCTGCGCTTTTTCGAGATCGGCCCCGCGGTGAACAAGGCCGTCAATGATCGCGCTGAAGTGCAAAGGCCGGTCGGCGCGGAGCCGCCCGCCGATGACGGGCCCGCGGCCCCCGCGCAGCGCACTCTGTTCTGACGCGCTGCGCCGCCGCCGCATGTCGCGCCAGACCAAATTTTATTGTCAATCCTTATTCCAACGCAAAGCGGCCCTCGAAAACAGGCGCAAAATCTGTCGCAGGATTTTAGGAGGGCGAAGAAATGTTTGGCTTGTTGAAGAACTTCTGGGCGGGAAATGTCGTTCAGGAGACGCCTGCGGAATTCTCACAATGCGAGTTCGGTTGCAGAGCGACGGTCTGCCGCCAAAGTGAGTGGGAGATCTGCAAGAACAGGATTCTGGCGGCGCAGCGCGAGACGGCCTGCGCGGCGGCGGGCCGCCAGACGGCTGCGGAGCGCCAGGTCCCGCAACGCTGACGGTTCGCGCCCAACTCAGGCGGAATGGCGTGAAAGCGCCCGTGCTTGACTGAATTGCCGAAGCAGACCCGTGCAAGGCGCAAAATGGGAGGTCTGAAATGCCTCGGAGCGTTCGCATTGTTTTGGCCAGCGGCCTTTTTCTCGCCGCCGCGGCGTTTTTCCCCTTGAAAGCCTCCGCGGCGCCGATGCTTGACCCCGGCGTCGCGAGGGCCGCGGACACCGCGCCGGCCGGCGTCGAAAATGCGCGCTGGGTCTGCGGGCCCTGGCGCTGCTGGTGGCGGCCGAACTATTATTACCGGCCATATTACTATTACCGGCCCTGGGGTTATTATCATCGGCCCTGGGGCTATGGCTATCGGCTGGCATTCACCCCCGGGGCTATGGCTGGCATGGCGGGTGGCACAGGGGCTGGCATGGCGGCTGGCATCACGGGTGGCATGGCGGGTTGGCATCACGGCTGGCGGCGATAGAGGCGGTTGCGGCCTCACGGAGCGTCGGCGCAACGAACACGGGCGGAACAGGCCGCTCGCACGCGATCCGTTCGTCACCGGATCTTCGTGGTGATGCTTCGATGCCACAGCGCCGAAAATTCGCCATGATTTCGCCCAGTTTTCGGCTGGGCTCGTTTTTCTAGCGGATTAAGCGTGTAAATTAATTCCGACGCGACCCGGGAAAACGCGCGTCCTCGCCATTCCGACACAGGAAACTGCACCATGCTGCGCCAGTCATTTTTGGCCTCGGTTTGCGCGCTTGCGCTCGCGGGGAGCGCCCTCGCGGCCGACCTTCCTTCAAGGGCGCTCGTCCCCGTCATTCCGCCGCCTCAGCCAACCACATGGACCGGCTTCTACGCGGGCGTAAACGCCGGCGGCTCGTTCGGCGGCGATAGCGCGGTGACGACGACCGATTATCCGGCCTATTATGTCGACACTTGGAATTCGGAACTCGTAACCTCGTCGGCTCTCGCCAACGCCGTCCTCGGCCACAACAAGGTTGGCTTCATCGGCGGCGGACAGATTGGCTATAATTATCAATATGACGCCAGCTGGGTCATCGGCTTCGAGACGGATATCCAGGGCATCGCCGGCTCCAGCTCCTCGGCTTCGGCCTTCGGCTCCGGGATTCCCGCCGACTTCCCGGACGAAACGATCGTGTCGTCGAACGTACTCGACGCAAAGCACGCAATATCTCGGGACGGTGCGCGGTCGGCTCGGCTATCTGGCGACGCCGACGCTGCTCGCCTATGCAACCGGCGGTCTTGCTTATGGCGGCGTCAAATCGAGCGCCAATATCTCGCAGGACAATCTCGGCGTCTTTGGCGCGGATCCCCAGGCATTCAGCTCGTCCGGCAATTATTCCGGCACGCGCACTGGGTGGGTCGTCGGCGGCGGCCTCGAATGGCTGTTCGCGCCGAACTGGAGCCTCAAGGCGGAATATCTGCATTACGATCTCGGACGCGCGACCTACGCGCTGAGGCCCCCGCTCACCTATTACGGCGGCTTCGCGGACGCGCTCTATGCAAGCGCGCCGCAGGCCTCGACGCGCTTCAACGGCAATATCGTGCGCGCCGGCATTTCCTATCATTTCAACTTTGACGCGCCGGCGGCGGTCGTCGCGAAATACTGATCGACCCGTTACGAGCGCGTGCAGACCGCCGCAGCCCCGCGAGGAGCGCGGCGGATTTCGTTTGAGCCGCACGCGCCGATTTCGACAGGTCAGAGCGGCCGCCGCGCCTCAGCCCCTTGGCCTCAGCCCTGCAATCAGCCTCAGCGCGGCGTCGAGCGTGATCTCGGCTTTCAGTAGCTTCGAGACCGGGCAGCCCTGCTTCGCCTTGCCGGCGAGTTCGAGAAAACGCGCCTCGTCCGCGCCGGGGACTTTGCCGCGCAGGGTCAGATGCACCTTCGTGATGGAAAAGCCCTCGCCATCCTTTTCGAGCGTGACTTCCGCGCTCGTATTCAATTGCTCGGCCGTCAGTCCGGCTTCGCCAAGGATCAGCGACAGCGCCATGGTGAAACAGCCGGCGTGGGCGGCGCCGATCAGCTCTTCCGGATTGGTCCCGGCCTTGCCCTCGAAGCGGCTGGCGAAACCGTATGGATAGGCTTTGAGGGCGCCGCTCTCCGTCGAGATCGAGCCGACGCCATCCTTGATCCCGCCCCGCCAGGCCGCCGAACCGGTTTTCTTCATCGCCATCGCCATCTCCTTCGCCGCGCGTCAATGCGCTCGCGACGTAACGCGCGACAGGGCGGATGGCTCCGCCGCCATTCAGCCGAAGCGATAGCCCGAAATCGGCAGGCCGAAGACATGGTCGGCGTAATCGCGCACGCCGCGATCCTCTCCGGCGGCCCCCGCCGCAACCATCAGCGGAATGAGATGATCCTCGTAAGGATGGCTGAACCGCGCGCCATTGGCCTGCTCCCAGCCCTCCAGCGCAGCCGCGCGGGCGGCGGGTTCGGCGGTCGCGGCGCCGGTCAGCCAGGCGTCGAATTTCTCGGCGACGCCGAGCGCGCGCGGATCCGCGCCAAAGAAATTCTGCAGATTATGAAAGCTCATGCCGCTGGCGATGATCAGCACGCCCTCGTCCCGCAAGGGCGCCAGCGCGCGGCCGACGGCGATATGGGCGCCGGATCGAGCGAATCGATCAGCGAAAGCTCGATGACCGGAATATCGGCCTCGGGGTAGAGCAGCATCAAGGGGATGAAGACGCCATGATCGAAGCCGCGCGCGTTGTCGACGCCGGCGTCGATTCCGGCCTCGCCCAGCCGCCGCACGATCTCGGCGGCGAGCGCGGGATCGCCCGGCGCCGGATATTTCAGCTGATAGGTATGCGGCGGAAAGCCCCGGTAATCATAAATCAGCGAGGGCGCGGCCGCCCCCGTCACGGTCGGGCGGGTTTCGCGCCAATGCGCCGAGACCACCAGGATCGCGCGGGGCTTTTCGCCCACTGCAGCGGGAATCCCGCGCAGATAGCCCTCCATGCCCTTCCAGGCGTTTGGCGCGCCGGGCGGCGGATCCATGAAGAAGCACGGCCCGCCGCCATGCGGAATGTACCAGACGGGCAGACGTGCGCTCATGGAACCGGCCTTTGCTATTTCGCGGCGCCGGCGTCGGCGGCCGGCTGTTCGTCACGCTCGAAACCGGCGCTGATGATGAGTCCGACCTCGTCGCCGATCAGCGGCAGATAGGTCTTGACGCCGAAATCGCTGCGTTTGATCGAGCCCGTCGCGTTAAAGCCGACCGTATATTTCTTGTCCAGCGGATTGACGCCCGCGGCGTTGAACTTGACGGCGAGGGTCACCGGCCTGGTGACGCCATGCAGGGTCAGATCGCCAATGAGCCTGGCGGTTTCCTTGCCGGTCGAGACGACCTTCACCGATTTGAACGCAATGTCCGGATATTGCGCGGCGTCGAGCCATTGGTCGCTCTTCAATTCGCCGTCGAGCTTGGCGTTGCTGGTCGAGACCGTATTGGTCGGGATATGGATCTCGACGGCGCTTTTTTCCGGGGCCTTGGGGTCGAGCTTAAGCGCGCCGGAGACATTGGCGAATTCGCCATACCAGGTCGTGAAGCCCATATGCGACACGCTGAAAAGAACGCGCGTGTGAATGGGTTCGACGGAATAGACGCCGGCCTGGACGGCGGCGGGAGCGGTTTGGGCCGCCTGCGCCATCGATGCGGCGAGCGGCGAGAACATGAGGGCGGGGCAAAGAAGGCGCGGAAGCAGTTTCATCGACATGAGATTGGCTCGCTCTAGGTGAGGCGCGACGGCGCCCCCCGGGATTTGCGCCAAGTTTTAGATCCGTTCTTTTGCCGAAAAAACTGATAAAGACTTGAAGATCTTCATCTGGATTTTAGATCATGTCCATTCCCCCTCCCTCTTTCGATCAATTGCAGGTCATGCTGGCCGTCGTCGACGAAGGCAGCTTTTCGGCCGCCGCAAGGCGGCTGAACCGCGCCCAATCGGCCATCACCTATGCCGTGCAGCGGCTCGAAGAGCAGCTCGGCGTCGTCCTGTTCGACCGCGCCGCGTACCGGCCGGGCCTCACGGAAGCGGGGCGGACGCTGCTGCCCCGCGCGCGGCTCATCGCCGAGGAGATGCAGGCGCTGCGCAATCACGCCGAGGGCATCGCCGCCGGCGTCGAGCCTGAATTGCGGCTTGTCGTCGACGCCATGTTTCCGATGTCGGCGCTCGTCGACGCGCTCCGCCTTTTCAGCGCGCGCTTTCCCTCGGCGCCGCCGCGCATCTTCGTCGACACGCTGGGCGCGGCGACGCAACTGCTGCTGAACGAGACCTGCGCGATCGGCCTGCTGCTCGGCTTCAACAGCGATTTCGAGGCGCTGCAGCGGCACAAGCTGATGGACATAAGGATCGTTCCGGTCGCAGCGCCCGCCCATCCGCTGGGCGCGATCGGCCGCCCGGTGGCCAGGGAAGAGCTGCGCCAGCATGTCCAGCTCGTGCTGTCAGACCGCTCCGGCCTCTCCGGCAACCGCGACTATGGCGTCTATTCGCCGAAGACCTGGCGGCTCGCCGATCTTGGCGCCAAGCACGCGATGCTGAAGGCGGGCCTCGGCTGGGGCGGCCTGCCCGCCCATCTCGTCGAGGAGGATCTTGGCGCCGGGCGCCTGCGCCGGATCGACATTCTGGCCGACGACGGCGCCAACGAAACCGTCACGCTGCCGCTCTGCTCGGCCTACCGGCGCGACCGCCCGCCGGGACCGGCCGGACGATGGCTCCTCAGCCATCTCGCCGCGCGCGCCGGCATTGACGCGCCCGCCTCAGAGTAAGGGCTTGAGCGCGCCGCCCTCCGCTTCCGGCACGGCGAAGCGGCCTTCCTCTGCCTTGTAGACATATTGGCTCGCCACCAGCCAGCCCTTGAGGGGCCGCAGCGGCAGGATGCAGGAGATCAAAAGCACCGGCAGGCTGGTGACGAGATGCACCCAGACCGGCGGCGCATAGGCGAAGTCGAGCCAGACCGCGAAGAAAACCGACGGTACGCAGAAAAAACACATGACGAAAAAGGCCGGCCCGTCGGCCGGATCGGCGAAGGAATAATCGAGGCCGCAGACCTCGCAGGACGGCCGCAACGCCAGAAAGCCTTTGAAGAGGCGCCCTTCGCCGCAGCGCGGGCAGCAGCCGAGAATCCCGGTGCGCAGCGGGCTGAGGGTCGGCCATTTCTTCGCGTCGCTCGCCTGTTCCGGCATGAGTCCTCCTCGGGGCGCGTCGAGCATCCGGCCCGGCGCCGCCACGATTGACAGGTAGGGACTCCAGCGGCTTTGCGGAAGGCTTTAAGCAAGCGGCCCAGTGCGCGATGAGAAAAAGCGCGAGCGCCTTTTCGCCCGCACCGCACGCTAACCAATTGGAATCGAACACGATCATGATTTTTGATCGATTCGATCCAAAATCATCGCGGCCTAAAGCCGCGTCGTCAGCGCGACGAACCAGTCCGGCGTCGCCTGCACCACCGCCGCCTCGAAGCGGCGGTCGAGGCCGGTCAGGATCGCGCCGCCCGCGACGATGAGGACGATGGCCAGCGCCGCCCGGCCAAAGCGCGCCCGGCTCGCCACGGTGCGCCGTCCGGCGAGTTTGCCGAGGCCAAAGCCCGCCGCGAGCAGGGCCAGCGCGGCGCCGAGCGCGAAAACGAACATCGTCGCCATCGCCGCCGCGAGCGATCCGCCGGACGCGGCAAGGGCGAAGGCGGCGCCGAGCGTCGGGCCGACGCAGGGCGCCCAGGCGAACGCAAGCACGATTCCGGCGGCGAAAGACCCGAGAAGCCCCGCCGCCGGCAGGCGATTGGAGAGCGCCTCGCCAAAGCGCGCCAGCGGCGCCAGCGCGCGCTCAGCGGCATGGCCGAGCGCGGGGATCAGCAGCGCAAGGCCGGCCGCGACCATGATCGCCGCGGCGACCAGGCGCAGCGCGTCCGTCGCGCCGAATTCGACGCCAAATGAGGCCACAATCCCGCCAACGATTCCGAATGTCAGCGCCAGCCCCAGCGCCAGCGCGACCGGCCCGCGCGGATCCTTTGACGCCGCGCCCGCGATGACGATCGGGGCCAGCGGCAAGACGCAAGGGCTCAAAATGCTGAGCAGGCCCGCGAGGAAGGCGAGGACGAGGGTCGCCACGTCAATAGGCCGCCTGAATCGCCTTCAACACATCCTCCTGCGACGTGCCCCCGGTCAAGCGCGCGACTTCCTTGCCGCCCTTGTAGACAATGAGCGTCGAGCGCGGCGTGTGAAGCGCGCTGACGATGTCCGCCTGACCATCATAGTCGAGCCTGAAAAACTTGATCCCGTCGAGCTTTTTATCGTCCGCGAGAGCGGCGAGAGCCGTTTTCTGCGCCCGGCACACGGGACACCAGGACGCGTAGACATGGACGACGACCGGCTCGCCCGCATGGATCGCCTTGTCGACGACAGACGCATCATAAGGCTGGAATTCGACGGCGCGCGCGGCGGGGATAAGGGCGAGCGCGAAAAAAGCCGCGAGAGCGGCGAACAGGGTGCGGCGCATAACCACGGCTCCTCAAGGGGAGTTGGAGGGAACGCCATCTCTTCGCGCGCGGCGCGGGTTCCGTTACGCCGGTCGCGCCGGAACGCCGCTCACTTCAATGTGAAAAAGGGGCGCCCGGCGCGGCGCCGCCGACCGCGAAGCGCCAACCGGCCTTTGCGGCGCCGTTGGCGCTTCGCGTCCGAATCCGCGCCCCCGGGCGCTCAGCGATGCACCAGCACCGGGATCTTGCAATGGGTCAGCACCTTCTGGGTCTCGCTGCCGATGACCAGCGCGGCGACGCCCGTGCGCCCATGCGAGGCCATGACGATGAGGTCGGCGCCTTTCTCGCTGGCGGCGGCGATGATCGCCTCATAGGGCCGTTCGGCTTCGACCTTCACCGTGTCGACCACGACGCCGACCGCCTTGGCCTTCGCCGCCGCCTCGCCGAGAACATGCTCGGCGTGTTCGGCGACGCGCGCCTGGAAATCGGCCGGCGGCTCCTCGATCAGCGCAACTTCGGCGCTGTAAATATGGAGGGGCGCGGTCACCGTCAGCACGGTGACGGAGGCGCCGATCGCCTTGGCGAGTTCGACGCCATGCTGAACCGCCTGTCCCGCCAGCGTGGATCCGTCGGTCGGGATGAGAATATGCTTGTACATGGATCCTCCTCGATATTGAAGTTTTACAAATCGGCCGTAAAGAGAAGTTTGATGTTCGGGTACTATTGTTGATTATCCGGCGCGTTGACGCCGATCAAACCTCCGGCGAAATCGCGCGGTATTATTTGCATATATTTTACCGCGCCATGGTTGCGTTGGCGACAACGCATTGTAGAATGGGCATAGTCAAGTTTTGCCGCCAAAGTTGCGCCGCGCGAAAGAGCGCCCTTCGCGCTGAAGTGAATTCTCCCGGGCGCCAACGACCCGGGTTCATTTCAGATAACCAGATTCAACATGGGAGATCGATATGATTGACTCACCCGCGTCCAGCCCGCTCCCGCCGCTCGGCGGCCTTCGCGCAGGGATCGCCAAAACTGTCGGCGCGCACTGGAAATGGTATGTCGCCGAAGGCGTCATCCTCGTTCTGCTCGGCCTTCTCGCCGTGCTGGCGCCCTTCGTTGCGGGCGTCGCGACCACGCTCTTCATCGGATGGCTCTTTCTGTTCGCCGGCGTCGCCGGATTGATCTTCACCTACAAGGAGCGCGCGGCGCCGGGCTTCTGGTGGGCGCTGCTCTCTTCCGCCGTCGCCGTGCTCGCCGGCCTCTCCCTCCTCGCCAACCCGCTGGTCGGCCTCTTCAGCCTCACCGTGGTGTTGATAGCCTATTTCCTGATCGACGGCATCCTCACCATCCTGCTCGGCCTCGAATATCGCCGCGATCTGTCGGATCGCTGGCTTTGGGTCGTCTTCAGCGGCGTCATCGACCTCATCCTCGCCGCCATTCTCATCTCGGGCCTGCCGGGAACCGCCCTTTGGGCCGTCGGCCTCATCGTCGGCATCGACCTCGCCTTCGGCGGCGCCTCGATCATCGGCCTCGCGCTCGCGGCGCACAAGGCCGAGGCCTGAACCGCCCGCGAGACGCGCTGGCGGCCAAGTCCGCGAACGCCCTGTTTCGCCCGGATCGTCCGGGCAAGCGGGCCAGGAGCGAACCGCGTCGATGGCGGGAACCCGCCATCGCGACCTCCTCGACTTATATTACGCTTATCATTTTTCTCCGCCTCGCGCCGGACGCCGATGTCTTCTCAATCCAGCCGCCGGACGGCGCGGCACGACGAGCTTCGCCGTCATCGCCTGCACAACCTCGCCGCGCTGGTTGATGGTTTCGCTGCGCACCGTCACCATGCCGCGCTCAGGGCGCGAGCGCGACGGCGCGATCTCGATGATCTCGCTCACGACATGAAGGCGGTCGCCGGGCCGCGTCGGGCGCGGCCAACGCAATTCGCCGCCGGCGCCGATGAGCCCGCCGGCGAGCGGCGCGCCGCCTTCGACCATGAGCTTCATGGTGATCGCCGCCGTATGCCAGCCGCTGGCGGCGAGGCCGCCGAACATCGTGTTTTCCGCCGCCGCCTCGTCGAGATGGAAGGGCTGCGGATCGAACTGCCCGGCGAAAGCCTTGATCTGCGCCGCGTCCAGCTCATGCGAACCGCTGACGAAGCGCTGACCGACCTCCAGATCGTCGAGATAGAAGAGCGTCGGCCCGGCGCCGTTTTTGGCCGAAGGCGCGCCACCGCGGCTCAATGTTTTTCTCCCGCGGCCGGGCACTGCAAATAGTCGGACTGCAACCGCCGCCACGTCGCCGCCTTATCGAATTCAGCGGCGAGAGCGTCCTTATACGGGTCGTCCATGAACGCCTTCATGCCCTGCAGGATCATATATTTCGGATAATAGTCGGGCGCGCCGATCTTCTCGATCGCGGCGCAGAGCTGTCCAAGCGATTGCGGGCTCCCTGTGACGCGATTGAATGCCGCCGCGAATTGCGTTTTTCGGTCCTGCGTCAGGGTCGCAAATGTATTCGTGATCAAGACTTGCCCGGCCTGGCCAGCGGTCTTGTCCGTGATGCGTTCCGCATCGAAGCGCGCATAGATGCCGGCGAGGGCGAACAGAGCCGTCGCCATGTCATACTTGCTCTGGTCGATGCAGCTCAGGACGCCGGGATAAAGATCAGCCGGCGTCATGTTGCTTTCCGCCGCGGCGATCGGGATGCAGCCGACGGATTGCGTCGGGGCGAGACTTCCCTCTACCCTGTAGTTTGTAATATTTCCGTGCTTTTCTTCGATGATGTTCGGCTTTTGGCCATCCTGCGCGGCGACTTGCGGCGCCGAAAATGGCAAGAGCGCGAACGCTATCGCCGCCACCATGGCGAACCCGCTTTTCGACGCCGGCGCCCCGTCCGGGCAACGCGGCGCGCCAGCCGTCTCGACCACAATAACCCCCATCTTTCGCATCGGCGCGGCGCCTAGACCGGCGGCGGGTTGCGCTCGGAGAACACCGCGCGCTGGTGCCAGTAGGGCCATGGCTCCGGGCGTTCGCTCGCCGCGTCGAGCTTTGCGACCTGCTCCGGCGTCAGCGCCCAGCCGACGGCGCCGAGATTTTGCCGCAGCTGCGCCTCGTCGCGCGCGCCGACGATGACGCTCGCCACGGTCGGGCGCCGCAACAGCCAGTTGAGCGCGATCTGCGGAACCGTCTTGCCGGTTTCAGTCGCGATCTCGTCGAGCGCGTCGACGACGCGATAGAGATGCTCGTCGTCGATCTGCGGCCCGATCTCGGCGGTCTTGTGCAGACGGCTCGTCTCGGGCAAAGGCTGGCCGCGCCGGATCTTGCCGGTGAGCCGCCCCCAGCCGAGCGGACTCCACACCACGGCGCCGATATGCTGGTCGAGGCCAAGCGGCATCTGCTCCCATTCGTAATCGCGGCCCACAAGCGAATAATAAGCCTGATTGGCGACGTAGCGCGGCAGGTTGTAGCGCGCCGCGACGTCGAGCGATTTCATGAGATGCCAGCCGGAAAAATTCGAGCAGCCGACATAGCGGATCTTGCCCGCGCGCACGAGAACGTCGAGCGTCGAGAGCGTCTCCTCAACCGGCGTCGCGGCGTCGAAGCCATGCAGCTGGTAGAGATCGATGTGGTCTGTTTGCAGGCGCTTCAGCGAGCCCTCGACCGCGTTGATCAGATGGAAGCGCGACGAGCCGACGTCATTTGGCCCCTCGCCCGAGCGAAACGTGCCCTTGGTCGAGATCAGCGCGGCGTTGCGGCGCCCCTTCAGCGCTTCGCCGAGAATGGATTCGGCGGCGCCGTCCGAATAAATATCGGCGCTGTCGAACATGTTGAGGCCGGCTTCGAGGCAGATGTCGACGAGCCGGGTCGCTTCCTTGACGTCGGTTGTCCCCCACGCCGCGAAAAGTTCGCCCTTGCCGCCGAACGTGCCGGTGCCGAAGCTCAACGCCGGCACGCTGAAGCCCGATCCGCCAAGACGCCTGTACTCCATGCCGCAGCTCCTTCCCTATTCGCGCAACTCAGGCGTATTGAGCCTCGCCATTGCCGAAAGACCAGTTCTCTTTTGCGGTCTCGACCAGATTTATGAACACATCTTCGCGACGCAGCTGCAGGCGCTCGTGCAGGCCGTCCGCCACCGCCTTGTAGAAGGCGCGCTTCAGTTCGATCGTCCGCCCCGCGTTGAGCGTCACCTGGATGACGATGACGTCGTCGGTCCGCGCGACGCCAAGATAGGTCCTGTCGATGATGAAATCGCATTCCGAATGTTCGGCGATGATCTGGAAACGATCATTGGCGGGCACGTTCAGCGTCGCGATCATCGCCTCATAGACGATTTCGCCGACGCTGCGGCGATATTGCTCCGTCTTGCCGCAGGCAAGATCGATTCGAACGAGCGGCATCAGCATGGTCTCCTGGTTCGATGGCGGCGCCTCGATCCGCCACATATAGGAATCGTCCATTTCATGGGCGAGGCAGGCGGGCGAAGCGAATTCGCCGGGTTCATTCGCGATCATGATCAGCCTCGCGGCGCCCCTGTTTACATGACATACGTCATACTATTTATATGACGATTATAATTCTACATCGTTCGCCGGATCGCCGGCGCTCGCCGCCAATCGATGCGGGCGCCGCCGAAAATGGCGGGGCGGCCGGCGCCATTATGCGCCAGATCGCGCGCGGCATAAAGCGCCCCGGACCAAGTTTTCAGGCTCTCCCCGCCCAATGCGCAAGACGTCCCCGCGCGCGAACAGGAGAGTGTTTCACGTGAAACACCCTGCGGCGCGCCGGCGGCGCCATTCGCACGCCTTTCCGGCGCGGCGCGGTAAGATGGCGCATGTCCCGCCCCTTCAGAAGATCGACCAGCCTTGACTTCCCGAAACGGCGCCAAAAATCGTGACGAGGCTCAAAATCAGCAAAATCCAGTGCCCCGTCTGCAGCGCCTGCAGCGCCGCGTCGGGATCGCGCGCGCCCCATGAATGCAGGCGCCGGTGCAGGACGAGCGGCTCAAGCACGAACAGCAGCAGGGCGAAAACGACCCAGACGAAAACCATCGCGTGCATCCACCAGAAGCCGGGATCGCGGAACCGATCCCACGCGCCAAGGCCCTGCAGCATGTATAATCCGGTGACGCCGACGACGATGACGGCGAGGCGGGCGATCCAGCCGAAAGGACGCTCGATCGCCTCGAAGACGGCGAATCGCGCGGAGCCAAGCTCGCCGCGCCGGGCGGCGCGGCAGCACGACCATCGTGACCATGGCGACGCCGCCGATCCAGATGACGACGCCAAGGACGTGAAAAGCGCGGGCGAGGATAAGGTCAGTCATCGTGATCCCCTTGGCGCTCCCTTGCGGTCGCGCGCGAGCCTGAGGCTCAGAAATTCGGCCAGCGCTTCGACGCGGGCGGGGCGCGGCCCGCCCGGCGGCGTCACAAGGAAAAGACTGCCCTGCGGCGTCAGCCAATCATACAAAACCCGCTCGAGGCGCCCGTCCGCAAGCGCATCCCTGACGATGAATTCCGGCAGGTCGGCGACGCCAAGTCCCGCCAGAACAGCGGGCATCAGCGCATCCCCATTATTGGCGCGCAGCCGCCCCTTCGGCCGCACCGCTGACTTCCTCTCCCGCCGCATTGGAGAAGCGCCAAAGTTCCGGATTGGCGAGATAGGCATAGCCCAAACAGACATGATCGGCGAGTTCGTCCGGGTGCGATGGCCGCCCATGCTTGTCGAGATAGGCCGGCGCGGCGACCGTGTAGCGCGGCGCGGCGCAGAGCCGGCGCGCGATCAGCGACGAATCGGGCAGGAACCCGAGCCTGAGCGCGGCGTCAAACCCCTCGCCGATCACATCGACGAACGCGTCGCTGAGATGCAGATCGACGCTAACATCCTGATACCGCTCCAAAAACTCTGGCAGGATGGGGGCCACCTCGCGCAGGCCAAAGGACATGGGCGCGGCCAGCCGCACGAGGCCGCGCGGGCTTGTGGATTGCGCCAGAAGATCGCTCTCGGCGGCCTCGGCGTCGGCGACGAGCCGCTGCGCCCGCGCGGCGAAGCTCGCGCCCCGCCTCGGTCAAGGCGAGCCGGCGCGACGTGCGGTTGAAGAGCCGCGCGCCGAGGCGTTTTTCCAGCCGGGTCAAGGCCTTGGACACGGTCGGCGGAGACAGGCCAAGGTCAGCCGCAGCCGCCGCGATGGAGCGAAGCTCGGCGACTTTGGCGAAAATCGCCAGCCCTTCGAGATCGGGGAGGTTCGACATCAAATTTCCGAAACAATGACTTTCCAGAGTTTCTCTTTTTTGTCCCGGAACTTGCCATAGATTTGACGGGCAGGCCAGCGCATGATCGTCGCCAAGAGGGACGACACCTCGCGAGGACCAGGGAGCATTCACATGATAGAACGCAGGCATTTCAATGGCTTGGGCGGCGCAGACCATGGCTGGCTCAAGGCCAAGCACCACTTCTCCTTCTCCGGCTATTACGATCCCAAACGCATGGGCGTCGGCTCGCTAAGGGTCTGGAACGACGACGAGATCGCCCCCAACAAGGGCTTCGCGCCGCATCCCCATTCGAACATGGAAATCATCACCTATGTGCGCGAAGGCGCCATCACGCATGAGGACAGCCTCGGCAATGTCGGGCGCACGGCGGCCGGCGACGTGCAGGTGATGAGCGCGGGCTCGGGCATCCGCCACTCGGAATTTAATCTCGAGGCCCAGCCGACGAAGCTGTTCCAGATCTGGATCGAGCCGACCCGGCCGGGCGGCGCGCCATCCTGGGGCGCCAAACCCTTCCCGAAAGAGCGGCGCGACGGGCGTCTCGTGCCGCTCGCCAGCGGCTTTGCGGAGGATTCCGACGCCCTGCCGATCCGCACCGACGCCCGCGTGCTGGGCGCGACGCTGAAAGCCGGCGAAAGCGTCGAATATCCGCTCGGCGCCAGGCGCAGCGGCTATCTCGTGCCGGCGAAGGGCGCCGTTGAGGTCAATGGCGTGCGGCTGGAGACGCGGGACGGCGCCGCGATCGAGAATGAGGATGTCTTGAACATCACCGCGCTGGAGGATTCCGAAATCGTCCTCGTTGACGCCGCCGCCTGAACGAAAATAGTAGGGGAATCAAATGGCTAAAGTGCTCATCCTGTATTATTCCGCCTATGGCCATATCGAGGAAATGGCCGAGGCGGCGGCCGAGGGCGCGCGTTCGGCGGGGGCGACCGTCGACGTCAAGCGCGTGCCCGAGCTGGTCCCGTCCGAGATCGCCGCCAAGTCGCATTTCAAACTCGATCAGGCGGCGCCGGTGGCGAGCGTCGCCGATCTCGAACATTATGACGCGATCCTCGTCGGGACCGGCACGCGTTTCGGGCGCATCAGCTCGCAGATGGCGAGTTTCCTCGATCAGGCGGGGGGCCTCTGGGCGCGCGGCGCGCTGAACGGCAAGGTCGGCGGCGCTTTTGCCTCGACCGGAACCCAGCATGGCGGCCAGGAGACGACGCTGTTCTCGATCATCACGAACTTACTGCATTTCGGCATGGTCATTGTGGGTTTGGACTATGGCTTCGCCGGCCAGAGCCGGCTCGACGAGATCACCGGCGGCGCGCCTTATGGCGCGACCACCATCGCGGGCGGCGACGGCTCGCGCCAGCCGAGCCAAAACGAACTCGACGGCGCCCGCTATCAGGGCCGCCGGGTCGCCGAGGTGGCGACGAAGATTTTTGGGTGAAGAAGCGAGGGGTTAAAGCCCAAGCTGGGGGTGGAGCGCGATATCGCCGGACAGGTTCTTGACCCATTCCCCGGCTTCCTCTTCGCGCTCCCGGTCGGCGGCCATTGCCCGGTATCCCTCCGCGAAATCGCGCCGAAGCACATGCGGACGCGCCAGATCGTTCAGGAACCGGCTGATTCGACGGCGGCCGATGACGCTTTGCAGCCCCTGATAGATCTCGTCGTCGACGGTGATGGTGAGCTTCTTCGACATGGGCGAATTCCACTATACGTATAGGAGCGATTTGCCGAGGTTCCCGGGCCTTAATCCGGCGGCGAGACTATGGACGCCGGAAATCCGGGGCGGAAGGCATTATAATGAAATATATTAAGAGCGATAACGTGATTTATTATAATTCCTTGATAGCCACGCTCGTCTTAATCATCATTATGTTTGGCCCAGATGAGCTTGCAATGCTATTTTTGCCTGCAATAATCGCGTCTGTAATAGTTATTATTGTAATTATAACAATATCATCATTTGATATATACAACCGAAGAACATATCGTGCAGCAGCATCATTGCTTCTGGCACTCGCGTTAAGTCTCGCTGTTTTAGCTCGCTTAGGTACAGGCACCAATGTCGAGCATTTCTGGAACGGCGTTAGATTCGGTTTATTTTACAATACAACAACGGATCATGAACAGTATAATTGCATTAGAATAAATAATGGCGATATTTTTGGTACAGTAAGAGCCCATGGATTTCTTTCTGAATGTCGATCTGAAATTCTACGAAACATAGCAAAAATTGACATGTGCAATAAACCAATTTACACGCTCTCGGTCCTACGTGGACATGGGCCACAGATCGGAGAAATTGATGAGACCTGGGATGAAAAACGCCTGTCTAACGAGTTCATCTCTGTAGTAAAATGCCCTGTTAATCCGTAGCATGGATGCATAATTCTCAGAAATTCGACAAGCGTCCTTTGTAATAGCTCTACTCTACCTGCGCCTTCACCGCCTCTTTCTTCCCAAACCCGCCTTTCACCTTCTCGCGAATGGCCTGGAAGAACACGTAGAGCGCCGGAATCGCAAAAATCCCGATGAATGACGCCGCGATCATGCCGCCGAACACCGGCGTCGAGACATTGCGCCGCGCCAGCATCGCCGCGCCGGTGCCGAACACCAGCGGCGCGAGGCCGAGGATGAAGGCAAAAGAGGTCATCATCACCGGACGGAACCTGAGCCGCGCGCCTTCGGTCGCGGCTTCCAGCAGCGGCATGCCGTGCTCGCGGCGCTCCTTGGCGAATTCGACGATCAGAATGCCGTTCTTGGCGGCAAGGCCAATCAGCACGATCATGCCGATCTGCCCATAGAGATCGAGCGTCAGATGCGCCACGGCGATCGCGCCGAAGGCGCCCAGTATGCCGATCGTGACCGAGAGCAGCACGGGCACGGGGATCATCCAGCTTTCGTACAAAGCGACGAGGAACAAAAATGCGAACAGCACCGCGAAGGCGAGGATCATCGCGGTCTTGCCCTCGGCGCGCTTCTCCTGGAACGAAATATCGGTCCATTCGCCCTTGTAGCCGGCCGGAAGCGCCTTGGCGGCAACGCTTTCCATCGCGTTCAGCGCCTGGCCCGAGGAGACCCCCGGCGCCGGAGATCCCTGCACCGTCACGGCGAGGCGATTATTGTAGCGGATCAGCGCCTGCGGGCCGATGACGATGCTCGTTTCGACGAGGCTGCGCAGCGCGATCATCTTGCCGTCCTTGTTGCGGACATTGATGCGGCTGATGTCGTCAAGCGACTTGCGGTCGGCGGCCTCGGCCTGCGCCTGCACTTGCCAGGTGCGGCCAAACAGATTGACGTCATTGATGTACATGCCGCCGAGCGAGGTCTGTAGCGCCTGGAAGATGTCGCCGACGTCAATGCCGAGGATTTGCGCCTTGTCGCGGTCGATATCGAGATAGATCGACGGATTATTGGCCGAGAAGGTGCTGTAGACGCGCGAGAGCTGCGGGTCCTGATTGGCGGCGACGAGAAGGCCGCGCAGCACCTGCGACAGCGCCTTGGGATCATTGCCGCCAAGGGCGCTCAGCACATAGCTGAAGCCGCCGCCGGTGCCGAGGCCGATGATCGGCGGCGGCGCGATCGGGATCGCCCGCGCGCCCGTGACGCCGGCGAGTTTCTCGCCGAGCCGCGCGATGATCGCGGGGGCGGAATCTGCCGGATTCGTGCGTTCGTCGAAGGGTTTTAGCGTCACGATCACGAAAGCGGCGTTCGACTGCGAGTAATTGTCGATGAAATTCAGGCCGACGACCGAGGAGTAATCGGCGATCGCCTCTTCCCCTTTCAGAATGATTCTCGACCTGCTCGACGGCGGCGCCGCTGCGGCCGATCGAGGCGGCGTCCGGCAATTGCACCACGACGAAGAAGGCGCCCTGGTCTTCTTCGGGCAGGAATCCCGTCGGCGTGATCTTGTTCAGCGCGAGGATGCCGAAGACCGAAACCGCGACCATGGCGAGGCCGATGATCGAGATGCGCACGAGGCGCGCGACGACCGCGCCATAGGCGTCGCGGACATGGTCGATGCCGCGCATGACCATGCCGATGGGGCCGCGCCGCGGCCCGTGATGGGGCTTCAAAAGGATGGCGCAGAGCGCCGGCGACAGCGTCAGCGCGTTGATCGCCGAGAGGAACATCGAGACGGCGACGGTGACGGCGAACTGCCGGAACAATTCGCCGGTGATGCCGGGGATGAACGCGACGGGCACGAAAACAGACAGCAAAACCAGCGTGATGGCGATGATCGGCGCGGTGATCTCGGCCATCGCGGCCTTGGTCGCCTCGGCTGGCGAGAGCTCCGGCTGACTGCTCCATCTTGGCTTCGACCGCCTCGACGACGACGATGGCGTCGTCGACGACGATGCCGATCGCGAGAATGAGGGCGAGCAGCGAGACGGTATTGGCCGAATAGCCGACGGCGTTGAGGACGACGAATGTGCCGATGAGGCTGACCGGCACGGCGATGGTCGGGATCAGCGTCGCGCGCAGGCTGCCAAGGAAGAGGAAGACGACCAGCACGACGAGGATGAAGGCCTCGACCAGCGTGTGCTCGACGACGGTGATCGTCGCCGAGACGAAGGTCGTCGGGTCATAGGTGACCTTCCATTCGAGATCGTCGGGGAAGGTTTTGGCGGCCTCCGCCAGCTTTGCCTTGACCGCGGCGAGCGTCTTCAGGGCGTTTGCGCCCGGCGACTGATAAACGCCGATCAATGTCGCCGGCGCGCCGTTGAGGCGCGTCGCGCGATCGAGATTGGAGGCGCCAAGCTCAAGCCTGGCGATGTCGGAGAGGCGCAGCACCGAGCCGTCGGAATTGGTGCGGATGATGATTTTTTCGAAATCCTCGATCGACGACAGCCGCCCCTTGGTCTGGATGTTCAGCTGCAGCTGCTGGTCGTCGGAGATCGGCCGCGCGCCGATGCGCCCGACGGCGGCCTGCACGTTCTGGCTCTTGACCGCCTTGATGATGTCGGCCGAGGTGAGCCCGAGGCCGGTCAGGCGGTCGGTCTGCAGCCAGACCCTGATGGCGTAGTCCTGCGGCCCGAACAGCTTGGCGTCGCCGACGCCCGCCGTGCTCCTGATGTCGTCGACGAGATTGATCGTCGCGTAATTGGAGATGAACAGTTCGTCATGCGTGCGTTTCGGCGAATAGAGGGCGATGACGCCGAGAAGCGCGGACGATTGCTTCTTGACGTTGACGCCCTGGCGCTGGACGTCTTCCGGCAGCTTGGACAGAGCCGTCTGCACCCTGTTGTTGACATTGACCGTATTGATGTCGGGATCGGTGCCGAGTTCAAAGGAGACCAGGAGCGAATAGCTGCCGTCATTGCCGCTGACGCTCTTCATATAGATCGCCTTGTCGACGCCGACGATCTGGCTTTCGAGCGGCTGGGCGACGGTCGATTCCACCACGGACGCCGATGCGCCGGGGTAAGATGTCGAGACCGAGACCTGCGGCGGCACGATGTCCGGATATTGCGCGATCGGGATCGCAAACAGCGAGACGAGGCCGGCGATGACCGTCACCAGCGCAATGACGATGGCGAGGCGCGGCCGTTCGACGAAGACGGACGAGATCATGGATCAGCTCCGGCCGGGGGTCTTGGCCGCGGGCGCGGCGAGGACGGCGGCGCCGGGCCGCAGCGCCTCGATGCCGTCGACGATGACCTGCTCGCCGCCTTCGAGCCCCGAGTCGACGATGGCGTTGGTTCCGCTTTCGCCGCCGATTTTCAGGCGCCGCACCGCCGCCTTGCCGTCCTCGACGATAAAGACATAAGTGCCCTGCTGGTCGGCGATGAGAGCGGCCTGCGGAACGAGGATTTTCTCCTCCGGCTTGTCGCCCTGCACCGAAACCTTGACCAGCTGGCCGTCGATCAGCTGCCCCTGCGGATTGGGTACGCTCGCGCGCACCGCCACGCTGTCGGTGGCGCGGTCGACGGAGACGTCGATGAAATTGAACGTGCCCGGATATTCATACTCCGAGCCGTCCGAGAAGCGCAGTTTGGCGGTGAGGCTGGCGCCGCCGCCACGGCGCTTGTCACCCTCGAGCTGAAGAAATTCGCGCTGGCTGACGGGGATCGTCACATACATCGGATTCTGGCTGACGATGGTCGTCAGCACGCCGCTGTCCGGCCCGACGACATTGCCCTTGGTCACGCTGGTGCGCCCGATCAGCCCGGAAATCGGCGCCTTGATCTCGGTATAGCCGAGGTTGATGTTGGCTGTCTGGAGATTGGCCTCGGCCACCAGAACGTCGCCTTTCGCCGTCTGCTCCTCGGCGAGCCGCTTGTCGCGGTCGGCGACGGAGCCAGACGCCTTGGCGAGAAGCGTTTCGGCCCGCTCCAGTTGCCCCGCGGCGTTGACCACCTGCCCCTTCGCCTTGACGAGGGCGCCGCGCGCCTGCGACACAGCCGCCTGGAACGGTTCCGGCTCGATGCGATAGAGCACCGCGCCCTCCTTGATGGCCTCGCCCTCCTTGAACAGAACCTCCTGCAGATAGCCGGTGACGCGGGCGCGGACGCTGACGCGCTCCACCGCCTCGATGCGGCCGACGAATTCCTTGGCCGGATTGACGGGCTGCTTTTCGGCCAGAACCGTGCCGACGCGCGTCGCCGCCGGCGCTTGGGCTTGGGCCGGCGGCGCGGCCACTGCCGCGAGAAGGACAAGAGCAAGCTGGCCAGCGATCGGCGCGGCGAAGATCGAAAGACGCATGGCTTTCTCCAGGAGCGGCCTTTTGATGTGGCCTCAAAATGCTGAAATTGTCGGCCCCCATTGCGGGCGGCGCGTCAGACTGCGGGGAACGAGGGGCCGTGCGCGGGGCGGCGACTGAGAGCGGTGGTTGTTGAAGACGGTTCTTGCGTGGCGGGAAGCGTGCCGGGGCGGCGCCGGAAAGTCAATCTTGCGCAGGAAGCCCGGCCGCCGCGCCTTGACCGCGCCGGCGTAATGTGAGGAAATTCGCAGCCTTAAAAAAAAGCGTTGCGAATCAGAGATATTGTCAAATTCTGCACGAGGCGGACGGGCCGGTGGCGAATGCCCGGCTCCAAGGGGGAGGAAGCAATGAGCGATCATCTCGCCGACATCCGGAAATACGCCAAAAAGCCGGTCAATGAAGCCGCCCTCGCCGGGCTGGAGAAGACCTACCGGCTGGTGCTGAGCCACGCCGATTCGCGCTATGTCGCCTGTTCCGACCCGGCCGAGGTCGAGACGGTGCGCGAGAATTTCCTCAAGAAGAAGCTCGGCCTCGCCAGTGGCGATCTCGACGGCGCCATCAAATCCGTCTGCCAGACGCTGAAGGACGAGCACAACAAGTCGCGCCTCACCTTCTATTATCTCCTCGCCGAACATTTCGACAAGCTCGGCGAGTTCGCCGCCTGACGGCGCGGCGCCCCAGCGGATCAGGCGCCGATCAGCTTCGGCGTCTCGTCGGAGTCGCCCCAGCCGCAAGACTGGCTCAAACGAACCGTTGAGACGTCGTCCCGGCTCCGTCCGATGGACGCTCTGAAGGCCGCCAGAAATTCCTCCTTGGCCGCGACAAGACCGACGCCGTCGCGCGATATGGCGGTCATAATATTGGTCGCCGCGCTTTTGACCGCTTCGTCCCCCAAGCACGATTCCATCGCCTCGACGATGTCCCTTTCGGGGTCGCGGTCTCGCGTGCGCGCCACAGCAGCGCAAACCTCAACATAGAGAATGCAAGACATCCATCGCCACTGCAGTTTCCAGCCGAGACACCATTTGTCCCAGGGCGTGATCGAGCACATTTTCAGGCATTCCGCGCGGCTCAGCGGGTTTGTGACAGGCTCCCTCCACTGGGCCAGCTTGCGGACGACCCGAAATTCTTGTCTCTCTTTCGTGCTATTATGCCGCAAGTGACATTCATACAAAGTCTCATCTGGCGAATTATTTTTCGGAAATATCAAAATTTTGCCGTCCACCGCGTCGTCCTTCACAATTTTTGGATCGACAATCTGCGAAATTACAGATGAATATTATTGAGCAAAATAAAGACGGCTGCAAGAACTTGCAGGCCCGCGAAATAAATCGCGAAGCCTCGCGCCTGTGCTAGGCGCGCTGCGGCATTTTACCGTCTTCGACTGGACTTCGCGAGGATCTGACTTTCGACGCCGCTCAAAGCAGCGGGTCGAGCATCCGCGCGACGCCCTCGATGGTGTCGCGGAAGACGGAGACGGGCGGCGCGCCCTTTTGCGTCTGGTCCTGCAGCGTCTCGATCCATCTGGCGACGGCGCCGGTCTCCTCCGGGCCATAGACGATGGCGTTGGCTTCGAAATTCAAGAACAGGCTGCGCGGGTCGATATTGACGGAGCCGACCATAGCCAGCGCATCGTCAACGAGGACGATCTTGGCATGCACCATGCCGCCGATGAAGCGGATGACGCTCACTCCGGCCGCCGCCGCGTCGCGCAGCGGCTGGCCGCGGGCGAGATCGGCGATGAGATGATTGGATGGGTCCGGCACATAGACGCGGACGTCGACGCCGCGGTGGGCGGCGAGCGCAAGCGCCTCGCCAAGACCCTCCGGCGGCAGGAAATAGGGCGTGACGATCCAGAGGCGCCGGCGCGCCGAAAAAGCGGCCGAGACGATCGCGGCGTAGACCGGATCGCCCGGCACGTCGGGGCCCGAAGGCGCGACCTGCACGATGGCGTTCCCGGCGGACAGCGGCGCGGTCGCCGCAGCTTCGATGCGATGGCCGGTGACGAACTCCCAGTCGGCCGCGAAAATAGCGGCGTAGTCGCGCACGGCCGGACCTTCGAGCAGAAAGGAGAGATCGCGCCAACGGCGCGGGTCAGGCTCTGGCCCCATATATTCGACCGCGACATTGGCGCCGCCCGCGACCGCCCTGCGATCGTCGGCGATCAGCATCTTGCGATGGTTGCGCATATTGGTGCGGGTGAAATGCCGCAGCTGCACCGGAAGGAAGAAAGCGGCCTCGCCGCCGGCCCGGATCAGCGGATCGAGCACGCGCTTCGAAGTATGGAACGATCCGAAGCCGTCGAGAAGCAGCCGCACTTCGAGGCCGTGCCGCGCGCGCTGCGCCAGCGCCTCGACGATGGCGAGGCCGACGGGATCGGGGCTGAGGATGAAGCTCGCCATATGGATGCGGCTCTCGGCGCCCTCGATCAATTCGATGAAACTTTTATAGATTTCGACGCCGTCGGCGCAGAGCGAGAAGCGATTTCCGCTCCGCGCGCGCGGCAGACCGTAGCTCTCCAGAAGCTTGTCGGCGCCCGCCTCGCCCGGCGGCAGCGTCGCCGTCGACGGGCCGGAGCCAAGCTGGCGCTTCAGCATCAAGGCGCTGTCGAGTTTGCGGCCGCCAAGGACGAGATAGGCCGGAATGCCAAGCCAGGGGACGAGCAGGATCGCCATCAGCCAGGCCGTCAGGCTGGCGGCGGAGCGGCGCTGGCGCAGCATGCGCGGGACGATGAGCAGCGTCATCGCAACGCCCGCGATCATCGCAAAATGCGAACCGATTATCGAATTGAGCATGAAATTCGCCACGTTTGCCCGGATTGATTGAACATGCCGCCGCGCTTGCGGCAAGCGCCGGCGCTATCGCTCGGCGAATCTTTCGTCGACCGGCACGCTATAGCCCACCGCCCGACGATTCGTCTCATTGGCGAGGCCGATCACCGCGATGAGTTCGGCGAGTTGGGCCTCGCTCATGCCCTTCGCCCGCGCCGCGGCTTTGTGAGAGGCGATGCAATAGGGGCAATTATTGGTGATGCTGACCGCGACATAGACGAGTTCCTTGGTCAGTGGATCGAGGGCCCCTGGCGCCATCGCTTCCTTGACGGCGGCCCAGATGCGCCGCAGCGTCGCCGGGTGATTGGCGAGCGCCTTCCAGAAATTATTGATCCAGTCGACGCGCCGGGTCGCCTTGATGTCCGCATAGACGGCGAGAACTTCGCGCGAAGCGTCTTTTTCTTCAATCAGCTGCGCCAATCGCCGTCTCCCGTCGTCACGCACGAAGCCTCGCAGCGGCCTGCGCCTCGATTGATCCGATCCGCAAAGTCGCGGTCCAGCGGACGTTATCGGAAATTAACCACAAAATGTTAACCCAGCGCTGATGGCGAAGCGCGTTTCCCCTATTGCCGCCGCAAAGTTCGACGAACGTTGTGCCGAGTTCGGAACGCTCCCGCTCCGCCCCTTATCCGGCCCCTTTGGGTTCCGACATGCGCATGACATTCTGGTGCGGCTTCTTCCAGCGCGCCCTGCTGATGGGCCTCATTCTGCTGGCGTCGCTGCCGGCCGGGCGCGCGAGCGCGTCGGAAAAGGGCGAATTGCCGATCCCGGCGGCGACTTTGGCGCTGATGGCCGCGCATGATTCGACGCCCGCCGCGCCGATCCTGATGCGCGCCTATAAAAAAGAATCCGAAATCGAAATCTGGAAGAAAAACAGCGCCGGGCGCTTCGTCTTCCTGAAAAGCTTCCCGATCTGCCGCTGGTCGGGAACGCTGGGGCCGAAGACGACGCAGGGCGACCGCCAGACGCCGGAAGGGTTCTACGCGGTCGGCGCGACGCAGATGAATCCCAATTCGCATTATTACCTCTCCTTCGACACCGGCTATCCCAACGCTTTCGACAGGGTGCATGGCGATTCCGGCTCGGCCGTGATGGTGCATGGCACCTGCTCTTCGGCCGGATGTTTCGCCATGACCGACAAGGGCGTCGGCGAAATATTCGCCCTCGCCCGCGAGGCCCTGCGCGGGGGCCAGAGCGCGTTCCAGTTTCAGTCCTATCCGTTCCGCATGAGCGCGCAGAACATGGCGCGTTACCGCGCCGACCCCAACATCGCCTTCTGGCGCCAATTGAAGGAGGGCTCGGACCGCTTCGAGGCGACGGGCGAGGAACTCGCCGTCAGCGTCGCAGCCGGGCGCTACGCTTTTGCGCCCTCGGCCGATCCCGTGAAGGAAGCGGCCGCCATCGCGCGCCATGCGCAGGAGCAGGCCCGCATCGCGGCCTTCATCGCCGAGGGCAGCGCCGCCGTGCGCACGACCTATTCGGACGGCGGTCAGAACCCCTATTTCGCCGCGCTCCTGAGCAAGGGCGCCAAGCTCGGCGAGGTCAGCCGCCCCGAAGCGCTGGCCTATGCCGGGATCGAAGAGGTGGTGACGCCCGCACGCGGCATTTGCGCCCGCAAGGGGCGCTGCCCCGAGGCCATCGCCAACGGGCCGGGGTCGCGCGGCGCAGGCGAAACCCGCGGAAGCCGCCGCTGCAAGAGGTCGCGCAAGAGCCGCCGCCGCGCATCTGGCTCGCCGCCACGCACGCCACCCCGCTGCCGGCGACCGAGCCGCTGACCCTCGCGCCGGCGCCGCTCAGCTATACGCTCGGACGCCCGGCGCCGGAGCAGACGATCATCATCGGCGCCATGCCAATTCTGCCGGCGGTCTTCTTCGACTGATTTTCCCCCGCATAGCCATTGCGCGCGGCACGGGCTATGGTCGCCGCTCCCGAGCCCGCCAAGCCCCCCCGAGCGCGAATTTTTATGTCCGAAGAGACCCATTTCGGTTTTGCCCGCGTCCCCCTGCAGGAGAAGCAGGCCCGGGTCGACGCGGTTTTTCATAATGTCGCCAGCCGCTACGACCTCATGAACGATCTGATGTCGGCTGGCCTGCACCGCGTCTGGAAGGATATTTTCGCCGCGAAGGTCCATGCGTCCCGGCGCGGCAAATTCCGTCATCTCGACGTCGCCGGCGGCACCGGCGACATCGCTTTCCGCATCGCGCGGGCGGGCGGCGCGCAGACCGAGATTACGGTGCTCGACATCAACGCCGACATGCTCGACGTCGGCCGCGCGCGGGCGCAACGCCAAAAATTCGCGGCGAAGCTCGAATTCGTCGAAGCCAATGCCGAGGAATTGCCATTCCCCGACAATAGCTTCGACGCCTATACAATCGCCTTCGGCATTCGCAACGTGCCGCGCATCGACCGCGCCCTCGCCGAGGCGCGGCGCGTGCTGAAGCGCGGCGGCCGCTTCCTCTGCCTTGAATTCTCGCAGGTCGAGGCGCCCCTGCTTGCGCGGATCTATGAGGCCTATTCATTCCACGCCATCCCGCGCATTGGCGAATGGGTGACGGGCGACGCCGATTCCTACCGCTATCTCGTCGAATCGATCGCGCGCTTTCCGGGCGCCGAGAGTTTTCGCGAACAGATCGCCGCGGCGGGATTCGACCGCGCCGACTTCACCCGGCTGACCGGGGGCGTCGTCGCCATCCATTCCGGCTGGAAGCTTTAGGGCCCGCGCGTGATTTTCTCCCTCGGCTCCATGTTCCGCCTGACGCGCGCGGGTTTCGTCCTCGCCCGCGCCGGCGTCTTCAGCGACATCGACCCAATGTTGATGCCGCCCGCCGCGCGCCCGCCGCTGGCCCTGGCCAAGCTGATCGCCAGATTCGCCTCCCCCAGCGGCGCGCAGCGCGGCCTGCGCAATCTCCCCGCCGCGATCAGCGCTCTGGGGCCGTCCTACGTCAAGCTCGGCCAGTTTCTGGCGACGCGTCCGGATGTCGTCGGCCCCGATGTGGTGCGCCATCTGGAGCTGCTGCAGGACCGCATGGCGCCGTTTCCGCGCGAGATCGCGGTCACGACGATTGAGGCGGCCTTCGGGCAGCCGATCGACCGCATCTTCGTCAGCCTCGGCGAATCGGTCGCCGCCGCCTCGATCGCACAGGTGCACAAGGGGCGCGTCAGGGACGAAAACGGCGAGCGCGAGGTCGCCGTCAAGGTGCTCCGCCCCGGCGTCGAGCGGCTGTTCCGGCGCGATCTCGGCGACATGTATTTCGCCGCGAAGCTGGCCGAGCGCTGGTTTGCGGAGGTTCGCCGCCTGAAGCCGGTCGAGGTCATCGACACGCTGGCGCGCAGCGTCAAAATGGAGATGGATTTTCGCCTCGAGGCGGCGGCAGCCTCAGAATTCGCCGAGAATTGCGCCGAACGACGTCGATTTTCGGGTGCCGAAGATCGACTGGAACCGCACCGCCAAGGAAGTGCTGACCCTCGAATGGGTCGATGGCGTCGCGCTCTCCGACGTGCAGGCCCTCGCCGCCAAGGGCTACGACCTGCCCGACCTCGGCCGCATCGTCATCCAGTCGTTCCTGCGGCACGCCGTGCGCGATGGCTTCTTCCACGCCGACATGCATCAGGGCAATCTCTTCGTCGATCAGAACGGTCGCCTGACCGCCGTCGATTTCGGCATCATGGGGCGGCTCGGCCTCAACGAGCGGCGCTTTCTGGCCGAAATCCTCTACGGCTTCATCCAGCGCGACTACCGACGCATCGCCGAGGTCCATTTCGAGGCCGGCTATGTGCCGCGCATCCACAGGATCGAGGATTTCGCGCAGGCGATCCGCGCCATCGGCGAGCCGATCCATTCGCGCACCGCCGACCAGATCTCGATGGCGAAGCTGCTGACGCTTCTGTTCGAGATCACCGGCCTGTTCGACATGAAGACGCGCACCGAACTCGTGCTTTTGCAAAAGACCATGGTCGTCGTCGAAGGCGTCGCGCGCACGCTCGACCCCAAGCTCAATATGTGGGCGACCGCCGAGCCGGTGGTGCGCGCCTGGATCGAGCAAAATCTCGGGCCGGTCGGCAAGCTGCAGGACGCCGGCCGCGCCGCGCAGACGCTCGGGCGCTTCGCCGTCGGCCTGCCCGCGGCGCTGCTGCGCGCGGAAGGCGTGCTGACCCAGCTGGAAGGCATCGCGGAGGAAGGCGTTGAATTATCCGAGAGCGCCGTCGTCAGCCTCGGCGAGGCCTCGGCGCGAGGCGCGCGACTCGGTCATATCGCGCTGTGGATCATCGCCGCGACCGGACTGCTGCTGCTGCTGCGGCATTGAGGTCTTGGCCCGGTTCTCGCGCTTCCGGGGACTGAGCCGAGAATTTAACCTCAAAGTTGCAGAATTCTTCCCTTACGTTCGCCCTTGCGTTAGAAAAAAAAGAAAATTCTACGCTTGGTCCAAAATTCGACTCGCGACGAAGCCTAGAATGCAAACATGTCGCACATCCAAGCCGGATAGGCGCCTCGCGGGGAAGCTATGGCCGAATGAGCGGATTGTCGAAGAAGCGCATCCTTCTCATAATCGGCGGCGGCATTGCAGCCTATAAGACGCTGGAGCTCACCCGCCGCCTGCGCGAGAAAGGCATCGCCGTCCGCGCCGTAATGACGGCGGCGGCGCAGCATTTCGCAACGCCGCTTTCGGTCGCCAGCCTCTCCGGCGAAAAGGTCTTCACCGATCTGTTCTCGCTCACCGACGAAGCGGCGATCGGCCATATCGAATTGTCGCGCGAGGCCGATCTCATCGTCGTCGCGCCAGCGACCGCGGATCTTCTCGCCAAGATGGCGCATGGGCTCGCCGACGATCTCGCCTCGACGCTTCTCCTCGCGACCGACAAGAAAATCCTCGTTGCGCCCGCGATGAACCTGCGCATGTGGCTGGCTGCTGCGACCGCCCGCAATGTCGCGACGCTCCGGGCCGATGGCGTGATCTTCAGCGGGCCGGGCGACGGCGACATGGCCTGCGGCGAATATGGACCGGGGCGGATGAGCGAACCGCTCGAGATTCTCGCCGCGATCGAGGCGGCGCTCGCCGGCGATACGGTCTTGCCCCTGCCCGCCGATCCGCGCGCCGGCGCGCCGACCGCCGGCGCCCTCGACGGGCGGCGCGTCGTCGTCACCTCGGGGCCGACGCACGAGCCGATCGACCCGGTCCGCTATATCGCCAATCGCTCGTCCGGCAAGCAAGGCCACGCCATCGCCGCCGCCGCGCAGGCGGCCGGGGCGAGCGTCACGCTTGTTTCCGGACCGGTGGCGCTGGCCGATCCTTCCGGCGTTACGACCGTCCATGTCGAGACCGCCGACGAGATGCGGCGGGCCGTCGAAGCGGCGCTCCCGGCCGATATTTTCATCGGGGCCGCTGCTGTCGCAGACTGGCGGACAGCCGAGACGGCGCCCGAGAAGCTCAAAAAAGGGGCCAGCGCCGAGCAATCTCTGACGCTCGTCCAAAACCCGGACATTCTGGCCGCGATCGGGCGGCGCGATCGCGACCGGCCCGCGCTCGTCGTCGGATTCGCCGCCGAAACCGAATCTCTGATCGAACATGCGCAGAAAAAGCGCCTCGCCAAGGGCTGCGATCTGATCGTCGCCAATAATGTCGGAAGAGGATCGAATGTCTTCGGCGGCGAAATGAACGAGGTGACGCTTATCGCGGCCGACGGGTCGGAGCGCTGGCCCAGCCTCAGCAAGAAAGAGGTCGCCACAAAGCTCATCGCGCGGCTCGCCCGTCAGTTGAATGAGGCGCGGATATGAGCGGGCCTCTGGCGATCAGCGTCAAAGTCCTTGAAAACGGCGCCGGGCTGCCGCTGCCGGCCTATCAGAGCGCTGGCGCGGCTGGGCTTGACCTCTTCGCCGCCGTGGCGCCCGGCGCAATATTGACCCTGCCGCCGGGCGAATGGCGTCTCGTCCCGACCGGCCTCGCTCTCGCCATTCCAGCCGATTACGAGGGCCAGATCCGGCCACGGTCCGGACTGGCGGCGAAGGCGGGCGTCACCGTCCTCAACGCGCCGGGCACGATCGATTCCGATTACCGCGGCGAGATCGGCGTGATCCTCATCAATCACGGCGAAGCGCCTTTCGAGATCGTCCGCGGCGCGCGCATCGCACAAATCGTGTTCGCGCCGGTTGTCCGGGCGGCGCTGTTCGAAGTCGCCGATCTCGATGCAACCGAACGCGGCGTCAGGGGATTTGGATCGACCGGACGTCTTTTGCACCAGGACGCGTTGGACCAGGAATTGATCGACAAGAAATCGAGAGACAAGGAAACGCTGCGATGATGGTGCTCTCGCACCGCGCTCTTCTCGCCCTGGCTGCGGTGGCCGACATCGCCATGCACGCCCGCCCCCTGCCCGTCGCGGCGAAGGCGCTCGCCGCCCGCCTCCAGCTGCCGCCGCGCCACCTCGAAACTCTGCTGCAGGCGCTGGTGCGCGCGCATATCCTGAAGGGTCTGCGCGGTCCGCGCGGCGGCTACGAGCTGGCGCGCGAGCGGCGCAAGATCACGGCGGCCGCCATTTTGCGCGCGGTGTTGAACGAACCGGCCATCGAGGGCGGCGCGCAGGGCGACAGCAAGCTCGTCGCCGAAGTCGTCGCGCCCCTCGTTGAATCCGCCGGGGCGGCCTTCCTGCGCGAGCTCGACACCATCACGATCGAGGACATCTGCCAGCGCGCCGAAGCGCTAAATCTCTCCGACGGGTCGGACACTGGGTCAGATTTCGCGATCTAGAGCGGAGCAGCCCATTCTAAGTCATTGGAATCAATTAATTTCTCGAATTTGGATCGCTTCAATCCAAATTATTTCGCGACCTGGAGAGTTCTCGCTTCAGACTTTGTAACATTATCCGCATCTCCCGCGAATACTGGTTGGCGGCCTTAACCTCCGCCGCCACGCTCGCCAAGACGGAGACACCGGATGACATTGTCGAATGTTCTAACGATTCACAGAATGCGCGCGGCCGCAGCGCTTGCTACGATCCTCTTCATTCCGGGATTTGCGCAGACCGGACGGGCCGAGGATTCATCGGACTCACAAACGAGCATCCAAAGACTTCTCAACAATCCGGCGCAGACCCTCAAGGGCACGGCGACCCTTCCCATAATTTTTTGCTGGTTCAAGGGAAAGCCCGCTCTTTACATCCAGACCGACGCCTCCGACCCGACGGTCGCGCTGCAACAGGGCGTCAATTACGTCCCCATCCTGACCAACGCGATAAGCGCCAATCCGGGCGCCGTGGACGACATCTACGTCGTCACCAATTACAAGCAGGGCAACGTGATCCCTTCGGCCCCAATCCCGACAGGCCCGAAAAACACCGACAAAAGTTACACGCCCCTCTGGCAGGTGAGTACGGTTACGTGGAAAACCGGAACCACCACGCCGCATACCCTGAAGTCCGAAGAGGAAGTCCTCGCGGCCGCGCGCGCGGGTTTCGTGACGATAACGAAGACCAATATCGTCGTGAACTGCCCGGTCGTCTTTACGCCGGACGGAGGACTGTTGCCCACGGTTAAAATTCGGCTGGAAAACTAGACCGCGGACCGCCCCGGCGCATCGCAGATCCGCCGTTCTTCAGAGCGCAACCCCGGATTCCCTTTCACCCGGCGGATTTGCCCTCTGAAGCGAGGCTCTTTCGATCGTCATTGCATTGGTTGTCGCGCCGCCGCGCGGTCGCCGCGCAATCCATGACCGCTGGCTGCGCCGGATGATCAACGCCGCGCCGCGCAATTCCGCGTGGACCGCGAAGATGCCGGCGCCGCCAGTCTCATCACAACACGACGACCCGCGCTCCGACGCCAACGCGCTGATAGAGATCGATGACATCGGCGTTCATCATGCGGATGCAGCCCGAAGAAACGGCCTGACCGATCGTATTCGGCTCATTGGTGCCGTGGATGCGAAACAACGTGTCCTTGTTGCCTTGATACAGATAGAGGGCGCGGGCGCCGAGCGGATTTTCAAGCCCTCCATCCATCGATTCCGGCAGGTCGGGCCGGCGCGCCAGCATTTCCTTCGGGGGGATCCAGCGCGGCCATTCCGCCTTGCGGCCGACGCGCGCCGAGCCCTTCCACTCGAACCCCTGACGGCCGACGCCGATGCCATATTGAATCGCCTGGCCGCCCGGCTGGATCAGATAGAGGTGGCGCGAGCGCGTATCGATGACGATGGTGCCCGGCGGCTCATTGGTCGGATTGGCGACCAGCGCGGCGGTTCTCTGGTTCGGGTTGACGCCGACCTCGAGATCCTGCTGGGCCGCCGGACCGCCATAGCTCTGCCGGTAGGATTCCCCGCGCGGCTCGGCGTCCTGATAGGCGCTGCCGTAAGGTGGATTCGGGCCGCCGTAGGAATGCGGCGCGTAGGGCCGCGAGCCGGGCGGCAGCGGATAATCCGGATAGGCGGGCAAGGGCGCCGGCGGATAATAGGGATACGCCTCGTATCCGCCATAGGATCGCCACTGCGCCAGCGCCGCCTGAGGGGCAAAGCCCGCCACCGCCGCAATTGCTCCGCTCAAGGCGAAAAGGACCAATCTTGCTCTGCGCATGCTTGAAACCCAACCTTCTTCCGGGCGGCGAGAATGACACGCGATCAGGCGGAAGAAAACGGCAAAAGGCGGGCCAACGCCGCACGGAAACGTCATGAACGATCAAACTGTCGCGAAGCTTTCGTCCAAAGCCGCGCAATCCCCGCAAAAGGGCGAAACGGCAAAAAAACAGGGCGCGATCAAGATGATCGCGCCCTGCTTTCAATCACATTCCGGACCGTCCGGCGCGCGGCGCTGGCCGCGGCGGATCAATCCCGCTCAGCCGGAGCCGGCGCGTTCTCCAGTGGCGTCGGCGCCGCCAGCGGCGCCGCCGCGGGCAGCAGCGGAACCGGCTCCGCCTGCGGCGCCTCCTCCGCCTTTTGGGCCAGGATCAATTCGTCGCGCATCGCTGCGACGCGGCGCAACTTCGCCATCGCCGCGCCCGTGCCCGCCGGGATCAAGCGGCCGACGATGACATTCTCCTTCAGGCCTTCGAGCGTGTCGGCCTTGCCGTTGACGGCGGCTTCGGTCAGAACCCGCGTCGTCTCCTGGAAGGAGGCGGCCGAGATGAACGAACGCGTCTGCAGCGAGGCCTTGGTGATGCCAAGCAGCACCGGCGTGCCGGAGGCGGGCTTGCCGCCGGCCTCGACCGCCTTGATGTTCGCCTCTTCGAGTTCGGTCTGATCGACCTGCTCGTTGGCGAGGAAGTCGGTGTCGCCGGGATCGACGATATCGACCTTTTGCAGCATCTGACGGACAATCACCTCGATATGCTTGTCGTTGATGGCCACGCCCTGCAGGCGATAGACCTCCTGGATCTCGTTGACGAGATAAGCGGCGAGTTCCTCGACGCCCTTGATGGCCAGAATGTCATGCGGCGCCGGGTTGCCGTCGACGATGTAATCGCCCTTCTCCACGACGTCGCCGTCCTGCAGATGGATGTGCTTGCCCTTCGGGATCAGATATTCGATCGGCTCCGCGCCTTCCTCGCTCGGAATGATCGAGATCCGGGTCTTGTTCTTGTAGTCGCGCCCGAACTGCACCGTGCCCGAGGCCTCGGCGATGATCGCGTGATCCTTGGGGCGACGCGCCTCGAACAATTCCGCGACGCGCGGCAGACCGCCGGTGATGTCGCGGGTCTTGGCCGATTCCATCGAAATACGCGCGACGATGTCGCCGGCGCGCACGGTCGAGCCCGGATCGACGTTGATGATCGATTCGACCGGAAGCGTGTAGCGGGCGTCGCCGCCGCGCTGCAGCTTGGCGAGCTTGCCGTCCGGCGTCTTGATCAGGATCGAAGGCTTGAGCGTGGCTGAACGCTGGTTCAGCCGCCAGTCGATGACCATGCGCTTGGCGATGCCGGTCGCCTCGTCGATCGTCTCCGTCATCGAGGCGCCCTCGACGAGATCTTCATAGCCGATGACGCCATCGACCTCGGTCAGGATCGGCCGCGTGTAAGGATCCCATTCCGCGATGCGCTGGCCGCGCTTGATCTGATCGCCTTCGTCGACTTTCATCCGCGCGCCATACTGGACGCGGTGGACGGCGCGCTCACTCCCGTCCGGCCCCTCGATGACGACGGCGACGTTGCGCGCCATCACCATCAAATCGCCGTCGCTGTTGCGGGCGAGGTGACGGTTGCGGATGCGGACCGCGCCATCGAAATTGGATTCGATGAACGACTGGTCGGCGATCTGCGCCGCGCCGCCGATGTGGAAGGTGCGCATCGTCAGCTGCGTGCCGGGCTCGCCGATCGATTGCGCCGCGATGACGCCCACCGCCTCGCCCATGTTGACCGGCGTGCCGCGCGCAAGGTCGCGGCCGTAGCAGGTGCCGCAGACGCCGTTCTTGGCCTCGCAGGTCAGCACGGAGCGGATCTTCACTTCCTGGATGCCGGCCGCATTGATGCGGTCGATGTGCCATTCCTGAATCATCTCGCCGGCGGCGACGATGATATTGCCCTCGACGTCCTTCAGATCCTCAGCCGCGGTGCGGCCGAGAATGCGCGTCGCGAGCGAGGCGACGATCTGGCCTGCATCGATGATCGCGCGCATCTTGATGCCGCCCTTCGAGCCGCAATCGATCGTCGTGATGATCGAATCCTGCGCGACGTCGACGAGACGGCGCGTCAGATAGCCGGAGTTGGCGGTCTTCAGAGCGGTGTCGGCGAGGCCTTTTCGCGCGCCGTGGGTCGAGTTGAAATACTCGAGCACGGTCAGGCCTTCCTTGAAGTTCGAGATGATCGGGCTCTCGATGATTTCGCCGGACGGCTTCGCCATCAGGCCGCGCATGGCGGCGAGCTGCTTCATCTGGGTCGGCGAACCGCGCGCGCCCGAATGCGACATCATGTAGATCGAGTTGATCGGCTTGTCGCGACCGCTTTCGTCCTTCTGCACGGCCGAGATGCGCGCCATCATCTCCTCGGCGAGCTTGTCGGAGCATTTCGCCCAGGCGTCGACGACCTTGTTGTATTTTTCGCCCTGCGTGATCAGGCCGTCATTGTACTGCTGCTCATATTCCTTGGCGAGCGCGCTCGTCTCCGCGATGATGCGCGGCTTGGTTTCCGGCACGACCATGTCGTCCTTGCCGAAGGAAATGCCGGCCTTGAACGCCTCGCGGAATCCGAGCGCCATGATGCGGTCGCAGAAGATCACCGTCTCCTTCTGACCGCAGTTGCGGTAGACGACGTCGATCATGTTGGAGATTTCCTTCTTGGTCATGAGCTTGTTCACGACGTCGAAGGGAATCTTGTTGTGCTTCGGCAGCAGCTGTCCGAGAATCAGGCGGCCCGGCGTGGTGTCGAAGATCTTCGAGTGGCGCTTGCCTTCGCTGTCATAGGTCCAGGCGCGGCCCTTGATCCGCGTATGCAGCGTGATGGCCTTGGCGTGCAAGGCATGTTCGATCTCGCCAATGTCCGCGTAGATCCCCTGCAGAGGGGTTTTGGTCCTGGCGTCCTCTTTATATTGCCCCGGTTCGCCGTCGCGCATCAGCGAAACGTAATAGAGGCCGAGCACGATATCCTGGCTCGGCACGATGATCGGCAAGCCATTGGCCGGATGCAGGATGTTGTTGGTCGACATCATCAGGACGCGCGCCTCGAGCTGCGCTTCGAGCGACAGCGGGACATGCACGGCCATCTGGTCGCCGTCGAAATCCGCGTTGAAAGCGGCGCAGACAAGTGGATGCAGCTGGATCGCCTTGCCTTCGATCAGCTTCGGCTCGAAGGCCTGAATGCCAAGACGATGCAGGGTCGGCGCGCGGTTCAGCATCACCGGATGTTCGCGGATGACCTCGTCGAGGATGTCCCAAACCTCCGGCTTTTCCTTCTCGACCAGCTTCTTCGCCTGCTTGACGGTGGCGGACAGCCCCTTGGCGTCGAGACGCGAATAGATGAAGGGCTTGAACAGTTCGAGCGCCATTTTCTTCGGCAGGCCGCACTGATGCAGCTTCAGGTCCGGGCCGACGACGATGACGGAGCGGCCGGAATAATCGACGCGCTTGCCGAGCAGGTTCTGACGGAACCGGCCCTGCTTGCCCTTCAGCATGTCGGCGAGCGATTTCAGCGGCCGCTTGTTGGCGCCCGTGATGACGCGCCCGCGCCGGCCGTTGTCGAACAGCGCGTCGACCGCCTCCTGCAGCATGCGCTTCTCGTTGCGCACGATGATGTCCGGCGCGCGCAGCTCGATCAATCGCTTCAGCCGGTTGTTGCGGTTGATGACGCGGCGGTAGAGATCATTGAGATCCGACGTCGCGAAGCGGCCGCCATCGAGCGGCACCAGCGGACGCAGGTCCGGCGGAATGACGGGAACCTCGGTCAGGATCATCCATTCCGGCTTGTTGCCGGAATGCATGAAGGCCTCGATGATCTTGAGCCGCTTGGCGAGCTTCTTCGGCTTCAGCTCGGTGGTCGACTGCGCGATCTCGATCTTCAGCTTTTCGGCGATCGTCGGCAGGTCCATGTTGCGCAGGATCTCGCGGATCGCTTCGGCGCCGATCATGGCCGTGAAGGAATCCTGGCCATACTCATCCTGCGCGCGCAGATGATCTTCCTCGTTGAGGAGCTGGCGGTCCTTCAGCGGGGTCAGGCCCGGATCGAGCACGATATAGGATTCAAAATAAAGGATGCGCTCGAGATCCTTCAGCGTCATGTCGAGCAGGAGGCCGATGCGCGAGGGCAGCGACTTCAGAAACCAGATATGCGCAACCGGCGCCGCGAGCGAAATATGGCCCATGCGCTCGCGCCGGACGCGCGACAGCGTGACCTCGACGCCGCATTTCTCGCAGATGACGCCCTTGTACTTCATGCGCTTGTACTTGCCGCACAGGCACTCGTAGTCCTTGATCGGCCCGAAGATGCGGGCGCAGAAAAGCCCGTCGCGCTCCGGCTTGAAGGTGCGATAGTTGATCGTCTCCGGCTTTTTGATTTCGCCGAAGGACCAGGACAGAATTTTTTCCGGGCTGGCGATCGATATCTGGATCTGGTCGAAAGCCTGCGGCTGCACGACCGGACTGAAGAGATTCATGACCTCTTGATTCATTGCCATCTCCTGACGCCTGGGCCAGCGCGCAATCGCCGCGGCGCCCCTGCAGGGAATAAAAGGATCGTGCGGCGCGCAACGTCAGCGCGCGCGCCGCGGCGGTTCCTTACGGGTTATTCAGCAGCCTCGGCCTGCGGCGGGGCTGCGAGCTTGTCGGTCTGGGTCAGTTCGACATTGAGGCAAAGCGATCGCATTTCCTTGACCAGCACGTTGAAGCTCTCGGGGATGCCGGATTCGAAGGCGTCGTCGCCGCGCACGATCGATTCATAGACCTTGGTGCGGCCGGCGACGTCGTCCGACTTCACCGTCAGCATCTCCTGCAGCGTGTAGGCCGCGCCATAGGCCTCGAGCGCCCAGACTTCCATTTCGCCGAAGCGCTGACCGCCAAACTGCGCCTTGCCGCCAAGCGGCTGCTGCGTGACGAGGCTGTAGGGCCCGATCGAGCGCGCATGGATCTTGTCGTCGACGAGATGATGCAGCTTCAGCATATAGATGTAGCCGACGGTCACCTTACGGTCGAAAGCCTCGCCGGTGCGCCCGTCAAAGAGCGTCACCTGACCCGAGGGGTCGAGGCCGGCCTGCTCCAGCATTTCGACGATGTCCTTCTCGTGGGCGCCGTCGAACACCGGCGTCGCGATCGGGACGCCGCGGCGCAGGTTCTCGCCGATCTCGACGACAGTCTCGTCATCGAGCGTCGCGATCTCCTCGCCGGCGTCGTAAATTTCCGCGAGCTTGGCGCGCAGCGGCTGCGCGTTCTGGTCGCGAAGATAGGCGTTGACCGTCGCCGCCACCTGCTTGCCAAGACCGGCGCAGGCCCAGCCAAGATGCGTCTCGAGGATCTGCCCGACATTCATCCGGCTCGGCACGCCGAGCGGATTGAGCACGATATCGACCGGCGTCCCGTCGGCGAGGAAAGGCATGTCCTCCTGCGGCACGATCTTGGAGACGACGCCCTTGTTGCCGTGCCGACCGGCCATCTTGTCGCCTGGCTGGATCTTGCGCTTCACCGCGACGAAAACCTTGACCATCTTCATGACGCCGGGCGACAGCTCATCGCCGCGCTGCAGCTTCTCGACCTTGTCGAGGAAGCGGCTTTCGAGACCCTTCTTCGACTCGTCGTATTGCTTGCGCATGGCTTCGAGCTCGGCCATCGTCTGGTCGTTCTCGACCGCGAAAATCCACCATTGCGAGCGCGGATATTCCTCGACGATCGCGCGGGTCAGCACGGTGTCCTTGCGAAAGCCTTTCGGTCCGGCGATCGCCTTTTTGCCGACCAGCACTTCGACGACGCGGGCGTAGACGTTGCGGTCGAGGATCGCGAGTTCGTCGTCGCGATCCTTGGCGAGGCGCTCGATCTCCTCGCGCTCGATCGCCTGCGCGCGCTCGTCCTTTTCCACGCCGTGGCGGTTGAACACGCGCACCTCGACGATGGTGCCGGTGACGCCCGGCGGCACGCGCAGGGACGTGTCGCGCACGTCGGAGGCCTTTTCGCCGAAGATGGCGCGGAGCAGCTTTTCCTCCGGGGTCATCGGGCTTTCGCCCTTCGGCGTGATCTTGCCGACAAGAATGTCGCCGGCCTGAACTTCCGCGCCGATATAGACGATGCCGGCCTCGTCGAGATTCTTCAGCGCCTCTTCCGAGACGTTGGGAATGTCGCGCGTGATCTCTTCCGGGCCGAGCTTGGTGTCGCGCGCCATCACCTCGAATTCGTCGATGTGAATGGAGGTGAACACGTCGTCCTTGACGATCCGCTCATTCAGCAGGATCGAATCCTCGAAATTGTAACCGTTCCACGGCATGAAGGCGACGAGGACGTTGCGGCCGAGCGCCAGATCGCCGAGGTCGGTCGAGGGACCGTCGGCGATGATGTCGCCCTTGCGCACGAAATCGCCAACTCGCACCAGAGGCTTCTGGTTGACGCAGGTCGACTGGTTCGAGCGCTGGAACTTCATCAGCCGGTAGATATCGACGGCCGGCTTGCTGGGGTCGGTTTCCTCCGTCGCCCGGACGACGATGCGGGTGGCGTCGATCTGATCGACCTGGCCGGTGCGCCGCGCGGCGATGGCCGCGCCCGAGTCGCGCGCGACAACGGCTTCCATGCCGGTGCCGACGAGGGGCGCGTCGGCGCGAACGAGCGGCACCGCCTGGCGCTGCATGTTGGAGCCCATCAGCGCGCGGTTGGCGTCGTCGTTCTCGAGGAACGGAATCAGCGCCGCGGCCACCGAGACGAGTTGCTTCGGCGACACGTCCATGAAATCCACGCGCTCGCGCGGCACCATGACGACGTCGCCGGAATGGCGGCAAACCACCAGATCCTCGGTCAGGCGCCCGTCCGCATCAAGCGGCGCATTGGCCTGCGCGACGTGATATTTGCCTTCCTCCATGGCCGACAGATAGACGACCTCCTCCGTCACGCAATTCTCGCGGATGCGGCGGTAGGGCGCTTCGATGAAGCCATATTTGTTGACGCGCGCGAAAGTGGCGAGCGAGTTGATGAGGCCGATGTTCGGACCTTCCGGCGTCTCGATCGGGCAGATGCGGCCGTAATGGGTCGGATGCACGTCGCGCACCTCGAAGCCGGCGCGCTCGCGGGTGAGGCCGCCCGGCCCAAGCGCCGAGAGACGGCGCTTGTGGGTGATCTCGGAGAGCGGATTGGTCTGATCCATGAATTGCGACAGCTGCGACGAGCCAAAAAACTCGCGCACGGACGCCGCCGCCGGCTTGGCGTTGATGAGGTCCTGCGGCATCACCGTGTCGATATCGACAGACGACATGCGCTCCTTGATGGCGCGCTCCATCCGCAGCAGGCCGAGCCGGTACTGGTTCTCCATGAGTTCGCCAACCGAGCGCACCCGGCGGTTGCCGAGGTGATCGATGTCGTCGATCTCGCCGCGACCGTCGCGCAGATCGACGAGCGCGCGCATCACCGCGACGATGTCTTCCTTGCGCAAGGTCCGCACCGTATCGGCGGCGTCGAGATCCATGCGCATGTTCATCTTGACGCGGCCGACGGCGGAGAGATCGTAACGCTCCGGATCGAAGAACAGCGAACGGAACATCGCCTCCGCTGATTCAGGCGTCGGCGGCTCGCCGGGACGCATCACCCGGTAAATGTCGAATAGCGCCTCTTCGCGCGAGCTGTTCTTGTCGATCGCCAGCGTGTTGCGAATGTAGGGCCCGATGTTGACATGGTCGATGTCGAGCAGCGGCAGTTCGTCGAATCCGGCCTCGATCAGCAGCGGCAGGCTCTTGGCGCTGATTTCGTCGCCGGCCTCGGCGAAAATCTCACCGGTCGCGGGATCGTAGAGATCGACGGCGATATATTGGCCGTAGAGATCCTCGTCCTGCACGCGCAGGAACTTGAGCCCGCGTTCGGCGAGCTGGCGCGCTGTGCGCACGGTGAGCTTCTTGCCGGCTTCGAGCACAACCTCGCCGGTCTCGGCGTCGAGCATGTCGACGACGGCCTTCATGCCTTTGAGTCGCTCCGGGTCGAACGGCTGACGCCAGCCGTCATTGTCGCGCGTCATCGGCACGGTCTTGTAGAAGGTCGACAAAATTTCCTCGCCGTCCATCCCGAGCGCATAAAGCACGGAGGTCGCGGGAATCTTGCGGCGACGGTCGATGCGCGCATAGACGATGTCCTTGGCGTCGAATTCAATGTCGAGCCAGGAACCGCGATAGGGGATGATGCGCGCGGCGAACAGGAGCTTGCCCGAGGAATGGCTCTTGCCCTTGTCGTGATCGAAGAACACGCCCGGCGAGCGGTGCATTTGCGAGACGATGACGCGCTCCGTGCCGTTGACGATGAACGTGCCGTTCATCGTCATCAGCGGCATGTCGCCCATATAGACGTCCTGCTCCTTGATGTCCTTGACGGATTTCGCGGCGGTGTCGGGATCGACATCGAACACGATGAGGCGCAAGGTCACCTTGAGCGGCGCGGCGTAGGTCATGCCGCGCTGGCGGCACTCGTCGACGTCATATTTCGGCGGCTCGAACTCATATTTCACGAATTCGAGCAGGGAGGTGTTTGAAAAATCGGCGATCGGAAACACCGACTTGAAGACGGACTGCAGGCCCTCGTCGGGGCGGCCGCCCTCCGGCTCGTCGATGAGCAAGAACTGGTCGTAAGATGCTTTTTGAACTTCAATCAGATTGGGCATTTCCGCGACTTCGCGGATATGGCCGAAAAATTTGCGGATACGCTTGCGGCCGTTGAACGTCTGCGCTGAATGATGAGCCATGTCGCTCTCGCACCTTTGCAAAATGGCGATCGTTCCTTAAGGGAAATGCGCCTTAAAGGACCACCGCCTCATCCGCGCCCGGCCTCAAGCCGGAACGACGGGACTTGTCCGATGCCTGCGCGCGGCGCATGCGCCGCGAACGAATTGACCGCAAGGTTCGAACATACCTTTCGGCAATAGATCGACGGCCCCCCGTCTCCAGGGCGCCGTCGTTTCGAAAAGCTAGATCGCCAGGGCGATCAATTTCACTTGAACTCAACCTTCGCGCCGGCCTTTTCGAGGGCAGCCTTGATCTTCTCGGCTTCCTCTTTCGTGACGCCTTCCTTGACGGGCTTGGGAGCGGCCTCGACGAGGTCCTTGGCTTCCTTGAGGCCGAGGCCGGTCACCGCGCGAACTTCCTTGATGACCTCGATCTTCTTGTCGCCGATGGCGGCGAGCACCACCGTGAACTCGGTCTGCTCCTCGGCCGGAGCCGCGGCGGCGGCGGCGCCAGCGCCCGGGCCCGCAGCGACAGCCACGGCGGCGGCGGCGGAGACGCCCCACTTTTCCTCGAGCAGCTTGGCGAGTTCGGCGGCCTCGAGCACGGTCAGGCTCGACAGGTCTTCAACGATTTTTTCCAGATTAGCCATGATGCATCCTTCGATTGGTCAATTGTTGGGTTGGTCTTTTCAAGATCAAGGCCGTCAGGCGGCGTCTTTTTCGGCATAGGCCGCAAACGACGCGCGCGAGCTTGGCGGCCGGGGCCGTCGTAAGCTGGGCGAGCTTCGTCGCCGGGGCCTGCAAAAGCCCGAGCAGCTTGGCGCGCAGCTCGTCGAGCGAGGGCATCGTCGCAAGCGACTTGACGCCATCCACGTTCAACGCGGTCTTTCCCATCGCGCCGCCGAGGATCACGAGCTTGTCGTTATCCTTGGCGAAAGCGACGGCGACCTTCGCCGCCGCGACCGGATCGCTCGAATGAGCGATCAGGGTCGGCCCCCGCATCAGGCCCGAAATCGAAGCGATGTCGGAGCCTTCCAGGGCGATCTTGACGAGACGGTTTTTGGCGACCTGAACCTGCGCCCCAGCTGCGCGCATCTGCTTGCGCAAAGACTGCATCTGAGCCACTGTCAGGCCGGAATAATGCGCGACGACCACCGCCGACGTCGTCTTGAAGACGGCGGCGAGTTCCTCAACGCATTCTTTCTTTTCCGCTCTGTCCACAGTGCGTTCTCCTTGCGCGGAACCCGGACCGGAATGGCGGCGGGGCCCGCTTGGCTGCATTTGCCGCTCCCGGGCGTCGGGCCAAAGCCCGCGCCCGCAAACGGCGCTGTGCCTGTCCCCGGAGCGGAAACGCCCGATCCGGACAGAGGGAGTAGACCAAAATCGAAGGACAGCCAGGACGGACAAGCCGGCCTCGCATCCAAAATCTTGCTATTACCCCGTCTATGCTGGCGTCTTTCGCCGGAAGGATCGAACCCGAAGACCCGAACGGAACCGACGATCAAACATTAAGCTCAAGCCCATCAGATGGCCTTGAGCGCCTGCAGTCTTGGACAGGACATGGCCGGAAGGGACAGGCGTCGCCGCCTATCCTCCAGCCTCATCCACCGGACTTCGAACGTTTTTTGCAGACAAGCTGAACTTGCAAGTCAAAGAGGACGCTCGCCGTCGCGGAAGCTATATGGGTGCGGGGCCGTCATCTCGAACCGACCCCGAACCTTCTCCTTAAACTAACTGCGCGGCGCTGCCAAGCGCCGTCTGCGGTTTTTCCTACATGTCAAGCGATAATTCGAAAATTCTCGCCCGGCCCCGGCCCGGTCCGGCCTAGACCGCGACCGTCGCAGGATCGACCTTGACCCCGGGCCCCATCGTGGAAGAAATAGCAACCCGCTGAATATACGTGCCCTTTGCGCCTTGCGGCTTGGCCTTGGCCACAGCATCGACAAAAGCCGCGATATTGGCGATGAGCTTTTCATCCTCGAAGGACGCCTTGCCGACGCTGCCCTGGATGATGCCGGCCTTTTCGACGCGGAACTCCACCGCCCCGCCCTTGGAGGCCTTGACGGCGGCGGTGACGTCCATCGTGACGGTGCCGACCTTCGGATTGGGCATCAGGCCGCGCGGGCCAAGCACCTTGCCGAGACGGCCGACCAGCGGCATCATGTCGGGCGTTGCGATGCAGCGATCAAAGGCGATCGTTCCGCCCTGAACCGTCGCCACCAGATCCTCGGCTCCGACAATGTCGGCCCCGGCGGCTTTCGCCTCGTCGGCCTTCGCCCCGCGCGCGAACACGGCGACGCGCAAGGTGCGCCCCGTGCCGTTCGGCAGGTTGACGACGCCGCGCACCATCTGATCGGCATGCTTGGGGTCGACGCCGAGATTCATCGCGATTTCGACCGTTTCGTCGAATTTCGCATTGGCCCTCTCCTTCACCAGCCGGACGGCTTCGAGGATCGGGTACAGCTTGATGCGGTCGATGCCTTCGCGGCCCTTGACCACGCGTTTTCCAATATGCGCCATGTCGCTACCCTATAATCTCGAGGCCCATCGAACGGGCGGAGCCCTCGATCATCGTCATCGCGGCGGCGACGGTCGCGCAATTCAGATCCGGCAATTTCTTTTCGGCGATCTCCTGAATCTGCGCCTTCGAGATCTTGCCGACGAAGCCGCGGCCGGTCGTCTTGGATCCCGACGTGACGCCGGACGCCTTCTTGAGAAAATAGGACACCGGCGGCAGCTTCATTTCGAAGGTGAAGGAGCGATCCCCATAGGCCGTGATGACGACCGGGATCGGCGTGCCCTTCTCCATCTGCGCGGTGCGCGCATTGAAGGCCTTGCAGAACTCCATGATATTCAAGCCGCGCTGACCGAGCGCGGGACCGATCGGGGGCGACGGATTGGCCGCCCCGGCCGGCACTTGAAGCTTCACGTAACCCGTGATCTTCTTCGCCATTGCAATTTACTCCCAAACAATGCCCGACAAGGTCAAACGAGACCTCGCGCGGCGGTTGCGGTCGTGGTGCGACGCCGGGCGACGGCGTGGCGCGCCGGGCCCTCGTCTTCCACGTCTGGTTTGAGCATCGGGTTTCTCCCGAAACGGATTCCCCAGTCGGGTCCGATGCTCCAGCGGGCGGCGCCAGACGCCATCCGCTGTTCGAGGCGGCGAAATCATTCGCCGCCCGAATTCGACAGCCTCAGATCTTTTCGACCTGAGCATATTCCAGTTCGACGGGCGTCGCCCGGCCGAAGATCGACACCGCGACCTTGACCCGCGAGCGGCTCTCATCGACTTCCTCGACCACCCCGTTGAAGGAGGCGAAGGGACCGTCCGCGACGCGCACCGTCTCGCCGATCTCGAACGAAATCGAAGCTTTCGGGCGATCGACGCCCTCGGCGACCTGCCCCTTGATGCGATCGGCCTCGGCGTCCGATATCGGCATCGGCTTCTTGTCGGCGCCGAGAAATCCGGTCACCTTTGGGGTGTTCTTGATGAGATGGTAGATATCGTCGGACAGATCGCACTTCACAAGCACATAGCCGGGAAAGAACTTGCGTTCCGAATTGATCTTGCGGCCGCGCCTCACCTCGACGACCTGCTCGGTCGGAACGAGGATTTCCTCGAACTTGGAGGTAAGGCCGCGCTGGGCGGCCTGCTCCTTGATCGATTCGGCGACCTTCTTCTCGAAATTCGAATAGGCGTGGACGATATACCAGCGCGCGCTCATCGGGACTTTTTCCGCCCTCTGTTGAATTGCGTTCAATGCCCGATACTCAGGATCAACGTCACGAAGAATCGGAGCCCCTGGTCGACAGCGACAAAAAACAGGCTGGCGAAGAGCACCATGAGAATGACGAGCCCGGTCGTGATCAAGGTCTCGCGACGAGTCGGCCAGGTAACCTTGCCGGCCTCGGCGCGCACTTCTTGAATGAACTGGAACGGGTTCGCCATCGCCAAACAAACGCCTCAATGAAGCCCCGGGATCAAAACTCTTGGTGAGGACCGGGGGCTCGCACAAAAAAATCAGGGCGCGGAGCCAGTTAGCCACGCGCCTCGAAAGATGACTTATAAGCATTGGGACGAAGAACGCAAATCCATTTTTGCGCGCCGGCGCGGCGGCGTCGAAATTCGCCGGGGCGGCCAGAAACCCAATCCGCCCGGAACCCCACCGCGAGCGCCGCGCGAGGACGCGAATAGCCGCAGGCCGTTCGATTAAGCAGCCAAATTTGTAAAGCTCAAGCCACCAGAATTGGCTTTCAGGCGCGCAGCGGCTATAACGGTGCTGTTTCGAGCGGGTGGCGCGAACAGCATTCGAGGGCTGCGGGATCGGGTGATCCCCCCTCGGCGCCGTTTCCCGCCTCGCAAGGCCTCGAGGGCCGTGGGAGCAAAGCTTGTCGATGAAACAGATCACGCTGCCCGGCACCGACCTTCGCCTTTCCCGTTTCTCGTTCGGGACGGCCGGCCTTTTCAACGCAAGCGGTTCGGCGCGCGAACGCGGCCGGTTGCTGGCGGCGGCTTATGACAACGGCTTTACGCATTTCGACACGGCGCCCTATTACGCTTTCGGCATAGCGGAACGCGATCTTCGCGCCCTTCTGGCGACGCGGCCCGAGGCCACAGTTGCAACCAAAGTCGGCCTCTATGCGCCTGGCGGCGAGACGCAGTCGGCGGCGATGGTTTTTCTGCGCAAGGCGGCCGGACGCGCATTGCCCGCGCTTTCGCGCCCGATAATCGACTGGAGCGTCAAGCGCGCGCGCACGGCGCTTTCGGCCAGCCTGCGGCGGCTCGGGCGCGAGCGGATCGACCTTTATCTGCTGCACGAGCCCGACCTGCGGCTCATCGCGACCGACGAATGGCTGCGCTGGCTCGAGGACGAGCGGGAGCGGGTCGCCTGGTTCGGCGTCGCGGGAAACAGCCAGCGCGTGGGAGCGTTTATCGAATGCGCCAATCCGCTGGCCGCCGTGGTGCAGACGAACGACAGCATCGCAGGCCGCGAAGCCGACATTCTGACCCGCAGCGGCCGGCCGCTCCAGCTCACTTATGGTTATGTCTCGGCCCACCGCGCCGGGAGCCCGCCCGACGCAGCTGAAATTCTCGGCGCTGCGCTGCGGCGCAATCGCACTGGAAGCATTATCGTCAGCACGCGGCGGATCGATCGGCTGCCGCAATACGCTGCAATCCTCAAGGCAGCCGAGGCTGAACAGGCCGGCGCTGGCGAAAGCCCGCCGCCTCTTACCGGAACCGGAGCGCGGCGATGATCCGCGATCTGGCGGGCCAGCCGGGCCAGACGCATGAAGTCGCCTGCGACGTGCTCATCATCGGCGGCGGCACGGTCGGCCTGCTTCTGGCGACCCGCCTCGCCGCCGCCGGCCGGCATGTTGTGGTCGTCGAATCCGGCGGAATGTCGCAGAGCGGCGAGACGCACCCGCTGAACGAGGTGGTTCTGCTCGGCGCGCTCTATAAAGGCGCCGAATCGGGGCGCTTTCGCTGTCTTGGCGGAACCTCGACGCGCTGGGGCGGCGCGATGCTGCCGTTCCTTGAAACGGACATGACCTTCCGCCAAAGCGGCTGGGACAGCGAATGGCCCGTGACCCTCGCCGATTTCACCGCCTACCAGGGCGAGATCGAGCGGCTCTTCGGACTGCCCGAAACCCCGTACGACCGCCCGGAGATTCTGCCAGCGGGCTCTGCCTTCATTCCCCGCCTCGCGAAATGGCCGCCGTTCAAGCTGCGAAATGTCGCGACCCTGCTCGACGCGCAGATCAAGGCTGAGAACGGCCCGGCCGTCTGGCTCAACGCGACGGCGACGCAATTTGGCTTCGATCCCGGCGGCAGACTGGCTTCCGTGGAAGCGCGAAGCGCCAATGGCGGGCGCCTCTCGGTCCGCCCCGCGGAGACCGTCATCGCGGCTGGGGCGATCGAAAGCACACGCCTGCTGCTCCTGATCGATCATCAAAACGACAACCGCGTTTTTGCGCCCGACGGCGTTCTGGGGCGTTATTTTCACGATCATGTCTCGACTGAGACGGCGCGCGTCACCGTGTCCGACCGGACGGCGCTGAACCGGGTGATCGGCTTCCGCTTCGAGGGCGGCGGCATGCGCAATCTGCGCTTCGAGCCAAGCGCCGGGCTGCGCGCCGCGCACGGGATTCCGGCGGGTTTCCTTCATATCGCCTTTTCGACGGAGGCGCCGGCCGGTTTCGACGTTCTGCGCTCCATCTACCGGAAGATCCAGCGGCGCGACCGGTTTTCGCTCCGCGACGCCGCCGAATTGGCCTCGGCCCTGCCCTGGCTCTCACGCGCAGCGTGGTGGCGATTCCGCGAAAAGCGGCTGCTTTTTCCCGACAATGCGATTTTCGGCTTGCATGCCGTCGTTGAACAGGAACCGATCGCCGCCAATCGCATAGGCTTGTCGCCGCAGCGGGTCGATGTCTTCGGCTGCCCGCTGGCGACGATCGACTGGCGCGTGGCCGACAGCGACATTACAAACGTCGCGGAAATGACGAGGCAATTTGTCAGCGCCTGGCGCGAAAGCCCGCTCGGGCGTCTGGCGGAGATCCAGCCGGCCCCGCCAGAAGCGCTTGGCAAGGCCTTGAGCAGCTTCGGCGGCGTCTACCATCCGGGCGGGTCGACAAAAATGGGCGCGAGCCCGAAAACGGGCGTCGTCGACAAGGATCTCCGAACCTTCCGGACGCCGAACCTCAGCGTGCTGGCGACGTCGGCGTTCCCCAGCGGCGGCGGCGCCAATCCGACCATGATGCTGATGATGGCGGCGTTTCGCCTTGCCGACCGCCTCAAGGGATGACTGGCGCCGCGGGGTTCCGCGCCGTAGCGCCGTTGCCGCCCAGAGCGATTTCTTATCGACCGAATGGATCATTCGGTCGATAAGAAATCGGCCCGCATTCAAAAGCTTGAGCATGTTCTGGTCGATCAGATTGTTTCAATCTGATCGGAATATGCTCTAGACCGCGCCGTCGGCGGACAGAGCGGGGCTTCCCTTGCTTTTTGATCCCGGTTATGGATTCGCCTTCGGACGTTTTCCGTCTCGCCGAGTTCCCTTAATGAAAGCCGTCCACTGCCTGAACGGGCCAAACCTCAATCTGCTTGGATCGAGGGAGCCGGAGCTTTACGGCTCCGCGACCCTGGATTCGATCGCGGCGGAACTGTCGGCGCTCTGCGCCGCGCGGGGAATCGCCCTGCATTTCCGGCAGAGCAACCATGAAGGCGATCTCGTCGACTGGGTGCAGGACGCGGGGCTGAAGGGCGAACCGATCATCCTGAACGCGGGCGCTTACACGCATACGTCCATCGCCCTTCAGGATGCGATCCGGGGGGCGAAGGCGAAGGTAATCGAGGTGCATCTCTCCAATGTTCATGCGCGGGAAGACTTTCGCCGCCATTCCTTTATCTCTCCCGTGGCGCAAGGCGTGATTCTCGGCTTCGGCGCGCTATCTTATCGTCTCGCGCTTGACGCCTGCATCGCCCTCGCCACGGCCAGCGAAAGTTGAAGAAAATGAAATATACGGGGCCGAAAGACGCCGCCCCCGCGCCAAACGGCGTGGTGGATGTCGAAATAGTCGAGACGCTCGCCAGGATTTTGACGCGGCTTGGCCTGTCCGAGATCGAATTCGCGCAGGGCGACACGAAGATCAGGGTGGCGCGGCAGGTCACCGCCGCGCCGGCGCCCGCGGTCGCGCCCGCCGCGCCGGCTTCCGTCCCCGCGCCGCCCGCTGCGAGCAAGGCGTCCGACGCGCCGGGCGCGGTCAAATCGCCGATGGTCGGCACCGCCTATCTGCGCGCTTCGCCCGACGCGCCGCCCTTCGTCGAGGTCGGATCGGTCGTCAAGGCTGGCGACAAGCTGCTTCTCGTCGAAGCCATGAAGACCTTCAACGAGATCGTCGCGCCCGTCGCGGGAACGGTCGTCAGCATTCTCGTCGAGGATGGGCAACCCGTCGAATATGGCCAGCCGCTCTTCGTGATCGAATGAGCGCCGCGGTTCGGGTGAACTGACATGTTCGAAAAAATCCTCATCGCCAATCGCGGCGAGATCGCCCTGCGCATCCTGCGCGCCGCGAAGGAGCTGGGCATTGCGACCGTCGCGGTGCATTCCACCGCTGACGCCGAAGCGATGCATGTGAAGCTCGCCGACGAATCAGTCTGCGTCGGGCCGCCTTCCGCGCGCGAATCCTATCTCAACATTCCAGCGCTGCTCGCCGCCTGCGAAATCACCGGCGCCGAAGCGCTGCATCCCGGCTATGGCTTCCTCTCCGAGAATGCGCGCTTCGCCGAGATTCTGGCAGACCATCATATCGTCTTCGTCGGCCCGCGCCCGGAGCACATCCGCCTGATGGGCGACAAGATCGAGGCCAAGCGCACGGCCGCGCGCCTCGGCATCCCCTGCGTGCCAGGCTCCGCCGGCGCGATCACGGATGACGTCGAGGCGCTGGCCGTCGCCAAGGACCTCGGCTATCCCGTTCTGATCAAGGCGGCCTCGGGCGGCGGCGGACGCGGCATGAAGATCGCCTATGGCGCGGAAGACCTGCCCGCGGCGCTGGAGACCGCCCGCATGGAGTCCAAGGCTGCCTTTGGCGATGATTCCGTCTATCTCGAAAAATTTCTCGAGAAGCCGCGCCATATCGAGATCCAGATTCTCGGCGATGGCTTCGGCAACGCCATCCACCTTGGCGAGCGCGATTGCTCTTTGCAGCGCCGCCATCAGAAAGTGTGGGAGGAGAGCCCCTCCCCGGCGCTGAACCAGTCGCAGCGGCTCGAAATCGGCGAAATCTGCGCCGCCGCCATGCGCGAATTGCGCTACGCCGGCGCCGGCACCATCGAATTCCTCTATGAGGACGGCAAATTCTATTTCATCGAGATGAACACCCGCATTCAGGTGGAGCATCCGGTGACGGAAATGATCACCGGCGTCGATCTCGTCAACGAACAGATCAAGATCGCGGCCGGGTCGGAATTGAGCCTGACGCAGGAGGAAGTGACCTTCAACGGCCACGCCATCGAATGCCGCATCAACGCCGAGCATCCGGCGACCTTCCGCCCCTCGCCCGGCACGATCAACTATTACCATCCGCCGGGCGGCCTCGGCGTTCGCGTCGATAGCGCGGTCTACGCCGGCTACACCATCCCGCCGACCTATGATTCCCTCGTCGGCAAGCTGATCGTGCATGGCCGCAGCCGTAACGAAGCGCTGCTGCGCCTGCGCCGCTCGCTCGACGAATTCATCATCGACGGCATCGACACCACCATTCCGCTGTTTCAGACGCTGGTGCGCAACCCGGACATCCAGAACGGGCTTTACGACATTCACTGGCTTGAGAAATTTCTCGCCGACGGCGGCATGGATGGCGCCGCCGGATAGTGGGCCGGTCAAGGCATGATCCATCGCGGGAGTCGCCGCCGTGATGTTTGACAGGCCCCCTTCGTCGCCGGCCCGCTGGGATTCGGCCCGGAAGGCAAGACGGACGCAAAGTTCGAGGCGAAACGCGATTTGAACGTCAATAGCTTCGTCGAGCTTGCCGAGCGCTTAGGCGTCTGATCAGGCGCTCGCCCGAAGCGCCTCGGGTCGCGCTAAATCTTCGAGACGAGGTCGGCGCCGTGGCGTTCCAGGCGTCCAGCGAGTTCGAGTTCGAACAGGATCGTGCGCACCTCCCGCGCCGGAGCCTGCGATGCGCGCACGATTTCATCGACCGACACTGGCGTCGGGCCAAGCAGCTCCATGACCCGCGCGGCGACGGCCTCCCGTGACGGCGGCGCGGCGACCTCCCGCGGCGGCGTGAATTCTCCGGCGGCGGGATCATCCGCGTAGGTCGCCTTGTCTTCGCCAGTCGCCTCATTTGCGATCCGCGGCGGAACGAAAGCGCCATCGAATTCAGGAAGGTCGAGCTCGTCCCAGAAGGGCGTCTCGGGCGCCGCCAGATCCGGCTCGGCGAAGCCGAGACCGTCGCCGGGCGCAAGTTTCTGCCGCGCGAGCGCTTCCAGCACGTCCTCCGCCTTGGTGCAGAAGGTCGCGCCATCGCGCAGAAGATCATTGGCGCCTTCCGCGCGGGGATCCAGCGGCGAGCCCGGCACGGCGAAAATCTCGCGTCCCTGATCGGCGGCGAAACCGGCGGTGATCAGCGATCCCGAGCGCCGCGCCGCCTCGATCACCACGACCCCGCGCGAGAGCCCCGCGACGATGCGGTTGCGGCGCGGGAAATCGCGGCCCCGAGCCTCCCAGCCGAAGGGCATTTCGCTGATCGCCGCGCCATGCTCGATCAGGCGCTCCAGCAGTCCGGCATGGTCGGCCGGGTAAATATTGCCGAGGCCGCCGGCGAGCACCGCTATCGTGCCGGTCTCCAGAGCGGCCTGATGCGCCCGCGCGTCGATGCCGCGCGCCAGCCCGGAGACGATGACATGGCCGCCCCGCGCGATCCCGCGCGAAATCTGTTCGGTGAAGGCGAGCCCCGCCGCCGAGGCGTTGCGCGAGCCGACCACCGCGACTTTCGAACGGCGCAGGCAGGCCAGATCCCCGCGCACGGCGAGAAGCGGCGGCGGCGCATGGATCAGCCGCAGCAGCGCCGGATAGTCCGGCTCGTAAAGCCCCACGAGGACGGCGCCGCAGCCTTGCAGTTTCGCCAGTTCCGCCTCGATCGCGGAGGCCGGCGGAATGGCGATCGGCCGGCCCGACTTGCCGCTGGCGACGAGCGCGGGCAAGGCCTCAAGAGCCGCGCGGGCGGAGCCATAGCGCCGCAGCAGCGCGATGAAGCTGCGCGGGCCGATATTGTCGCAGCGCAGCAGCCGCAGCCAGTCGAAATGTTCGGCCTCGCCGAGGGGCCTGATCGCATCGGGCCAGAGCCGCCCCGTCACGATTTGCCGATCCGGGTTTCCGTCCCGGCGCGCAGCCGCGCGATATTGGCGCTGTGCTTGAGCCAGAGAATGGCGGCGAGAACCGCAAAGACGATCGCCGAAGCGACGCCGCCCTCCGCCAGCAGGAATGCCGGCGCCAGAGCGCTGGCGAGCAGCGCGGCGAGCGAGGAAAAGCGCGTGATCGCAGCGACGCCAAGCCAGACGGCGATGAAGGCGAGGCCGGCCGGCGGGGCGACGGCGAGCAGAGCGCCCAAAAATGTGGCGACGCCCTTGCCGCCCCGGAAGCCGAGCCAAATGGGATAGACATGGCCGAGAAAGGCGCCGGCGGCGGCGGCGAGGACGGGCGGGGGCGGCCAGGGCGCGCCGGCGCTCGCGACTCGGCTGGCGATCGCGGCGACGATCAGGACTGCGGCGGCGCCCTTGCCAAGATCGAGCAGGAGGGTCGCCGCGGCGAGATCCTTGCGACCAGTGCGCAGGACATTGGTCGCGCCAATATTGCCGGAGCCGATCTCGCGAAGATTGGCGGTCCCGGCCAGCCGAGTCAGGATCAGCCCGAACGGGATCGAGCCGCAAAGATAGCCAAAGACGAGGGCGAAAAGGGAGGGGATCAACGTCGAATCCGCGCGCCGGAGAGCAATCGACGCAGCCTAGCTGTCAGCGGGTGAGCAGGCAACCGAACGAAGCTGCCGCAATGCCAAGAAGCAAGCTTGAATTCCGGCTCGACCTGACGTTTATTGAATTTACACTTTTTTTACAAATTCGGTGCGCAGGATACGGCCGTGATCCCCGGAAATCGCGGCTCAGGCTTCTTTCGAAACCGTCTCCGGCTTGTACATCCATTTTCAGGAGGCAGCCTTGGCTTCAGTCTTTGTCGTTTCGACCAGCGATCTTCCCCGCGCCAAAGTCGGGGGCGTCGATGATCCCACGGTCGGGTGGGCCGGCGCTTTCGCCGCCTATGGCGGACATGGCGCAACGCAGTCGTCGACGATTGTCTATGAAATCGAGCCCGGCCATCGTCTTGGCTGGCACACGGACGCGACCGAGGAGACTCAATATATTCTCGCCGGATCGGGCGAACTGCGCATGGAGGACGGAACGACCCATCAGGTTGCGCCTGGAAGCGTTTTCGTGCTGCCGACGCCGGTGCGGCATGACCTCGTCAATACGGGGCAGGAGACCTTGCGGGCGGTTGCCTTTTTCGCCGCGCCGATGTTCACGCAAACATTCGACAATGCGATGCTGCCGCCAAATGTCCACGTCCTTGGAACCCCCAACCGCGAGGGCTAAGTCCTCAGAGTAGCAAGCCCGAGACAAACCCACCTGAGTCGGAGACGCCTGGACCCCGGCCCAGGAGTCTCGTCGCTCAAAAGACTTCACGGGCGAAAATGACGGCTCAGGCCGCTTTCGACCAGATTTTGCACCAGCCATTGGGGCTGACCGCGCCATCGACCTGTTTACAGGCGTTCGGCGGCTCGAACAGGCGACAGTTCGCGCAGTTTTGCGCGCCTTTCGGCGAAGATTGATACCCGACGGCCGCCTGAGAGACCTTTGCTTCCGCTCGGCGGCCGCTCAACCCGAGAAGCGATAAGGCGCCAGCGGCGACTGCGCCGAGCTGGAGGATGCTCCGCCGGGTTGTCGGCGGCGAAACTTCACGAGACGATTTATCCATCCCCTGGGCCATCTTTCAATCCTCCTTCGATGCGCGGCGTTTTGAAAACGTCCTGAGCGACAAGCCGGCGCCGCGATCGCTTTCCGGAAGCGCAGCCCAAACAGCTCATGCCGACGGCGAGAGGTCAATGACTTCGCGCAATTTGCCGAAACGTACAGCCTGGATCTAAACCTCTGTTTTGCAACATCCGCAACGTCGTCTTTATCTGTGCATCCCACAATACAGCGCCACGAAAAGAACATCATTGCCGATGTTGCACAAATCGAAAGCTATTCTCGCGCAATCAACTTAACGCGTTCGTACATAGTCTTTGTGTTGTTTTCCTGCAACGCAGGAAAACAATGTGTCGCCGTCACTTGAAATTTAATTCTGACGGGGAATAGTCGTGAAGAGGCTGCGGCAGCTCGATCGTTGAGAAATGATTTTCATCGCGATGCCGCCCGTCGGGGGACGCAATATGCCGGACATCACAGCGGACAGCGGCGGCCATGCCGCGCAAGGCATGACGGAAGTCACAGGCCGGCGGGCGAATCTCCGGGTGATCGGCGGTTTCGGCGGCGTCGCATGCCTCGCCGCAACGATCATCGCCGCCGGGATTCTGATCAAGACGCCAACCGCCTCGGCCCTGCCGAGTTACGCACGCCAGACCGGCCAGCCCTGCGCGACCTGCCATACGGCCTTCCCGCAGTTGACCCCATTCGGACGCCGCTTCAAGCTCGGCGGCTATACCATGGGCGGCGGCATGACTTTCGAACAGGCGCCGCCGATCGCGGCGATGGTGATCGGAAGCTTCTACCCACACGCAAGACAATCAGGATGCGCCGCCTGCGCCGTGGAGCCCACACCAACAACAACTTCCTGCTGCAGCAGGCGAGCATTTTCCTTGCGGGGCAACTCTACGGCAATGTCGGCTCGTTCATCCAGGGCACCTATGACGGCGCCACCCAGCATATGTTCCTCGACGCGAGCGACGTCCGCTACGTCGACGCGACGAAACTTTTTGGTCTTGACATCACCTACGGCGTGGACGTCAACAATGCGCCGACCGTCGAGGATGTGTGGAACACGACCCCGGCATGGGGCTTTCCATTCGTCGCCTCCACGCTCGCGCCCCAGTTTACGCTGCCGGGAACGCTGATTGAGGGCGGTCTTGGCACCCATGTCGTCGGAACGGGCGTCTACACCTTCACCAACGACATGTTCTATCTTAATTTCACCGCCTACCAAAACCTCTCCCAGCAAGTGCTTGCAGGCGCTGGGCGAACCCGGCGTCATCGGATCGACGTCGATTGACGGCGTCGCGCCCTATTGGCGCGCCGCCGTCGAATTTGACAAGGGCGATCATTCGCTCGAATTCGGCACATATGGCATGATCGCCAACACGCTGCCCGGCCGGGTCGCCGGCTTCGGCTTTGACCAGATCACGGACGTTGCAGTCGATGCGCAATATCAATGGCTTGGCGACCCGCATAGCATCACCGCCCGGGTCACGGACATCCATGAGATCGCAGAAGCTGAATTCGACCTATCTGCAAGGCGGTTCGGCGAACCTGTACAATAATCTGAACAGCTTCAAAGCGTCGCTCGAATATGTTTACGATCACACCTACGAACTGTCGGTCGGTTATTTCAACGTCTCCGGCTCGCCCGACGCCGTGCTTTACGCGCGGCGAATTCGCTGATCGCCGCCCCCAACGGCGAAGGAATCATCGCCACGGCGTCCTTTCTGCCGTTCAGCAAGGGCGGCCCATCCTTCTACCCCTGGGTCAACGCCAAGCTTGGCATTTCCTACACGAGCTACCTGCAGGTTTACGGCGGGAACAACAATTTCGACGGCCTCAACGTCAACCACAATGCGGCGGGCAACAACACCCTTCTGCTCTACGCCTGGGTCGCATTCTGAAGGCGCGTCTTTCCCGGGGCCGAGAGAATCATCGTTCCGGGCCAGTTTTCTGCAGGCTGGCAGCGGCCCGGAGCCAAATCTGACTGACTGAATGCCAGATTGGGGAATATAGGCGACGACATCGTAGGTTCTTGTTCCCGTAAAAAACGCGGCGCTCCGGGGGGCGCCGCGTTTTTTTGTTGACAGATGGGACGGCCGAGCCGCCGCGCGAGCCGAAATTCACCCGCGCACGGTGGCGGCCAGCGTTCAGCTGCGCATCATTGCACCGCTTCTTCGTGAAGCGCGAGGTCGAGCCCGCCCTGCTCCACGTCGTCGCTCACCCTCAAGCCGATCGTCGCCTTGATGATGAAGAGAATGATCAGCGAGACGACGACATCATAGGCGATCACGATGCCAACGCCGATGAGCTGGCTGATCACCTGTCCCGGATTGCCTTCGATCAGGCCGGGTGTGCCGCCATATTGATTGATTGCGAAAATCCCGGTGAGGATCGCGCCCGTCGCGCCGCCCGCCGCATGGACGCCGAAACAATCGAGGGCGTCGTCATAGCCGAGCGCCGCCTTCACCCAGGTCACCATTATGTAGCAGACAATGCCGACGGCGGCGCCGATCGCCATCGCGCCCGCCGGGCCGACGAAACCCGACGCCGGCGTGATGGCGACGAGACCCGCGACGGCGCCGGAGCAGATGCCGAGCAGGGTCGGCTTGCCGCGATGGATCCATTCGAAGAACATCCAGGTCAGCGCCGCCACGGCTGTGGCGATCTGCGTCACGGTCATCGCCATGCCCGCCTGGATTCCGGCGGTCACGGCCGAGCCGGCGTTGAAGCCAAACCAGCCGACCCACAGAAGCGAGGCGCCGATGAAGGTGAGCACGATATTATGCGCCGGGCCGGTATTCTTGCGCCTGCCGAGCATCAAGGCGCACATCAGGCCGGCGACCCCCGAATTGACATGAACCACCGTGCCGCCGGCGTAGTCGAGAACGTGAAACATCGCGTCGCTGTTGGCGCTGTTCAGGAACCCGTCCGGTCCCCAGACCCAATGGGCGACCGGCGCATAGACGAAAATCGCCCACAGCGTCATGAACGCCAGCATCGCCGAAAACTTCATGCGCTCGGCGAAGGCCCCCGCGATCAGGGCTGGCGTGATGATCGCGAAGGTCATCTGGAAACACATATAGACCGTCTCGGGAATCGTCGGCGCGAGCGGGTTGGGATTGCCGATGCCGCCATTGTTGACGTCGCTCAGGATGCCCTGCAGGAACGCGCGACTGAGGCCGCCTATGAAAGGCGCTGCCGGGCGTGAAGGACAGGCTGTAGGTCACGGCCGCGTATAAGAAGGTGACGAGAGCGGTGATCGCGAAGCTCGTCATCACCGTGTCGACGACATTCTTCTTGCGGACCATGCCGCCGTAGAAGAGGCCAAGTCCCGGAATCGTCATCATCAGAACCAGAGCCACGGAGGTCAGCATCCAGGCGGTGTCGCCAGAGTTCGGCGTGCAATTCGTCAGCACGGCCGGAACAGCGGGAACGGCGGCGTATTTATCGCTCTCGGGGATGGCGGCGACGGCTCCCGCGCAGGCGGGCGTGGCTGGCGGCGCAGGCTTCGCTACAGCGGCGGCGGCCCGTCGCGTCCTCGGCCATGGAGGGATGGACGAAAAGGGGCGTCGCAAGAAGCCCCAGGAGCAGGCCGCAGGCGAGCAGCACGCACGATTTGTTTGCAGGTCTGAAAGACATGATGGTCCCACTCCCTCCAGCTGACGATCCGGACTGTGGCTTTCACAATGCAGCGGCGTCCGTCTCTCCGGTCCGGATCCGCGTGATCTGTTCGACGTTCATGACGTAAATCGCGCCGTCGTCGCTTCGGCCGCCGCCTACCGCCTCTTGGATCGCGGCGACGACCCTGTCGGCGAGCGGAGCTGGAACCGCGACTTCCACCTTGACCTTTGAAACGAAGCGCACGGCATATTCGGCCGCGCGGTAGATTTCGGTATGCTCCGCCCCGAACCCTTTCACCTCCGTCACGGTCATTCCGGCGACCCCAACCCACGCCAGCGCATCCCGCGCGCGGTGGAGTTGCAAGGGCTCGATAACTGCGACGACGACTTTCATGGGATCGCTCCCAGACGCCGATTCGTGAAATTGGCAAGTTCAGCTGCGCACTGTGCATCCAGCGTGATGCGAGCGAACAAGAACCGTGCCATGTCGGCGGCGCATCCGTCCGACGCCCGAGGCGAATTGCTGAAGAGGCGCGGTCCGGCGCCGGCGCTCGGCAAGAAGAAATCGAATGGCCCGCGAGGGCCTGTCGCTTCCGGCGAGCCTCAAGAAAGGAGGATCAATAAATAAGCGGAAAGACTAATAATTAGGCGTCTTAGCGCGAGGGCGGCGGATCAGGCCTCCTCATACGCCGTCTCTCCGGCGACCAGAGTGAGCTTCACCCGCCCCTCCATCCGCGCCTCGTCGAACGGGGTGTTCTTGCAGCGCGAGCGCAGTTTTGACGGATCGAGAACATAGGGTTCGTCAGGATCGAACCGGATGATGTCCGCCGGCGCGCCGATCCTGAGCCTGCCCTGCGGGAGCCTCAGGATTTCGGCCGGGCGCAGCGTCATGGCGCCGATCAGCCGCTGCAGCGACAGTTCGCCCGAGGCGACGAGGCGCAGGCCCGCCGAGAGCATGGTCTCGAGGCCAATCGCGCCATTCTCGGCTTCGGCGAAAGGCAGCCGCTTCGTCTCGACATCCTGCGGATTATGGTCGGAGACGATGACGTCGATAAGCCCGGAGGCGAGGGCGGCGACGAGGGCGCGGCGTTCGTCCTCATGGCGCAACGGCGGCGCCAGTTTCAGGAAGGTGCGGTAGTCGCCGATGTCGCTCTCGTTCAGCGTCAGATGGTTGATCGACGTCGCGCAGGTCACCGGCAGGCCGGCCGCCTTGGCCCTGGCAATGATGTCGAGCGAAAGCGTGGTGGTGACGAGCGCCGCGTGATAGCGCGCGCCGGTCAGATTGACGAGGCGAATGTCGCGATCGAGCATGATCGCCTCCGCCTCGCGCGGAATGCCGCCAAGGCCAAGGCGAGAGGCGAATTCACCCTCGTTCATGACGCCCTCGCCGACGAGGTCGCGATCCTCGGCGTAATGGATGACGAGCGCATCGAAATCGCGGGCGTAGGCGAGGACGCGGCGCAGCACCCGCGCATTGCGGATCGGCTGGGCGCCGTCCGAAAAGGCCAGTGCGCCAGCCTCCTGCAACAGGCCGATCTCGGCGATGTCCTCGCCGCGCAGTCCCTGCGTCAGGGCGGCGCAAGGCAGCACGCGCACGCGCCCCGTATCGCGCGCGCGGCGCAGCAGAAAATCGACCACCGCCGGCTCGTCGACCGGCGGATGCGTGTCCGGCCGCGCGAGAATTGTCGTGACCCCGCCCGCCGCCGCCGCCGCCGTGGCCGTTGCGATGGTCTCGCGATGCTCGGCGCCCGGCTCGCCGACGAAGGCCCGCATGTCGATGAGGCCCGGCGCGATGACGTCGCCGCCGCAATCTATGATGCGGGCGTGCGAAGGCAGGTTTCGCGGCGCGACGTCGGGGCCGAGATCGCGAATGGCGCCGTCGATGATGAGGACGCCGCCGGGCTCGCCGCTGAACGTCTCGCCATCGACGAGGCGGCCATGCACAAGCGCCAGCGGCTGATGCGCGACCGCACGGGACGACGGGACCTGCACCGCGGCGCTTCCAGAAAGGCCGTTCATCCTACCGAATCCTCCTCACGACTATCCCCTCCGGCGGGCTGCCCCGGCGTCGCCCGAACCTGCGCAGCGGATTCAGCCATTCGGCAGATGCTGGGCCAGCGCGTCGAGCACCGCCATGCGAACGGCGACGCCCATTTCCACCTGCTCGCGGATGCGGCTTTGCGGCCCGTCGGCGACCGCAGAATCAATCTCGACGCCCCTGTTCATGGGACCTGGGTGCATGACCAGCGCATCGAGCTTCGCATAGCCGAGCTTTTCCTCGTCGAGGCCAAAGAAGCGGAAATATTCCTTCGGCGAGGGGATCAAGCCGCCCTGCATGCGTTCGCGCTGAAGACGCAGCATCATGACGATGTCGGCCCCGTTGAGGCCGGTCTTCATGTCGCGAAAAACCTCGACCCCCATGCGATCGAGGCCGGCGGGCAGCAGCGTCGAGGGGCCGACCGCGCGAACCCGCGCGCCGAGCGCCGAGAGCAGGAGAATATTGGAGCGGGCAACGCGCGAATGCAGAATGTCGCCGCAGATCGCCACCGTCAGACCTTCGATCCTGCCTTTGTTGCGCTTGATCGTCAGGGCGTCGAGCAGGGCCTGCGTCGGGTGCTCATGTGCGCCGTCGCCGGCGTTGACCACCGAGCAATCGACCTTCCGCGCGAGGAGATGCACGGCGCCCGCCTGGGCGTGACGCACGACGATGATGTCCGGGCGCATGGCGTTGAGGGTCATCGCCGTGTCGACCAGCGTCTCGCCTTTTTTAACGCTCGAAGTCGCGACCGACATGTTCATGACATCGGCGCCGAGCCGCTTGCCGGCGAGTTCGAACGAGGATTGCGTGCGCGTCGAGGCCTCGAAAAAAAGGTTGATGAGAGTGCGTCCGCGCAGCGTCGAGCGCTTCTTTTCGACCTGGCGCGAGACCTCGATCGCTTCTTCGGCGAGATCCAGCAGGGCGTAGATGTCCTGCGCGGAAAGCCCCTCGATCCCGAGCAGGTGCCGGTGCGGGAATTTGAACTTTTGGAATGGGTCGAGCATAAAGCCATTGTCTTACAGGAGTGCGGGCGCCATCACAAAGCCTCGCGCCGCGAGTTTGCCGGACGGGGCCGAAACTGCGCACAGATTTTGTGCATTTCGGCGCGACCGGCTGCGCCCCGGCCGAGCGCGGCGACGCCCCGATTTGACTAAGGGAGCGCCCTCCCCCATCTTCCGCCTCGAAAAATTCTGTTGCGCTGCAACCTTTGCGGGCGTGAACGGGCCGCGCAACTGGCGCGAGCTTGACTATTGCGCTTAACCATTGCGTTGCAACCGCGGACCATTCCGGTCCGGACGGGCAAACCGGGGATTATCGGTAATGAATGTCGTCATCGTCGAATCGCCGGCGAAGGCCAAGACCATCAACAAATATCTTGGCAAGGACTATGAGGTCTACCCATCCTATGGCCACGTCCGCGATCTGCCGGCGAAGGACGGGTCGGTCGATCCCGACGCCGATTTCGCCATGCTGTGGGACGTCGACGTCAAATCGGCCAAGCGCCTCGCCGAGATCGCCCGCGCCGTCAAGGACGCCGACACTGTCATTCTGGCGACCGATCCGGACCGCGAAGGCGAGGCCATCTCCTGGCATGTGCTCGAAGTTCTAAAGGCGAAGCGTGTTCTGAAGGACAAGCGCGTCCAGCGCGTCGTCTTCAACGCGATCACGCGGACGGCGGTCCTCGAGGCCATGCAGAATCCGCGCGAGATCGACGAGGCGCTGGTCGACGCCTATCTCGCCCGCCGCGCGCTGGACTATCTCGTCGGCTTCAACCTCTCGCCCGTATTGTGGCGCAAATTGCCCGGCGCGCGCTCGGCGGGCCGTGTTCAGTCCGTCGCGCTGCGCCTCGTCTGCGACCGCGAGCTTGAGATCGAGGCTTTCGTTCCGCGCGAATATTGGTCGATCGTCGCGCATCTCAAGACCGCGGCCGGCGCGCCCTTCACCGCCCGCCTCGTCGGCGCCGATGGCAAGAAAATCACCCGGCTCGACATTGGCGCGGGCGCGGAGGCCGCAGCTTTCAAGACGGCGCTCGACAATGCCGCGTTCAAGGTCGCGGAGATCGAGGCAAAACCGGCCAAGCGTCATCCGTCCGCGCCCTTCACGACCTCGACTCTGCAGCAGGAAGCCTCGCGCAAACTTGGCTTTGCGCCGGCGCGGACGATGCAACTTGCGCAGCGCCTCTATGAAGGCGCCGACATCGACGGGGAGACCGTCGGCCTCATCACCTATATGCGAACCGATGGCGTCGATCTCGCCCCCGAGGCCATTTCAAGCGCACGATCCGTCATCGCCCGCGAATTCGGCGACGCCTATGTGCCGAAGACGCCGCGCAAATATACGGTGAAGGCCAAGAACGCGCAGGAAGCGCATGAGGCGATCCGCCCGACCGATCTCGCCCGGCTGCCAAAGCGGGTCGCCCGCGCCCTCGATCCCGACCAGGCGAAGCTCTACGAGCTGATCTGGATCCGCACCATCGCCAGCCAGATGGAATCAGCCGAACTTGAGCGCACCACTGTCGATATTCTCGCCGAGGCCGGCGCCCGCAAGCTCGATCTTCGCGCGACCGGCCAGGTGATCCGCTTCGACGGCTTCCTGAAACTTTATCAGGAGGGGCGCGACGACGAGGAGGACGAGGATGGCGGCCGTCTTCCCTTCATGGCGAAGGACGAGCGGCTGGAGAAGGAGCGCATCGACTCGACCCAGCATTTCACCGAGCCGCCGCCGCGTTTCACCGAGGCGACGCTGGTGAAGCGCATGGAGGAGCTCGGCATCGGCCGGCCCTCGACCTACGCCTCGACCCTCGCGGTCCTGCGCGAACGCGACTATGTGCGCATCGACAAGAAGCGCCTCTATCCGGAGGACAAAGGCCGGCTCGTCACGGCCTTTCTGGAAAGCTTCTTTGCGCGCTACGTCGAATATGACTTCACCGCCGACCTTGAGGAGAAGCTTGATCGCATCTCCAATCACGAGATCGACTGGAAGCAGGTCCTGCGCGATTTCTGGCTTGATTTCTCCGCGGCGCTCGCAGGCACCAAGGATCTGCGCACGACGCAGGTGCTGGACAGCCTGAACGAAATCCTCGGCCCGCATATTTTCCCGCCGAAACCAGACGGATCGAGCCCGCGCGCCTGCCCGTCCTGCGCCAATGGCCAGCTCTCGCTGAAGCTCGGCAAGTTCGGCGCCTTCGTCGGCTGCTCCAACTACCCCGAATGCAAGTTCACGCGGACCCTCGTCGCCGCCAATGGCGAGGAGACGGCGCCGGGCGACCGGCCCGGCGTCAAGGTCCTCGGCGCCGATCCCGACACAGGCGAAGAGATCTCGCTGCGCGACGGGCGCTTTGGCGTCTATGTGCAGCAGGGCGAAGGCGAGAAACCCAAGCGCTCTTCCCTGCCGAAGACGATTCCCGCCGCCGAGCTGACGCTCGATCAGGCGATCGCGCTGCTCTCCCTGCCGCGCGAGGTGGCGAAGCACCCCGAGACGAAAGAACCGATCATGGCGGCGATCGGCCGTTATGGGCCATATGTCCAGCACGGCAAGACCTATGCGAATATCGGCAAGGACGACGATATCCTCGGCATCGGCGCCAATCGCGCGATCGATCTCATCGTCGCCAAGGAAAGCGGCCTCTCCGGGCGGCGCTTCGGCGATGCGGCGAATGCGCCGGCCCGGTCGCTCGGCGAGCATCCCTCGGGCGGCGCCGTGACGCTGCGGGCCGGCCGCTATGGCCCCTATGTCAATCATGGCAAGGTCAATGCGACCTTGCCGAAGGACGCCGACCCCACCACATTGAATCTTGAAGGCGCGCTGGCGCTGCTGGCGGCGAAAGCCGCAGGCGGCGGGGGCGGATCAGCCCAGGGGCGCCTGCTCGGCGAGCATCCTTCGGGCGGCCCGATCACCGTGCGCGCCGGGCGTTTCGGCGCTTATGTCAACCACGGCAAGATCAATGCGACGCTGAAAGCCAACGCCTCGCCGGAAACGATTACGCTCGAAGAGGCGATTCGCCTGATCGAAGACAAGGAAGCGGCCGGCGGCGGCGCAAGAAAGAAAGCTCCGGCGCCGAAAAAGAGCGCGCCGAAAGCCGCCGCAGCCAAGAAGAAAGCGATTCCCGACGACGACAGTCCGCCGTTCGAGACGACGCCTGCAAGAAAATCAGCCCCCGCGCGCAAGCCGGCGGGCGCCAAAAAACCCGCCGCCAAAGCCGCGGCGACAAAACAGAAAAAGGCCAAACAAGCGTGAACAAACCAGCCGGGACAAGGAAGTCCGGCCCATCTGCGCGGACCGCGCAGCAAGATGCCCGCCCCGCGCCGACGCGGGAGGAAATCATCGCCTTCATCGCCCGCGAGCGGGAGGCGTCGTCCGAGCAACCAGCCGGCAGGGCGCCGGCGAAAATCAGCAAGCGCGAGATCGCCCGCGCCTTCGACATCAAGGGCGATGACCGCATCGCCCTGAAGCGTCTGCTCAAGGAACTCGAAGCCGAAGGCGCCATCGAACGGCGCCGCAAGGGCCTGCACAAGGCGGGGCTCTTGCCCGCGACCGTGCTGGCCGATTTCTTCAGCCGCGACCGCGACGGCGATTTTCTGGCCGCCCCTGTCGACTGGGATCTGTCCCAGGGCCCCGCGCCCAAGATCGTCGTCGCCATCCCAAGACGGCAGAAGCCCGGAACGCCGGCGCCGGGCGTCGGCGACCGCGCCCTTTTGCGGGTCGAGCCGCTGCCCGATGCGAAGCCGGGCGAACCCGCCTATGGCGGGCGCGTCGTCAAGCTGCTGGAGCGCGCGAAATCGCAGATCCTCGGCATTTTCCGCGCGAGCCCCGGCGGCGGCGGACGCATCGCGCCGATCGACAAGAAGAACATCAATCGCGGCGAGCTCGACGTGCTGCCCGGCCAGGAGGGCGAGGCGCGCGATGGCGATCTCGTCGCGGTCGAGATGCTGCGCACGGGCCGGCTTGGCCTTCCCTCCGCCCGCGTGCGCGAGCGGCTCGGCGCCTTCGACAGCGAGAAGGCGGTGAGCCTCATCGCCATTCACACCCACAAGATCCCCAACATCTTCAGCCCCGCGGCCATCGCCGAGGCCGAGCGCGCCCGGCCCGCCACCATGGCGGGGCGCGAGGACTGGCGCAGAGTTCCGCTGATCACCATCGATCCGGCGGACGCCAAGGATCATGACGACGCCGTCCACGCCGAACCGGACCCCGACCCCAACAATAGCGGCGGCTTCATTCTCATCGTCGCCATCGCCGATGTCGCGGCCTATGTCCGCACCGGAACGCCGCTTGACCGCGACGCGCTCGATCGCGGCAATTCGGTCTATTTCCCCGACCGCGTCGTGCCCATGCTGCCGGAGCGCATCTCCAACGATCTCTGCTCGCTGCGCCCGCGTGAGGACAGGCCCGCGCTCGCCGTGCGCATGATCATCGCCGCGGACGGGCGCAAGCTCTCGCACGGCTTCCATCGCATCATGATGCGCTCGGCGGCGAAGCTCGCCTACGCCCAGGCCCAGGCCGCCATCGACGGCGCGCCGGACGAGACGACGGAGCCTCTGCTCCAGCCGGTGCTAGTCCCGCTATATGCGGCCTACGCCGCGCTGAAGCAGGCGCGGGACGCGCGCGGGCCGCTCGATCTCGATCTGCCGGAGCGCAAGATCATCCTCGACGAAAAGGGCGGCGTCGATCGCGTCATCGTCCCGTCGCGGCTCGACGCGCATCGCCTGATCGAGGAGTTCATGATCCTCGCCAATGTCGCGGCGGCTGAGACGCTCGAAGCCAAGCATCAGGCGCTGATCTATCGCGCGCATGACGAGCCGACGCTCGAAAAACTGAATAATCTCGCTGAATTTCTGTCCTCGATCGGCATCAAGCTGGCCAAGGGCCAGGTGCTGCGGCCGGAGCAATTCAACGGCATCCTCGCCCAGGTGAAGGACACCGACAATGAGCATCTCGTCAATGAGATCGTTCTGCGCACGCAGGCGCAGGCCGAATATGTCGTCGACAACTACGGCCATTTCGGCCTGAACCTGCGCCGCTACGCGCATTTCACCTCGCCGATCCGCCGCTACGCCGATCTCATCGTGCATCGCGCCCTGATCGCCGCGCTCGATCTTGGTCCGGACGGCCTGCCGCCCGCGGCCCGCGCGGAATTGCCCGAAATCGCCGGCCGCATCTCCGCCGCCGAACGGCGCGCCATGGCGGCGGAACGGGAGACCATCGAAAGGCTGATCGCGGCGCATCTTTCCGACAAGATTGGCGCGAGTTTCGAGGGCCGCATTTCCGGGGCGACCCGCGCCGGGCTCTTCATCCGCCTGAGCGATACAGGCGCCGACGGGTTTATTCCGGCCTCCATGCTTGGCGACGATTATTTCCGCCATGACGAAAAATTGCACGCGCTGATCGGCTCGCGCACAGGCAAAATGCACCGGCTCGGCGATATGGTGACGGTGAAGCTCGTCGAAGCCGCGCCGCTCGCCGGCGCCCTGCGCTTCGAGCTTCTCGGCGAGGGGCGTCCCGCCAAGCCAGGCATGAAATCGCGGGCGGGCGCCGTAAGGCGCGAACCGGGCCCAAAAACCGGACGCCGCAACGGCCCGCGTTGATCGCGAGCCGCAAACAAAAGGGGGAGGCAAACATGCTCGACAATGGATTGTTCACGATTCCAAGCACGTTTTCATTCGACGACACGATCAGCCGCTTCGAGGCGGCGCTCCAGGCCAAAGGCGCGACGCTTTTCGCCAAAATCGATCACAGCGCCGGCGCCGTCGAGGCGGGGATGACGCTGCGGCCGACCTTTTTGCTGATTTTCGGAGCCCCGCGCCTGGGTACGCCGCTGATGCAGGCGAACCAGACGATCGGCATCGACCTCCCCCAGAAGGCGCTGGTCTGGCAGGACGCCGACGGCGATGTCTGGCTCACCTTTAACGATCCGGCCTGGCTCGCGGTCCGGCACCGGCTCGGCGACGCGGCGGCCGAGACCGTAGCCGCGCTCGAAAGCGCCCTTGCGACGCTCATGCGCGACGTAACGACCGGCTAGATTGCCCCGCGCGTCAAAAACGCGCATCGTCCGGCGCTTTCTGGAATATTCGCTTACCGGGTCGCGCCAAAAGCCGTATCAATTGAGCCGGAATGCTGGATTGCATGCTGCAATGATCAAGTGAGGACGCGCCCATGCCGACCCCCGCGCTGGATTTGCCCATTTTCGCGCCGCGCGCGGATGCGCCGCCGAAGCGCGACGCCTGGCTCGCCATTCGTCGGGGTTTCATGGGGCGCTGCCCCGCCTGCGGCGAGGGCCGGATCTTCGGCCGCTATCTCAAGGTCAACGCCGCCTGTCCGCAATGCGGCGAGGAATTGCACCATCATCGCGCCGATGACGCGCCGCCCTATGCGACGATCTTCGTCGTCGGCCATATCGTCGGCACCCTGATGCTGCTGGTCGAGTCGTTCTGGCCTGACGCGCCGATCTGGCTGCATGCGATGGTCTGGCCCACTCTCGTTCTCATGCTTTCGCTGTGGTTCCTGCCGCGCGTCAAGGGCGCCCTGATCGCCTATCAATGGGCCCTGCGCATGCACGGTTTCGAAACGGCGCAAGCGCCGCTCCGCCAGCCGCGGCCGCTGTAGCGCAAGCGCTCCCGCAAGCTTGCTTGCAAGGTCGCTTGGACGACAGGCGGCGGCTTGCTATATATTGTCTTTAGCGCAGAGGCCGATGGGAAAAGTCCGCGACTTTTCGAGCGTCGCGCCTTGAACCCCCTCATTTGGAAATTTCGTCGTGCTTAACAGGCTTGACCGTTATAGCGGCGGGAAGACCTTTCCTTTCGCCGCCATCGCCTGCGCCATCGCGACCGTTTCGATCGTTGGCGTCGGCCTGTCACTGACCATCACGCTGATCGCGGTGCGCCTTGGCGAACAGGGCTATTCCGCGCGCGCGATCGGCTTCAATACGGCGGCGGCGGGAATTTCGACGCTGCTCAGCGCCGGCTTCATTCCCCGCCTCGCCCGGCGCGTGGGCGTGCGGCCTTTGCTTGTCGCCGCGCTGCTCCTTTGCGTCGCCAGCCTCGCCGGCATGGCGGCGACCGACGATTACTGGGCCTGGCTCGGCTTGCGCGCCTTCTTCGGCGTCGGCCTCACCGTCCTTTTCGTTTTGAGCGAATATTGGATCAACGCCGTCGCCCCGCCGCATCGGCGCGGCTCCATCCTTGGATTCTACGCCGCCAGCGTCGCGCTCGGCTTCGCCGCCGGTCCCCTCATTCTCACCGCGCTCGGGACCGCGGGCCCGGGCGGGTTCCTCGTCGCCATCGCGCTCTTCGCGGCGGCAGGCATCCCGATCATTCTGGGCAGCGGCGCGGCGCCCCAGCTCAAGACCGCCTCCTCCGTCTCCGTGCTCGGCTTCATGCTGATCGCGCCGGTCGCCACGCTGGCGGGCCTGCTGCATGGCGCGATTGAGACCGCGAGCATGGGCCTGCTGCCCGTCTACGCCCTGCGCTCAGGCCTCACGGCCGAGACCGGAGCCGCCTTCGTCACTTTGTTCGCGCTCGGCAACGTCGCCTTCCAGTTTCCGGTCGGCTATGTCGCCGACCTGATGGAACGCGGCAAATTATTGATGCTGATCGCATTCATCAGCCTTCTTGGCGCGCTGGCGCTGGGATTTTCCGCCGCCGGCGGCGGGTTTGGCTTCGGCGCGCTGCTGCTCATCTGGGGCGGCATCGTCGGCAGCCTCTACGCCGTCGCGCTCGGCTATCTTGGCTCGCGCTATGTCGGCGCGGATCTCGCCGGGGCGAACGCTGCTTTCGTCATGCTCTATTCGATCGGCATGCTCGCCGGCCCGCCGGTCATGGGCCTCGGCATGGACGCATTCGGGCCGCGTGGCTTCTTCTTCACCATTGTCGCGCTAATCGCGCTCTATCTGGCTGTCGTCGCGGCGAGGAATGGACGCCGCCCTCACGCCTCCGGTTGAGGCGGCCCGGCGTCCCGCGCGCGGCGGCGGCGGCGCGCCAGGGCCAGCGGCCTTCGATCTCAAGCACCAGAGTCCAGCTGAGGAAGGTGCGCACGAGAACGAGGCCGGCGAGGACGCCGAGGCTGGAAAAGGTCGGCTCCAGCGCGACCGTCTTGACGATGTCGGCGGCGACGAGGATCTCAAGTCCGAGCAGCAATGTGCGGCCGATGCGGACGCGATAATCGTCGTAAGGGCTGCGCTGCGAACGGCCGAAGAAAGCCAAGCGTCGCCCAGAGGATGCCGAGAACGATGACGATGACGCCGAAAACGTCGATCGCCGCGCCGACGATCCGGATCCAGTTGGCGATCGCGGCTTCAAGTGTGACCAGTTCGGCGGCGGTCTGTTCCAAGGCGGCTCATCTCAAGGGCGGCGACCAGGCGGCGAGCAATTCGCGCCGCCATCGTAGCAGTTTCGAGCCTGTTGCGCCGCTTCTTGACAAGCCGGCCGCGATCCGTATGGTCGCCGCTTCCAATCATCTTCGCCCCCCGGGTCCGTCGGCTTGGGGCTGGCGTTGTTCGTCGCGTTAAAGGACTGCTGGAATGGCCAAGGCCGCAATGCTCAAGATCAAGCTTCTGTCCACGGCGGACACGGGCTATTTCTACGTCACCAAAAAGAACGCGCGGACCAAGACCGAGAAGCTGACGTTCAAGAAATATGATCCCGTCGTGCGCAAGCATGTCGAGTTCAAGGAAACCAAGATCAAGTAGCCCAATCGGCGCGCTTGGCGAGTTCGGCCAGATAGGCGCTTCGCGCCTCCGGCAGCTTCTGCCCGCGCGGGGCGAAAACGTCTCGATTGAGAAAAAATTCGGTCAGCCTGAACCCGTCCCTGATGTCGCAAGGGGGCGGGTTTTTGCGTTCCTGCTCGTCGTTCGAGCCTCCCGCGCGCAATTCCTCATGGCGCAGAAAAGCCGGCAGCGGCAGGAGCCGGCCGCGATAAGGCGCGCCGGCCACTGATGAGACGGCCCGTCCCGACTTCGGCGATACATAAATAAGATCATGCGTGTCGCCGGTCGCGGCGCAGCTTGAAAGATCGAGCCTGAACCCCGCCTCGCTCAAAATTTCGACCTCGAGCCGCACCATCAGCTCCGGCAGCCGCTCGTCCTCGATATGGTCGGCGATGAGGCACGCCGCCTCGTAAAGCTCAGGGTGAGGGTCGCGCTCGGCGATGAGGCGCAGCAGCGCGCTGATGAGGCCGATGGCGTGCAGCGCTTCCGCGCTGGCCATCAGGCGCGCCGTGCGAAGACGCGTCGGCTCGACCGCGAAAGCGCCAAGATGCTCGTCGAGACGGGCGCGCCAGACGAGTTCCGCGCTATTGCCCGCCTGCAGGAAGGGCTGCATCCGGCGCGAGCGACCGCCTTTCACGAGGCCGAGATGGCGGCCATGCGCGCGCGTCATCGCCTCGACGATGACGCTCGTCTCGCCATATTTCCGGACCCCGATGATGAGGCCCTCGTCGCGCCATTCCATGAATGAAGTCCCGGAATGATTCCCGCGCCAATTCTCGCGCATTTTGCGCGGGCCGGGCAGCGAAGAGCGACCGGACCGAAACCTCCCCGGCGCGGCAACGATTCAAGCCGCGAAACGTCCGGTTCGAGGCGCCGAACCGGTCAAAAATCCTGCTTCACGCGAAACAGGGTCACGGAATGAGCACCATCGAGCCGGTCGTCTCGCGGCTCTCCAGCGCGCGATGAACGCTGACGACATCCTCCATCGGATAGGTCCCGTGCAGGGGAATCGTGACGTCGCCGCTCTTGACGACGCGCAGCAGATCGCGCGCCATTTTGGCGTAATCCTTATGCTTGGCGGCATAGGTGTTCAGCGACGGACGCGTGGCGAACAGAGACCCTTTCGTCGACAGGAGCCCGATGTCGAAGGCCTCGATCGGCCCCGAGGCCGAGCCGAAGCTGACGAACAAGCCAAGCGGCCTCAGGCAATCGAGCGAGGCCGGAAAGGTCGCCTTGCCGACGCCGTCATAGACGACGTCGCAAAGTTCGCCCTTGGTGATTTCCTTGACGCGGGCGGCGAAATCCTCCTCGCGATAGAGGATCACATGTTTCGCGCCGGCCTTTTTGGCGAGCTCCGCCTTTTCGGCCGAGCCGACCGTCCCGATCACATGGGCGCCAAGCGCCTTCGCCCATTGGCAAAGAATGAGGCCGACGCCGCCGGCGGCGGCATGGACGAGGATGGTGTCGCCCGCCTTCACCTTGAAGGTCTGGCGCAGCAGATATTGCGCGGTGAGGCCCTTCAGCAGCATGGCCGCCGCGACATCGTAGGGAAAATGCTTCGGCAGCTTGATCAGACGATCCTCTGCGACCACGCGTTCCTGCGCATAGGCGCCGAGGCTCGCCAGATAGGCCACCCTGTCGCCGACCTTGAAGTTCTTGACTCCCTTGCCAAGCTCGATGACCTCGCCCGCCGCCTTCATTGCCCGGCGTGAACGGCGGCGGCGCGGATAATGGCCCTTGCGGAAATAGACGTCGATGAAATTGACGCCGATTGCGTGATTGCGGACGAGGACCTCGCCGCGCCCGGGCGGCGGCAATTCGATCTCCTCGATTCGCATTGTCTCGGGCCCGCCCGTTTCGTGAACGCGAACAGCCTTGATCATGTCTTCCCGCCTCCCGCGGCTCCGAAGCTGGCGACATCGGCGCCGCGCCGTTCGCCGGCAAGGGCCGGATTTCGGCGCACGCTTTTCAAATCGCTTGATAAGTCTATTTTTCTAGTATAAAAGTGCATTGTGATTGAGCGAACCATTTTCGCCTGCATCAGTTGACTGGCAATCCTTCTTCGGCTCAAGGCGGCTCCATCGAGCCGCCTTTTTTCGGCATGCCGCCCGCTCACGCCTGCTCCGCTCCACCTTCGACCACCATGGCGGCGATGTCGGCCTCGCAGACGAGGGCGCCGTCGACGAGCGCCCGACCGGAAAACCACCACATGTTTCGGCGATGGCTGGTCCGCGTCATATGGAATTCAACGCGGTCACCCGGCAGCACCGGTTTGCGGAACTTCGCCTTGTCGATGCTCATGAAATAGACGAGCGGCGGAACCGCGCGGTCGCGGGAATGAGCCCGGATGCAGAGCGCGCCCGCCGTCTGCGCCATGCCCTCGATCAAAAGCACGCCCGGCATGACGGGGCGGCCGGGAAAATGCCCCTGAAACTGGGGCTCGTTGAAGCTCACATTCTTGATCCCGACGCCAAATGAATCGCCCCGCGCCTCGACGATCCGGTCCACCATCAGGAAGGGATAGCGATGCGGCAGATATTTCAACAGCTCCAGAATATCGAATGATTCAATCGTCGCCGCCGCATCGTTCATCTTTGCGCCCTCTTGATTTTCTTCGCCGCTCGCAACTCTTGTTTTCGCCGGGCGAGGCGCACGCCGCGCCGTCCGCCGCACACGTCACATCGCATTGGTCAGTTTGAGCATTTTCCGGCCAGACGGATCAAGGCGACGGCCGTAAAAAAGTCAATCGCCGCCCGCACCGCGCGCCTCGACGAAGTCGAAATCCCGAAGTCTGGTCGAAGGGCCGAGCGAGGCCTGCGACAGGATCTTGCACTTGCGCCCGACCATCGCATCGCAACCGATCTGGACCAGATTGCCAATTCTGCTGCCCTCTCCGATCACGGTGTCGCGGCCAAAGCCGCGATCGATGGTCGTATTCGCGCCGATCTCGACGCCATCCTGGATGATGACGCGACCGACGTGAGGCGCCGGCGCCTCCTCCTCTCGTCCACCGGGAACGCCCTCGTGCAAACCGGCATGGCCGATGCGCACACCCGCGTGCAGCAGGATGCGGTTGCCGATCAACGCATTGACGATCGTCGCATGCGCCCCGATCGAGCATTCCCGCCCGATCCGCACGCCAGGTCCGATCACGCTATTGGCGCCGATGATCGTGCCCGACCCTATTTCCGCTCGCGGCCCGATCACCACCCCAGGATCGATGACGACGCCGGCTTCGAGCCGCGCTTCGGGATGGATCGTGGCCCCTGGATTGACGCCTGTCGCCGCAAAAAGCGAACCGGGGCGCAGCGCGGACGGATACATCCTTGCGATGGCGAGGGCGAAGGCGCGGCGAGGGCTATCCGTCACCAGCGCCGTGCTGCGGGCCGGAAGCCGTGACGCAAAGCATTCGGCGACGAAGCAGGCGGTGGCGTTGGTCGCCTCGAGAAGATCGAGCTGGTTCGGATCGGCGAAATAGGCGAGATCGCCGGGTTCGGCTTCATCGATCGGAGCGCCGCCATAGACGCAGGGCGAGAGATCGGCGCCAAGGGGCGCCTTCGCGCCCGTCAGGGCGACGACATCCGCAAGCGAGAGCTGCGCGTCGCGCAGAAAGAAAATCGGATCGCTCATTCAGCGCAGGCCAAATCGGGAGCAAAATCGGAAAATCGGGCGATCCGCCACATCTGGCAAGTCCCCAATGCGAGGGGGCCCGTTTCGCTCCAGCCGCGCTCGCGTTTCGGAGTCCCATGAGCGCAGGCGCGACGCGGCTCAACCGCGAAGGCTCCCAAGCAGGCCCCCGCGCCCGCAAGTCGCCCCGGGAACATCCCCCGGCGGCGCAATCATTCGATCGCGCCGCGCTAACTCTGATCAGAAGGTCGTGCCGCCCGTGAAGCGGAAGAACTGCGTCTGATCCGAGTCGCTCTTGGTGAGCGCTTTAGCGAAGTCAAAGCGGATCGGACCAAGCGGAGAGGCCCAGATGAGCGAAGCGCCGACCGAAGAGCGAAGGGTCATTGCATTGCCGCCAAGGGTTATGCAGGTTCCCTGCGTGTAGGCAGGCCACGTGTTGTTTGCCGTACAGACTCCGTTCGAGCTGAAATTGGTCTTGCCGGTATAATTGAACAAGCTGCCGGCGTCCGCAAAGAGCGCGCCTTTCAGGCCGATATCGCGCGGTAGCCCCCAGATTGGAAACTGCACTTCGAGGCTGCCGCCGAAATAGGAGGTGCCACCGAGCGGGTTGCCCTGATTGGAATTATATCCCGCGGATATGTCGCGCGGTCCGATGCCGTTCGGCGCAAAGCCGCGCACGAGGCTCGGCCCGAGGTTGAAATTGTCGACGATGCGAAGCTGGTTGCCGCCATAGCCGAAGATCTCGCCGCCCTGCACGTGGACGATGCCGACGACCTGATCGATGACTTCATGGTAGTAGCGCAGATCGCCGGTGGTGCGAACGAACTGCGACTGACCGCCGGCGCCGGCGATATCCTGCCGCAGCTCTGCGAAGATGCCGCTGGTCGGGCTCTTGCCATTGTCGAGCGTGTTATAGGACATCGTGTAGCCGAACATTGAGGTCAGCGTGTTGCCCTGGGCCTGCTTCAGCGCAAGCGAAGCCTCGCCGTTGCTCAAGCAGCTGTTTCCATAAATAACTTCCGTCCCGTTGTAACCCGGCGTCGTGCCCCAGAGCGGATAGGTACAGTCGTTATAGGGATGGGACGAATTATTCGGGATCGTGATGTTGGTATTGTAGAGCGAATAGCGCGGCGAGAAGGTGATCTCGTCCGTGATGGGCAGGCCGAAGCGCACCGTGCCGCCAGTGACGAAGTTGCTGTAATAGGAGTACTGGCTGACGCTGTTCTGCTTGGCGTAGATATCGAAGCCGGCCGCCAGACGGTTGCCGAGGAAATAGGGCTCGGTGAAGCTGAACTCGACGCCGCGCGCATATTGTCCCTCGGAGACCGAGAGGCGCACATATTGACCGCGTCCCATGAAATTCGATTCCGAGACGGCGACTTCGGCGATAAATCCGTCCGCGGTCGAGTAGCCGCCTGACACCGAAAGGGAGCCGGTCGGCTGATCCTCGACATCGACGACGACGATGACGCGATCGGGCGCAGAGCCCTGCTCGTTGGTGATCTTCACCTTCTTGAAGTAGCCGAGGCTGTTGAGACGCCGTTCGGCCTTGTCGATGAGAGCCTTGTTATACGCGTCGCCCTCGCCGAGCTCGAACTCGCGCCGGATCACGTAGTCGCGCGTGCGGGTATTGCCGCGGATGACGATGCGTTCGACATAGACGCGCGGGCCTTCCTCGACGACGAAGGCGATGGCGACGGTGCGGGCGGCGGGATCGCGATCGCCGCGCGGCCGCACCTGCGAGAAAGCGTAGCCATGCTTGGCCACTTCCCGCGTCAGGGCGTCCGTCGTCTTCTGGACCTGGTCACCGTTATAGATCTCGCCCGCCGCGAACCGGAGGAACGGACGCAGCGCGGCGGCGTCAAGGCTCGGCAGATGGGATTCAACGTCAACCGACGAGACCGTATATTGCGGCCCTTCCTCGACGGTGATGGTGATGATGTAGCCGCCGGCCTGCGGGCTGAATTGCGCGTCGGACCCGGTGACGCGGAAGTCGGCGTAGCCGTTTTTCAGATAGAAGCGCCGGATCAGTTCGAGATCCGAGCCGATCTTGTCCGGATCGTAAACGTCGGACGTCTTGAAAAACGACATGAAGTTCATCTCCGTCGTCTGCATGAGATCACGCAGCTTGTCGGAGGAATAAACCTGATTGCCGACGAAATTGATGGTCTTGACGCCGGTCTTGTCGCCTTCCGTGATGGTGAACACGACGTCGACCCGGCCATTGGGAAGATCGACGATTCGCGACGCCACCGTGGCCGCGGCGTGGCCCGAGCGGCGATAGGCGTCCTTGATCCGCTCGATATCCGCGTCGACCGTCGCCTGGCTATAAGGTCCGCGCGATTTGGACTGAACCTCGGCGCTCAGCGTTTCGGTCTTGATCTTGCTGTTGCCCTCGAAGGCGACGCGATTGATGATGTTGTTTTCGGTGACGACGATGACGATGCGGCCGCCTTCACGGCTGACCCGCACGTTTGAGAACAGCCCGGTGGCGTAGAGAGCCTTCACGCCCCTGTTGACGGCGTCCTCATCGGAACCGGAGAAATAGGATTCGATGGTCTCGGTGTCGACGCGATGATTGCCGCTCACGGCGACGCCCGCGGCGAAGGCTCCCGGCGCGATGCCGATGAGACAGGTGAAAACCAAGGCTGCGAGAAAGAGCCGGTTCAGATGGCGACGCATTGATTGCATTTACGACCGGTCTCCAGTGCTTTGCCGCCGGCCGCTGCCCGGGCGCCAGATAGATTGTTCCAGCTGGCCTATCGGGAATGACAGCGGTTGGCGCGCAAACCCTTAAGCTCTGCTTCTACAAGGTTTGCCCCTGCCTGCAAATCAAGATTCGCCCGAATTCGCCGTTTTGAAGCGAGCGTGGCGGGGAAGTCACGCTTTGCGGTGATTAGAAGGTTAAGCGTTAAAGTTAATGTTTTACATCAAGCCGGGCGGCGCGCCTCAACCCCAGCCCATCAGTTGTCGCGTCAGGCGTAAAATGTCGTTGTAGGTCGCGAAGATCATGAGGCCGGCGACGAGGGTCAATCCGATCCTGAAACCGAATTCCTGCGCTTTTTCGCCCATGGCGCGGCCCCGAGCGGCCTCCACCGCGTAATAGAACAGGTGTCCGCCGTCGAGGAGAGGAATGGGCAGCAGGTTCAACAGCCCAACCGAGATCGACAGGATGGCCGCCAGGTTCAAAAGAGCCGCGATGCCGATCTTGGCCATTTCGCCCGAGACCTCGGCGATCCTGATGGGTCCCGACAGCTGGTCGGCCGATTCCCGCCCCGTCACGAGACCGCCGAGATAGGAACCCGTTCGCGCCACGACATACCAGGTCTCGGAAGTCGCGCGCGCAAACGATTCGACGAGCCCGTATCGCTGCACGCGCCAGTTTTCGGGCTTGGCGCGCGTCTCGACGCCAAGAACGCCGACGCGGGTGGTTCCGAACGGCGTCTTGATCTCCCGGCGGCGCGGCGTCGCCACGAGCTCGATCGTCCTGCCCTGACGATCGACCGCGAAAGTCAAAGCGTCGTCGCTCGCCGTCTGCACGACGCGCTGCATATCCTCGAAGCTCTCGATTTTCCTGCCGTCGATCGAAAGGATAAGGTCGCCGGGCTCAAATCCGGCCGCCTCGGCCGCGCTGCCGGCCGTGACATTATCGACGAGAGGCGCCAGCATGCCGCGCCCGCTGACGTAAAAGATGCCGGTGAAGATCACGATTGCGAGCAGAAAATTGGCGACCGGACCGGCGGCGACGATGGCCGCGCGTTTCCAGACCTTCTGCGCGAAGAAACTGACCGCCCGATCCTCGCTCGACATCGCAGCCGCGGCGTCGACATCGGTCATCGAGGCGCCATTGGCGTCGCCATGAAACTTGACGTAGCCGCCGAGCGGCAGGGCACCGATGCGCCAGCGGGTGCCGTGGCGATCGTTGAAGTGGCAAATCTCGGGCCCGAAGCCAAGCGAAAAGGCGTCCACCTTCACGCCGCACCAGCGGCCGACGATGAAATGCCCGAATTCATGGAAGAACACGACGATGCTCAGCACGAAAATGAACGGGACAATATAGGCGGCGGCCGACCAGATATGCGTGAGTATCGTCATTTCAGCTCCTTGGGCGCACGCCGCGCATCAAAGCGACCGCGCCCGTTAACTCGATCTCCCCCGCCGAAAGGGATCAATTCCGCCGCAACGCCGCGCGCGCCCGTTCACGCACCGCGCCATCTATGGCCAAGGCCTCGGCGACCGAGTCCGGCTCCCGCGCGACGCCGTCGGACAGCGCAGCATCGCAAGCTTCCTCCACCATTCGGGCGATCTCGTGAAAAGAGATGAGCCTTTTCAGGAAGGCCTCGACGGCGATCTCATTGGCGGCATTCAAGACAGTAGGAAGGCCGCGGCCCGTTCGCAAGGCGTCGAGCGCCACGCGCAGGGCCGGAAAACGGTCGAGATCCGGGCGTTCGAAGGTCAATTGGCCAAGGGCGGCGAGGTCGAGGCGGCGCGCCTTGGTGGCGATGCGGTTCGGATGCGACAGGCAATGGGCGATCGGGACTTTCATGTCCGGCGCCGCGAGGCCCGCCGTCACCGAGCCATCCGTGAAGGCGACGAGGCCGTGAACCACGGACTGGGCATGCACCAGTATGTCGAGCCGCGCCGCCTCGATGCCGAAAAGATAATGCGCCTCGATGATCTCGAGGCCCTTGTTCATCAGCCCGGCCGAATCGATCGTGACCTTCGGCCCCATCGCCCAGTTCGGATGGTTCAGCGCCTGCTCTGGCGTCGCCGCGGCGATGGCTTCCCTGGTCCAGGTTCGAAACGGCCCGCCTGAAGCCGTCAGCGTGATCATTTCGATGGCGGCCGGATCGGCGTCGCCCATCGCCTGGAAAATCGCATTATGTTCGCTGTCGACCGGCAACAACCGGGTGCCCGAAGCCGCCGCCTGACGCATGAACGCCGGTCCGGCGCAAACGAGGCATTCCTTGTTGGCGAGGGCGATGGTGCGACCGGCCGAGAGCGCGGCGAAAGTCGGCGCGACGCCCGCCGTTCCGGCGATGGCGCCCATGACGATGTCGGAGGGCTGCAAGGCTGCTGCGATGACGGCTTGTGGCCCCGCCGCCGCCTCGATCGAGGTCCCAGCCAGCCCTTCCTTGAGGTCGGCGTAACCCTCAGGGTCGGCGAGCGCGGCGAATTTGGCGCCAAGGCGACGGGCGACGCGGGCGAGCGCCGCGCCGTCGCGGCCGCCAGCGACCGCCTGGACCGTGAACGCGCCATTCGAGCCGGCGATGATCTCGGCGGTCGATTGCCCGATCGAGCCGGTTGCGCCGAGCACGACGACGCTACGCGAGCGGATGTCAGCGGTCGCGGACTTCCGCAATTGAACGATTTGCTCCAATGCCGCTCCGTCTGTCTGTCGTTCCCAAGGAATGCACGCCCGCCGCAGGGTAGACGATGCGCGCGAGCAATCGAATGGTCCGGCGACGCCGGCAAATGCTATGTAGCGGAACGAGCCCCGTCCGGGAATCTACAAATGATCCGGGGCTTTTCTGCGGCGATCGCTGCCTACCCGCTAGCGGGTTTTCCTGACGGCAATCGGCATCCGCTTCGGACGAAAACGCTTTAGAACCAGAGGAACAGATTTGGCGTCGCCGACGCAAGCCCGTGCAGAACGGCGAAGGCGGCGGCGAAGGCGGCCGCGGCGAGAAAACCGTCAAGCCTGTCCATGAAGCCGCCATGGCCGGGGATCAGAGAGCTCGAATCCTTGGCGCCGAAACGGCGCTTGACTTTGGATTCGAAAATATCGCCAGCCTGGGACACCAGCGCCGCGACCAGCCCGAGCGCGAAGACCGGCGCGGCGAATCGGGCGGCGTCGAGCCCCTGCACCCCGACGAGGGCGCCGATCAGCGCGCCGGCGAAAATTCCGCTGAGCGTGCCGGACCATGTCTTTGAGGGCGAAACCCGTGGCCAGAGTTTGGGGCCGCCAATCAGACGGCCGCCAAAATAGGCGAACACATCGGCGCCCCAGACGGTGGCGAAAAGCCAGAACATAGCCCGCGGGCCGAAGCCAGGCGCGGCGTAAAGGGCATTGACCGAGACGATCAGCGATCCGGCGTAGATGAGACCGCCGAAGGCCCAAAGCCGCCGTCCCTGTCCCGCCGCGAGCGCCAACGCGGCGGCGCCGAGACCAAGGACGCCGCACGCCGGGACCAGCGCGCCCTGCGCCGCGAAATAGGACGTCGCCGCCAGCGCCGCCGCCGCGACGAGAAAGCGCAGGCGCGGCCGGAGGGCGCCAATCAGATTTTGCCATTCGAGACCGACCGCGGAAGCCGCCGCGAACCAGGCGACGGCGAAGACGGCGCCGCCCCGCCACACGGAAACGAGCGCCACCGCCGCCAGCACGAGCCCGGAGGCGACCCGGGGCAAAAGGTCGGCGAGACGACGCCCGCCCTGACGCCCCTTGGCGCCCGCGCCAAGGGGCGGCGGCGGGTCATTGCCGGGAGGATGGGCGGCGCTGTCATTCAGCATCGCAACGGGAACCGGCGTCTGGAGAAAGTGGCTCATGTCCTCGCTTTGCCGTTTTCGGCCGCCGCGGCGACGCCGCCGAAGCGACGCTCGCGGGAGCCGAATTCAGCGAGCGCGGCGGCGAAGGCTTTGCGGTCGAAATCGGGCCAGTGCATCGGCAGGAAGACGAACTCGGAATAGGCGGCCTGCCACATCAGAAAATTGGAGAGCCGCTTTTCACCGGAAGTGCGAATGATGAGATCTGGATCTGGAATGCCCGCCGTGTCGAGCCGCTGGGCAAAGGAGACGTCGTCGATGTCGGAGGGCTTGATGCGTCCGGCGGCGACGTCTTCGGCCAGCGCCCGGGCGGCGGCGGCGATCTCCTGCCGCGCGCCATAATTGAAGGCGACAATCAGGTTCAGCCCCGTATTGGCGCGCGTCATCTCCTCGGCCTCGACGAGAAGGTTGCGAATATCTGGCTGAAGATCGGCGCGGCCGCCGATCACCTTGACCTTGACATTCGCGTCATGGAGCTCGCGGAGATCATTGCGGATGAAGCGCTTCAGCAGGCCCATCAGGTCGGCGACCTCCTCCAGAGGCCGGCTCCAGTTCTCCATCGAAAAGCTGTAGACTGTCAGGTAGTCGAGACCGAAATCGATCGCCGCCCGGACGGCGCCGCGCAAGGCTTCAAGACCCCGCCTGTGGCCCTCGATGCGCGGCAGCCCGCGGCTCGCCGCCCAGCGCCCATTGCCGTCCATGATGACGCCGACATGCGCCGGAACGCCGCTGGGGCGCGGTTCGGCCGCGACGACCGGCCTGTTCGAGATCATGCTCCGCATGACGATGTCCTGGTCGCGAAAGGTCCGCGGCGGCCTTGCCGGCGACCCAGCTTCTTAAAGCAGAATTTTAGGGAAAGTCCCAATCTCGACCGCCTTGAAACAATAAAACCCGAAATCGCCGCGACGCGCGCATTTTCCGATGTCGAGGAAAGCGAGAATATCCTCGATCGTTAGCGTCGTTGCGTTCGCCGGGAGGAGACGGCGCGGGCTTCGCGTCCGGCAATTCAAAAGTGGCCCTCCCGGTGCGCCCTGACGCAGCGTCTTATACCAGAAAGGCGCCACTTAAACCTGCATGATTTCGCGCTCTTTCGCCGCCAGCGCGCCATCGACCTCGCTGACGCACTGGTCGGTCACCTTTTGCACTTCGCTCTCGTGCCTTTTTTCGTCGTCCTCGCTGATCGCCTTGTCTTTCAGCAATTTCTTCAAAGTGTCGAGACCATCGCGGCGCACATGCCGGACCGCGACGCGCGCGTCTTCCGCGTATTTATGCGCCACCTTGACCATTTCCTTGCGCCGCTGCTCATTGAGTTCGGGGATGCGGATGCGCAAAATCTGGCCTTCGATCGTCGGCGAGAGCCCGAGATTGGAATTGCGGATGGCTTTGTCGACGGCGGCGACCATGCCCTTGTCCCAGACCTGAACCGACAGCATGCGCGCCTCCGGCACGCTGATCGTCGCGACCTGGTTCAGCGGCATGGACTGACCATAAGCCTCGACCTGAACCGGCTCGATGAGGCTGGCCGAGGCGCGGCCCGTGCGCAGTCCGCCCATTTCATGCTTCAAGGTCGCGATCGCGCCCTGCATGCGCCGTTTGAGGTCCGAAAGATCGAATTCTGCGCTCATCCCTGAAACCCTGGTTCCTGTCCGCGCACGGCTCCCTGAAATGACCGGCATGATCCCGGATTGAATCGATCCCAAATCACCGTGATCCATCCCAACTATCAAGAGCGCCCGGAAATGCGATAACGCCGCCGGAAGTGGCTAAACGCGAGATAGCCCGACTGAAGCCGATCGGCAAGCGCCGCGCCCGACCGCTTCACGACTCTCGGCGCTCACGGCGAAACGAGGCTGAACTTGCCCTCGCCCCGCAGCGCCCGGCAAATCGCTCCCGCTTCGCGGATGGAGAACACGATTATCGGAATCCGGTTCTCGCGCGCAAGTGCGAAAGCCGCGGTGTCCATGACCGCGAGGTTTTTCGAGATCGCTTCGTCATGGGTCAGAGTCTCGTAGCGTGTCGCGGCCGGATCGCGCTTCGGATCGGCGGAATAGACGCCATCCACCTGCGTCGCCTTCATGATCAGATCGCAGGACAATTCCGCGCCGCGAAGCGCCGCCCCGGTGTCGGTGGTGAAGAAGGGATTTCCGGTGCCCCCGGCCAGAACGACGATGCGCCCTTTGGCGAGGTGATGCAGCGCCGCCTGCCGCGAAAAGGGTTCGCAGACCGAGGGCATCGGCACGGCGGAGAGCGCGCGGGCGCTCTTGCCCTGCTTCTCGATGGCGTATTCGAGCGCGAGCGCGTTCATGACGGTTGCGAGCATGCCGATCGAATCGGCGCGGGCGCGCTCGATTCCCTTGTCCGCGCCGGCGATGCCGCGAAAGAAATTGCCGCCGCCGACGACCACGGCGACCTCGACCCCGAGCGCCGCCGCGCCCGAAAGATCGGCGGCGATCCGTGTCAGGGTTCCCATGTCGAGGCCATGGCTTCCAGCGCCCATCAACGCCTCGCCGGACAGCTTGACGACGACGCGCCGCCATGGCGACGGGCGCGCCCCGCCATCGGCCCCGGGACGGGACTCGCAAACGGGCGCAGCTTCGGTTTGGCCGGGTTCGGTCATGGCGCCGCCATCCTTGGAAAGGGGATCTGTGACGCCTGGCCAGAACGGGAGACGCCAGCGTCAAAACTGCCGCTATCGAAAAACGGCGTTACTTCGCGCATGCCGCTTCGCGCCGTCAAGTGATATGCATTTTATTGCGACAAATCCGTTAAACGGGCATAGCAGGCGACGCGCCGCCGCCGCGGCCTGTCGCCGCGACCCTGCGCAGGAATTCAAGCCGACCGAAAAGACGCCATGCCGCACCAGACCGCGCAGAACTCGATCAGACTGCGGCTGATTCTCATCCCGTCATGCATCCTGGCGATTGGCATCGCAACGGCGGTCGGCGTTACTTTTTACGGCGCCAAAAGCCGCATTGCGTCCGAAATTGCTTCCGGGCTGACTCTCGGCGACCATTTCATCCGCAATGCGCTGGACGATCTTAGCGCCGCCAGGAATTCCGACGCCGGGATGGAGGAGCGCGCGCTGCGCCGCCTTCGCGAGGGGCTCGCGCATGTCCGCCACATCAAGGTCGCCTTCCCCGCGGCGTCAGCTGGCGCCGGCCCGCGGGAGCCGGACGCGCCGGCGCGGCCCGCCGCAGAAGCGCCGGCCTGGTTCGAGCGGCTGCTGCGGCAGCCGCCGATCGTGAAGACCTATCCGATCGTCGCCGCCGGCGTCGAACGGGGCGACATCGTGATGGCGAGCGAGGCGGCCGACGAAATCGCCGAGATCTGGTCGGGCCTTTTGTTCCTGACCCTGCTGCTGACTGCGATTTCGGTCGCCATCGTCACCCTTATTCTGCTGACGGCGCGGCACACGCTCGCGCCCCTGCGCCAGGTGGTCGAGGGCCTCGACAGGCTGGGGCGTGGCCAGTTCGGCCGCGTCGCCGAGATCCGGATCGCCGAACTGCGCCGCGTCGGCGAGCGCTTCAACAATCTCGCGGCGACGCTGGCGCGCTCGGAGGCCGACAATCACATGCTGATCGATCGCCTGCTTTCGATCCAGGACGCGGAGCGCAAGGAACTCGCCCGCGAACTGCATGACGAGTTCGGCTCCTCGCTGTTCGGCATCCGGGCCGCCGCCTCCTGCATCGTCGAGGCTGCGTCGTCGGTCGCCGCGGGAACCGCGCAAAGGGGGGAGATCATCGACCGGGCGAACACGATTTCGGCGCTGGCCGACGCGATCCAGAAGCAGAATTACCGCATCCTCGAACGCATCCGGCCGGTGATTCTGCATCAGATGGGCCTTCCCGACGCATTGCGCCAGCTTGTCGACCAGTGGCGGACGCAGCACCGCGAGTTTTCATGCGAAATCGAGATCGCCGGGGACAAGACATTCAGCGAAGACGTCAGCCTGACGGGTTACCGCATCGTGCAGGAATGTCTCACCAATGTCGCGCGGCATTCGAGGGCGAGCGTGGTCCGCGTCAGCATGGAGATCGGCGCGGCGGCTGCTGACGGCGCGGAAAAAGGGGGGTTGGAGATGCGCCTGCGCATCGAGGACGATGGCGTCGGCCTGCCGCCTGATTTCCAATTCGGCTTCGGCTTCCTTGGCATGAGCGAAAGGGTGCGCAAACTCGACGGAACCCTCAAGATCGGCGCCTCGCCGCTGGGCGGCGCCGCGATCGAGGCGCGCATTCCGATCAGCCGGGAAGAGACCCGGGACTCCGAGGATCAAAGCACTGACGCCATGCGAGCGGAGGCGACAGCCGAACATGACTGAAAGCATCAAAATCCTGCTGATCGAGGATCATCCCATCGTTCGCGACGGCTGCTTGCGAATTCTCGCGCGGCGGCCAGATTTCGAGGCCATGGAGGCGAACACCGCGAGGGCCGGCCTCGCCGCGAACCGCAGCTTCCGTCCCGACATCATCATCCTCGACCTCGAATTGCCCGACATCGGCGGCCTCGAGGTCATCAGCGAACTTCAGCGCGACAATCCGGCGACGCGGATCATCATTTTCAGCATGTATGAAGCCGCCACTTTCGTCACCCGCGCGCTCGAACGCGGCGCGCGCGGCTATGTGACCAAGAATGACGATCCAAATGCGATCCTGCACGCGATCGACAAGGTTTTGTCCGGCGCCGTCTTTCTCTGCCAAGCGGTCGCGCAAAACCTCGCCCTGGCCAATCTGGAGCCGGCCGAGGACCCGCTGCGGAGTTTGAGCGAGCGGGAAAGGCAGGTGGTGACCCTGCTCGGCGAAGGCAAAAGCCTCACCGAAATCGCGAGCGCTCTGGCGATCGGCTACAAGACGGCGGCGAATATCGTTTCCGCCGTCAAGCAGAAGCTGCGCATCGGGACCAGCCCGGCGCTGATCAAATTCGCGGTCGAACTGAAAAGCAAGCCCGGCGCGTGAACTGAACGGATCAGATCACACGCCGGGAGAGAATCCAGCCGCTCCGCGCGGCGCAGATTATGGCTTGGCCGGAGCGGAGCCGGGAGCCGGCGCAGCGGCAGGCGGAGCCCCAGCGCCGCCCGTGGCGTCGGGCTTCGCGGCTTCGAGTTTCTTGCGCTCGTCTTCCGCGCGCTTTTGCAATTCCGCCTGCAACTTCTTCTGCTGCTCTTCGAGCACCTTCGGATCGACCGCCGGCCCGTCGAACGCCTTGTCGAAACCGGCGAGCGGGACCGAGAAAGTCACGAGGTTATTCGCCTGATTCTTGACGTCGACGTTCAGCGTCGTGCCCTTTTTCAGTTCGGCTACGTTCGTTCCCTTGACGCGGGCTTCCGCGAAACAGCCGTTCGGAAAGCAGATTTCAAACGCGCCTTCCGTCGGCGCGCCGGCATCCACGGAAAAGCGGAAACCGGGCCGCAGCATGAGACCGACCGGCATCAGCAGGCGGACGACGCGGGTGTCTTCGCCTTTGATGTCGTAAACGGCGAGAGCGAGAACCGGCGGCTGATCTTTCTGCGCGCTGAAATCGCGGGTCGTGTAGCAGATTTCCTTATTGGCCGCCTGATCCTTGCCGCAAACCTTGGTCCAGTCATTCTGGGTCGGCGTCAATTCGACCTTCATCGGACCCTGCTGCGGCGCCGGCTGCGGCGCCGGCGATCCGGCCGCGGGCTCGGCGGGCGCTGCCTGAGCAGGCGCCGCCTGCGCGGGAGCCGGCTTCGCGGGCGCCGGCTTTTTTGCTTGCGCGAACGCTTCCGCGCCGGCAAGCAAGAACAAGCCAGCCAAACCAGCCGCGCCAAAGCGTTTCAACCAGAAAGACATTAGAATTCCTTTCAAATGATCGGCTCTTTTAGTTCAGGCTTCCGGGAAAGACATCCCCGCCGGAGCGGCTATTTGCATCCGCGACGCCGCATTGCCCCGCTGCAGACAAAACCGACATTGCGCGCGCCGTCAAGGATGGCGCCGCGAAGAGTCGGCCCTTATGTCTTATTTTTGCTGCGCCGCTGGGGTTAATCAACATGCGCGCGTCTGGCAAGCCCGCGTTCCGTCGCTAACCATCCGGCCCGCGGCCCCGGCGCGCTTCAAGATCCCCGCCATATGATGTTCGAATGGTCCAAACCGCAGCGATGACGAAGATCCTGGCCCAATTCGCCGCCGCCGCGGCCCTCGTCTGCGCGCTTCTTGGCGCAGTTTCGGCGCGGGCGGACCCCGCCATCGCTATGCACGGCGCGCCGGCTCTCGCCGAGGGTTTCGATCATCTTCCCTACGCCGATCCGGAGGCCGCCAAGGGCGGCCGCGCGTCGATCGGCTTTCTCGGCGCCTTCGACAGCCTCAATCCCTTCAACCTCAAGGCCGGATCGACGGCGCAGGGATTGAACGGAAATGTCTTCGAGACCCTGATGACGCGCTCGCTCGACGAGCCGTTCACCCTTTACGGGCTGATCGCAAAGTCCATCGAAACCGACGCCGACCGCAATGTCGTGACATTCAGGCTCGACCCGCGCGCGCATTTCTCCAATGGCGCGCCGATCACCTCCGACGACGTTCGCTTCACCTTCGAACTGCTCAAGACGCGCGGGCGGCCGCAGCACCGGGCCGCCTTTTCGCTGGTGAAATCGATCGAGACGCCGGACCCGCTCACCGTGCGTTACGAGATCGCCGCCGGCGGCGACCGGGAAATGCCGCTGACGCTCGCCCTGATGCCGGTCTTGCCGCACGGCGCGGTCGATCTCGCGAAATTCGACGACGCCAGCCTCGACATCCCGATCGGCTCGGGCCCTTACAAAATTGCCGAGGTCAAGCCGGGCGAGCGCCTGATCCTGAAGCGCGATCCCAACTATTGGGGCAAGGATCTGCCGGTGCGCCGCGGACTTTTCAATTTTGACGAGATCGACATCGAATATTTCCGCGACGCCAACAGCCTGTTCGAAGCTTTCGCTGCGGGTCTGCTTGATTTTCGCGAGGAGACGAACCCTATACGGTGGCTCACGGCTTATGATTTTCCGGCCATGCGCGATCATCGCGACACGCGCGAGGCGTTGCCGATCGGCGGCCCGAAGGGCATGGAAGGTTTCGTCTTCAATCTGCGCCGGCCGCTCTTCGACGACGTCAGGGTGCGCGAGGCGCTGAGCCTGATGTTCGATTTCGAGTGGATCAACGCGAACCTCTACGGCGGCCTTTACCGGCGGACCAAGAGCTTTTTCGATGAATCCGAACTCGCCTCCACCGGACGGCCGGCCAGCGCCGCCGAGCGGGCGCTTCTCGCGCCGTTTCCCGGCGCCGTCCGCGAAGACATTCTCGAAGGCAGCTGGCGCCCGCCCATGACCGATGCGACCGGCAACGACCGGACGCTGCCAAAGCGCGCCCTCGAACTGCTTGAAAAGGCTGGTTATGCGCTCGACGATGGCCGCCTCGCCAAGGATGGCCAACCGCTCGCCTTCGAGATCATGGTGAAGGATCGCAGCCAGGAGCGCCTCGCCCTGAATTACGCCAATTCGCTGGCGCGCATCGGCGTCGCTGCGAAGGTGAGGCTCGTCGATGAGGTGCAATATCAGCGGCGGCGGCAGAAATTCGATTTCGACATGATGATCGGAAGCTGGCTCGCCTCGGCCTCACCCGGCAATGAGCAGCGCTCGCGCTGGGGCTCGAAAAGCGCCGGTCAGGAAGCCTCCTTCAATCTCGCCGGCGTGCAGTCGCCGGCGGTCGATGCGCTGATCGGCGCGATGCTCGCCGCGCGCACGCGCGAAGAGTTCGTCACCGCCGTGCGCGCCTATGATCGCCTTTTATTATCAGGCTTTTACATCGTCCCGCTGTTCCATGCGCCGGACCAGTGGGTCGCGGCCTCGACGGCGCTTGCGCGGCCGAAAGAACTCCCCCATTACGGTTCGCCGGCCGGCAGTTCGACGCTCGACACCTGGTGGCGAAAGCGCCCCTGAGACGACGAGAAGGGCCTTCAAAGCGATGACCGCAGATTTCACGCCGCTCATTTTTTTGGCCGTGGCCGGCTTCATCCTTCTTTCGGGTCTGCGCGTCGCCAACCAATATGAACGGGCGGTGGTTTTCCGGCTCGGCAAATATCAGCGCACCGCCGGTCCGGGGCTTTATTACCTCATTCCCATCTTCGATAAGGCGCAGACCGTCGATCTGCGCACGATGACGACCGAGGTCGCCCAGCAGGAAGCGATCACCAAGGACAATGTTCCGGTCAAGATCAACGCCGTTATCTGGCGCCGCACGATCGATCCGAAAAGCGCCGTCATCGAGGTCATGAATGTCGGCGACGCCGTCATTCAGGTCGCCGTCACTTCGCTGCGCGGCGTCATCGGCCAGCATACGCTCGATGACGTGCTGAAGGAGCAGGAGGCCATTTCGGCGGCCCTGCAGGGCTCCATCGATCGCGTCACCGAGCCCTGGGGCGTCACGGTCGAACGCGTGCAGATGCGCAATGTCGAGATCCCGGAATCGATGCAGCGCGCCATGGCGCAGGAAGCGGAGGCGTTGCGGGAAAAACGCGCCCGCAAGATCAAGGCGGAAGCCGAAGTCGAGGCCGCGGCGCTGCTGCGGCAGGCCGCGGAAATCATCATGCACAGCCCCGCCGGGCTCGAATTGCGCCGGATGCAGATGATCACCGAAGTCGGCGCCGAGCAGAACACCATGACGATCATTATGATGCCGAGCGAATTCGTCGAGATGGCGCGCGCCTTCGCGGGACGAGCCGGCTGAACCCGCGCGCCAGGACAATTGCGCGCTTGGACAATATGTCCATTCTTTACACGTCTGGGTTGTAGCCCTCGTCAGACGACGCTTGATTGGTTAGTGCCCTGCCGATATAATCCAAAATCAGTTCGTAAATTGGCGAACCGGCTTTGGCGCTGCGCAGCGGGATCACAATGTGCAGAACCGCTTTTCCGCCCCATTCCGCGATGAACCTATGGCATCGATCGCGATGATTCCGGATTGATCCAATCCAAAAACATCGTGATCCAGTCGCACGCCTGTCATGGTTTTTGAGACAGAGTCTGGGGCTTCGCCTAAGGTTGGGAATTGAAGCGCGCAAGGTTGGACGCGAGCCCAGTAGGAGCCTTGCATGAGTGCAGCAGAACCGCTGCAAATCCCGGTCGACCTGATCGGCGACGTCGCGAGCCCCGAATGTCTCATCGGCTTGCATATGATCCGCACTGTCGTCGCATCGACGCCAGGGCTTGCCGTCGATATCCGCTGGCATCCCTTTCAGATCGATCCCGATCTGCCCCCCGAAGGGCTCGACCGCGGCGTTTATCTCAAGGAGAAATACGGTTCCGCGAATGAGGCGCGTGAAGCGCTCGCCGGTCTCGCCGAAACCGGGCGGGAATTCGGGCTCGGCTTCGCCTTCGACAGGATCAGGCGGCAGCCGAATACGCTTGAGGCGCATCGAATCGTCCGTTTCGCCCAAGATTTCAACCTCGGAATCACGTTGGTGGAGGCCCTGTTCGGCGCCTTCTTCTTCAATGGTCAGGACATTGGCGACCGCGCCGTTCTCCTCGCCATCGCGACAAGCTCCGGCCTCGATGCGCGCCGCGCCGCGGATTTCCTCGCCGGCGCGGGGGACCTGGAAGGGCTCAATCAGGAGTTGACCGGGTTTCGCGCCCTTGGCGTCGAGGACGTGCCGCGATTCGTCATCGCCGGCAAGAAAACCATAAGCGGCGTTATCCCGGCGGAGGATTTCGCCGACGCATTGTTCGGCGCCATTGAGGACGAGTGAGCGCGAACCAGGCGCCGCCAAAGGCGGGTGTCGGACATTAAAATCCCGATGTGCACAGATTATCGAGGAATACGGCTTGCGCCCGCCGCGGCGCCTGCGCCGTAATCTTTCGGTCGCGAATCGCGCGTCTCGCTAATTTCCGTTAACGAAAAGCTAACGTCTTGCGTAAACATTAAATCCCGGCGGGATTTTCCGCGGGCCGCAGAGGCCGCGCCAAAACCTTGGTCCCATGAAATTCACCAAACTCCGCATCGCGGGCTTCAAAACCTTCGTCGAACCGACCGACTTCCTGATCGAGCCGGGCCTTACCGGCATCGTCGGACCAAATGGCTGCGGCAAGTCGAACCTCGTCGAGGCGATGCGCTGGGTGATGGGCGAAAGCTCGTCAAAAAACATGCGCGCCTCCGGCATGGACGACGTGATTTTCTCCGGCGGCGGCGGCAGGCCCGCGCGCAATATGGCCGAGGTCGCGCTGATCCTCGACAATGGCGCGCGCACAGCGCCCGCGGCTTTCAACGACGCCGACATCATAGAAGTCTCGCGCCGCATCGAGCGCGAATCGGGCTCCGCCTACCGTGTCAACGGCCGCGAGGTGCGGGCGAAGGACGTGCAGCTTCTGTTCGCCGACGCGTCCTCCGGGTCGCGCTCGCCAGCGATGGTGCGGCAGGGCCAGATCGGTGAAATGATCTCGGCGAAGCCGCAGGAGCGCCGCCGCATTCTCGAGGAGGCCGCTGGCGTCGCCGGGCTGCATTCGCGCCGGCACGAGGCCGAATTGCGCCTCAAGGCCGCCGCCGACAATCTGACGCGTCTCGACGATATTCTTCAGCAGCTCGATACGCAGTCCAAAGGTCTCGAACGTCAGGCCCGTCAGGCCGCGCGCTATCGCGACCTCGCCGGCTCCATCCGCCGCGCCGAGGCGCTTCGCGCCCTGATCGATCACCGGGAGGCGACGCAGGCGCTGGCCGAAGCCGAGGCGCAGTTCGAACGGTTCGGGCGCGAGGTCGACGAGCGCACGAGGCTTCAGGCGGATGCAGCGCGGGATCAGGCGGTCGCCGCCCACGCCCTGCCGCCGCTGCGCGACGCCGAACTGGCGTGCGCCGGCGATTTGCAACGGCTCATCATCGCGCGCGAGGCGCTCGACGGCGAGGAAAAGCGCGCAGCGGCGCGAAGCAGCGAACTGGCGCGGCGAATCGCCCAGATGACCAGCGATCTCGCCCGTGAACGCGCGCTGATCGCCGACGCCGTCGGTGTGCTCGAACGGCTCGACGCCGAGGCGCTGGAACTTGGCGAAGGCCAGAGCGCGGAGGGCGCGTTCGAGGCTGACGTGCGCGAACGTCTCGCCGAGGCGGAGGCCGCCCTTGCCGAGGCCGAGGCGGAACTGTCCGACGCGCAGGAATCCCGCGCTGGCGTCGAGGCCCGCCGCACGGCTTGCGAAAGCGCGGTGCGCGAGGAGCGCACAAGGCTCGCCAGGATCGAAGCGGAGCTTGCCAAGGTCGGCGATGAACGCAGCGCGCTGCAGGCGCAATGCGGCGCCGGCGAGGATCGCGCCCTTTTGCAGGAGGCGCTCGAACAGGCGATCGAGGCGGCCGCCACGTTCGAAGCCGAAATTACAGAGCTGGAAGCGGCGCACGCGGAGGCTCGGTCGATCGAAGCCGAAGCGCGTGCAAAACTGACGGAGTCCGAGCGCAAGGCGCAAAAACTCGGCACGGAAGCGCAAACGCTCTCGAAGCTGCTCAACGCCGCGGGCGGCGGCTTCTGGCCGCCGGTTACGGATGAAATTACCGTCGCCAAAGGTTTCGAGGCGGCGCTCGGCGCGGCGCTCGGCGATGACCTCGACGCCTCGACCAATCCGTCGGCGCCGGCGCATTGGGCGGAAACGGACAGGCGCGACGATCCGTCGCTGCCGCCCGGAGTCGAACCCCTGTCCGAACTCGTCACCGCGCCGGCCGCCCTCGCCCGCCGCCTGAACCAGATCGGCCTCGTTTCCCGCAGCGAGGGGCGCGCGCTCGCGCTTCAGCTGAAGCCGGGTCAACGGCTGGTCTCCAAAGAGGGCGATCTCTGGCGCTGGGACGGGTTCGTGCAGGCCGCCGAAGCGCCGACCCCGGCGGCGCGCCGCCTCGCCGAAAAGAACCGTCTCGGGGATCTTATCATCGAGGCGGAGTCCGCGCGGGAGGCCGCCGACGCGCTGAAGGCCGAGGCGGACGCCGCCCAAAGCCGCGCCGCGGCCTGCGCCGCCGCCGAAAGCGACGCGCGGCGCAGCCACAAAACCGCCCTGCGCGACGTTGAGGCGGCGCGCGAAAAACATGCCGCCGCCGAACGCGCCGAGGCCGCCGCCGCCGCGCGGCTGTCGGCGCTCGATGAAGCCGTTCAGCGTCTGACCGTTGGCCGCGACGAAGCGAGGGAGAAATTCGCCGCCGCGCAAGCCGCGCTCGACGATCTCGCCAACCCCGCCGAGCTGATCGAGCGGCTTGAAATCTGCCGCGCCCATGCCGGCCGCGAGCGCGCCGTCGCCGGCGAAGCCCGCGGCGAATTGCAGGCCCACCTGCGTGAAGCGCAGGCGCGCGCGAAACGGCTCGACGCGATTGCGGGCGAGCGCGCATCATGGCTGACGCGCAGCGAGGGCGCCGGCGGCCAGATTGACGCTTTCGAAACGCGGATCGCGGAAGCGAACGCGGAACATGAGAGCCTGGCGGATGCGCCGGACGCTTTTCTCGCGACCCGGCGCACCTTGATGAATCAAATCAGCGACGCGGAAGCCGCCCGCAAGGAAGCTTCCGACCGGCGCGCAGCGGCGGAAACGACCCTCGCCGACGCTGATCGCGCGGCGCGAGCCGCCCTCGACGCGATGAGCGCCGCGCGCGAGCAGAAGGCGCGCGCCGAAGCCCGGATCGACGCAGCGCGGGCCCGCCGCGAGGACGTCCTGCGGCAGATCGGCGTGGAGCTCGATTGCGCGGCCGAGGAGCTTCCAACGCTCGCCGGCGTCGGCCTGAACGATGAATTGCCGGCGATCGCCGACGTCGAAAGGCGACTTGAGGGCCTGAAGCAGGATCGCGAACGCCTTGGCGCCGTCAATCTCCGCGCCGAAGAGGAACTCAACGAGGCGGAAACGTCGAAGGCCAGCCTCGCCGCCGAACATGCGGACCTGACCGAGGCCATTCAGCGCCTGCGCCAGGCCATCCAGAGCCTCAACAAGGAAGGGCGCGAGCGCCTTCTGGCCGCGTTCGAGAAAGTCAATGCGCATTTCAAGGAGCTGTTCACGACGCTTTTTGGCGGCGGCTCGGCCGAATTGCAGCTCGTCGAATTGGACGATCCCCTTGAGGCGGGGCTTGAAATCATCGCCCGGCCGCCAGGCAAGAAGCCGCAGGTGATGACGCTGCTCTCCGGCGGCGAGCAGGCGCTCACCGCCATGTCGCTGATTTTTGCGATCTTCCTCACCAATCCGTCGCCGATCTGCGTGCTGGACGAGGTCGATGCGCCGCTCGACGACGCCAATGTCGAACGCTTCTGTGATCTGCTTGAGGAAATGCGCCGGAAGACCGAGACGCGCTTCATCACCATCACGCATAATCCGATCACCATGGCGCGGATGAACAGGCTTTTCGGCGTCACCATGGCCGAACGCGGGGTCAGTCAACTGGTCAGCGTCGACCTCGAAGACGCCGAACGTCTGCTCGACGCCGGATGAACCCGCGCGCGACATCCTGTCCGGGATTCTTTGGCGGATGGTTTCAGCTTTCATTTCAGATGCTTAGCTTTTTAGTCTAAGTCTTGACAGGGACCGTTCGCGCCCATATGTTGCGCCGGCTTCCAAGCGCTTGCCTCGCTGCAGCCTCAATTTCTCTCGCAGCCCACCCCGAAGCCGCCGCCTTGTCTCGCTTTTCGCGCGGAGGCGACCTATAAACCGCTTCCAAACCCGCGTCGTCGGCGCGGAAGCGACAGGGGAGCAGGCGCAGGTGGGCGAGCGCGAAAAGCCTGAGAGGCGACATCCTCTTGGCGAGGAACAAAAGCGTGCGGATGCTTCAAACGAAGCGGACCGGCGCGAAAGCGCGGCGTTGCGGTCAAGGCTCGACAAATTGTCGGCGGATCTCGGCGCCAGCAAGAATTTGGGCGCCGGGAACGGCGAGGAGGATCCTGGCCTTTCGGCCAACTCCCTCGGGAGCGCGATGAACCTCGGTTTCCGCGTGCTTGCGGAATTCGTGTCGGCGGCGGTCGTCGGCGCGCTGGTTGGGTGGCAGCTCGACAAGTGGTTCGGGACGTCGCCGCTGTTTCTACTGGTCCTCCTCCTCCTCGGGACGGCGGCGGGATTTTGGAACGTGTATCGCATCGCGGTCAAACCTCCGGGGCGCAAACCCTGAAGGCCTGGCGGCGGCGCAGATTTTGACTCTAGGCGAAGAGGGACGGCGCGTGGCGGAAGCAATGGATCCGATCCATCAATTCAACATCGAACCGATCGTAAAGCTGCATCTGTTCGGCCTCGACGCGTCGTTCACCAACGCTTCGCTGTTCATGCTGATCATCGTTCTCGCCGCGTGCGCGCTGATGCTCTTTGGGACGTCGAAACGATCGATTGTACCCAGCCGGCTCCAGTCCGCAGCCGAAATGGCCTATGAATTCGTCGCCAACACGGTCCGCATGTCCGCCGGAAACGAGGGAATGAAGTTCTTTCCCTTTGTCTTCTCGCTGTTCCTGTTCGTCCTGTTCGCGAACCTTATCGGCCTCATTCCCTACACGTTTACGGTGACCAGCCAGATCATCGTGACCTTCGCCTTCGCCGCTCTCGTCATCGGCCTCGTCATCGCCTATGGCGTCATCCGCCACGGCGCGCATTTCCTCGGGCTGTTCGTGCCCTCGGGCGTCTCGATATGGCTGCTGCCTTTCATTGTCCTCATCGAGGTCATCTCGTTCATCTCGCGGCCGATCAGCCTTTCGGTGCGTCTGTTCGCCAACATGCTGGCTGGCCATATCACCCTGAAAGTCATGGGCGGCTTCGTCGCGGCTTTGCTCGGCGCCGGCGCCTACGCCATCATCGCCCCGCTGCCGCTCGCCGCGATCGTCGCGCTCACCGCCTTCGAACTGCTGGTGGCCGTGCTGCAGGCCTATGTCTTCGCCATTCTAACTTGCGTCTATCTGAACGACGCAATTCATCCGGGCCACTGAATAAATATCAACAACAGATCGGGGCCCGCTTCCGCAAGCCTAGGAGTAAAATATGGATCCCGCAGCAGCTAAATTTATCGGCGCCGGTCTCGCCGCCATCGGCATGGGCGCCGCCGCTATTGGCGTCGGCCTGATTTTCGGCAACTTCCTCTCCGGCGCCCTGCGCAACCCGACAGCTTCCGACGCACAGTTCGGACGCGCCTTCATCGGCGCGGCGCTTGCGGAAGGCCTTGGCATCTTCGCGTTCCTCGTCGCGATTCTTCTGCTCTTCGTTCTTTGACGCAACCTGCGATGCGCCCGAATCATTGCGGGCGCATCGTTTTCGCAATCATCCACCGCGTAGGATTTGACCATGGCTAGCCCAACTCCCGAAGGCCACACCAGCGGCACGGTCGAGCCGGCTGACATCGACCATGGAGCGCACGCTTTTCCGCCCTTCGATTCGTCGCATTTCGCCTCGACGCTCATCTGGCTCGCAATCAGTTTCGGCCTGCTCTACTACCTGATGTCGAAAATCGCCCTGCCGCGCGTCGAAGGCATTCTAAAATCCCGCGCGGACAAGATCGCCTCGGATCTGCAAAGCGCGAACGCCGCCCGCGAAAAGTCCGAGCAGGCCGCCGCCGATCACGACAAGACGATCGCCGACGCGAAGGCCAAGGCGCAGGCGCTCGCCCAGCAGACGCAGGCCAAAATCACCGCCGACACGGACGCCAAGCACCACGCGCTGGAAGCCGAACTCAACGCCAAGCTGGCCGGCGCCGAGAAGCAGATCGTCGAGACCAAGACGACGGCGATGGCGAGCGTCGAATCCATCGCCAAGGACGCCGCCTCGGCCATCGTCGAGCGCCTGACCGGGCGTCCCGCCGACGCCAAGGCGGTCGCCGCGGCCGTCGCGAAAGCCAAGAGCTGAAGTCTGGAGCAGACGCATGTTGAACGCTGAAACCTTCGTCGCCTTTGGCTTTATCCTTTTCGTCGGCCTGCTCGCCTATCTCGGCGTTCACAAGACGCTCAACGCCGCTCTCGACAAGCGCGCCGACCGGATCAAGGGCGAACTCGCCGAGGCCGAACGGCTGCGCGCCGAAGCCGAAGCCGTTCTGGCCTCCTTCGGCAAGCGGCTTCAGGAAGCCGAAGCCGAAGCCGCCGCCGTCGTCGCCCAGGCTCATGTCGACGCGGAAATCCTCGCCAGCGAGGCCGCTGCACGCCTCTCCGATTTCATCAAGCGCCGCACCAAACAGGCGGAAGAGAAGATCGCCGCGGCCGAGACCCAGGCGACCGCCGACGTGCGCGCCGCCGCCGCGGACGCCGCGACCAAAGCCGCCGCCACGGTGCTGGCTGGCGAGGCCAGAGGATCATTCGGCGACGAACTCGTCTCAAAGAGCATCGCCGACCTGAAATCCCTGCTTCACTGAGTTCGTCCAAGCGGCGCGGAGCTTAGTCCGGCCTGTACCGGAAATCGGACGAGGATGGCGATGCCTCCTCGTCCGTCGTCTGCCGGAAATCGTCGAAACTGGCGCCAATCGCCAGAAAAGGTTCCGGCGTCTCGGGGCAGACCAGAGCCTCTGCCTCCCGCCTCAGATCGTCGACCGCATCGGCAGGGGCGACGCAGATCGGCAGGACCAGTTCTTTAGCTTGCGCGCCGCTCACTTACCGATCGAGGCGCCCGATATAGGCGACGATATCCGCGATTTCGCTGCGTGAGAGATTCATGTCCGGCATCTTGGGATGCGGATCCGCGAGGAACGCCCTGAGCTTTTTCGCTCCCTCATGCCGTCGCGCGATGGCGGCGAAAGTCGGCGCGTCCGAACTTGCGAGCGTCTGATCGGGCGCGACCACGTGGCAGGCCGCGCACCAGCGCTTCGCAATTATTTTGCCCATCGCGGCATCGTCCGCGAAAGCGCCCGGCGAGAAGGCGGCGAGGACGAGCACCGCCAATGCGGCGCGAATCACGCGGCGATTGTCGAACTGTGTGGGCAGAAAATTCCGCCAGGGTTGTTCGGGCATGGATCAGCTCTCTTTGCAATAACCGGCAGGAAGGCGAGCCTATGTCCGCGCGCCGCCTTCCGCTTTGCGCCAGGACAACAGTTGCGATCGGGACGCGAGCCCGGTCGGAGCCGACGGGTTTCGATATTGGCTTCACGGCCCAATCAGCGCATTGTCGCTCCGCTCGCAAGTCAGCGTCCACCCCTCTTTGCGGGACTCCCTCCCACGATGTCCGATCTCGGCCCCGTCCTCATCACCGGCTGCTCGAGCGGCGTCGGCCGCGCCGCCGCGCTGGCGTTCCGCGCCGCCGGCTATGAGACATTCGCAACGGCGCGAAATCCCGCGACGCTTGAAGAACTCGCCGCCATAGGTTGCGAGACGCTCGCGCTAGACGTCACCGACGAGGCGGCGCGGCGCGCGGCGGTCGAAGCCATCGAGGCGCGCTTCGGCGCAGTCGGCATTCTCGTCAACAATGCAGGCTACGGCCAGTATGGCCCGATCGAGGAGATATCGCTCGACGCTATGCGGCGCCAGTTCGAGACCAACGTCTTCGGCGCAATGCGGCTCGCCCAGCTCGTGCTGCCGGCGATGCGGCGCGCCGGAAAGGGACGCATCGTCAATGTGAGTTCGGTCGCCGGGCGCGTCAGCGTCCTTGGCGGCGGCCCCTATCACGCCGCCAAATTCGCGCTGGAGGCCATCGCCGACGCTCTGCGCCCCGAGGTCGAGCCCTTTGGCGTCGACGTCGTCAACGTTCTGCCTGGGCCGATCGCGACCCAATTCGAGGCGACCTTGTTGAAGACCATTCCAGAGCTCGACGCGAATGGCCGCCCCTACGCGGCCTTCAAGAGAAACCTCGCCCGCCGGATGCACGCTTTCCTGACCCCGGGCCACTTTGGCGTCATGACCGCGGAGCATGTGGCGGGCGTCGTCTTCAAGGCGGGTGTGACGAAGCGGCCGCGCACGCGCTACAGCGTCGGATTCATAGCGCGATTTGGCCCCCTCGGCCGCGCGCTCGCGCCCGACCGCGTGGTGGATGCGATGACCCGCCGCGATATTTCAAGCATGGGGGATTAAGCTGCGGCGGGCCCGCTCCGGCGCTAACTATCCTCGCTGACCGCGCGCGCGTCGGCCTCTTCCAGAAATGCCCTGGCGTCGGCCTCGCTGTCGAACAGGACGGTTCGCCCTTGCAGATCGGCGACCAGGACGCCGTGCAGATAGGCGCACCATTTTCCATCGCCCAGCCTGACGACTTGGTCGCGCGCGCTTTTGATCTTCTCGTCCATCGCCGCTCCGCGCTTTCCGTTCTTTCGCCGTGACCGCAGCCGGCTCCAACGCAGATTTGACTGACGCCAGCGCAACGCAAAGCCTCCCGAAAAGTTCGCCCTCCAGAGAGCAACGCCGCCGTTCAGAGAACGCCTTCGGTAAACGAGGACCGGTGCGCCCGGGCGCGTGGCCCGTAGCTTGCTCATTAAAAGCGAATCGATCCCTTCCAGGCGGATCGCTCGCCTCACGCCGATCGATTCGCAGCGCGAAAGTCCCGAGCATGATCAAAGTGGAGATTGAACGGCCCTTCATCGAAGCGATGATCGAGGAGTTCCCCGATCTTATCGCTTTGAAGGAACAGCTGCGCTTCGGCGACAAGGTAGAGGTGGCGTTCAGCCAATTGTCCGACGCGCAGCTCGGCGCTCTTGGAAATCTGTACCGCCAAGCGGGCCCGGGAATGCAGGTTCGCGCGGCGCAATTGTCGACTTTACGACAGGCATTGAAGGACAGCGGTGTCCGTTTCGGCGCCAATGATCTCGAAATGGTGCTGCCGGCCATCGTCCGCTATCTGTTGACGGACGCCATCAGGGGATGGGTTTTCACCGCGAATGTGGCGACGAAGCCCCTGCCCTACGTCATCACGCGCCTCGACTTCACGCCCGCATCCAACGATGAGGCGGCGCGACTTTTCATCGAATTGAAAGCCAACGCCAAGGGCGCGCTGGCGGTCAATACGGTGCGCGTGACCAGCGCCGATATCGACGGCAAGTCCATTGGCGAAATTTTTGCGGCGAAGGGGTTCCTGAAAGAAACGCCGGAACTGATCGCCACCTATGACGAAACGATCGAGCGTTACTTTGATTGGCGCCCGCAATATGGCGCGCAATTCGCGGGCCGCGGCACGGGATTTTACGCCGAGGATCCGAACTCATCCCACCGGGAAATGGATTGGTCGCGCAAGGATATTGTGGTGCTTTCAACGAGCGGCGGAGCTGCTCGTCTCGTCAATGACGAGAGCATTCTGACATCCCGCGCCCTGACCCTCGACGTCCCGGGCGAAATCCTCGGGCCCTATCTGCGCCGGGCGTCAAAAAGCAGCAAATTCGACGCCGAGGATGAGGTCAAGGAATTGCAGGAGGGCTTGCCCGAAGGCTTGTTCACCAAAATTCCGATCCACGCCTTCATCCTGACCTTCCATCTCGAACTGCATCATTACCTTTGGGTCCATGTCGATGACATGGAGCCCTATCAGTACAAGCCCGCGCTGAAGCAAAAGCTTGTCCTGCCAGCGGAACAGACGGATCTGATCGACATCCTCACGGCCGAGATGGATGTGCTGATGGACGACATCGTTGCAGGAAAGTCGGGCGGCACGACGGTGCTCTGCGCCGGACCGCCAGGCGTCGGCAAGACCCTCACCGCCGAGGTTTATTCCGAGATCATCAAGCGCCCTCTCTACAGGGTGCATTCAGGTCAGCTCGGCCTGAATGTGGCGGCGATGGAGAGCGCCCTCAAGGAGATTCTCACCCGCGCCCAACGTTGGGGCGCCGTCATGTTGATCGATGAAGCGGATGTCTACATCAAAAGGCGCGACGACAACATAAATATGAACGCCGTGGTCGGCGTCTTTTTGCGGGTTCTTGAATATTTCAACGGTCTCCTGTTCCTCACCACCAACCGCGTCGACGACATCGACGAGGCGATCGTCTCCCGCTGCATCGCCCTGATCAAATATTATCCGCCGGACTGCGCCGCGCGCGGCAAGATCTGGAAGGTGATGGTCGATCAGTTCGGGTTGGATGTGGATGAAGATTTGATCGGCCAGCTTGTTGATCTTTTTCCCGCCGCGACGGGACGCGACATCAAGGGACTGGCCAAGCTGGTCGGGAAGTTCTGCCACCAGAAAAAAGAGAAGCCCTCCCTCGAAGCTTTCAGGAGATGCTCCATCTTTCGCGGCATGGACATGAGCGACGCGACAGCGCCATGACCGAATGGCCGGTTGGTCGGCGGGGCGGTTATGGCGCAGGCGCGGCAGCCGGACGCCGGCGGCAGGAATCGTCCACCACCTCGCCATCGACCGGCTGCAATCCGATCCAGTCCTCGACCAGCGCCATGTCGAAGCCGGCCTCGCAGCGTTCGCCGACCTGCATCAGCGGACGGCGGATCAGCAGCTTGTCCTGCAGCATCAGGGTGAGCGCCTCCGTCTCCGATAGCGCCTCGGGCCGCACCTCGCCGGATTTCACGCGTGGCGATGCACGATTGAACCACTCGGCGACCGGACGAGCGCCGAAGAACGGGCGCAATCGTTCCGCCGTCCATGGCTCGGCCAGGAGACTGCGCGCGACAAGGGTGTGGCCGGAGGCGGAAAGCAGCGCCTTTTGCCGCGCATTGCCGCTACAGCCGGGCTTTTCCCAAAACAGAATAGTCGCCATTCCGATCGATCTCCAAAGTTGACCTGGCGCCAGCAAGAATGGGCGCGAACGCGCCGGAAGGCAACGCGCCTCGAGCCGAGGCGCGTATCCGCGGCTTCGACCTCTTTGAGGCTGCGCGCCAGCCTCCGCGCCGCCTGCGAAAATCTCCCCGTGGCGACATGGCGCGCTTCCAATGCTATATTGGAATATATATAGATTGCAAGGCGACGGAATTCGGCCGGGGAAGGACCAAAGTGGTAAAGATGCGGATCGGACTTTTTTGCACTTTCGAGAACCCGCAGCGTGATTATCGTTCGGCCTATGCCGAACAGATCGCGCTTGTGCAGCTTGTCGAGAAGCTTGGCTTCGACGAGGCCTGGGTCGCCGAACATCATTTCAACCCGGACGCCGCGAGCCCTTCGTGCCTCTCCATTCTGGCTTATCTCGCGGCGCGGACCGTGCGTATCCGGCTTGGCTCGGCGGCGTCGCTTTTGCCATTTCACGATCCAGTTCAAATCGCCGAAGATGTTGCGACACTCGACATCCTGTCCGATGGCAGGTTCGATTTCGGCGTTGCGAAAGGCGGCCCGTTTCCGCACCAGAACAAGCATTTTGGCGTCGGCGGCGAGGACAGCCGCGCGAAAATGCTCGAAGCCCTGAACCTCATCGAAAAGCTCCTGACCGAGGATAATGTAAGTTTCAAGGGCCAGTTCTTTAACGTTGAGGGTGTGAACCTGACGCCGAAGCCGCTGCAACATCCGCTGCCGACCTTCATTGCGACATCGACCCCGGATATTGTGAAACTGGCGGCCGGGCGCGATTATGGCGTCATGGCCGGGCCGCCTTTTCCGCTGGAGCGCGTTCGCGAAACGCTTCGCCTCTATCGCGACGAGGCGCCGCAGCGCGATCCGAAGCTGGTGCTGGCCCGCTTCTATCATCTGGCGCCCACACGGACGCAGGCGATCGAGGAGGCGGCGGTTCTTCTTCAGCCCTTTGTCGAACGCATGAAGAAGACGACAGCGACCATGCAGCCAACATGGACGCCGTGGTTTGAATTGAATCGCCTGATTGAGGATTCGCTGATCGGAACCAACGCCGAGGTCCGAGAAAAGACGCTGCAAATCGAGGCGGATCTTCGGCCCCGCAGCCTGATCCTGAAACCGATCAGTCCCGACGTTGCGAAACGGCGCGCTGATCTTGAATCCTTCGCGGAATCGATTCGGCCACGCGCGGCCCGCCAGGCTGGATAGTGATTTGCGGGAATCGCGGCGGACTCCGTTCAGCCCTCGATTTTTCCAGCCCGCGCGCCTCGCCTCGCCGCCTGACGCGCTGAGCGGAGGCGGATCGCCTTTACGGTCGCGTCGGCGATTGCGCGCCCTCTCTGGTCCGACCCTGTCCAGGTAGCGGCCCGCCCGCGCGGATCGATTTCCAGAAGCTTGACCCCCTGGGGCACAAATGTCGCGTCACGGGCGATACCCCGCAGATAGCCGTCCATCGATGCGTAAATGGGCGTTCCGTCATGATTGCCGAGCATCATGCCCTTGAAGATGCGCATGCCGATATCGACCGCCGTACGCCAGATTCCGTGGCGGTTCGAATAAACGAACCTCTCCTTGCCGACGCCGCCGAGATCGCGCGCCACACCGTCGGCTGGGTCGGTCGTTCCTTTCTCTACCAATCTTCCGGTCTTGGCGGGATGCGTTTCAATGGCGATGTCGCAATTGAGCCCGACCTCGAAATTCGGTCCGAAACCGACGGTCAGCCGGGAGATCCCACGCAGGTCGGGCGTGACGCGATATTTCTGCATGCGGGCGTCGATGAGCGCGTCCGGCGAGCGCATCGCCAACAGGTCGGTCAATTGCAGCGGCGTAACGACCACATGTCCGGGTTTGGCGAGGACATCGGCAATTTCCACCAGCGTCTCCGCCCGCTCGCCGGTGATGCCATCGACCTGCGCGCGATCCTCGAAAAGGGCGTCGTGGAAAGCCATCCCGCGCCGGATCACGGGCGGAAAGGGATCGTGGCTCAAGATGACGAGATTGCCTTCCCAGCTCAGCCTTACGGCGGTGGCCGAGGCGATTTCATTCGTCCCCAGAATAATGGCGAGAGGCCGCGCCTCGGTCAAAAACAGGGGTGCGAACACGACGTCATGCATTGCCGGACTCCTCTTGGCTGGCGCTCGCTGAGCAAGCTTCGAGCCACGCCCGTCTCGATCTAAAAACACGCGTATAATCAGATATTTGTTCCAGCCGAATGGGGCCCGGCCGCAAGTTTTTATTCGCGCCGATCCGCGATTGTCGCAAACCAGACTTGGTCTCAATCCTATATTGTAACAAACATAGCACTGACCAAAACAACGCCTGTTCCTGTCGCCACGACGACGCGGGCGCCGGGCACAGCTTCAGCGCCGCGCTGAAGCCAGGTTGATTTTGGATGGTTGGCGGGGCGGGTCGCGCGCAGCGGGCGGAAAACCCGCTTCCGGTTTTCCTTATTCCCGCGCCAGAGCATCCTTCGATCTGCTGGAGGTCGAAAGATGTCGCTGATATTTTGCTTTGTCGCGCGTCTTCACGCGGAGCGGGCGCCCCGCTCCGCGTGACTGCGCTCTAATAGTCCGACTGAATCAGGACTTCGGGAATATTGTCTTCTTCGACATAAGTGAAGGGATCGGGGATTCCATCATCCTCAGCCAGCTTGACGCCGCAGAGGCAGATGTCCCCATCGATCTCCGTGACCGCAATCGGCTCAAGGCTTTTCGCTGAACAGGGTCCATCAATGCATAATCCGGAGTCGATTTCGAATTTTGCGCCATGCAGGCCGCATTCGAAATGTTTCCGGTCCTGGCTGAGAAATCCGCCGGCGGCGCTGTTGAGGAGGCTGCCTTTGTGGGGGCAGGCGTTGACGTAGCCGATAAAACCGTTCCTGATCGTGTGCATGATGAAGATCGGGAAGGGACGGCTTTCGCCGGCCTCGTCAATTCGCGACAGCATGAAGGCCTTGGCCTGGCCGGGCGCGACGGTCCCCGCGGAGCAAATTACGAAGACATCGATTTTTTCCGCCATGTCTTAAACCTCTGCGAAAACACCTCGATTGGAACGGAGCCTGCTCCGGCCCGCAAGCCGCAGACCCTTCATTCCAAAACCTTGACCGAACGTAGCAGGAAGCGTGCCGATGCAGGGCGAACGCGGCAGTCCAAGGCGTGCGCCGGCCGCTGCGCATAGGCTGGCGCCGCAATTGCCTCGTCTTGCATCATCCGGCCGCGGACGGCCGCACGTTCATCGAGCAAGACGCCAAATGAAGTTCTATATGACGCCGGGGTCATGCTCCACGGGCATTCATATCCTGCTTGAGGAGGCCGGCCTCGTTTTCGAGGCCTATATCGTCAACCTCGTAAAGGGCGATCACCTGAAGCCGGAATATCTCGCCATCAACCCAAATGGCACGATTCCGACATTGGTGCGCGACGACGGCGTCGTGCTCACCGATTTTGTCGCCATTGCGACATGGCTTGCGCAAGCCTATCCGCGCCGGCAGCTGTCGCCGCAGGACCCGCAGCTCGCCGAGGCGGCGGAGGCGACCTTGAAGTTTTGCACCCACCATATTCACGGCGACGGCTTCCGGCGGATTTTCACGCCAGAGCGATACGTCACAGCGGCGAACCCGATCGATGCGGTCAAGGCCCAAGGCCGAGAGATCGTCCTCAAAGCCTTCGAGACGTTGAACGGCGAACTGGCCGGCAGGGATTACGTCGCGGGCGCATTTTCCATCGCCGACGCGGCGCTCTTTTACGTCGAGTTCTGGGCCGACAAGACCAAGATGGACCTGCCGCCCAATTGCCTCGCCCATTATCGCCGCATGCGGGAACGTCCCGCCGTGCGTCAGGTGCTGGCCGAAGAGGGTTATCGATGAGAGCGCCCGGCGTCGCAGCGCTCGCGCCCCGTCATGTCCGTTTGCGTCCCTTCTCCATGTCCGCTTTGTCCGACTCCTTCCTGATCCAGGTCTAAATGAACTCTCCGCTTCAAAATCGGCTGGACGATGGGCTGCCGGAGGATATTCGCGGCTATCACAAGCGGACCAAACACGCGCCAAACCGCTACGCGCTGGGGCCGGCCTTTCTCGACTGGATGTCGCAGCCTTCGCCCTATCGCCTGTTCGAGGGGAGCCGGCAGATCGCCTTGCCGCTGCTCGACACCCTCGGGCCGGCGCCCTTTCCCGGCGGCGCGACGCAGGCCGCCGCGCTTGACCGGGACGCGCTCGGCCTGTTTCTGGAGCTCGCCTTCGGGATCAGCGCATGGAAGAATTTTGACGGCTCGACCTGGGCGCTCCGCAACAACCCCTCAAGCGGCAATCTTCATCCGACTGAGGCCTATCTTGTCCTCGACGCTTTGGCCGGCGTCGGCGACAAAACCGCGCTCTATCATTACGCGCCGCTCGCTCACGCGCTGGAGGAGCGGGCGATCTATTCCGGGGCCGTCGATCTCCCCTCCGGCGGCTTTCCGCTGGCGTTGAGTTCAATACCATGGCGCGAGGCCTGGAAATATGGCGAACGGGCCTTCCGCTATTGCCAGCTCGACGTCGGGCACGCCATTGGCGCCGTCGCTCAGGCGGCCGCGGCGCTCGGCTGGCGCGCCTGCGCGCTGCCGGAGCCGTCCGACGATGACATCGCCGCCCTCCTCGGCCTGACGCGGGCGGACGCCGCGCACCGGCGCGAGGGCGAGCATCCCGACCTGCTGCTATGGATCGCGACCGACGCAAAGCCGATCGCGGCCCTGGACGCGCGCACGCTGATCGAGGCGCCGCGCGAATGGAAGGGAACGGCGAACCGCTTGAGCGAGGACCACGACGGCTGGCCGCTGGTCGATTCAGCGGTTCGCTTCTGTCGCAAACAGGGTACGGACGCGCTCGCGCCGCCGTCCGCTTCAAGGCCAACGCATCACCCCGTCAGCGCGCGCATCGCCGATGTCGTACGCCGGCGCCGGAGCGCGCAACGCTTTGATGGTCAGGCGATCCTGCCGCGCGCGTCCTTCAGCGCCATGTTGGGAGCGACGATGCCGAACGCTGCGCCGCTGCTCGCCGCTTTTCCCTGGGCGCCGGCGCTGACGCTCGTTCTGTTCGTGCATCGCGTCGAGGGCTTCGAGCCCGGGATTTATGTGCTGGCGCGCGACGCTGAGCAGGCGGGGCGGCTACGCGCGGCCTCAACGGACGCCTTCGAATGGTCGCCAGCCGATCTCGACGGATTGCCGTTGTTTCGTCTGCGCCGCGGCGCGGCTGAACGGGAGGCCACACGGATCGCCTGTCTGCAGCCGATTTCGGGCAAGGGCTGTTTCAGCCTGGCCATGATCGCCGATTTCGACCGGACGCTCGATGCGGACGGCGCGTTCGCGTACCGGCGGCTTCACTGGGAGGCCGGCCTCATCGGCCAGGCGCTCTACCTCTTCGCCACGGCCTTGGAGCTCGCCGGAACCGGCATCGGCTGCTTCTTCGATGACGAGGTCCACGCGCTCCTTGGACTTTCAAACGAAGCGACGCAATTCCAGGACGTCTATCACTTCACGGTCGGAGCGGCGATCGAGGATGCGCGCGTCCTGACGCTGCCGCCCTATCCGCAGGAAAGACGGATAGGGCGCTGATCTAACTCACACCTTCGGCACGATGATCAGGCGTTCCACCGGATTGCCTTCGACGAAATGCGATTGGATGATCTCGTCAATGTCCTCGATCTTCTCCGGGTGATACCAAATTCCCTCGGGGTAGACGACCATCAAAGGTCCGGCGCGGCAAAAGCCGAGACAGCCTGACGCCGTGACGCTGACATCGGCCAGCTTTTTCGCCTCTACCTTTTGCTGCAGGCGCTCCCAGAGCGGCTGCGCGCCGCTGTCCATGCAGCTCCCGCGCGGATGGCCCGGAGGCCGCTTCGTGAAGCAGGCAAAAACATGATATTTGAAGACAATCGGTATTTCGAGCGACATGAACCCATTCCTGAGACGGCTAAGCTGCAGGGTGGCCATTCAATTCCCATGCCGCATCGCTTTCGCTTCATCGCGATGGTTGCGCCGCATCACGTCAACCTCGCGCAACAGGCGCGTCGCACCACGCGGACCCTCTTAAGCGAAGAGCGCCGGGAACCTCCGCCTCGGTTTCGCCGACAGCGCCTCGCGATGCGGAAGCACGAGACCGGCAACCGTGCCGGAACCCACGCGGGCACGGCGGGAAGCGCCGCAAGTGGATGCCGCGCCGCGGGTCCGCGACAAAATGGATTCCGCGTTATTGGCGGTCTCGGGCCTTGCTGTTAAGTTGGCGTCGCCGATGCGGGCAAGGCGGGGCTCGCGTCGACAAGCGATAGAACGCCGCCTTCCCCGCGACGCCTCCCTTTGGTCAGGCCATTCGTCAAAATAGCAAAACGTCCCTGAATCAGATCTCCTGAGGAGCGCCTTCCTCGACGCGAAACAGGAACCGCCGGGAAATTCAATCTCCTCTCCCACATTCGTCGTCCCTTCCGGCCAGCCGAGATGTTGAAATGAACGGCGGGGCCTAAGCCTCCCACGATAGCCCAGAGTGAAAATCCATGTCCGACACGCCTGCCTCGGTCATCCCGCATCCACCGCTCGCATTTCGACTTGGGGTCACAGGAACGCGTAATCTTGACCCCGGGGCCATGGAGCGGCTTCGCCCGGCGGTGGCGCAAATCCTGGGCTTGATCGCGCGGGAACTGACTCGGCTCGCGGACGATCCGGAAGCGCAGCTTGTATATGCACGCGCCGGCGCGGGGACGCCCCCCGTCAAGCTGCGATTGGTTTCTCCTTTGGCCGAAGGCAGCGATCGTCTCGTCGCCGAAGAAGCTCTCGAAGCCGGTTACGCGCTCTATGCGCCATTGCCATTTCCGCGCGCCGAATATGAGAAGGATTTTCCAGATTCCGTCGAGGCCTTCCGCGCGCTGCTGGAACGCGCCGAGACGCTGGAGCTCGACGGCGCCCGCGGTGATCTGGAGAGTGAGAGCTACCAGGAAGTGGGGCGTTTCGTCGTACGCAATTGCGACCTGCTGATCGCCATCTGGGATGGCGAGCGCGAACGCGGCCCCGGCGGCTCCGCCGAAATCATTCGCTTCGCGGCGCGAACTGGTCTCCCTGTTTGGTGGATCGACGCCAATGGGGCGAACCCGCCGAGACTTATCGAGGCGCCGGTTCACCTGCGCCGGCCCGAACTGGCGCCAGCTGGCGAAGAAGCCGCGACCGTCCTGAAGCAGTATCTCGGGAGGACGATTCGTTCGCCGTTGCTTTCCGATCCGGCGCGGGCCGGCATCTTTGGCTTCGCAGCGCACCACCTTAGCCGGCTGTTGGCGTATGACGCCTCGCCGCTATTCGCCTACCTCAACGAGAAGCGGCTTTCCGCCTGCTTTCTCTGGCGCAGCTATGCCTGGATGATGGACGTGGCAGCCCCGAGACCCGGCGATGAAGCGCTCAGTCTTGCCGCCACGGCGAACCGTCCGGAAAACTGGTGGGTGCAATATTACGAACCCGCCGACCAGTTTTCGATCGGCTATGGCGAACGCTACCGCTCATCCTATGTGCTGATCGCGATCCTCGCTTTTCTCGCGCTGGCGGCGGCGGCGCTCGACGGCCTGTTGCCGGAAAGGCTCGAATGTTTCGTCGGAATCTTTGAGATCTGCGCTCTTCTAGGAATCGCGGTGCTGGTTCTCGCGAACCATATGCATCGTTGGCATGAGCGATGGATTTCCTATCGGCTGCTGGCGGAATTATGCCGGAAACAATATATGCTGTCGTCGATCGGCCAGACGCTTCCGGGCTACGAGGTCTCCCGCATTTCTCTTGACGCTGAAGAGCCGCGCGAAGAGGACGGCGCGCGAGAGAAATTGCCGAGAGACGCATGGGTCGCGTGGTACTTTGCAGCAGCGTTGCGCGCGGCGCCCTTTCTGACGGGAAGCATGGCGGTAGAGAAGCCGCAGGCGCTGGAGCTGGCGCAATCGCTCATATCGCAGCAGAATGGCTACCATAGCGCGCGCCGCAATCGCGACAACGCCGCCAGCCGGCGCATCGAGAGATTCGGCGAAATATGCTTCTCGCTCACGGTCGTCCTTGTGTTCGTAAAGGTTGTCTCCTCGTTTGACGGGCACTCGACGATGCTCGTCTGGAGCGCGATGCTGGCCGCCTGCTTCACCGCCGCCTCGGGCGCGTTCGTCGGCATCAAAGCCTATTCGGAGTTCTCTCTGCTCGTGCAGCAGTCAACGCATATGCTGCGCACTTTGAAAGAAGCGCGAACCGAGCTCGGCGCGATTGACATCGACAAGCCGCTGGCCTCGCGCGACCTTGGGCGAGCGATGTTCGGGTTCGCCACTGCCATGATGCATGATGTCAGCGGATGGGCGCAATTGTTCCGCATCAAGACGCTGGAGGCGGGTTGATGCGAAATTGCGGCGCGCAATGGCCGAGCGGATATCGAATATTCGATCGTCGTGGAGCCCGCGTTTTCGATGCTCATGTCACCAGCGATAAACTTCGGCGACGGCGCTACCCCCTTTTGGTGCGATCATGACCAAATCCGTATGTTTCGTCTTGATGCCCTTTGGCGTGAAGCCGGATTCCTCTGGCCGCTTGATAGATTTCGACGTCGTCTACCAGACGATTTTCAAGCCTGCGATCGAACAGGCCGGCCTACTCCCTATCCGCGCCGACGAGGAGCAGTCGCACGGCTTCATTCACAAGCTGATGTATGAGCGTCTTCTGCTCTCGGAATACGCCATCGCCGATCTCACAACGCTCAACGCCAATGTCTATTATGAACTCGGCGTGCGGCACGCGGCGCGGCCTTCGACGACGATCATGACCATGGCCGGCGAGACCCGGCTTCCGTTCGACGTAACCGGCTTGCGCGCCTTCCCCTATACACTCGCCCCCAACGGCAAACCCGTCGATGCAGCCGGCGCAAGCGCATTGCTCGCCGAGCGGTTGCACGGCTGCATCGCGCGCGATCTCGTCGACAGTCCTCTTTATCAACTCGTCGACGCCTTGCATCCGCCGCCGATCGACCGCGAGCGTACGGATGTCTTTCGCGAGCGAGCCGCCTATTCCGTGGAAACGAAGACGCGGCTCGCCCACGCGCGCAGCGACGGCAGGATCGAGTCCATAGAGGCGGTGGAGAATGCGCTCGGCGAAGCCTCCGGGCTCGAAGCCGGCGTCGCCATCGATTTGTTGCTCTCCTATCGCGCCGTCGAAGGTTATGAGCGGATGATTTCTCTCGTTCAGCGCATGGATCGCAGTTTGGCGCAAACGGTTTTGGTGCAAGAGCAACTCGCCTTCGCGCAAAATCGCTTGGGACGATCGCTGGATGCGGAGGAGACGCTGACGCAAATCATCGCCGCCCGCGGCCCGTCCAGCGAGACGAACGGGCTGCTGGGACGGGTCTACAAGGATCGCTGGGAAAAAGCGGCGAAAGCCGGGGACGCTTTTGCGGCGAGATCGCTGCTGAAACGCGCGATCACGACCTATCTTGAAGGGTTCGAGGCCGATTGGCGCGACGCCTATCCGGGGATCAACGCCGTGACCTTGATGGAGATCGCCGACGATCCTCGCCGTCATGCACTCGTTCCGGTTGTGCGCTATGCGGCGGAGCGGCGCCTCGCCCGGCAAGGACGCGCCGATTATTGGGATTATGCGACGCGGCTCGAACTGTCCATTCTCGCCGATGACGCGAATGGCACCGCGGACGCCCTTGGCGACGCGCTGGCCAACGTCCGTGAGAAATGGGAATTGGAGACGACGGCGCGAAACCTGCGTCTCATCGCGGATGCGCGCACTGCCCGCAACGCCGACGCAACCGGCGTCGCCCCCGTGTTGGCGGAACTAACCAAGCGAATCGGAAGCTGGGCTGGGAGATAACGGGATCGTTACCCTATCCGAGTCCCCTCTTTCATCCGAGGTTAAATCGCGCGACAGCATTGACAATGCGGCGCCGCAACCCAATACTCAGGGGGTCAAATAGATACCAGCGGAAGAGTCCGAATCGAGCAATCGTTCGCTTCGGCGCCGAAGGCGAAACCGCCCCGGAAACGCTCAGGCCCATGGACCGCTGGAAGATGACGCTCTGGAAAGCGATTTTTCGCCGTATGCGGAAAATCCACCGACGGAGGTAGTCCCGTTCTGGCTTTCGGCTGATGCGCCGATGGTTGTGCGGGAGAAAACTCTCAGGTCACAGGACAGAGGGGGCAAGGCCTTGCGCTCAGGTAGCGTTGCGTCTTTGCGTCCTTCCGACCGAGAGAACCAATGTCTGATGATCCAGCCGTCTTGGCTCTTCGCCTCGCCCACACGCCTCTGTATGAATTGCATCAAGAGCTTGGCGCACGTTTCGCGCCCTTCGCCGGCTACGCCATGCCGGTGCACTACCCCGCCGGCATTCTGAAGGAGCATCTGCACACCCGCGCGAGCGCGGGCCTGTTCGACGTCTCCCATATGGGACAAGCAATTCTTGAGGGCTCCGCCGCCGCCCGCGCCCTGGAGAGCCTGACGCCCGGCGATATCGAGTCGCTGCGTCCAGGACAAATGCGCTACACGCAATTGCTCGATAAACAGGGGCATATCCTCGATGACCTGATGGTCACGCGCCTGTTTGATGAAAACGGGCGTCAGCGCCTCTTTCTCGTCGTCAACGCCGCCGCCAAAACCGCCGATTTCGCCCAGATCGCCGACGCCTCTCCCAATTGCGAACTCACCATTCTGGACGACAGGGCCATGCTCGCGCTGCAGGGTCCAAAGGCGGCGGCGATTCTGGAGCGGCGCGTCATGGGCGTATCAAAACTCGCCTTCATGTCCGCGCGAGCATTTCGACGGCGACGGCGTTCCCCTCCAGATATCGCGCTCCGGCTATACCGGCGAGGACGGCTTCGAGATTTCAATTCCGGCCGCAGAAGCGATGGATTTCGCAAAGAGCCTCCTCGCGGACCCCAATGTGCTTCCGATCGGTCTCGGCGCCCGCGATTCGCTTCGGCTCGAGGCGGGGCTTTGCCTTTGCGGCCATGACATCGATGCGACGACCGATCCCGTCGAGGCCGGTCTCTTGTGGTCAATCTCCAAACGGCGGCGCGAACAGGGCGGCTTTCCCGGCTTCGCCCGCATCGCCGAAGCGATCGCACATGGCCCATCGCGACGACGCGTCGGCTTTCTCGTCGAGGGCAAGGCCCCCGCGCGGGAAGGCGCCGACATCGAGACGCTGGAGGGCCGGCGCATCGGACGCCTCACCTCGGGCGGTTTCGCGCCGAGCCTCGGTCGGCCGATCGGCATGGGTTACGTCGAGGCCGGCGCCGCAAAGACCGGCGCTTCGGTCAATCTCATCATTCGCGGCAAGGCGGCGCTGGCGAGGATCGTAGCTATGCCTTTCGTGCCGCATGCCTATCACAGGGGAGCCTGATGCCGACAATCCGCTACACCAAAGACCATGAATACATCCGCCTTGAAGACGATGGAGCCGTCGTCGGCATTACCGATTACGCGCAAGCGCAGCTCGGCGACGTGGTTTTCGTCGAGCTTCCCCCATTGGGCAAGCGCTTGAGCCAGGGCGCCGAGGCCGCGGTCGTCGAAAGCGTAAAGGCCGCCAGCGGCGTCAACGCCCCGGCGTCGGGCGAAGTGCTGGGGGTGAACCACGCGCTGGAGGAAACGCCCGCCCTCGTCAACGAAGATCCGGCCGGCAACGGCTGGTTCCTCAAACTCAGGCTCTCCGACCCCGCCGAACTCGATGCGCTCATGGATGAGGAGGCCTACCAGGCTTACGTCCAGACGCCTCGCCTGAGCGACTTCTACGCCATCTCCCGCGCGACCACCAAAGATCGTAACCCGATTGGAACTCCATGCGCTACCTGCCACTGACCCCGGACGATCGCATCGACATGCTGGCCCGCATCGACGCGCCTGACATCGACGCCCTGTTTGCTTCAATTCCAGAAAACAAGCGGCTTGCCCAAGACCTCGATTTGCCGAAGCGCAAAACTGAGATCGAGGTGCAGCGGCTCCTGTCGAAAATGGCGGCGAAGAATGTCGTCGCCGGATCCGCGCCATTCTTCGTCGGCGCGGGCGCCTACAGGCACCATATTCCCGCCAGCGTCGATCATCTGATCCAGCGCTCGGAGTTCATGACGAGCTATACGCCCTATCAACCTGAAATCGCGCAGGGCACGCTGCAGGCGATTTTCGAGTTTCAGACCCAGGTTGCGGCCTTGACCGCCATGGATGTCGCCAACGCCTCGATGTATGACGGCTCCACTGCGACGATTGAGGCGGTGCTGATGGCCCATCGGATCACCAAGCGCCGCAAGGCGGTGCTTTCGGGCGGCCTGCATCCGCATTACGCCGAGGTCGTGCGCACCATTTCGCGCATGACGGGCGACGACGTTGCGAGCCTCCCGCCCGACGTTCTCGCGCAGGAGAATCTCGCCGGCCTGATCGACTCAGACGCCTCCTGCGTCGTCGTGCAAAATCCCGACGTCTTCGGTAATCTGCGCGACGTTTCCTCCCTTTCCGCCATATGCAAGGCGAAAGGGGCGCTGCTCATCGTCGTCTTCACCGAGGCGGTATCGCTCGGTCTCGTCAAGGCGCCTGGCGAGATGGGCGCCGACATTGCGGTCGGCGAAGGCCAATCGTTTGGCAACAGCCTGAATTTCGGCGGCCCCTATGTTGGACTCTTCGCGGCGCGGTCGAAATATCTGCGGCAGATGCCGGGGCGACTCTGTGGCGAGACGATCGACGCGGATGGACGTCGCGGTTTCGTGCTGACGCTGGCGACGCGCGAACAGCACATCAAGCGCGAAAAGGCGACCTCCAACATCTGCACCAATTCAGGCCTCTGCTGCCTCGCCTTCAGCATTCATCTGACGCTGCTCGGCGAGACCGGGCTGAAGCGGCTCGCGCGCATCAACCACGCCAATGCCGTCGATCTCGCCAACAGGCTCTCGCGCGTCAGCGGCGTCGAGGTGCTCAACAAGAGTTTTTTCAACGAATTCACCATTCGCATCCGGGGCGACGCCGACGACGTGATCGAGCGTCTGGCGGCGCAAGGCGTGCTCGGCGGCGTGCCCGCATCCCGCCTCTCGCCCGGCCAAGGACTGGACGATCTCATCATTATCGCCTCGAGCGAACTCAACACCGATGAAGACCGCGCGGCTTTGGCGTCGGCGCTGCAGGGAGTCCTTTGATGATGAATCGACCGGAACACCCGATCCAGACGAAAGATTCGGCGCAGCTGCGCACAGGAACCTTCACCTCCAATCGCGGCTTGCAGATCGAAGAGGGCCTGATCTTCGAGACGGGGCGGCCCGAAGTCACGGGCGTCGATCTCGACGAGCCGGCGCCTTTCCAGTCGAGGCTCGGCGGCCTTGAGCGCGAAGCGCCGATCGGCCTGCCCGGCCTCAGCGAGCCGGAGACGGTCCGCCATTACGTGCGCCTCTCGCAGAAGAATTTCTCCATCGATACCGGGCTGTTTCCGCTCGGCTCCTGCACCATGAAGCATAATCCGCGGCTGAACGAGGCCATGGCGCGGCTGCCCGGCTTTGCCGACATCCACCCGCTTCAGCCGCAATCGACCGTGCAGGGCGCGCTGGAGCTGATTGGCGAACTCGCCCGCTGGTTGATGGAGATGACTGGCACAGTGGCGGTTGCATTATCGCCGAAGGCCGGCGCGCATGGCGAGGCGTGCGGCATGATGGCGATCAAGGCCGCCATCGCGGCCAAAGGCGAAGGCGCGACGCGGCGGATCGTCCTCGTGCCAGAATCAGCGCACGGAACCAATCCGGCGAGCGCCAGCCTGGTCGGCTTTGAGGTGCGGGCGATCCCGGCGAAAGCCGATGGCGCCGTCGACTTCGAAGAACTCACGGCGCGGCTGGGACCGGAGGTCGCCGCCATTATGTTGACCAACCCGAACACCTGCGGCCTGTTCGAGCGGCAGGTCGTCGAGATCGCCGAGGCGGTGCATGCGGCGGGCGCGTATTTCTACTGCGACGGGGCCAATTTCAATGCGATCGTCGGCAAGACGCGGCCGGGCGATCTCGGCGTGGACGCCATGCACATCAATTTGCACAAAACCTTCTCGACGCCGCATGGCGGCGGCGGCCCAGGCGCCGGGCCGGTCGTTCTGTCGGAGCGGCTCGCTTCCTTCGCGCCGGTGCCATTTCTCCGCGCGGACGGCGGAGGGCTCCGCCTCGTTGAGCACACGTCGGAGGAGCCGCAGTCATTTGGCCGCATCGCCGCTTTTCACGGCCAGATGGGCATGTTCGTGCGGGCGCTGAGCTATATGGCCTCGCATGGCGCGGACGGTTTGCGGCAGGCCTCCGAAGACGCCGTTTTGAATGCCAACTACATTCGCGCCAGTCTCTCCGATCTGATGTCGCAGCCTTTCGGCGACCAGCCTTGCATGCATGAGGTTCTGTTCGACGACGCATGGCTGAAACCGACCGGCGTGACGACGCTCGATTTTGCAAAGGCGATGATCGACGAAGGCTACCATCCTATGACGATCTACTTCCCGCTCGTCGCGCATGGCGCCATGCTGATCGAGCCGACCGAATCCGAATCCAAGGCTTCGCTTGACCTGTTCATTGCGACCCTGCGCGATCTCGCCCTGGCGGCCCTCGGGGGCGATGCGGAGCGCTTTCTCGGGGCGCCATTCGACGCGCCACGCCGGCGCCTCGACGAAACGCGCGCGGCGCGGAATCCGATCCTTAAATGGACGCCGCCGGCGCCGCGATAGGCGGCGCCACGGAGAAGTGGGCATCTGATTGGATTTTGACGCGCCGACAAGGTTCGATAGAACGCTCTCTGATGCCATGTTTCTCTATTCGGGAAGCGACGACCGATGACCCATGTCGCAACTCTGGTCAGCAATCCGCGAGCCCCGGTTCTGACGGATGCGCTCGCGCAGCGAGCGCTGCTGGCGTTGCCGCGGCCGCGCGCGCCGCGCTGGCTTGATCCGGGAATAGCCGTCGACATTGTTTTCACGCCGGGTGGTCAAGATAATCTCAAAGCGCTCGAAGCAGCAGTGCGCGCGGCCCTTGACGGCGCCCCTGTCGACGTCATCGTTCAACCCAAGCAAGGACGGCGCAAAAAGCTTCTGACGGCGGACATGGATTCCACCATGATCGGTCAGGAATGCATCGACGAACTTGCCGCCGAGGTCGGAAAAAGGGACCATGTCGCAGCCATCACCGAACGCGCCATGCGTGGCGAAATCGAGTTCGAAACGGCATTGCGCGAGCGCGTCGCATTGCTCAAGGGCCTGCACCGAAGCGTAATCGCAAAGGTGATCGAGAACGCCATCTCGGTGACGCCGGGCGCGCGCACGCTAATCCGGACGATGCGCCGCCATGGCGCGCATACCGCGCTGGTGTCTGGTGGATTCACAGCCTTTACGAGCGCCGTAGCGCGGGTCATCGGCTTCGATGCGCATTACGCCAACCAACTGCAGATCGACGCCGCGGGGTTTTTCACTGGCGAAGTCGCCGATCCCGTGTTTGGAAGCGACGCCAAGGTCACGACGTTGCGGCGCTTGCGGAGCGAGCTTGGACTCCAGACCGCCAACACCCTCGCTGTTGGCGACGGCGCCAATGATCTTCCGATGTTGCGGGAAGCGGGTCTTGGCGTCGCCTTTCACGGCAAGCCCGCCGTTGCCGCCGGGGCGGACGCTCGTATCGATCATGCCGATCTTACCGCCCTGCTCTATGCGCAGGGCTTCGCGCGCAATGATTTCGTCGATGACGCGAGCCAAACTGGCGCGGAAGAGTGCGTATCGTGAGCGCCGGGCGTCGATCCAGACTTCAAACGCGTGGCGGCGTCAAAAATTCAGCGCCTTGACTTCTTTGACCCCTGGCAGCGCCTCGACATTGGCGAGCACTGCCTCCGGCACCGCGCCATCTACCGCGACAAGGGCGACAGCCGAACCGCCCTCACGGTCCCGGCCAAGCGCGAAGGTCGCGATATTGATGTTGGCTCCACCGAGAACGCTGGTGAACCGGCCGATGAAACCCGGCTTGTCTTCATTGCTGACGTAAATCATCGTCGGCGCGACGAGCGTATCGACTTCGATGTTGTTTATCGAAATGATGCGGGGCTTTCCGCCGTGAAATACCGTGCCCGAGATGCGCCGCTCGGAGGCCTCGGTTTCGACCACCAGAGTGATAAGAGATTCAAAGTCGCCATCCCCAGCGCGGGTCACTTCATCGATCACGATGCCGCGTTCCTTTGCGATCGCCGGCGCAGCGACGACGCTGACGTCCGCGAGTAAAGGACGCAGAAGTCCGGCGATCACGGAAGCCGTCAGCGCTTTCGTCTTTAATGCCGCGACGGCCCCCTCGTAAATGATGGTCACCTTCGTGATGCCGCTGTTGACGACTTGACCGGAGAAAGAGCCGAGGTGCTCGGCAAGCGCAATGAAAGGCGTTAGCTTCGGCGCCTCCTCCGCCGTGATGGAGGGAAAATTAATGGCGTTCGAAATCGCGCCTTTGGTCAGATAGTCCGACATCTGCTCGGCGATCTGCAACGCGACATTTTCCTGCGCCTCGTTCGTCGAGGCGCCGAGATGGGGCGTGCAAACGACATTGGGGTGGCCGAACAATGGATTTTCGGTCGCAGGCTCTTTGACGAATACGTCGAAGGCCGCCCCCGCGACATGATCGGAATCGAGCAGAGCGCGCAAGGCCTGCTCATCGACCAGTCCGCCGCGCGCGCAATTGATGACGCGCACACCCTTTTTGGTCTTGGCGAGGGCAGCGGCCGAGAGGATATTTTTCGTCTGTTGCGTCATCGGCGTGTGCAGCGTGATGACGTCGGCGCGAGCCAAAAGGCTGTCAAGATCGACGCTTTCGACGCCAAGGTCACGGGCCCGTTCGGGCGAAAGAAAAGGATCGTAAGCGATGACATGCATGTGCAGGCCGAGAGCGCGCGCCGCCACGATCGAACCAATGTTGCCGCATCCGATGACGCCCATCACTTTGCCGGTGATCTCGACGCCCATGAAGCGGTTCTTCTCCCATTTGCCGGCCTGGGTGGAGGCGTCCGCCAAGGGAATCTGCCGCGCGAGCGCGAACATCAACGCGATCGCATGCTCGGCCGTGGTGATCGAATTGCCGAATGGCGTATTCATCACGATCACGCCTTTGGCGGTCGCCGCCGGAATATCGACGTTGTCGACGCCAATGCCGGCCCGGCCGATGACTTTCAGCCTCGACGCCTTTTCAAGAATCTCGGCGGTGACTTTCGTCTCGGAGCGAATGGCCAAACCGTCGAATTCGCCGATCATCGCAGCGAGTTTTGCCTTGTCCTTGCCGAGACCGGGCTGAAATTCAACCGCAAGGCCCCGGTCTTTGAAGATGGCGACGGCCGCAGGCGAAAGAGCATCTGAAATCAGGACGCGCCGGGGCATGAAGTTCTCCGTTCCAGGTTTGCAGATGGCGCCTCCGTCCGCGATCGGCATTCCGACAATGCCGCGGGCGGGCGCTCGCCAAAGGCGCGCTCCGCTTCGGCGGGCCCATGGCGATCGTAAAAGAGCGTCACAACGTCAACCGGGCTGGCGGTTAGGGCCAGCTGCAATCCGCATGTCCGCGCCGCATTCGCCAGCTCACGTGGCCTCGGACAACTCGCCCTTCACTTTACGAAAGGCGTAGTCGAGCCAATCGGTCAGCGCTTCGATATCGCCTGTTTCGATCGTCGCGCCGCACCAAATGCGCAGACCCGGCGGCGCGTCGCGATAGGCGCCGATATCGTAGGCGACTTTTTCTTTTTCAAGCAGGCTCGCAAGCGACTTCGCGAAACGCGCTTGTGCGTCGAGCTTGAGCGCTGTGATCGCCGGATCGATGACCTTGAGGCACACGCTGGTATTCGATCTTATCGCCGGCTCCCTGGCGAGAAAGCCGACCCAGCGACTCTTCTCGACCCAGTCGGCGAGCGCTTTCACATTGGCGTCGGCGCGGGCGACAAGGGCGGCGAGTCCGCCCAGCGATTTGCCCCAAAGGAGAGCGTCGATATAATCCTCGACGCAAAGCATCGACGGCGTGTTGATGGTTTCGCCTTCGAAGATTCCCTCGATCAGCTTGCCGCCGCTGGTCAAACGAAAAATCTTTGGCAACGGCCAGGGCGGCGCGTAGCTCAGGAGCCTTTGGACCGCGCGCGGCGACAGGATCAATACGCCCTGCCCTGCTTCCCCGCCGAGCGCCTTTTGCCAGGAGAACGTGACGACGTCGAGCTTCGGCCAATCGAGATATTGCGCGAAAGCGGCGGAGGTCGCATCACAGATCGTCAGGCCTTGGCGGTCTGCGTGGATCCAGTCGGCGTTGGGCACGCGCGCACCCGAGGTTGTTCCGTTCCACGTGAAGACAATGTCATTGTCGGCGTTGACGCTCGCCAGATCGACGATATCGCCATACCCCGCCTTAACCACGCGAACATCGCTCAGCTTCAGTTGCTCGACGATGTCGGCGACCCAGCCATCGCCAAAGGATTCCCAAGCGAGCACGTCGGCGCCGCGTTGACCAAGCAGCGACCATAGCGCCATTTCGAAGGCGCCGGTGTCCGAGCCGGGCACGATTCCGACGCGATAATCTGAAGGAACCTGCAAAATCTCACGGGTGAGATCGATTGCGAGCTTCAATTTCGCCTTCGCATCCTTCGATCGATGCGAGCGTCCGACCAGCGCGTCGTCGAGATTCTGCGTTCGCCAGCCCGGACGTTTGGCGCAGGGGCCGGAGGAAAAATGCGTGCAGGCCGGCCGTAAGACAGGGCTAATTACAGTCATGACGAACCCGCCCAATGTCGAGCCATTCAGGCGCCAGGGGAGCCTGAAAGCATGACGATCCCGCGCCGCTCAAACGTCCTTCAAGACCGAAGGTTCAGCTGTCTATAGATACAGCCTATCACTATATTTATTATTTCAATAGCCTCGCTCCGTATCGCCGTCAAGCTGGCCGCTCTATCCACATCCGGCGCCACTGTCTCCACGCGGGCGGCGTCGGCTCAAATCCTGGCTCCGCAAAATCGCATAGTTGGGCCTCGCGCCCCGGTATAGGGTCAAGGCTGTGAACGGCATTTCAATTCGCGCGCTCCACGGGAAGAAAGAAGGCAAAACGGATGCAGTTGAACCTCTTTGCCGGGCTGCGCCCCTTCCGGATCGGAGCCGCGGCGCGCGACGCCCTAGCGGGCGTAACGCTGGCGTCGATGAACATTCCGCAGGTGCTCGGCTATACCCGCATCGCCGGCACGCCCGTCGTGACGGGCCTCTACACCGTGCTTCTGCCGATCATAGCCTTCGCCATCTTCGGCTCCTCGCGTCACCTCGTCGTCGCCGCCAACTCGGCAACTGCTGCGATCTTCTCTACCGCGCTATCCCCTATGGCGGCTCCGGCAAGCGAACGCTATATGGCGTTGGTCGGTATGGTTGCGTTGCTGACAGCAGCGATGCTCTTGCTGGCGCGCCTGTTCAGGTTGGGGTTTCTCGCCGATTTCCTGTCACGGACGGTGCTGGTTGGATTCCTCACCGGCGTTGGTTTCCAGGTTGGAATCGCAATGCTGGGCGGGATATTCGGGTTGCCAGCTGCTTCGCATCGCAGCCTCGTTCAGCTATGGGAAGTTGTTCAGGGCCTGCCCAGGCTCAATCCTCCAACGCTATATCTGGCTGGGCTGGTCATCACTGCAATTCTGCTTGGCCATCGCTATTTTCCGCGCATCCCCGTGGCGCTATTCAGCGTCATCGGAACGATCGCCGCAAGCATTCAATTCGATTTCGCCGACCGTGGCATCGCAATCATCGGCCCCGTTCAGGGGGGATTGCCATCGATCGCCATTCCTGACGTGAGCTGGAGCGAAATCGTCGCGATTTTGCCGATCGCAGCCTCCTGCGTCGTGATGATCATCGCGCAAAGCGCCGCGACATCTCGCATTTTCGCCTTGCGCCACCACGAACGCGTCGATGAGAACGCCGATATTCTCGGCCTCGCCGCCGCCAATGCGGCCGCCGGCCTCAGCGGAACCTTCGTGGTCAATGGCAGCCCAACCCAGACGGCCATGGCTGATGACGCCGGCGCCCGCAGCCAGGTCGCACAGCTCGTCTTCGCCGGCGTTGTTTTGCTGGTGCTATTATATCTAACGGGACCGCTGCAATATCTGCCGCGATGCGTGCTGGCCGGCATCGTCTTCACGATCGCGATCGAGATGATCGACGTCAAGGGACTGCGCGCAATCCGCCGCGAAAGCCCGGGTGAGTTCTATCTTGCAATCACCACCGCAGCGGCTGTGGTCGCTGTCGGCGTCGAACAGGGGATTTTACTGGCGATCGTATTGTCGCTGCTGCGGCATGTCCGCCACAGCTACCGTCCGCACACAATGGTGCTCATGCCGGACGCGGCTGGCCGCTGGGAACCCATCGTCGCAACGCCGGGAACGCAGACTGCGCCGGGACTGATCGTCTATCGCTTCGACGCCGATCTATTCTACGCGAATGACAACCGCTTCGCGGACGAGGTTCGCGCTTTGGTCGAGCAAGCGCCAAATCCGGTCCAATGGTTCATCATTGATGCTGGCGCGATTACGGATATCGACTACTCCGCAGCGCAGTCCGTTCGAGATCTTCTCCGCGAACTGGCCGTCCGAGACGTCAATGTGGTCTTTGCCCGCGTCAACGCGTTCTTGCGATCCGACCTCGACCGGCATGGCGTAACGGCCGCAGTCGGCGAGGCGCGGCTCTTCAACACGCTTCATGAGGCGATCGACGCGGTGCAAAGCGGCGTCCTTCAAGCGGACGCCGATCGCCCCCTTCAAAACCCTCGCGCTGACAAAGGCGCCGCGCCGCGGCCCGGATCTTAGATCAAAAGGGTCCAGCGCTAATTCTCTTCTGTTTTCTCCTCCTGTCGCGCCGCGTGGTATTTCCTCTTGATGTCGGCGAGATCGACGGTCGGCGGCGGGTACGCCATGTTAAGGTCGTCCATGGCGTCAGCGGCGATCTGCGATACCGCCAGATTGCGGAACCATTTATGATTCGCAGGGACCACGTACCAGGGCGCATCATGCGTGCTCGTCGCGCTCAACGCCTCCTCGAATGCGAGGATGTAGTCGTCCCATAGCTTCCGCTCGCTATAGTCCGATTCGCTGATTTTCCAGTTTCGCGCCGGATCATCGAGACGCGCGGCGAATCGCGCAAGCTGCTCTTCCTTGCTGATGTGCAGAAAAAACTTCAAAATTGTCGTGCCGTTTTCAACCAGTTCCTTTTCGAAATCGCGGATGCGCTGATAGCGCGCGGTCCAGGTCGCCTTGTCGATCATTTTGTGCACGCGAGTGACGAGGACGTCTTCATAATGCGAGCGATTGAAGATCGCCACTTCCCCCTTGGCCGGCGCGTGAGGGTGAATGCGCCAGAGAAAGTCGTGGTCGAGTTCGAGGGGCGTTGGTTGCTTGAACCCCGTGACGTTGGCGCCTTGCGGATTGAGAGCCGCGAAGACATGATCGACCGTCCCGTCCTTGCCGCCGGCGTCGAGCGCCTGAAGGACGATCAAGACCGAGTGTTTTTTCTCGGCATAAAGGAGCGACTGGCGGCTCGCGAGCTTGCCGCGATAATGCTCTGTTTCCGCAGCCGCGGCTTCAGCGTTTTCGTGACGCCCCTTGAACGCGGGATCAAGGTTCTTGAGTTTTAGCGGCTTTTGGGGATCGACGAAAAACATTTCGCGAAAGTCCATGATCAACTCCCAACCCTCGAGCGAATTTAATGTGCATTCGGATGCAGCGGCTGGTTCACGATGGCGACGCTCTTGCGCGCCCGGACGGTGCGGTTCTCGATTGAGGCGTCGGCGATCAGGCGAATGACGCCGAGCGCGAACATCCACACGATATTATATGCCCAGACCCATCCAATAAGGCGCCAGGAAATCGGCTCGACCAGCCAGCCGAATGCGCTCATCAGGATCGCGATGACCTGCGTCAACACGATCGCCAGAAAGAGCGCCGGAGCCGGAAAGGGCGACCTCAGAAACCAGCGCTCAGTGCGCGTTACGAGAAGCAGCAGGTGGCCGCCGGCGACGAGTTGCAGGAACATGGCGGTTTGCAGCTCGGCTGACGTCGAAAACCCAAAGAGAGCCTGCGCCTGCGGATCACCCAATGTTTCGATGCCAGCCAGCAGCATGCCGAAAGACTGGACCACCGAAAACAGGCCCAAAACGCTGGCGATGCCAAGCACCTTCGGCATGTTCCAGCGGATCGGCTGTTCGCTGACCGGCGTGTTGTCATAAGCGATGGTCATGATTGGAATATCGTCGAGCAATGACATGATGACGATCATGACCGCGGTCAAGGGTCTGAAGCCCAAGAAGATAGTCGCAAGGACGACGAGGAACATGATGTCCATGGTCAAGGCGACGCGGTAGATCGTGTAGCTGGTGATGCGTCCGAAGATTCGACGCGCCTCGTCAATGGCGCTGTTGATGACCGAGAGGCCCGGCGCAGTCAATATCAGCGCGGCCGCGCTGCGCGCCGCGTCCGTCGCGCCCGAGACGGCAGTTCCGCAATCGGCCTGCTTCAGCGCCGGCGCATCATTGACGCCGTCGCCCGTCATCGCAACGAGGTGGCCGCGCGCCTGCAGCGCCTTTACGATCGCATACTTAATGCTCAGGAAACACGCGGGCGAAGCCATCCGCCCGCTCGATTGCGTCGGCGATGGACGCCGGAACATTGTTTGGATCCATATCCTTCGGGAAAGCGTCCGCGGCGGGGATGATATTCGTGCCGAGGCCAAGCTGGCGCGCCGTTTCGCGCGCGATCGCCGTGTCGTCGCCGGTGACCATCTTCACCCGCACGCCCTTCGCCATCGCGTTTTCAATCGTCGTCTTGGAATCATCGCGCGGCGGATCGAACATTGGCAACACGCCGAGCATCGACCAGCTTTTCCCGTCATCGTCCGAACGGGCGATCGCGAGGGCGCGGAAGCCGCGCCCGGCGAGATCCTCGACAGTGCTTTTGATCCTGGCGGCGATATCGGCCGCCGGCTCGGCCAGATTGGCGATCGCCTGCGGCGCGCCCTTCGCGACCCGCCACGATTTTTCCGCTTCGTCGATGACCACGGCTTCGGTGCGCTTCGTTACGGGATCGAACGGGATGAACTTTTGCACCTTGAACTTCTTCAGGTCATCCTTGTCTATCAGAGCATTGATGACCGCCGTGTCGATCGCATCGCGATCCTCGATTTTCGACGCGAGCGCGGCGGCGAGAATGCAATCCTGCGCATCCTCGCCCGCGAACAAGATCGGCTCGCCGATGGTCAATTCATTCTTGGTTAGCGTGCCTGTCTTGTCCGAGCATAAAATGTCGACGCCAGCCATTTCTTCGATGGCCGACAAGCGTGAGACGATCGCCTTTTCTTTCGAGAGGGCCAACGCGCCCAGCGCCATGGTGATCGAGAACACCGCCGGCATCGCCACGGGAATTGAGGCGATGAGCAAAATGAGAACGAATTGCAGGATGTCGAGGAGCGCCGCGACGCCCCATGTATGGGAGACGACGACGTCGCGATAGACGCTGACGCCGACCATCGCGAAAGCGAGAATGAGCGCGATGATGATCAGGAAATTGCCGATCTCGAACATCGCCTTTTGCGCATGGCTCACAGAGCCGGCGCCGGCGACGAGCTTCGCGGTCCTGCCAAAGAATGTATCGCCGCCCGTGGCGATGACGACGCCTTCCATTTCGCCCTGCTTGACGACGCTGCCGGAATAGGCCTCGTCGCCAACCCTTTTGGCGACGGGCAAGGATTCGCCGGTCAGAGCCGCCTGATCGATCGACGCTTCATCGCCGCCGATCAGGCGCAAATCCGCGGGAACGATTACGCCAAGGCGGATCTTGACGATATCGCCCGGCGCCAGCGTCGCCGCGTCGATGGTTTCCCACTCGCCGTCCCGCAGAGCCGTCGCTTGCGGCGCGAGACCTGCTTTCAAAGCGGCGAGCGCGTTTGTCGACTTGAAATCCTGCCATAATTCGAGCCCGACATTAAACAGCAGCAGCGCCATGATGATGGCGAAGTCCTGCCAATGTTGAAGGATCGCCGAGACGAGGGCGGCGGCCTCGATCATGTAGGCGATCGGCCCGGTGAAATGCGCCAGAATTTTCCGCACCCAGCTCACATGCTTTTCGACGAGAGCATTGGGACCGTATTTGACCAGCCGCTGCGCCGCCTCGGCCGAGCTCAGCCCGAGATCCGCGTTTACCAAAAGCTTGCGAAGCACTTGCTCGACAGGAATTTTCTCGAGATCGTCGGCCGGCGCCGTGGACTGTAACTTTGCTGCCGCGTCCATCCTCGTCTCCTTCCCAGATCCCTCGCATCATGCGACCAAGGCGGGATCCTCGACAACTTTAATTACGATCCCAACGAGATCGCTTGGGAACCTAACGGCATGCCCGTTTTGGATTTTTCCGCCGACCGCCGTCTTGCCCGGCTCAATTTTGAGCGAAGTTAGGATATTAGATTTACTAACTACGATATAGAGGCGTTGCTACGCAAAAGGCGCGAATATGGATCATGCCTTTTCACGGCTTCAATATTCTGCGCGATATACTTTATTCAACTCTAGCATAGGTGCACCGCATTAGCTTGATCCTGATCAAAATGGGATTCGGGCCACTACGATGACCGAACTGCTATCGGCCTCGACGGGATCACAGTGTCGATCTTCTTTCGGCTCTGCGGCAAGTTACGCCCGCCCGCATCGCCGTTGAGGCCGCGCGGCGGTAGCAAGACCAGATGATCCCGGCAAGGCAAGGGCCGGGAAGCCGCGGGACGTCGGCGCGGCGAGATTAAATCGCCGCCTCAGTCTCCATCTTCTGCGTCGTACGCAAAAGCGCTTTTAAGAAATTGATCTTTCGCAAGACTCTCCTTTCAACAAGGGACTAGAAGAGGAAATCGGCAACGGAGCCGAATGAGGCCAACAATGCCCGAGATCAATCCCGACAAGGTCTGCTTCGTCATCGTCAAGGCGCGTGAGTTCGACGTACAGGTCGAGGGTCAGGAGTCCGATGATTCCAACGCCTCAGACGATAATTTCGCGAGCGTATTCGAAAGCGGAAAGGATGACAGCGTCCGAAAGGAGTTGAAGGCTTTCATCGACGCCATGGATGAAGACGAACAATGCGAACTGGTCGCATTGTGCTGGCTCGGCCGCGGCGATTTTTCCACCGACGAATGGGATGACGCCGTCGCGGAGGCGCGAAGCCGGCGCGAGGGGTCAACTTCTGATTATCTGATCGGGATTCCGCTGGTGTCAGACTATCTCGAAGAAGGCCTCTCGAAGTTTGACCTGTCCTGCGATGGATTCGAGATGGGACGCCTCTGAACTGGGGCCAAAACGAGGGAACATCATATGCAAACGCCACTTGAAATCGCCTTCCAGAATTCCGAGCCCTCGGAAGCCGTCCGGTCGGAAATCGAAAGACAGGCCAAGCGCCTCGAAAAATTCTTCGATCGGATCACGAGTTGCCGCGTGACGGTCATCGTGCCGCAGACGCGACATCGCCATGGCGATCTTTTCAAAATCGATATCCGGATTGCGCTGCCGGAACATAAGGACGTCATCGTCAGCAGAACGCACGGCGACGCGCAAGAGCATGAGCATGTTCTGGTGGCGATCAAGGACGCCTTCGCCGCAGCCCAGCGCCAGATCGAGGATTGCGCCCGCGAGATGCGTAGTCCGGCCAAACCCCTCGTCTAAGAGGGCCATGGACGCGGAAAGATGCCGGCCGCGGTGGATTCAAGGATTTGGCCAAGCATCAAGTTTGGCCAAACCTGTTTTCGCCGTGATCGCATTGCTGGCGATGCCCTTGCTGGACGCGCACGAGCCAGCATGGTTTTCATCATCGGCAAGCACGATGTACTTTAATCCGGGCGCTTCGCATGGCTGATTTCCTCGCTTCACAGGCTACTGCGCGCCAAGAGCGCAGATGAAGCGGCCGCGATTGTTCGCGCTTTTTGCGAACCTGTGCCGGAGCCTGATGAAGCTGGAGATTTCGGACCATTTTTTGACCGTTTCGCCGACGCAAAGGTCGTCCTTCTCGGCGAGGCGACACACGGCACGTCGCAATTCTACAGGGCGCGCGCGGCGATCACGCGGCGCCTCATCGAAAAGCACGGATTTAACATCGTCGCCGTCGAAGCGGACTGGCCGGACGCCGCGCGGATCGATCGCCACGTTCGCCACCATGCGCACGAACCGTCATCCGAGGAGGCCTTCGCACGCTTCCCGACCTGGATGTGGCGAAATGTCGAGGTTCATGACTTTGTGGAGTGGCTCCGCGCGCATAACCACGCGCTTCCGCCAAGAGCGCGAACGCAGTTTCGAGGGCTCGACATTTACAGTCTGGGCGCCTCGATCGCGGCCGTTCTCGCCTATCTTGATCGGGTTGACGCGGAGGAAGCCAAAGCGGCGCGGAAGCGCTATGGGTGCCTCACGCCCTGGCAGGATGATCCTGGCGGCTACGGCCGCGCCGCGCTCCATCTCGCCAAGTCTCCTTGCGAGGACGGTGTGGTCGCGGAACTGCGCGCCCTTCTTGAGAGCAGACTCGACTTACGTGCGCCGCGACGGTGAATCCTTCTTCAACGCGACGCAGAACGCGCGGATCGTGCTGGCGGCCGAACATTACTATCGGCTGATGTACCGCAGTTCCAGGGATTCATGGAATCTGCGTGACCGCCACATGTTCGAGACGCTCCTGCGGTTGCTTGACGCGCGCGGCGCCGACGCTAGAGCAGTTGTCTGGGCGCATAATTCTCACATCGGCAACGCAGCGGCCACAAGCATGGGCTGGCAGGGCGAATTCAACATTGGCGAGCTGTGCCGCTCGGCCTTCGGAAATTCCGCGGCGCTCATCGGCTTCGGCACGGATCGGGGGAAGGTCGCCGCCGCGAGCGACTGGGATGGGCCGATGGAAGTTAAGACCGTGGTTGCCGCCCGCGCAGACAGCTATGAGCGCGTCTTTCGGCAGACCGGCGTCGAGCGATCACTGACCGACTGGCGGGGATCCCACAAACGTGAACTGCGCGATGTCCTGTCGGAGCCCCGGCTCGAGCGCGCCATTGGCGTGATCTACCGCCCGGAAACGGAACTCTCGAGCCACTATTTCCAGGCCATCCTGTCCGACCAATTTGACGCCTATGTCTGGTTTGAACAAACTCAGCGCGGTGACGCCGCTCATCGGGCGGCCGGCCGCACGGCGCGCCCGACACCTATCCGTTCGGCTTATAGATGCCTCTTCGTTCCGGGCAGCCCACCTGCGCAGCTCATTTCCCCTGCAAGGCTCACGATATAGGCGGCGACGGAATCGATTTCCTCGGGAGTCAATATGATGTTTGGCATAGTGCGTGCGAAGAACGCAGAAAGACCTTGATCGCAAGTACGGTCATCGAAGTCATCCGGCTGATCTCAACGAAGCTCGGCGCATCGGGGTTGGGACTTTGGGGCGACGCGGCGTCGATCTGGTGACAAACGCCGCAGGTTGTCTCGGCAAGGCGTCGTCCGACGGATAGATCGACAGATTGCGCAGAGGCGGAACAGGAGAAGACGAGCGAGGCGATCAGGCCAGTCGCTGTGACCACGAGTTTCATCATTGACCAGATCCCAAGAGTTGCTGGCGAAGCAGCGTGAAGACGACATTGAAGCGCTTCACAAAGCCAGTCGCACATTGCCTACAGAGGCTCTCGGCCAAAAGCGACCGTGAAAGACCCCTTCTATATCAAGATTGATGATGGCTGTGCATGAGTCGATGGATAAAAAAGAGATCATTCCGGTAAGCGCGTCAACGTCATAAGCCTCCTCGACGGGAGCAGCGCCGCGCCTCACGCCGCGGGACTCGACTGTTTTGGCGGGAAGCGATGAAGAATGGAGATAACTTCATCATCACTCACCTGTCGGAAGTCGTCGTAGAAATATCCGATCGCGCCAAAGATCGCTGGCGTCGCTAGACAAATCAAAGCATCGACCTCCCCGCGCAGGTCCTCGATCGTCTCTGCTGGAGCAACGGGAACTGCAAGTACGAGCTCCTTTGGCCCACGCATGCGAATTGCCCGCAAAGCGGCCTTCATTGTGGCGCCAGTGGCGATGCCATCATCGATGACGATCGCCGTCTTCCCCGCAATCTCCACCCGGGGACGGTCCCCGACGTAGCGTTGTCGCCGGCGTTCGATCTCCGCGAGCTCCATAGCGCACACCGCATCGAATTCATCTGCAGCGACGCCGGCGCAGAGGATCACGTCATTGTTGCGAACGACGATAGGCGCGCCGCCATCGACGACCGCTCCCATGGCCAATTCGGGCTGAGATGGCAGGCCGATCTTGCGGACCAGAACAAGGTCGATGGGAGCGTCTAGGGACGACGCAACCTCGGCGGCGACTGGTAGGCCCCCGCGCGGGAGCGCGAGAACCACGGGATGCCGATTCCTGTAGCTCAAGAGGGCTTTGGCCAACCGGCGGCCAGCGTCCTGTCTGTTCGCAAACAAGCTCATGATTTCTCGCCTTCATCAGCTTCGAGGCTTTCGACCCGGCTCGCCGTTCTCGGTGAGGAGGCAACGTTCGAACCACTGGGCGGCGAGCTCCACGACCTCCTCGAGCGCACCCGGTTCGGGAAACAAATGCGTCGCGCCTTGCACGACGGCAAGGACCTTTTCGCATCGGAGGCGCTCCAGAGCCGATCGATTGAGTTCGATCACGCCGAAATCGCGCCCCCCGACAATCAGAAGCGTTGGCGTTTTGACCAGATCAAGCGCGCCGTCGGCGAGATCGGGACGGCCGCCGCGGGAAACGACGGCTCCAATGCGCGTTCCAAGCGAAGCCGCTGCGACGAGAGCAGCGGCTGCGCCTGTGCTTGCCCCAAACAACCCGAGGGATAGCCCCGCGACATCGGATTCGCTCTCAGCCCAGCGCACCGCGTCAACCAGCCGCTGCGCGAGAAGGCGGACGTCGAAGACGTTTCTGCGATCTTCGTCTTCGCCGGGTAGCAAAAGGTCGAACAGGAGCGTCGCGATGCCGCGTCGATTTAATGCGTCCGCGACCAGCACATTGCGCGGACTGAAACGGCTCGAACCACTGCCGTGCGCAAAAATGACCAAAGCTGCGGCATCGGCCGGTCGGCTCAAGACGCCCGCCAAGCCGACAGGCGGAATCAGCACGTCCCTTTTGCTCGGCGCAATAAATTTCTCGGACTTTTCAGCGCCTCTATCGCTTTGGACGAACGACATGGCCCGCGATCCTTTTGAGAAGCCTCGAATTGTCGTCCAGTTCAACAGACAATCATTGATCAGCCTCAATAGCGCGTCGCCCCGCCAGAGCGCGCTGCCCGCTTCGCCTTCTTGGCCGACCCGCCGATGGTGGCGGCGCTTTTCTTACAGGGCGGCGCCGGGAAATCTGACGGATCTCACCGCGCGCTCCAGGCTGCTGCGATCGCGCGCACCAGCGGCTTGAGGTGAAAACTGCTGTCCGGACACAGAATATTTGCGACGCCATGGCGGCGCAGCGTCTCCTCGACGACCGGCCCGACGGCGGCCATGCGGACGCGCGCGAAGACTTCGCCCAATTGAGCCTCAAGCCCGGCCTCGCGCGCGACGGCGACAAGCCGCTCGACTTGCGGCGAACTCGTGAAGGCGATCATGCCGATCCGGCCTGCCGCCAACATATGGATCGCGTCCACGATCTGCCCGGCTTCGGCCTGCGAAGCGTAACGATAGGGCGTAACGGGGAACGGCTCGGCGCCGCGGTCGCGCAAGCCCGCGATGAGCGAGCCCGCATCGCCCGGATAGAGCTGCACGCCGATGGAGCGGCCACGGATGTCCTCCGCGGCCAGCGCGTCGAGCACGCCTTGCGAGGTTGGCGCCTCGGCTGCAAGCCCTACCTGAAGGCCGAGTTCGCGCAGGGCGCGGACCGGCTTGGGGCCGCGGGTGATCATGCGCGCGCGGCCAAGCGCCTCGACGAACGCCGCGCGGCATCCCTTGCGCTCGGCGATGGGCATGAGGCGCCGTAGACCTTCGCCAGTGAGCCAGATCACATCCTGAAACGCCCCTGCGATGACGCGTTCGATCCAGGCTTCGGCCTCGGCGGTTTCCTCGAGATCGAGGATTTGCACTAGCGGGCAGCGCACGGCGGCGGCTCCTTCCGCCTCCAGCAGCCGCACGAAGAGATCAAGCTCCCGGCTTTCGGGCACCAGAATTGTCAGTCCGTCGAGCGGGCCTGTCACGTCACGCCGCCTTGGAGAGCCGGGCGGCGTCGGCCGCGAGCAGCTTCTTGAGTTCGGGAACGCAGGAGCCGCAATTGGTTCCAGCGTGGAGGACGGCGCCGATCTCGGCGGCGCTCGCAAGCTTTCCTGTTCGGATCGCGCTGCGGATAGCCGCCTCGCTGACCGAGAAGCACGAGCAGACGATATCGCCGCTTTGCGCGGCGCCCGGCTGGAGGCCTGCCAGAAGCGAAATCCGTGCGATCGGATCAAGGGCTTCGCCGAGCAAACGCGACGCCTGTTCAGCCTCCGGGAAGGTCGCGCGCGGCGCGGCGAAGAACACACAAGCCTCCAATCGGCGGCCAACCAGGGCCGCATAGCGGAACACCGCCCTTTTCGGGTCGGAATAGGAGACGAGTTCAGCCTCTTCGGGCGCCTGAAGAAGGTTCCGCAGAGCCTGTTCAGAATAGACCAGCTCCACGAGCGGCGTCCAGCCGGACATTTCATAAGCGAAACCGGTGGCGACCGGCGCCTTGGACCAATGCGCCGTATCGCCGAGGACGGGATCGCGTGCGGCGCGGCGCAGCAGCAACCCGCGCCACGCCTCGGCGACAGCCACGGCCTGCACCCTGGTTCCCTTGAGGTCTGGCTGGCCCGAGACGGGATCGGTTGCGGCATGCACCAGCCGATCGATGGGACCAGAGGATGAGAACTGATCCGTCCAGTGCATCGGCGCGAATGCGTCGCCGACGCGCATCGCGGCGTCAATGCTCACGCGCAGGACAGCGCTCCCATACGGGCTTTCGATCCGCGCGAGGCCGCCGTCTTCAATCCCCCGCCGGGCGGCGTCGAGCGGATGCAGCGCGAGGCGCGGCCCGGCGGCGTGCTTCATCAGATGCGGCACGCGGCCGGTGCGGGTCATCGTATGCCACTGGTCGCGTACCCGGCCCGTGTTGAGAGTGAGCGGGTAATCGGCCTGGCGCTCGCCACACGGCGCTGCGAGCGCGAGCATGCGCGCGCGGCCATCGGGCGTCGGGAAGCCGCCGCGCGCGAAAAGGCGCGCTCCCGACCGGCCCCGACCCGGTTTCGGGCAAGGCCATTGCACGGGCGCCAGCGCGTCATAGGCTGCGTCATTCAGCCCAGCCAGCGCGCCGATATCGAATACGCGGGCGTCCTCGTTCTCAAACGACGACAAGGCCGCGTGCTCACGGAAGATGGCGGCGGCTCCCGCAAAAGCAAACGCTTTCTCCCAGCCCATGCGACGCGCAACTTGCGCGAACATCCACCAGTCGGGCCGCGCATCTCCCGGCGCGGCGCGGAAGGCGCGCTGGCGCGATATCCGCCGCTCGGAATTGGTGACGGTTCCGTCCTTTTCGGCCCAGCTCGCCGCGGGCAGCAGGATATGGGCGAGAGCGGTTGTGTCGGTCGGCCAGGCGTCGGAGACGATCACCAGCGGACATTTCGCCAGCGCCTCGCGCACGCGCCCGGCGCGCGGCATGCTGTCGGCCGGATTGGTCGCGGCGATCCAGATCGCCTTGATGCGGCCATCCGCGACGGCTTCAAACATATCCACGGCCTTGTGGCCTGGCCGCGTCGCGATGCGCGGCGCATTCCAGAACCGGCGCACGCGATCGATGTCTTCGGGGGCGAAGCCCATATGCGCAGCGAGCTGGTTGGCGAGGCCGCCAACCTCGCGCCCGCCCATCGCATTGGGCTGTCCGGTCAGCGAGAACGGCCCCATGCCGGGCCGCCCGATCCGCCCGGTGGCGAGATGGCAGTTAAGGATGGCGTTGACCTTGTCAGCGCCGTTCACGGATTGATTGACCCCTTGAGAATAGAGCGTCACCACGCGCTCGGTGCGGGCGAAGCGGTCGTAGAACTGGCGCACATCTTCCGCCGCCAGATCGGCGGCCGCTGCGACGGCCTCAATGGAAGGCGCTGATCGCCGCGCGGCGGCAAGCGCGGCGTCGAAGCCGGACACATGAGCATCGATCCAATCCCGATCCAGCGCGCCAGCGTCGGCGAGATAGGCGAGCAGACCGTTGAACAGCAGCACGTCCATGCCCGGGGCAAGCGGCAAATGCAGGTCGGCCATTTCGGCGGTGACGGTGCGGCGCGGATCGATATTGACGATCTTGGTTCCGCGTTTCTCGCGCGCCGCCATCAGGCGCTGATAGAGCACGGGATGGCACCAAGCCATGTTGCTGCCGACCTGGACGACGAGATCGGCTTCTTCCAGATCTTCGTAGCAGCCCGGCACGACATCCTCGCCGAAAGCGCGCACATGGCCCGCCACAGAGGACGCCATGCAGAGCCGCGAATTGGTGTCGATATTGCCCGAACCGATGAAGCCCTTCATCAGCTTGTTGGCGACATAATAGTCTTCGGTCAGGAACTGGCCGGAGACATAGAAGGCGATCGCATCCGGCCCATGCGCATCGCGGATGCGCATGAACTCCGCCGCGATGAATCCGAGCGCCTGATCCCAATCCGCTTGCCGGCCGTGCATCATCGGCGTGGTCAGACGGTCCGGCAGCGCAAGCGTATTCCCGAGCGCCGCCCCTTTGGAACAGAGCCGCCCAAAATTCGCCGGATGATCGCTGTCGCCCCGAGGCGCCCCGTCAACTACGGAAACGCCACACCCGACCCCGCAATAGGGACAGGTAGTCCGGAGCGCCGTCACGCTGCTTCCTCGGCGGCGAGCGGCAGCCCGACATGAACGTCGCCCGCCACGATCCGGACCGGTAGAGTCAGCGTGTCGCCCTCGTCCGGCGCCAAGGCCAAGCCACTCGTCAGATCAATCACCCAATTGTGCAGCGGGCAGGTTACGGCGTCGCCAGATATGATCCCTTCGGAGAGCGGGCCCTTGCGGTGGGGACATTCGTCGATGAGCGCGAAAACGCGGTCCTCGCCCGTGCGGAAAACAGCTATCGGCCGGCCGCGATGGCCGAAGCAGAGCCGCCGCGCGCCCTGAACGGGAATGTTGTCAAGCGGGCCGATGTTCTTCCAGACGAGATCCATGTCACGCCTCCACGAGCGCCGGCAGCGGGGCGAATTCATGAGCGTCCGCGCCTTTCGCCCGCTCAGCCCAGGGATCTTCCTGTACGAAGCTTTGGGAATGCAGGAAGCGCGCGTAAAGAGCGCGCCGGCCCTCGGCGTCATCAACCAGCCGCTTCTTCACATAGGCGACGCCGACCCGGGCGATCCAGGGCGCGGTGCGCTCGAAATAATGCGCCTCCTCGCGATAGAGCTGGAGAAAGGCGCCGGCATGCTCCAGCACCTCCTCTTCCGTGCCCACGCGAACAAGGGGATCGGTGACGCGCACCTCGATGCCGCCATTGCCGCCGACAAGAATGTCGTAACCGGCCTCGACGCAGACGACGCCCAAATCCTTGATGGTCGCTTCGGCGCAATTGCGCGGGCACCCTGACACCGCGAGCTTGACCTTGTGCGGCGTCCACGAACCCCAGCACATCTTCTCAAGCTTGACGCCGAGGCCGGTCGAATCCTGCGTGCCGAACCGGCACCATTCGCTGCCGACGCAAGTCTTCACCGTGCGCAAGCCCTTGGCGTAGGCATGGCCGGAGACGAGGCCCGCCTTGTTGAGATCGCCCCAGACGGCGGGCAGGTCTTCCTTCCTGACGCCAAGCAGGTCGATGCGCTGGCCGCCCGTAACCTTGACCGTCGGAATGTTGAACTTTTCCGCGACCGAGGCGATGGCGTGCAGTTCGGCTGGCGTGGTGAGACCGCCCCACATACGCGGCACCACGGAATAGGTGCCATCCTTCTGGATATTGGCGTGGACGCGTTCATTGACGAAGCGCGAGCGGGAATCATCGCGATATTCGCCGGGCCACGCGCAAAGGAGATAATAGTTCAGCGCGGGCCGGCATTTGTAACAACCCTCCGGCTTCTTCCAGCCGAACGCGGCGCGCACCTCCTGCATCGTCTTGAGGTTCTGCGCAAGGATCGCCTCCCGGATCTCGTCATGGCTAGCGTCGGTGCATTCGCACAGCGTCTTTCTGGCCGGCCTGGCGTCGACGCCCGCCACGAAGGCGAGCAGACCCTCGACCTGACAGGTGCATTGGCCGCAGGAGGCTGACGCCTTGGTGTGGGCGCGCACATCCGCGAGGGAAGTCAGTTTCCTGTCCCGTATGGCGCCGACGATGGCTCCTTTCGACACGCCGTTGCAACCGCAGATCTGCGCGCCGTCCGGCATGGCGGCGAAGTCCGGCCCGGCCGGTTCGCTGATTCCGGCTTCGGCGAAGGCGCGGCCGAAGACGAGGCGTTCGCGCAGCTCGCTCACATCCACCTTGTCGCGCATGAGTTGCAGATACCATTGCCCATCGGCCACCTCGCCGTAGAGCACCGCGCCCACGAGTTTGCCGTCGCGCATGACGATCTTCTTGTAGAGGCCCCGCGAATCGTCGCGCAGGGTGATCTCGTCGTCAGTCTCATCGGCGGCCATCAGCGCGCCGGCCGAAAAGACATCGACGCCGGTGATCTTCAGGCTGGTCGAAAGCGCCTTGACGGCGAAGGCGGCCGTCTCATCGCCGGCGAGCTGCGCGGCGCAGACCTTCGCCTGATCCCACAGCGGCGCAACCAGGCCGAAGACCTGGCCGCGATGTTCGACGCACTCGCCGACGGCGAAAATGTCCGGATCGCTGGTGCGCATGTCGTCGAAGACGGCGATGCCGCGATTGACGTCCAGTCCCGCCGCTCGCGCGAGATCGATGTTGGGGCGGATGCCGATGGCGAGCACCACGAGATCGGCGGGAATGAAGCGCCCGTCGGCAAGTTGGACGCCCTCGGCGCGCTCGACGCCGAGGATCTCCTCGGTCTGCCCGTTGGTGAAGAACGCGATGCCGCGCCGGTCGAGATCGCGTTGCAGCAGTTGTCCGGCGGCGGCGTCAAGCTGGCGCTCCATCAGCGTCGGCATCAGATGGACAAGCGCCACCGACATGCCGCGTTGCTTGAGACCCCAGGCCGCTTCGAGGCCGAGCAGCCCGCCGCCGATCACGACGGCGCGCTTGTGGGTGCGCGCGGCCGCCAGCATCTTGTCGACATCGGCGAGGTCGCGGAAGGCGCAGACGCCCGGCAGGCCGAGACCGGGAATCGGCGGCGCCACGGGCCGCGAGCCGGTGGCGATCAACAGTCGATCATAAGGCGCGGTAAGGCCGCTCGCGGCGACGACGGTCCTCGCGTTGCGGTCGATCGCCGTGACCGCGTCGCCGCTGAAAAGACGAATGTCGTTGTCGTCATACCATTCACGCGAATTGATGATGATCTCATCGAAGCTTTTGTCGCCGGCGAGGACGCTCGAGAGCATGATGCGGTTGTAGTTGAGGTGCGGTTCGGCTCCGAACACGGTGATGCGGTAGCGTTGGCCGGCCTCATGCTTCAGCAGTTCCTCGACCGTGCGCATGCCGGCCATGCCATTGCCGATGACGACGAGGCGTTCACGCGGATCTGAAATCATGTTCATGTCGCACCCTCCTCAGACGCGGACGCCGGCGGGAATCGCAGCGTCCTCCCGCCAGCGAAGGCGCACCGCGACGATCCCGCCCCAGGCCGCGATAGCCAGGACCGCGAACACGCCAAAGCCGAGGTCGTAGCTGCCGCTGAACTGTTTGGCGTAGCCGAGGCTCGCAGCGAGGTAGAAGCCGCCGACGCCGCCGGTCATGCCGACCAATCCGGTCATCAGCCCGACATCGCGCCCGAAGCGCTGCGGCACGAGCTGGAACACCGCGCCATTGCCCATGCCTAGCGACGTCATCGCGACGACAATGATGCCGAGCGTGCCGAATGCAGGCAGCACGCCCTTGGCGACCGTTAACAACGTGACGGCGACGATGGCGTAGATCACCGATAGGGCGCGCGTGCCGCCGATGCGGTCGGCGAGCGCACCGCCGAAGGGCCGCGCGAAAGAGCCCGCGAAGACGCAGCCCGCCGTGAAATATCCCGCGGTCACGGCGGAGAGATGATACTGATCATGAAAATAGATTGGCAGGAAGGACGCAAGGCCGACGAAGCCGCCGAAGCTGACGCTGTAGAAGAACATCAGCCACCAGGCGTCGCTTTTGCGCAACAGGCGCGCATAATCCGCGAAGGTCTTGCGCGGCGGCGATTTGGGGCTGTCCTTGGCCGCGAGGAGGAAGAAGACAAAGACCGCAAGAAGCGGCAAGGCGGCGAGGCCGAGCACATTGCGCCAGCCGAAGGCCAGCGCCAGCGCCGGCGCGAACAACGAGGCGAACACCGTCCCGGAATTGCCCGCGCCGGTGAGGCCGAGCGCGATGCCCTGCTGCTGCGGCGGATACCAATAGGACACCATAGGCAGGGCGATGGCGAAGGAGGCGCCGGCGACGCCGAGCGCGAGGCCCAGGGCGAGAACTTGCGGGAAACTATGCAACCCGAACTGCCACGCCGCGAGCAGACCTGCGATCACGACGAGCTGCATCACGAGGCCGGTGCGTCGCGCATTCCATTGACCAACGAGAATTCCGTTGACCATCCGGAGCAGCGCCCCGGCGAGGATCGGCGTCGCGACCATCAGACCTTTCTGGCCGGGATCGAGATGCAGGTCTTCGGCGATGAAAACAGCCAGCGGTCCAAGCAGCACCCAGACTGCGAAGCTCAGATCGAAATAGAGAAAACAGGCGACGAGAGTGGGTAGATGACCCGCTTTGAGAAATGCGCTTTTCATGGATATGGCTCGCAGTTTCAACGCATAGCGCTGCCGGACCTGATCCGGATGCGAACCGCCATTAGCTCGCAGGAAAACTGGATTGTTACGACCGCCGCCCGCCATTACGCGACGATCAATCGGCTGCGTATCGTCCACGCGCCGATGTCTTAGCGAAGCAAGCCCCGCGCCAATCGCTCTGCACCGCAACTGGCACGGAACGGCTACGGCAGGTGTTGCCTTTGATTTATCGCATTTTTCTTTGAAGCGGAGCCGTACGCGCTTTGCTTCGGATGCGCTGGCGTTGCCCGTGAGCGGCTTGGACGAGACGTCCGGTTCTGCTTAAACGTCGCACATTGAGGCTTAAAGTTTGTGCAGCGCAGCTTTGGTGGAGGCGGAGGCTCCGGCAATTGCTTCTGGATCGAATACCCCGCCATCGCAAAAGCGGTCGGCGGGCATATCGATGGGCGTTGGCGCGGCCTGAAGCGACCACGGCGCGTCATGGGCGCCTTCATGTTTCCAATCAGCCAAGGACGCCGGTTCGCCCAAATGCGCGATGGCGGAGCGATAGAGATCGGGACGATAGACGCGCTCGGCCAGCGCGCGCAGGTCGATGCTCCCATCGACCAATCCCCAGCGCCGCATCTCGCTGAGAAACCACAATCCGTGGGAGCGCCACGGGAAGGTCGCCGCGCCCCGAAAGAAGATGCAGCCCTTTTCGGGCGCTGACGCGCCGGGCAAGCCGGCAAGGATCGCGTGCGAATTGACGTCGAGATATTTGCGCCGCGAAAGCAGGGCTGCGGTGTAAGTCCCATTCTCCGAATTGTCGCAAAATTTCGCGGCCCGCAGCAGAGCGCGGATCACGCCCGCGAGCGCTTCGGGCCTTTCGTCGGCCCAATGCGTCCGGACGGCGAGCGCCTTCTCCGGCGCATTTCGCCAGATGTCGCGCGAGGTCGCGACCGTTGCGCCAACGCCGGCACGGCGCGCGACGTCGCCCCAGGGCGCCCCCGCGCAAAATCCTGCAATCTGCCCCGCGATCAGGGTCTCCACGGCGCGCGCCGGGGGAACGACGGCGAGCTTGAAGTCGCGGCCGGCCTCGACCCCTGCCGTGGCGAGCCAGTAGCGCAGCAGAAGATTATGCGTGGAATAGGCGTGGACAACGCCGAGCGTGACGCTCCGTGCGCGCAAGCACGCCCCCAGCGCCTCGACGATCGAAACGCCCTCGCGGTTGGCGCGCTCGTGGGTCTCCTGCGCGAGCGAACGGCTGAGCGTGATCGCATTGCCGCCAGCGCTAATCGCATAGGGGATAATGAGTGGCTGCGCCGTCCCGCGCAAACCCAGTTCGACCGCAAAGGCGAGCGGCGGCACGATCACCGCGGCGTCGAGGACGCCAAAGGCGAGTTTATCCGCGATATTGGCCCAGGAAGGCTCCACTGCCAGTTCGACCTCGACGCCCTCATCGGCGAAGAAGCCGAACTCATGGGCGACAACGACAGGCGCACTGTCGGTTAGGCGCAGCAGACCGATGCGCATACTGGGCGCAGCTCCCTTGCGCGCCGTCGCGAACGAGACCACGTCGCTCATGGCTGTTTCCTCCCCGCCCGCGTCGCCGCATCAGAGTCGGCGTCGTGCCTTTCAATGAATTCCTGCACCACCTGCGCAAGCTTGCGGTTCTCGTTCATCGCCTTCTTCTGAAGCCAGCGATAGGCCTCCGGCTCCGTCATCTTGCGGCCCTGCATAAGGATCGCCTTGGCGCGCTCGATGAGGCGGCGCTCCTCCAGCATCGTCCGCGCGGCGGTCAGCTCCTCCTCGACACGCCGGTAGCGGCGAAACAGGGCGATGGCGGAGGCCATGATCGGCTTCACGTGCTGCAGCTCGACCCCCGAGAGATTGTAGGAGCAGACGCCCGCGGCGATCGCTTCCTCGGCGAAGGCCGGGTCGTCGCCGCCGGCGAACATGACGATCGGATGCGCGGCGGACACTGCGCGAATGTCCTCCAAAGCGTCGCGATCGGGCAGAGCCATATCGATGATGATCAGATCCGGCTTGGTCCGTTCGACGGTCTCGGCAAGTTCCAGATTGTCGGGCGCGCGCAGGATTTCAGCATAGCCGGATTCGGAAAGCTTCTCCTCAAGCGCTCGCCCGCGATTGGGATCCATGTCAATGAGCAAGATCTTGAGAGGCACGAGGACTGTCATATTACGGAACTCAAAGCGCGGCAATTTTGCTCCCGTCGCCAAGTCCGCGGCGGAGTTTTCGCCGATGCAGGCGCGCTAAGCTAAGCCAGCCGAGTTGCATCGTTATGCCGCCGCCTTCGGCGACGATTGGGGGCGCTGTCCGCATCGCAGTCGCACCATTTTCGCTATCCAGGCCAAGCCAGAGATATTATCGAAACCGTCTATCGGAAATAATCCCCAACGAAACAACAAAAACCCTACGCGCATTTAGATAATATCCCGAAATGTGCGCATAATTTCACTAAAATGATCCATGACTGTGATGCCGAAGCACTCGTGATCCCGCTTTTTTTACCGGATCGATCTTTGCAGTTGCTCTCTTCGCCGTCGCCGTTACTCTTTCCCGCTGTGGTCGAAGCAGACGTTTGAGAGAGGCAGGCCGTTGACTCATGAAGGGACTAAATTCGATCGCGAGATTTCTCGCGGGGCCACGTCATTTGCAGCCGCCGGGGCGCTGTGCGGCCGCTGAAACGACCGCTCCGGCGCGATTTTACAACAGCGCCGCAAACGACCGGATCAGCAAGGTTCCCGCCATCACGATCGTGCGGCCGCCGTCGCCGCATGCTGGTTCGAAGGCGATCTTCGGGCTGGAGCGAGCCGCACGCCTTTCGCTCGAGACGGCAGAATGAATAGTTTGTTTTCGATCTTCGCCGTGGAAATATATTCTCAGCATGCTTGGCCTTTTTCCCTTTGTTGGCGCGCCTCAAACCGAGCTTGGCGCTTCGCCTCGACCATGCCTCAGGACGGAGGTTCTCGTGTCGATCCAGAGCCGTCTTGTCCTCTCGATAACGCTTGTCCTCCTGTTCAGCCTTCTGGTCGGCTCGGCGCTCACCTACGAGCATGTGCTCGACAAAATTCGCACCGAAATGCAGGCGGCGCTGGCGGTCGGCGCGCATGCGGCTGCGAACGCGGTTGATGATCTCGACGAGGCGATCGACCCCGCCAGGCGGCTGCGGCTCGTTGTCGACGACTTCGTCGGCGACCGTCACCTTCGGGCGACTCTCCGCGGCGCCGATGGACGGATGCTGGCGCAGTCGCGGCTGGTTCCACCCGAAGATCCGGCGCCGGACTGGTTCTACCGCCTGGTCGCCGCGGCTCCCCCTCTGCGCGCGGAACTCGCTCTACCGGCCACGTTTCGCTCCGTCGGCGCTGTGACGCTCGAAACCGACGCCCACAATGAGGTTGCAGAAGCCTGGAGCGATCTTCGCCTCACGCTTACGATCATGGCAATTTTCTTCAGCGCTGTGCTCGCCTTGGTCTTCTGGACCATAGGAAGCGCGTTGCGGCCCTTGCGGGATGTGTGCAACGCCCTCTCCGGGGTCGGCGCCGGCGACTATGGGCGGCGGATAGAGGCAATGCCATATCGTGAGTTCGAGCCGCTGCGGCGTGGTTTCAACGGCATGGCGGAGCGGCTGGAAGAGATGAGCGCGCAAAATCGCGTTCTCCACGAGCAGATCCTGAGTTTACAGGAAGAGGAGCGCGCGGAGCTTGCGCGCGATCTCCATGACGACGTCGCGCCGTTTCTTTTCGCGGTCGATGCCGACGCCACGATGATAAGGCAATTTCTCAAAACGGGCGCAAGCGAAGAGGTCGGCGCTCGCGCAGACGCCATATCCGATGCCGTCCGCCACATGCAAAAGCATTTGCGGAACGTGTTGCGCCGCCTCGCGCCAGGCGCCCTCCTTGATCTCGGCCTTGCCGGCGCGGTCGACAATCTCGCCGCGTTCTGGAAGGCCCGGCGGCCCGACCTCTGCTTCAGGATGGATGTAACCGACGATCCGATTGGTCCTCCCCTCGACGCAATCGTATTTCGCGTCGTGCAGGAAAGTTTGAGCAACGCGGTCCGGCACGGCCGTCCAACCGCCGTCGACGTTCGGATTAAAAACGCGGAAGGCTGCATCCTAATCGCGGTCGAGGATAACGGAATCGGATTTCCCGCGGGCTCCCCGACGAATGGCTTTGGCCTTGCAGGCATGAAGGAACGCGTCCGATCCGTTGGCGGCGTCGTAACCATTCGCAATCGACCAGGGCGGCGGGGCGTCACCGTTGAAGCCGAGATTCCGCTACCCTCGAAGGATTCCACCATTGAACACGGCAAGGCAAGCGTGCTGACATGAAGATCCTCCTTGTCGACGATCATATCGTGGTGCGCGAAGGCGTCAGGCGCCTCCTCTCGGTCTTCGTCGATGCTGTCGTCCTCGTCGAGGCCGGCGCCACGCATGAGGCGCTTTCGGCGTTTCGCGCCGAACGCCCCGACGTCGTCATCCTCGATCTCAACCTGCCGGGCGCAGGCGGCCTCGATCTCCTGAAACGCCTATTGAACGAAGACGCGCGGGTGCGCGTGCTGATTTTCTCAATGCACACGACGGCGCTCTACGTCGCTCGCGCGCTGCAGGCAGGCGCCAAGGGCTATATCAGCAAGAGCGCCAGCGCCGATGAACTCGTGGAGGCGATACGCCAGGTGATGGGGGGCGGGCGCTACGTCGAGCGCGACCTCGCCGCCGATCTCGCGCTGAATGTTTTCGGCTCCGAGGATCCCGCAAAATCGCTCTCGGCCCGCGAACTCGACATCATGCGGCAATTGGCCAAAGGCAAGAGCCTCTCCGCGATCGCGGACACCCTCGGCATTTCGTACAAGACCGTCGCCAATGCCTGCACTGCGATCAAACAGAAGCTTCTCGTGCAACGCACGAGCGACCTGATCCGGCTCGCCGTCGAGATGCACGCAAGCTGAAGCGCGCATCCGGTCTCGATCCCGTCATGGCTTGATCGCCAGGCCCCAAGGCAGGCGCCCGACCGGCGTCGACCGCAGCACTTTCAGGCTGGCGACGTCGATGACCGAGAGATCATTGGTCAACCCGTTCACGGCGTACAGGGTCTTTCCATCGGGACTGAGGGCAAGCTGCCAGACGCGATCGCCGACAAGCAGATATTTCGTCACCTTCAAAGTCGCCACATCGACGACCGCAACGCGGTTGGCGCGCCCAAGCGCAACGAAGGCGCTCGCGCCATCAAGACTGAACTGGAGGCCAACCGGAGAAATCAACTCCTTGCGCACGCCCGGCAGATCAAAGCCTATTTTCGCTTTGACCTTATGGGTTGAAGCGTCGATGATCGCCACCGTCCCACCGATTTCCGACGTCACCCACACGTCTTTGCCGTCCGGCGAAAATGCAGCGACCCGCGGACGCGCATCGACCAGCACATTGGCGACGACGGTCCGGGACGGGACGTCGATAAAATGCGCCATGCTGGTCGATTCCGAGACATCGATAACGGTCTTGCCATCCGCGCTGACGGCAAGACCTTCAGGCTCGATTCCAACAGGAATCTTCGCGAGAACTGCGCCATCCGCTCGCGCCAGCAACGTCACCATAGAATCATCTTCATTGGAAACATAAACGGTGTCGCCATCCGGCGACAGCGCGAGCGTTTCGGGATCTGGACCCGAATCCAGCCTCCGCGAAACCTCAAGACGCTCCACGTCAATTACGGAGATATCGCCTGAATCGCCGTTGCACACCAGAACCTCGCGATGATCCGGCGTGATGACGATGCCGCGCGGGCGAACGCCGACGGGAATTGTCTTGATGATAGACAAGGTCGCGCCATCCAGCACCGTAACCGTGTTGTCGCGCTCGTTCGATATGAAAATCTGGCTTGCGTGGGCGACCGCGCCATCGGCGATCAGCGCCGCGACGAAGATAAGGGCGGACGTCAGCCTCATTGCGTGAATCGACATTTCGTCTCCGGCTGGTCAATCCCAAGAGTGTCTGTCAGGAACCTTGGATGCAGAAATCCCTCCTGCGGCGACATCGAGACGACCATTAGCGGAGTGGCGAGAAGCAGAGGCTGACGCAATTGCTGATCCCATTTGCGGAAGTTCAGCGCCTGTCCCTTGAAGCCCGCGACCCCGAAATCATCCCCGCGCAGGAAATCTCCAAGACTTTTCGCCTCCGTCCGCCCGGATCTTATCACCGCTTCGCCGATGATGCGGACGGCGAGCCACCCCTCGTAGTCGCGTTCAGTCATCGGACGATGCGCCGCGATCTCGAAGCGATGCTGCATCTGCAGCGCGGAATATTCCTGAAACGCCGGATGCCACGCAACGGGAGCGAGGCCCTGCGTGCCGACGACAAGACGCGACTCGGATGTGTTATAGGGCAGATAGTCGCCAAAGAGGTCCGCCGCATCGGCGACCGCGACAATATCATGCGTCGGCGCGCTCGATGTCGCGAGCGGCATCTGCCTCTGGATCTGTTGGTAACCGGTATCGACCCGGCGCGCTCCCACGTCATAGGCGTAACGCCGGTCTTCGACGATCTTGCCGCCAAATCGCGCTGCGGCGAGACGAATATCGTCGGCGAACGCGGCGTCCGCCGCCGCCGGTCCACGCAACAGCAGCCACCGGCGCCAGCCCTTCGCGACAAGAAATTGAGCCAGGGCGTCGGCTCGCATCGCGGTGCTCGGCGGCAGATGAAAGACGTTTCGCGCGCATTGTTCCTGACGCAGGAAATCCTCGCTCGTTCGCATGTCGAGGATGACGGCGTCTTTCGCTTCCGGCGTTTTCGCCAACGCCATCAGATCCGGCGCCGCTAAATTGGCGATCACGAGATCAAACTTGGCCAGCAGGGGCTTCGCCTCGGCGGCGACGTCGGCGCCCGGCTTCAGGCGCACGACGTCCAACGCATATTGGCGGCCGACAAACCTGCCTGTCAGATTGATCTCGTTCAAGGCGAGGCGCGCGCCTGCCTCGCCATCATCATCCGGTTCGGTCTGCAGCAACGACAGATATTGCGCCTTGGGGTAAGCCCCGGCGAGATAAAGGATAGCCAGCGGAGCGCCGCTTGACTGCGCCGCCGCGCCCTCCGCCTCCGCCGCAGCGAAAGCGGAGGAGAGCGGCAGGAGCGTCAGCAGCCCGAGCAACCCTAAGGCCGCTCCAGCCACGCTTCGGAGCCTGCGACGCATCAGATTACCAATTGATTCGGTCCGGAGCGCCTTTGTAGAGTGAACGGATGTACGCGAGAATCTCGTACAGTTCCTCATCGCTTTTGAGAAGCTCCCCGAAAGGCGGCATCGGCCCGACGATATTCTCCATGCCAATGCGCACGAATCCCTTTTTCTGCAGGCCTTCTGAGCCGAGCGTGATCAGGCGGAACAGCGTATCGTCGTCGCTGCCGTAAATCCAAACGTCGTTCGTAAGCGGGGGGCACATGCCGCCCCCGCCATTCCCTCCATGGCATCCGGGGCAACCCTTGCCCTGGAACGCGGCCTTTCCGGCCTCGATTTTATCGGCCTGCCCGGTAAAGGGATTGTTGATCGTCGCCAAGGGAGCTGTCGCCGCCACGTCAATCGGCGACTTACCGGTGACCGCCGACTTCGGCAGCAGAGCTGAGGGGCTTTTCGAAAGATCCGACGCCGAAGGTTGCCGCTGGTTGACCGGCGCGCCTCCGGAAGGATCGGCATCCGCCATTGTACAAACCGCGAGCAAAGCCACGGCGATTATAAGCGCCCTTCTCATCATCTGTTCCGTTCCTCTATTGATCAGGAGATTCAACCCGCGGAGCGCGGTCGCTGCAAGGCGTTGCGCCGCAATCGAACTGCGTCATCGCGCTGACGACTTCGCAAGCAAGTCGAGCATGCGCGTCGCCGATCCGGCCTCATTCTTGGCGGCGGCGTCGCGTGCGGTCTCGCCGGCGGCGTCACGCGCGTCAGCTTTCGCTCCAGCCTGGAGCAGAAGGCCGACCATCGGCGCATTGTCGTGAGCCGCTGCGATCATCAGCGGCGTCACGCCGTCTGCACTCGCGGCATTGACATTCGCGCCCTTCGCAAGAAGCTCGCGCGCGACGTCGATCGCGTTTGAGCCTTGCGTCAGCTTCGCGACGGCGCTCCCCGGCTGCGGGTCGCTTGCGGCGATCATCAGCGGCGTCAGCTTCCTGGCATTGACCGGCTCGTCGATCTTCGCGCCCTTCGCAATCAGCGTTTTCGCAGCATCATATTTCTTCTCTTCTATTGCGATGGAGAGCGGCGTGTATCCGCCGGGCGCTGGCGTCTCGACGCTGGCGCCATGCGCGAGAAGGGCATCGATCGCGGTCGTATCGTTACGCAGCACAGCATGTAGCAGCGGCGTCCATCCATCGCTGTCGGGATCGTCCACGCGCGCGCCGTGATCGAGAAGGAACAGCGTCGTCGACAATGATCCAAGGCGAACCGACGCCGCCAGAGGCGTGTACCCTTGCGGATCCCTCTTGTTGATGTCGGCTCCTTTCGCCAGGAGATAGTCGGCACGGTCGTTGTCGGCGGCGAGAATCGCATCGTCGAATTCGCGATCGACGTCGGCGCCATCGGCCAGCCAGCCGTCGAGCCGCTCGCGCGTCACCACCGGATGTTCGCGATGCAGCCGCGCCATTTCCTCGGCCGAGACCGTTGGCGCCGTGTATATGCCATGCGCCTTCAAGGGCCCCGAGACGAGGCAATCAGCGCACTCAACCAGAGGGACGCCATAGTCATTGAGGATCTTTTGTATTTCGTCCTTATGGGCGTTGAGCGCATTCTCGATCGCAAACTTCTCGATCGCATCGGTCTTGCGGACGCCGATGGCCATTTCGAACTCCATCGGGATGACATCATTCATCAGATTGGCCGGCTGCAGCTGAATGGGCGCGCCTTTCGCCTTCAGCCAGCCCGCGAACGGTCCCCAGACAGCGGCGACGTCGAGCTTGCCGTCGACGACCTCCTGAACCTGCCACCAGGGCTGGTGTTCCTCCATGAGATCGCCGTCGTGGGTGACTTCGTGCACATGCACGTTGTTGACGACGCCATGGTCCGCCAGCGATTGCCGCAACGCAGATAATTCATAGACGCCGATCTGCAGTTTCTTCAAAAGCGGGTCGTCAAGGCCCTTGAAGTCGTATCCGCGGTCCGCGCGGGAGGCGAAGACATAGGTCGTTCGATAGAGCGGAGACGTCGTCAGCGCCGATTTATAGCCGGCGGGGACATCCATGAGGATGTCGCAGTCGTTGGTGTCGAAAGTTTGCCGCGTCATGCCCCTCTCAATATAGGGGCGCCAAAAATAGCTGACGGTGGTTCCGAGCGCCTTGGCGACGACCTCCGCAATCTTGTTCTCAAACCCCTCTCCCTTGATGTTGGAGAAAGGCATGTTGCCTGGATCGCCACAGACGCGGAACGATGAAAAATGAGCTTTGCGCGCGGCTGCTTTTGCCGCATCGCGTTCGATCTGCGTGAAATCTTCGAAGGCCTTATTGTTGGGCGCCGCTTGCGCAAAGGCGGGCCCCGCGGAAGCCATAGCCATCAACGCGCCCAGCAGTGAGCGGAGGGCGAATTTACTCATTGTGCGAACCATTCCGACCGAGTCGACGCGCGCGCCGCTTTCGACTCCGATAAAAGAAAAAAGGCGCCCTGCCGTGTCGGGGAACACAAGCAGGGCGCACGGAGGAACTTGGATGCGCGTTACTGGTTCGCCGCCTGCTTATCGGGCACCCGGAACGTATACAGTGCGCCACCCTGCGGAATTTTGTTGAACCCGCCGACTTTCGTCAAAGCCGTCGAACCGATAGCGCCGAACTTGTCATCAAGATCGAGCCCCGCGACCGCCGGCAGACCGATCCAGCCGCCGATGCCCGCGAAGACCGAAATATATTCATGTCCCTTGATTTTATAGGCGATCGGATTGCCGATAACGCCCGACCCCAGTTTACGCTGCCACAACAGCTTGCCTGTGTTGCGGTCGACGGCGCGGAAGTCGCCGTTGAGGCTGCCATAGAACACGAGACCGCCGTCCGTGTTGAGCGTTCCGCTCCAGTTTGGATAGGGGTCGGGGCTCTCCCACTCCGTCTTTCCGGTCAGCACGTTAAATTTCTTCAGCTTGCCCATCACGCCGGGCTTCTCCGGGTACATATAGACATTCGCGAAGACATAGACCGTGCCTTGCTGCGTATGCGTGCGGGCCTGCGGCTCGTCCTCCATGCACCAATTGTTGGTCGGCACATAGAAATTGGCGGGGTCCTTCGGATCGACGGAGGCCGGTTGCTGGTCCTTTCCGCCCATGGCCGAGGGGCAGGCCTGCGTGTTGACGCCGATTTTGAACGGCGAATGTTCAGGCACCTTCACCGGACGGCCGGTCTTCAAGTCGACCTTTTCGGCCCAGTTGACCGTGACGAATTTATTGGCGCGGAGCAGGTTGCCATCGGTGCGGTCGAGGACATAGGCGAAGCCATTACGGTCGAAATGAACCAGCCCCTTGACCGGCTTGCCGTCGATGTTCGGAAAATCAACGAGGATATTCTCGTTGACCCCATCATAGTCCCACTGGTCGAAGGGCGTCATCTGATAGGCCCAGACCACTTCGCCGGTATCGACCTTGCGGGCGAATATGGTCATCGACCATTTGTTGTCCCACTTGCCTGAATTGCATTCTGCGTCCGTGTCGGCGCCGCAACGCGTCGTCGGGCTCCAGTTGCCCGGATTGCCGGTCGAGGCGTAAACGAGGCCAAGTTCCGGATCGTAGCTGTACCACGCCCAGGGCGAGCCGCCGCCGCGCTTCCATTCGTCGCCGGGATAGCTCGTCAGGCCGACATCATTGCCATAGACGCCATGTTCCGGATGCGCCTTGTTGGTGTCGGGCGTCAGACCAACATCCTTGTCGGATCCGTTGCTCTGGAAGTTCCAGACCAGTTTTCCGGTCGCGAGATCATAGGCTTCGAGGCGACCCCTCGCTGCGAATTCATCGCCGCCAAAGCCGACGATCACCTTATCCTTGGCGATCAGCGGCGCGCTCGTGACGGTTTCGCCGTGCTCGGGGAAGGCGTGCTTGACGACCCACACTTCCTTGCCGGTCTTCGCGTCGAGCGCGATGAGGAAACCATCGAGCGTGTTGAAAAGCAGTTTTCCGTCGGCGTAATTGACGCCGCGATTAACGACGTCGCAGCAGGCGCGCGGCACGGCGGAGAGATCGCGGTCCGTCCCCTTGTTGTAGGACCAGACCTGGACCGGATTGTCGGGATCGGTGAGATCGAGCGCCTGGACGATATTCGGCCACGCGCTGACAAAAAACATCATCGGCTTGCCGTCGACGTCGACAACGACGGGCTGGCCTTCATGTCCGCGCAACGCGCCCGTCGATTGCGACCAGGCCAGCTGCAGGTTGCCGATATTATCCTTGTTCAGATCTTTGAGATCGCTGTGGCGCTGGAGCCCGAGATTCTGCCCCATGCCCGGCCAGAGGTCCGGGTTCTTGCTATTCTGGACGATCTCCTCGTCCGAGCCTGCCCTGGCGCCGATGGCCGAAAACGAGGCCATCGCCAGAATTGCGAACGCTGCCTGGCACAGCAAATTTTTCCGCCAACTCATATATATATCCCTCCCGGCCCTGGTTACATGATCGTTGGGATCGCTTCTTTATCGTCGCTCGACGGCGTCGACGCTGCGTCTCGATCTTGTTGCAGAGGCAACATATCGAATTGGAACCTCGGCGATAGATATGGAATTCCCGAAATACCGGGAAAATCTTCCCGTTCTTCCGCTCCATTAAAGCCATTGGCGGGCGCCTGATGAATTATCGAATATGACAGCGAAGGCGCGGTCGAAAATGGATATGATCGTTACAATCTTTCTCATTGTTGGCGGCATGACGCTGGCGCAATGAGAGATTTTCTAGGTATGCATGGAGTATTACACGATATGTAGTGAGTTTTTCCTGCTTGTGATCGTCTTAGCAAATGCGGCATGATGTTTTGCGCTGTGGTTGTCCGCGCCGCCGGGAGGGCGTGAAAGATGTCGAATTTCCTTCGCGCGCGCGCCTCCTTGCGGACGCGGCTCATTCTCATCCCGTCCGCGCTTCTGGGATTAGGGGTCGTCATCGCCATTGTCGTCACACTCTCCAACGCAAAGAGCCGCATCGATTCTGAAATCGCATCTGGCGTCAGTCTTGGCAGTGTACTCATCGAATACGCGCTGGATAATGTCGCCTCCTCCACCGATCCGGCGGCCGCGTTGAAGCAGTTGCAGTTCGAACTGTCGAAGGTCAGGCACATTTCGGTCAGCTATATCGCCGGCTCCGAAGATCGGCGCGAGGCGCCGCCGCAGGGCGCGACCCGTCCGGATGCACCGGACTGGTTTTTGAACCTTTTCCAACCGGCGAAACCGCTTAAATCCTATCCTGTCAACATCAATGGCCAGAGGCGCGGCGAACTCCTCATATCGTCGAGGCCCTCCGATGAAGCGACCGAGATCTGGGGAAGCCTCATCTTCCTGACCTGTCTGCTCGGCGCGATTTCGACTTTGATCGTGAGCCTGATCGCATTGACGGCGCGGCAAACTCTCAAACCACTGAATGACTTGATGGATGGCTTGAGTCGCCTGCAACGCGGGCAATTTGACGATCTCGACGAGATTCGCATCACCGAACTTCGCGAGATCGGCGCGCAGTTCAACAGGCTAGCGCGGGGCCTCGCCCGCACCGAGGCGGACAATCATCTCCTGATCGATCGATTGATGTCCATTCAGGAATTAGAGCGCAAGGAGCTGGCGCGCGAGCTGCATGACGAGTTCGGCGCCTCCCTGTTCGGCATCAGGGTCGCCGCCGCCTGCATCATCGAGGATGCGACCGCGGAGTCCAGCGAGGAGCGGATGCAGGAAATCGTCACCCGCGCGGCTTCAATTTCTTCGCTTGTCGATACGATCCAGAAACAGAATTATCGAATTCTAGAGCGCATTCGTCCCTTGACCCTGCATCAGATCGGGCTCATCGATGCGATCGGCGACCTCGTCAATCAGTGGCGCGCGGCGCATCGCGACGTCGCCTGCGACGTCGAGCTTCCTTCGGAGCGACTGCTCATCAACGAAGACGCGAGCCTCGCGGCCTATCGCATGGTGCAGGAATGCCTGACAAATGTCGCGCGTCACGCGAAGGCGCGCTCCGTTCGCATCGCCATGCGATGGCTTCATCCAAAAGATGGACGTCCGGCCGGGTCCGGCAGTCAGATCAGCATGCATGTTTCAATCGAGGACGATGGCGTCGGCTTGCCGCCTGATTTGCGATTTGGCTTCGGTCTGCTCGGAATGAGCGAGCGGATCCGCAAAACTGGCGGATCCTTGAACGTCCGCGGCGGATCGCGCGCGGGCGCTCTCATCGAGGCCATCATACCTTTAACCGCATCCGCATAGACGCCAACGAAGCGGCGAAGATGTTCAATCGCGAGGATCAATGAATATGAGCGACCAGATCAAGGTGCTGGTAATCGAAGACCATCCGATCGTGTCGGACGGTTGTCAGCGCATTCTCAGTCGCCGCGCTGACATCTTGGTCAGGGAAGCCCCATCCGCGACGGCAGGCCTCGCGCTGAACCGCACGTTCGCTCCCGATATCATCCTCCTCGATGTGGGGCTCCCCGACGCCAGCGGCTTCGACATCATCCAGCAGCTGATGGACGAAAATCCGCCGGCCAAGGTCATCATATTCAGCATGTATGAGGCGCCTAACTTCGTGACGCTCGCGCTGGAAAGAGGCGCGAGGGGCTATATCACCAAAAACGACGATCCGAACACGATCCTCCAGGCGATCGACAGGGTGAGCGCGGGATCAGTCTATCTCGGACAGGCCGTTGCGCAGGCGCTGGCGATGATCAATGTGACGCCCGTAAACGATCCCTTGCGCGGTTTGAACGACAGGGAGCAGCAGATCGTCAAACTTCTTGGCGACGGCAATAGTCTGACCGAGATCTCCAACCGGCTTCCGCTCGGCTACAAGACCGTCGCCAATACCGTCACGGTCATCAAGCAGAAGCTCGGACTGGCGACGACGCCGGCCTTGATAAAATTCGCCGTGGAACTGAGATCGAGCGCCGGGATCGTCAAGACGGCGATGTGAACCGGCCCGAGCCACAACCGTCAGCCCCGTCGCTCTGCGGCCCTCCCGCCGTTTGGACGGCGAGGCGGGCGATCGTTCGCTCTCCTTCACCCGGCGAGGCCCCGAGCGTGGCGGATAAGCAACACCGCGACGAACTCTTTGTCGTGGCGGGAACATGCCATCATGTCCCCGCCGGTTCATGCTAGATCGCCGCTTTGCTCCTCCTGACTCACGAGATTTCGACAGGCGCTTTCGCGATGAGGTCAAAGCGTGTTCTGGCGGCGGCCCTCATTGGCGTCTGCGCGACGCTGGCGGGCTGCGCATCCTACCGGCCAGAACCGCTTGACCGGACGCCGAACCTCGCCGCGCGCGCCTCGGATCTCATCGGGGGCGGCGGCAGGCCGATCGCCCTCCCCGACCTTGACCGCCTGGTGCTGCGCAACAATCCGGATCTTCGCGCCGCGCGGGAGAAGCTCGGCGTCGCGGCAGCCCAGGTCATCGAGGCTGACCTGCTGCCCAATCCGCAGATCGGCGTCTCCTATCCGTTCTATCTCGCCGGCCCCGGCGGATCGGACGCATTCAGCGTCAGCGTCGCGCAGGATCTGAGGTCGATTCTTCTGCGTCCGACGAGGCTCGAGATCGCCGGCGCCGCCGCCGCCGCGATCAACGCCTCGCTGCTTTGGCAGGAATGGCAGACGCTCGGCAAGGCGCGGCTCCTTTTTGTCGACATCATCTCGGGCGAACGGGCCGAGAAAGCGCTTCAACGCAATCGCAAATTCCTGCAGGAGCGGTTCGACCTCACATCGGCCGCCATCAAGCAGGGCAATGCGCCGCTGGCGACGCTGTCGCCCGATCTCGTGGCGGTCGGCGACATTGAGAAGAGCTATGACGATCTCGAACGGCTGCAACTCAGCCGCCGGCATCAGCTCAACGCCCTGCTTGGCCTTGCGCCTGACGCGCCGCTGCCTCTCGCGGGCGCGGGCGCGATCCCGCATGATCGACGCGCAGCGCGTCCGCCGGGACGTCGCCAGTCTCGCCGACCGCCGGCCCGATCTCATCGCCCTGCAATATGGCTACAGGTCCGAGGATGCGAAGCTGCGTCAGGCGATCCTCTCACAATTCCCCAATCTCACGATCGGATTGGTCGGCGGTCGCGACAGCAGCTCGATCTATTCGTTCGGTCCGCAGGCCTCGTTCGAGCTGCCCGTCTTCAATCGCAACGAGGGCGCCATCGCCCTGGAGCAAGCGACGCGCGAGGCGCTCAATCGCGAGTTCAACGCGCGATTGACAGCGGCGGCGGGGGAAATCGGCGCGCTTCAATCGGAACAGGCGCTGCTCGCCCGCCAGCTCGCCGGTATCGAGCCGCGCCTCAAGGAGGCCCGCCTGATCGCCGTCAAGGCTGAGGCCGCGTTCAAGCAGGGCCTGTTCGACGAACGCGCCTATGTCGACACGCAGGTCGCGCTGCTGATGCGCGAGGAGGAGAAGATCGGCGTAGAGCGGGCATTGCTCGATGGGCAGGTTGAACTGGCGACGCTGATCGGCGCCGGCATGCCGCCAGGCGTCAATCGACCCGGAGCCGCCGCCCGCCGACCCGCTCGGGCTGTTTCAGGCAAGCGCTCGATAAATCAGTCGCTCGCCGGGTCCGGGGAGGCGCCCGCGCAGGCGGCCGGCGACTTGCAAAAGAAATGCAAATCGGCGCAAAGTCGACCGGGAAAAACTCCCGGGAAATTGGAAAATGTCGTCGGGGAAAAGATCAACCCTTAAACGAGCCGTTCTCCAGGCCGCGCGTGGCGCGGTTCTGACGGCCGCCGCGCTGGGCGCCGGCGCTTATTTGATCTTCATCTTCCAGACGCCGGGATCAAGCGGCTCCCGCAACGCTGACGACGCGCCAGCGGCGGCGCGCGCGACTTCGCCCGGACGGGAAGAGGCTGTGGTCAAGCTGGATTCCGGCGGCCAGGAAAAGGGCGGGATTGAAACGGCGGCGCCAAGGGAAACCGCCTATCAGGGCGAAACGCGCGCTTATGGCTCGGTGCTCCCGCTGGATCGGCTGACGAGCCTTTACAACGCCGCCCTCACCGCGTCGGCGCAACTCAAGTCGGCGGAGGTCAAACTCTCCGCATCAAAAACGGCGGGCGAGCGCGCCCGAAATCTGCTCAAGGTGTTCCCGACCGCCGTCGCGCAGGCGGAACAGGCTGAAGCCGCAGTCAGAATCGACGCCGCCGCGGCCGAGACCGCGCGGGCGGAAGTCGAAGCTGTGAAAAACAGCGCGATCCAGGAATGGGGACCGGTCCTCGGCGAGGCTATCGTCGCGCGGTCGCCGCTGGCGCAGGGGCTCGTATTGCGCAGGCTCGCTCTCATCCAGCTAACGCTGCGGGCGGGGGCGACAGCCCCGGCCCCAGCCCGGATCGGCGTCGCGCTCGGCGGCGGATCGACAGCCGAAGCGGACCTCGTCTCCGAAGCGACGCAGGCCGATCCCAAGATCCCCGCCGTCAGCTATTTCTACACAATCCCCATGGCGCCAGGCGCACTGGCTGGAATGAACGTTCTGGCCATTTTGCCGAACGGCGCCGCCAGGCCCGGCGTCGGCATTCCCCCATCGGCGGTGATCTGGCAGGCGGGAAAGGCCTGGATCTATGTCCGGGCCGGGTCGGACAGATTCGAGCGCCGCGCCATCGGCGATGATGCGGCTCCGACCGCCGATGGCGGCTATGTGTTGCCGGCGACGAGCCTGCAACATGACCGGCTGATTGTCGTCGCGGGCGCGCAAACGCTATTGTCGGAGGAATCGAAAACGCAGATTCCATCCGACGAGGATAGCAATTGACGGGAGACGGCGTTTTCGAACCGCCGCGCACCGGGCTCCAGCCCGCGATTATCGGGACGGCGATCAGGTTTCGCCGGATCGTCGTCGCCCTGAGCCTGCTGCTTCTGGCCTATGGCGCCCTCTCCCTCGCCCAGGCGAAATACGACGTCTTCCCCGAATTCGCGCCGCCGCAGGTCGGCATCCAGACGGAGGCGCCGGGCCTCGCCGCGGAGGAAATCGAAGTTCTCGTCACGCAACCGATCGAGAACGCGATCAGCGGCGTTTCCGGCATCCAGATGCTGCGCTCGTCGTCGACCCAGGGGCTGTCCGTCGTCAACGTGACCTTCGATCCGGGCAGCGACATCTACCTCGATCGTCAGGTCGTCGCCGAGCGCCTCGCCTATGCCTCGCAGCAGCTTCCCGCCGGCGTGAAGCCGCCCGTCCTGACGCCGCTCACCTCGTCGAGCAGCACCGTCCTCGTCGCCGGTCTGACATCGAAAACGAAGAGCCTCATGGATCTGCGGACCGTGGCCGACTGGACGGTGCGCCTGCGCCTCCTCGCCGTGCCGGGCGTCTCCAAGGTCGCGGTCTTCGGAGGCGACGTCCGCTCGATTCAGGTTCAGGTCCACCCCGACGCGCTCATTCGTTATGGCGTCGGGCTCGAAGACGTCGCCGCGGCCTCGCGCAAGGCCACCGCCGTCCGCGGCGCCGGCTTTCTCGATACGCCCAACCAGCGCATCGTCTTTCGCAGTGAGGGACAGGCGGTGACGCCGGCGGCGGTCGGACGCACCGTCGTCACCGCCAGCGGCGGCGCAAGCGTCGTACTGTCGGACGTCGCCACGATCGCCGATGCGCCCGAGCCGTCGATCGGCGGCGCGACGATCATGGGCCAGCCGGGCGTCGTCTTCGTCATCTCGGCGCAGTTCGGCGCGAACACGCAGGAGGTCACGCAGCGCGTGGAGGAGACGCTCGCGACGCTGAGGCCCGCGCTTGAAGCGCAGGGCATAGAGCTCGACGCGACGCTTTTCCGCCCGGCGACCTTCATCGACGTCGCGACGAGAAGCGTCCGCGACGCGCTGCTGCTCGGCGGCGTCTTCGTGATCGTCGTGCTTTTCCTGTTTCTCTTCGACATCAGGACCGCGGCGATATCGTGCATCGCCATCCCGCTGTCGCTTCTCGCCGCCGTCATCGTCCTGAACAACCTTGGCATGACGCTGAACACGATGACCCTCGGCGGCCTCGCCATCGCGATCGGCGAGGTCGTCGACGACGCCGTCATCGACGTCGAAAACATCGTGCGGCGGCTGCGCGAGAACCGCCACGCGGCGCGGCCAAGACCCGCCGCGAGCGTAGTCCTCGACGCTTCGCTGGAAGTGCGCAGCGCCGTCGTCTACGCGACCTTCATCGTGTTGCTCGTCTTCGTCCCCGTCCTCACGCTGCCGGGGATCGCCGGGCGGTTCTTCGCGCCTCTCGGCCTCGCCTACATCCTCGCGCTGCTCGCTTCGCTCATCATCGCGCTCACCGTCACGCCCGCCCTTTGCATGATGCTTCTGACGGGACGCGGCGGCGGCGGCGAAGACTCGCGGCGGGCGCCGCCGCTGGTTCGATGGATGCGCGGGCCCTATGAGCGGCTGCTCGGCAGAATCGCCAGACATCCCGCCGCGGTGATGCTGGTCACGGCCGCCCTCACGCTCGGCGGCAGCGCGCTGCTGCCCTTTTTCGGCAGCGCATTCCTGCCCGAGTTCAAGGAGGGCCACTACACCTTGCACATGTCGGCTGTCCCCGGCACGTCGATCGCGGAAACCGAACGTCTCGGGCTGCTCGTCACGGACGCGCTCGTCAACCTGCCGGCGGTCCGCTCGATTTCGCAACGGGTCGGCCGCGCCGAATCAGCCGACGACACATGGGGACCGAATTACAGCGAGATCGAAGTCGATCTTCGGCCTGGCCTCTCGGGCGCCGAATTGAGCAAGGCCGACGCCGACATAAGAAAGTCGCTGCAGGGTTTTCCCGGCCTCAACTTCTCCTTGAAGCCGTTCCTGACCGAGCGCGTCGAAGAAACGCTCTCGGGCTATACGGCGGCGGTCGCCGCGAACGTCTATGGAAACGATCTCGATCAACTCGACGGCGTCGCCCGCAATGTCGCCGCCGCGCTGGCGAATGTGCGCGGCGCGCGGGACGTACGCGTGCGGACGCCCGCCGCCACGCCGCAACTCACCATCAGATTGCGCGATGAAGATCTCGTCAGATGGGGCCTCGACGCGGTCGATGTTCTCGATATCGTGCGGACCGCTTACCAGGGCGATGTCGTCGGACAGGCCTATGACGGGCATCGCGCCTTCAACGTCATCGCGCTGCTCGATACGGAAAGCCGCAACAGCGTGGCCAAGATCGCCGACCTCCCCCTGCGCACGCGCAGCGGCGCCTATGTTCTTCTGGGGCAAGTCGCCGACATCAGCCAGACAACCGGGCGATATCAGGTGGATCACTTCGGCGCGCACCGCCTGCAGACCGTGACCGCCGATGTCGCCGGCGGCGACGTCGCCTCCTATGTGGCCGACGCGCGCAAGGCGGTCGCGGCCAAAGTCCGGCTACCGCCGGGCGTCTATGTTGAATTCGCCGGCTCCGCCGAGGCGCAGGCGCATGCGCGCCGCGACCTCATCGTGCATTCGCTGATGGCTTTCGCCGGCGTCCTGTTGCTGCTGTCGGTCATCACCAAGAACTGGCGCAATCTCTGTTCTCATCCTCGCCAATATTCCATTCGCGCTGGTCGGTGGCGTGATCGCGATTTATTTCACCGGCGCCATACTGACGATCGGTTCGATGGTCGGCTTCGTCGCGCTCTTTGGCATCTCCTTGCGCAACTCCATCATGATGATTTCGCATTACGAGCATCTCGTCAGCGTCGATGGCATGCAATGGGGTCTGCCGGCGGCGATCAAGGGAGCCGGAGACCGGCTGACGCCGATCGTGCTGACATCCCTCGTCACGGCGCTTGGACTGCTGCCGCTCGCCGCCGGCATGGCTGAACCCGGCCGCGAGATCCAGGGTCCGATGGCGCTGGTGATTCTGGGCGGCCTGTTCAGCTCCTCGGCGCTGAATCTTCTCGTTCTGCCGACGCTGGCCCTGCGCTTCGGCCGCTTCACGCCGCCGGACGCCGTGCAGCTGCCCTTCGACGAGACGCACGCGGGGGTGACTACGCCTCCATGACAAGGTTCGCCGTCCGGGCCCATCCCGCGCGCTTCCTTCAGCCCGGTTCGACGCCGCGCGCCGCGCGTCCCCGCCCCTCGTAAAGCCAGCTCGCCACGACGCTTCCAAGCAGCGCGAGCAGACCGACAAGGCCGATCGCCAGCGGCGTGACGCCGACGCCTTTGACTTCGCTTGCGCCGTTGCGCCGGATCGCGGCGTAGTCCGAGCCGCCATAAACCGGGCTTTCACGCATGGCGACGACGCGCGGCAACGCAACATCGCCGGAAGCGCCGCTCCCGATCCGCCGCACCGTGCCGCCGCTCGCCTCGGTAAGCGGACGCAGACGCTCGATGGTGGAGACGACATCCTGAAATTCGCGCGGGTTTTCGGGACCGACATTGGCGAGCACCGACAGTGTCCCGTCACCGAGGCGATAGAGGCCAAGCTCGGAAGCATCGACGCTGGCGCGCCAGAGCCCCGGCTCCGCCGCTGCGAGGGTCACGGTCGTCTCCTTGCCCGAGGGCGCAGTCACTTTCACCGGCGGAACTTCGGCCTGAAGGCTCTGCCGTTCGATCTCGATCTTCTGGCCGCGCACATTGGCGCGCAGCGCCTCCTCCTCGAGTTCGGGCTCCTTCATCAGCCAGTGGGCGAGCTTGCGCAAAAGATCGAGGTAAGGGCCGCCGCCCTCGAAACCGCGCGACCACAGCCACATCTGGTCGCTTAGCAGCAGGGCGACGCGGCCCTTGCCCTCGCGCGAGAGCACGAGCAGAGGCTTCTGGTTGGCGCCGTCGAGAACGCTGGCGCCGCGCGTCACCTCCGCATTGACCTGGCGGAACCAGGGGCTCCAGGCCGGCGGCGTCTGGTCGGCGCCCGGCAGGCCGCGCGTCACCGGATGCTTGGCGCCTTCCTTCGAGATCGCTGCGCGGAAGGGGCTCTCGGTCAGGCCGCCATCGGGGCGCGCCGGCGCGATGCGTCCGAGCGGCGAATAATAGAGCCCGTCGGGCCCGGAAAAGTCGGGGCCGGCGGCGAGCAGCAGCGCGCCGCCTTCGCGCACGTAACGCACGATATTGTCGAAATAGACCATCGGCAGCACGCTCTGATTGGAGTAGCGGTCGAACACGATGAGATCGAATTCCTTGATCTTGCGGCCGAACAAGTCCGCTGTCGGAAAAGCGATCAGCGAAAGCTCGTTGATCGGCGTGCCGTCCTGCTTTTCCGGCGGCCGCAAAATCGTGAAATGCACCAGATCGACATTGGCGTCGGATTTCAAAAGGTTGCGCCACATGCGCTCGCCGGCGTGCGGCTCGCCCGAAACGAGCAGGACTTTCAGCTTGTCGCGCACGCCCTCGATGGTCACGACGGCCTTGTTGTTGATCGCGGTCAGCTCGTCGGGAAGCGCGTCGACCTCCAGCTCGACGACATTCGGCCCGCCATGCTCGATCCGCACCGGCACGCGCAGCCGCTCGCCGGGCTTGGCGACCAGCGTCGCCACGGGATTGCCATCCCGCCGCACTTTCAGAACCACCGGCTCGGGCTGGCCCGCTGTGTCGAGCACGCGCAGTTCAATGGTCTGATCCTTACCGACGATGCCGAAGCGCGGAGCCTCAAGAAGCTCGATGCGGCGGTCGCGCTCGCCCTCATGGCCCGTGATCAGCGCGTGCAGCGGCGCCTTGAAGCCGAGCGCATCCACATTGGCGGGAATATCGTCGACGAGGCCGTCCGTGATCATGAATACGCCGCCGATGCGCTCGGATGGCACGTCGGCGAGGCCGGCGTTGAGCGCCGAAAACAGGCGGGTGCCATCGTCCGCCGTATCCATGCGTCCGCTATCGATCACGCGCAGGTCGACATTGCCGAGGTCTTTCAGCTGCTTCTGCAGCGCAGCGCTGGCCTTCTCGGTCTGCGCCTGCCGTTCGCCGATGGTCTGGCTGCCGCTCTGATCGACGACGACCGCGACGACGTCCTTAAGGCCGGCGCGATCCTCCCGCACGAGCGAGGGATCGGCCAGCGCCAGCAGCAGCAGGCCAAGACCCAGCGCGCGCAGCCATGTCCCGCGCCGGCGCGCGTAAAACCCGAGCGCGACGACGATCAGCGCCAGGACGCCGAAGCCGATCAGAACGGATGAAGGCAGAAGCGGCGAAAAGGACAGGTTGAACTGATTCATCGGCGATTGGAGCCTTGGGGGTTAAGCCCTGCTGGTTTCAGCAGCCTTGCAAGAATTCGCTTGTTCGAGGCCCCCGCCACGCGCCCGATTTTCCGCGCCCTTAGCGCATCGCGTAGTTAAAGCGCGAATTGTGGTCAATTTCAAATCGCGCCGGGCGGACGAGGCGCCATTTCACAGCCTTCAGGCGCGTTTTGGCGCGTCAGCCGGGGCCGGAAGGAAGCCCGCCTCCTGCTCCACATCGCCCCGCGCGCCCAAAATGCCCTGGCGCAGCGCCGCGAGCACAAGTTCGATGTCGGAGGAAACGCCAAGCTTGCTCTTGATGAGATAGCGCGTATTCGCGACCGTCTTCGGGCTGACATGAAGAATTTCGGCGATGTCCTCGGTCGAATTCTCCGCCAGCAGCAGGCGCAGGATCTCGAACTCGCGCGGCGTCAGCAGATCGGTGGCGGCCGGCGTATCCGCGACGCGGCTCAGCGCAAGCTCATGGTCAATGTCTGCGCTGAAGGCGATTTTGCCCTGCAGAACGTCGAACGCGGCGCGCACAAGCGCGTCTGGCGGACTGCTTTTCGTGACATAGCCCCTCGCCCCGGCGCGGATCGCCTGCACGGCGAAGGCAGCGTTCTGATGCATGGTGAAGACCAGGATGCGGGCGTTCTGGTCCAATTGCCGGATGCGCCTGATGGCTTCGACGCCGCCGAAGCCCGGCATGGTCAAATCCATGATGACGAGGTCCGGCTTCACCTGCTTGAACAGACGATAAGCCTCGGCGCCGTCGGCCGCCTCGGCGACGACCTTGAGGCGCGGCTGCAGCTGCAACAAGGCGCGATAGCCCTCGCGCACGATTGCATGATCGTCGACGAGCATGATCGAGGATTGGGTCACGCCGCTTGCCTCGTCTCGCCGGAAAGCCGGTCATCGAGCGGGACGGGAATTTGCGCGCGAAGGATGAGGCCGCTCGGACACGCCGCCTCGATGCTCAATGCGCCGCCAAGCGCGGCGATGCGCTCGCGCATGCCAAGCAGACCCAGGCCTGATTTGATGTCGCCCGATTTGACCGCGACATCGGCCCCGGCCTTGCCGTTGTCGACTACGGCAAGCGCGATCAGCGCGCGCCGATCCGCGCCGACGGGCTCCTGCATCTCAAGCCGCAGCGTCACCTGCGTGGCCTCCGCGTGTTTGGCCGCATTGGTGATGGCTTCCTGCGCGATCCTGTATAGGCTCGCCGCGAATTCGCGCGGCAGCGCGCCGAACTCCCCGTCCATGGCGATCGAAAAGCGCGTGCGGCCGGCGCAGCGTCCGTTCCATCCCAGGACAAGACCCTCAAGGCTCGCGGCGAGGCCAAGCTCATCGATCTCCGGCGGGCGCAGCCGCAGCAGAGCGCCGCGCAGGGCCTCCATCATATGGGCGGCCGTGCGTGCGATGCTCTGGCAGGCGGGCGCAAGCGCCGGATGGTCCCGCCGCGCGGTTTGATCGGCGGAGGCCGCGACCGCGCCGATAGCGGCGAGGCACTGGCCGAACTCGTCGTGCAGCTCTCGCGCGAGATGACGCCGCTCCTCGTCCTGGACGGCGATCAGCCGTTGCGTCAGCGCATTGCGCTCGGCGAGCGTCGCCTCGAGGCTGCTGGCGAGATGATTGAACACATCGCCGACGGCGGAAAGCTCGGCGAGGTCGAAGGGCGGCAGACGCGTCGAGAGGTCGCCGGCGGCGAGACGCTGAAGCCCCGCGCGGATCGCACGCGTCGGCCGCAGGGCGTCGGCGAGCGCCGCGTAAACGAGGACGCAAAGCGCAAGAAAGGCGACCGCCATGACGGCGAGGAGGCGGCTTGCCTCGCGCCAGCTTTGCCCGATGAGGCTCTGGCGATCGATCGACGCCACGGCCGCGCCATGCGCCTCCGCGCCATAGGTGACGGGACGCGCGGATTCGCGGCCGGCGCCGAACAGGCGCTGGTAGAGATCGGCGAATAGCCTCGGCGCGGCGGCGTCGCCGGGCGCGGCGCCGCCGCACATCCGCTGCAGGATTTCGCCGCCTTGCGTGCGATAGGCGATGCAAAGCCCGGGCGCCATCAGCGCCGGCGCAATTCTCTGCAAATCGGGGAACCCGTTGGATGAGCCCCTGATCCAATGAATTTGGCCTTGTTGCAGCGCCAGTTCCCTGGCGAGCACCTCGGCGACCCTGTCCGCCCGCGCCTGCGCCTCACGATCCGTCGCGTAAAGAACATAAGCGGCGGCGGCGGCGAAACAGAGCGCCGCCAGCGCGGCGACGCGCAGGGCGAGCCGAAGCTTGAGATCGATCCGGGACGCTCGCATGGGCGAATTCCTTCGCGGCGGTTATAACGCCGCCCATCCAATCTAGGCACGCAACCGCCCGCGGGGAAGCGGCGCGCCGACGATCGGGCGTTTTGCCCGGTCCGCGCCGGGACGCGCGCGCTTTCGGGCGCCCCACGATCCGCGCAATGTGGCGTCGAAACAACTGGGATCAGCGACATGCGCCATTTTCAACTTATCGTTCTGACGGCCGCGCTTTCGCTGGCGCCTTCCATAGGCAAAGCCGAGGACGGCGGCGCCAGGGCGCAGGGCGGCGCCGTCGCGGTGATCGATTTCGACTATCTCGACACCTCGGGCGAGGCGCGCGACCAGCGCAAGGAGCACGAAGCGCGGCTCGCGGCCTTCATGGGCTCCCTTAAGAGCGATCTCGCCAAGAGCGCGCAATTCAAGGTCGTGACGCCTCTTTGCCAGCCCGGGCCCTGCTCGCTCGCCGGCACGATCATGCCCAAACTTCTGGCCGCCTCCCGCGAGGCCGGCGCCGACATCATCATCATCGGCGGCGTCCACAAGATGAGCACCCTGGTGCAATGGGCGAAGGTCGAAGCCATCGACGCCAAGACGGGGCGAGCCCTTTTTGACAAGCTGTTCACCTTCCGCGGCGACGCGGACGAGGCCTGGCGCCGGGCCGAAGCCTTTATTTTTGAGGAAATTACCGCCCTGCCGCCCTCGTGAAAACGCACCTTGGAGATTTGCCCGTGCTTAAATCAGTGAACCCCATCAAAACGATCGACGCAGCCCCCGACGCAGCCTTCGCCGTCGTCGCCGCGATCGGCGGGCTCGACCGCCTGCTTCCCTTGATCGAGAGCTGCCGCGTCGAGGGCGCGGGCGTTGGCGCGCGGCGCTTCCTGCGCCTTGCCGAGAGCGCCGGCGGCGGCGAAATCGAGGACCATATCGACGAGATAGATCATCGGCTCCGGCGCCTGCGCTACACGCGCACGCGCTCGCCCTTTCCGGTCACGAGCTATGTCGGGACGGTCGAGGTCCGCCCTGCGCCGGAGGGCCGCTCCGAGGTCTCGTGGCGGGTCGATATCGACGTCGCGCCGGAGGCGAAAGAGGAGCTGGTTTCCCTCCTTTTCGGCGCCCTCTCCGGGCTCATCGACGGCATCGAGCGCGAGGCGAAGCAACGGGAAACCGCGTCGCGCTGACCAGTTTCATGCGATGGCGAGGCCTTCGCCATCCAGACAATACCAGCGGAAATACCAGTGAAAACCAGCATTTTCCAATGCCGTTCGTTCGCCGCCTGCGCATTTGCCCTGTTCGCCGCGCTTCCGGCCGGCGCCGATCCGGCTCCGGTCAAGCTGGCGCTGTTTGATTTCGAGCTCAAGGATTTCAGCGGCGGGGCCGGCATCGCGGGCGATCCCGCCGCCGACCTCAGGCATCTCGACGACGTCACAAGCATGGCGCGCCAGCTCATCGCTGCGTCGGGGCGCTATGCGCTTGTCGATGTCGCGGGGGCGCAGGGCGAGGGCGTCAAGGACCGCAGCCTGCGCGAATGCCATGGCTGCGAGGCGGCCATCGCGGAAAAGCTCGGCGCCGATCAGTCGTTTCTCGGCGTCGTGACGCGGATCACCCGCACCGATTATGTGGTGAGTTTCCAGATCCGCGACGCCCGCACCGGCGCCATCCTCCTGACGCGCACAAGCGATTTGCGCATCGGCGCGGATTATTCATGGGATCGCGGCGCCCGCGCGCTGATCCGCGATCATCTGCTCGACGGGAGCTGAGCGCGGCCGCGCCGGGGCTCACCCGTTCTGCGCGCTGAGCAGCAATCGTGCAGCTGCGCGTCGCGGGCCTCGCATTCGGCGATGTCGCGCGTCAGCCGGTCGATCGCCGCGTCAGTCGCATCCGCCGCCCCGCCCGACTTCAGCTCGGCCATGCGGCGCTTCAGTTCGGCGCATAAGCCGTCGCGGCGATCCCGATTGGCCCGGCGCTCAAGCGCGAGCTGTTCTTCATCGATTTCGATCATCGTTTCCTCCTCCGGGGCGCCGGAAGATCGATCAGATCAACAAATGGTTAAGAAAAATAGTCCGATGCCGCGCGAACGCCCCGCGCGGCGCGCCAAAACCTGTGCGCAAAGACGCAAATGCACTCGACGCGGAAGTCCTTCCTCGCGACGATGCCGGCGGCCCCTTACGCCGTGGGGGATTTCGCAAGCGAGGTTTCCGCATGATGGTCTCGACGACAAATGACGTCACGGGTTTCAAAATCGTCCGGCATCTTGGCGTCGTGCGCGGCATAACCGTTCGTTCCCGCAGCGTGGTCGGCAATTTTGTCGGCGGAATTCAATCCATCTTCGGCGGCAAGATCGACGCCTATGTCCAGCTTTCGGAAGCCGCGCGTCAGGAGGCCTTTGATCACATGTGCGCGCACGCGGCCCAAGGCGGCGCCAACGCCATCGTCGGGATGCGCTATGACGCCAATGAGATCATGGATGGAATTACGGAAGTCCTCGCCTATGGCACGGCCGTCTGGGCGGAACCTCTCACGGGATGAACTGGATCAGGCGCCAGGCGGCGGCCATTGCGGGCTGTTGCCAAAACCCCGGCCGCGATCAGGCGTTTCCCGGCGTCGCGACGCGGATCGCTGGGGCCGATTATGTGGCAAGTTTCCTGATCCGCGACCTACAAGGGCGCGATCATCGTGACGCGCCAAGCGACCTGCGCATCGGCGCGGATTATTCCCGGGATCGCGGCGCCCGCGCGCTGATCCGCGATCATTTGCTCGACGGGAGTTGGGGGCGGCGGGCGCGGCGATTGAATTACAGACTGGGAATGCGGCCAGTATCGCGGCTCGGTGCGCGCAGCCGTGAATTGTCGACGAGTATAAAGCAGAAGAGAGGTGCAGCATCATTTGGCCGCATGCGACCGACATCTCGCGCGCTTATGGCGTGACAACGCACGAATAATGCCCGGGCTCAATATTCGTGACCGTGATCCAAGAGTAGGAGCTTGGCGCCGGCAGCGCAGGGCCCGAGTAGGGATGCACAGGCCATAGAATGCAGAGATCGCCCCCATTGGTCATCATTACGAAAACCGCCGCAAATTCACAATCATGATGCAGAACTAGACTGTTAAGACATTCGACCACCCGTTCGCTGGGATAGAACTGCCAATGTGTCACATAGAGCAAAAGAATAGTTTTCCTTGCTGTGGCACTATAGCTCCGAGATTTCTTCTTAATAACGCGAAAAAAAAATCCAGCGAGCATATTCATAGACGCCAAGCTTACCCGTCCTGTAAGCAGCTCGTCCAAATGCTTCTGAACGAGGATTGAGTTCGGCAAGCTCAAGATAATCGGCAACCTCGCTTTCTATCGCGAAATCCAAGTCCGAGGTATCATTCTGGACAGGATTTAAAATCGTAATCGTCGGGCCGAGCGGTCGATTTGCGTTGAACTGCTTAATGAAAAGCTCAGCAAAAAATTTTTTTAGTCCTTCCTTGTCATTCGGTAGCAGTGTCGAAATAAGGTCAGCGCGTTGCCCATCACCGGTTTGAGTGAGCCGGGTGACTCCGATTTCGCCGGTGCTTTTTCTCGGTCGGTTTGACATCCTGCAATAAGGTATACAGCTGACCAGAGAAACTCAAGCTAGGCAAAGCTTAGAAATTATGAAAAACGGAATAAACTTACTGCTATCATACGGCCGCCGCGCGTGAAAGGGCGCATTAGCGGACCAATCCAACTTTCGCGGAATTTTGGCGCGCTTTGAGCCGTCATAAGCCCGCTAATAGCAAAAGTTCGGAGAAAGCCTTATCCGATAGAGAATTCTTGCTGCTTTGATCCCTCGCAGATTTTAGCATAGCTTTTTCCTGCTCGGGCTACGCTCACTTCCCCGACTGTGAGAGAAGCAGGTTACATATGCCGAAGTTGAAAGATTATCTTGATGCGCTTCAACAGCGATTGACCAAGGAGCATAGGGGCTTCGTGGATCGTGTGGTCAAGGCCTTCATTGTGCAGAGCGGAATGAAGATAGAACCGGGCCGCCAGATCGCACCTGCAACTAATCTGTCCACACAACACCATCTGTTCGAACAATCCATCCGGCCTATCCTTGAGATTGTTATCAGGCACGCGGCCGGTTTCTCACTTGCGTTCGTAAAAACACGGGATGAATTCAGGAGCGCCGTTGTCGCAGCAGGCTGGACTGAAGCCGATGACGTAGCTCAGTCCCTATCGAACGCAAGGCGCGCCACAGCCGAACTTTGCAGCAACGCGGTAATCAGCGGCGGCGGCGGCTTCTATTTGGTCCACAAGATTTCAGACGGGGAATTTGCACGCCAGCATTCAACCATTTTCAAGAAGCATGCAGATGAACGGCTGGCGATGCTTGAGGAAGTGCGGGCGTACCCCGACACGTCGGCTCTGCTGGAGCACGTTTGGACACATTCCGAATGTCCCAACGCTACGCTACATCTAATTGGGCGACGCAGGCAGGACGGACGGTTCACAAACCTCGAAATTTTTCTACAACTTGGACCCGAATTTCGGCACTTTGCCTCAGAAACCATTCTGATTGACGCTGTTTGGCGCGCAACCAAAAATAACTATACCTCTGTTACTGACGGCCACATTCAGATGGTGCGCGGATATGTGCCAATACATGGGCGCGATGGTTTGTCCGTTTTATTTGTTGGTCTCGTCGCGCCAAACTACCTTTGCGAGGGTTGCAACGCGCGCGGTTCGCCGCTCAGTCCTGTCAACATCAGTGTTGCGCTGTACGAACAATTATTGTGATTTAACAGTTCACCCCCTCACCAGAACCCCGGCCGGGCCTCGGCGAGCCTGCCGCCGATGCGCACCGGCGCCACCTGCGTCGCGAGGCCCGCCTCGTTCAGCTCCACCGCGACGCCGCAGAGCGTTCCCGCGCCTGTCGCGGGCTCAAAGCGCGTCGAGGGCAGTTTTGTGGCGAAGCGGCGCACCGGCTCCTCCTTGTCCATGCCGATCACGGAATCATAATCGCCCGTCATGCCGGCGTCGGTCATATAGGCCGTGCCGCGCGGCAGGATCTGATGATCGGCGGTCGGCACATGGGTATGCGTGCCGACGACGAGCGAGACGCGGCCATCGACGAAATGCGCGAAAGCCTGCTTCTCGCTGGACGCCTCGGCGTGCATGTCGATCAGCGCGGCGTCGCAGCCAGCGCCAAGCGGACAGGCCTCAAGCTCGCGCTCGATGGCCGCGAAAGGATCGTCGAGCGCATCCATGAACACGCGGCCCAGCACGTTGACGACAAGCACCCGCGCGCCGTTCCTCGCCTCCAGCAGATTGGCGCCCCGGCCCGGCGTGCCGCGCGGATAATTGACGGGGCGAATGAGGCGCGGCTGGCGCGTGATGAAGACGAGGGCCTCGCGCTGGTCGAAGGCGTGATTGCCGAGCGTCACGCAATCGGCGCCGGCGGCGAGAAATTCGTCTGCAGATCGCCTCGGTGATGCCAAAGCCGCCCGCCGCGTTCTCGCCGTTGACCACGACGAAATCGAGATTCCAGGCGAGGCGCAGTTTCGGCAATTGCTCGGCGAGAACGGCGCGGCCGGCGCGGCCGACGACATCGCCAATGAAAAGAAGGCGCATGATAAATCCGTCGAAAGCTTCCGCCGCCGCGGAGAGACTGGAGCGCTTTTCGACCGAATGGATCATTCGGTGGATGAGCGCTCCAAATTCAAAAGTTTGCGCATATTCTTTTCGATCGGATTGGTTCAACCCGATCGGAATATGCTCGGTGCGACAGAAATTAAGGAAAAGACGCGCCCAAGCCTCGCGCCGTCAGGACGACGGCGAAACGCCGCGGCAGTCGATCAATTCCTGCTCTGTTAGCACGAAGTCGAGCGGCTGGTCATGGCTTTCATGCGGAATCTTCGCCGTTTCCTGCGCGGCGTAGGCAACGCCGACGGCGACGATCTTCTTGCGCGCGCGGAGCGCCGCGAGGGTGCGATCATAATAGCCGGCGCCATAGCCGATCCGGTGCCCGCCGCGATCGAAGGCGGCGAGCGGCACGAAGAGAAGATCGGGCGCGACCTCGGCCGCCGCCGGGGACGGTTCGGAAATGCCCATCCGGCCCTCGACCAGCGCATCGCCCGGGCGCCACAGCCGGAACACGAGCGCGGTGCCGCGCGCGCCGGTGATCGGCAGGGCGGTCAGGATGCCGGCCTGGCTAAGGGTTTCGAGCAGCGGCATGGTGGAGGCTTCGTCGCGCAGGGAAAAATAGGCCGAGACGATGCCGGGGCGGAATTCGGCGACGAGTTCGGCGCCGGCTTCCGCCGAGATGCGCGGCGAAGATTGCGGGATCGACGTCCCGCGCGGCGCGGCGGCGCGCCAGGGCCTCGGAGCGCAGGACAGCTTTGGGATGAGGTGGCTGCATCGGGGGAATGGGCCGGAAATTCATGGCGTCATCACGCGTGATCGGGGCGATGATGATGCTATAAATTACAAAGATTAAAGAGACATTTTCCGATTCCGTGAGGAAGGAAAACGCAAGTTTGCGAGAGGCCCGTTTTGCCCGCCTCGCCGGCGAAGGATAAAGCGCGGGGCCGCGATGGCCGTGGGATATCGATCCCGGGTACCTACAACGTAGGTGGGCGCCATGTGGCCGAGCCCACGGGCAAGGCCAGGGACAGCTCCCTTTGAGATCGATAAGGCCCCGGGGTTACTGATCCTGCACGCACCCCGCAGCTCCGCGCGACAAACGTAAGACGCATGCGCGCGAATTGCCAGTGCTAGTTGAAGCGAAGTTCGCTCACTCGTCGCCGCGCCCGGCGCCGTTCAGATCCTGCGCCGCCGTTTCGATGCGGGCGGCGGCGTCGCTGAGCGAATCGGCGATGCGATCGAGCCATTCGTCGCGGCCGCGCAGGACGTTCGAGACGTCGCCGCGGATTTCGGCGAGTTCGGCCTCCAGCTCGGAGACGCGGCGGCGCGATTCGGAAAGCTCGTCGGCGATGGTCACGGCGGCCATGACGGTCAGGCGCTGGTCGCCCATCTCGCCGAATTGCTGGCGCATCCCCGCGATCTTGCCGTCGACCAGTTTGGCGAGTTCGCCGAGATGCTCCTCCTCGCCCTCGTCGCAGGCGACCCGATAGACCCGGCCCGCGATATTTATGGCCACCTGCGCCATCGCTCAGCTCCCCAAATGAGGCGACATGGTCCCTGTCGCGATGCGCTTTGACGGGACCGATAGAACGCGTGACTGCGATAGATTTCAAAAGTTTAGAACGCGATGCGGGCGGAAAAATGGTTGCCGCCGCCGCTCATCGCGATCTAGCTCTCCTCCTCGAGCGCGCTCAGCACGGCCTTGACCGCCGCGGTGGCGCCGCTCAGCTGGCGCGCCGCCTCCTCATTCGTGGCCTCAAGCGAAAGCGTCCGGGCGAGCGCGCCGTCGAGTTCGACGGCGAGCCGGCCGCGGTCGTCCTGCATGACGGCCAGCTCTTCCTCGAGATTGGCCCGCAGCGCTTCGGCCTTGAGACGGCGCTCGGTCGCCGCTTCGAGTTTTTCGAGCGCGACGGCGAGCCGCTTCAGCGCGGCGTCAAAGCGTTCCGGCGTGTCCATGATGCTTTCGGATTCCCGCTTTGCGACCAGACCGTCTCATGTCGCCGTGACGCCTTGGGCGCACCGCGCAAATATGGGTGCGACTCAAAGAAACATGGTGTCCGCGTTGACTTTACCATAACAAATGTTGTCAGAATATCGCGGCTTCGCGCTCCGAAAACCAGCTTCGGCGCGGGGCTCGCGCTTGACAATCGCGCCCATCGTCGCGCACGACGAACCAACGAGCGTCGAAGATTGCCGCAAAAGCCCCTTGGGCGGAATCGCCGCCCTTCGAAAGCCCGCCCTGCCCGCGCTTCCCGAAACGCGGGTCTGCGGCTATTATCGCGGGGGTGCGGCCCACGCCCAACTTGCCTTTGAGGCGATCATGCTTGGCCGACAGTGTTGACTTGGCGCCTTCGCAGGAATTGGCGCTGTCGCGAAATTTGACCAATTGGACCGGCAGCAGCCGGTTCCGGGAAGAAACAACGCAAAAGGAGCATATGGATGGCGGTTAAAGTCGCGATCAATGGGTTTGGCCGCATCGGCCGCAACGTCTTGCGGGCGATCGCCAAATCCGGACGCACGGATATCGAGGTCGTCGCCATCAACGACCTCGGCCCGGTCGAGACCAACGCCCATCTCTTCCGCTTCGATTCCGTTCACGGCCGGTTTCCGGGCGTCGTCAAGGTCGAGGGCGACACCATCGACGTCGGCGCCGGCCCGATCAAGGTGACGGCGGTGCGCGATCCGCATGAACTGCCGCACGCGGCGCTCGGCGTCGACATCGCGCTCGAATGCACCGGCCTTTTCACCGCGCGGGAAAAAGCCGCCGCCCATCTCAAGGCGGGCGCGAAACGCGTGCTGATTTCGGCGCCTGGCGAAAAGGCCGATCTCACCGTCGTCTTCGGCGTCAATCATGCGAAGCTGACCGCCGAACATCTCGTCGTCTCAAACGCCTCCTGCACCACCAATTGCCTCGCGCCCGTCGCCAAGGTGCTGAATGACGCCATCGGCATCACGACCGGCTTCATGACGACGATCCACTCCTATACCGGCGACCAGCCGACGCTCGACACCTATCACAAGGATCTTTACCGGGCCCGCGCGGCGGCGCTCTCGATGATCCCGACCTCGACCGGCGCCGCGAAGGCCGTCGGCCTCGTTCTGCCCGAACTCAACGGAAAGCTCGACGGGGCGGCGATCCGCGTGCCGACGCCGAATGTCTCGGTGGTCGATTTCAAATTCGTCGCCAGCGCGGGAAACCACGGCGGCCGAAATTACCGACGCGATCAAACGCGCCGCCGCCAATGAGCTGAAGGGCATCCTCGGCTACACGGAAAGCCCGAATGTGTCGGCCGACTTCAACCATGACGCGCATTCTTCGATCTTCCATATCGACCAGACAAGGGTGATCGACGGAACCTTCGTGCGCGTCCTGTCCTGGTACGACAATGAGTGGGGTTTTTCGAACCGCATGATCGACACCGCCGTCGCTATGGGGAAACTTCTATGACGCGATCGAACTCTTCTTCGCCCTTTCCGACGCTCGATGAGGCGGTGCTCGCCGGCAAACGCGTTCTCGTGCGCGTCGATCTCAACGTGCCGATGGAGAATGGCCGGATCACCGATCTGACCCGCATCGACCGCATCCTCTCCAATATTCGCGAAATCTCGGAGAAGGGCGCGAAGGTCATCATCCTCTCGCATCTCGGCCGGCCGAAGAACGGGCCGGAGGCGGAGACCTCGCTGAAATCGGTCGCGGTGGCGCTCGAGCACGAACTCAAGCATCTCGTCTATTTCGCCTCCGACTGCGTCGGCCCCGTCGCCAAGACCGCCGTCGCGGCCCTGCGCAATGGCGATATTCTCCTGCTCGAAAACACGAGATTCCACGCCGGCGAGACCAAAAACGACCCGGCCTTCGTCGAGCAGCTCGCCGAACTTGGCGACATCTACGTCAATGACGCCTTTTCCACCTCGCATCGCGCGCATGCCTCGACCGAGGGCATCGCCCACAAGCTGCCGGCCTTTTGCGGCCGCACCATGCAGCGCGAACTGGAAATGCTGACCACCATGCTGGCCTATCCCGAGCGGCCGATGGCGGCGATCGTCGGCGGCGCCAAGGTCTCGACCAAGCTCGAACTGCTCGGCAATCTGATGCGCCGCGTCGAATATCTGTTCATCGGCGGCGGCATGGCCAATACGTTCCTCGCCGCCAGCGGCAAGAATATCGGCAAGTCCATCTGCGAAAACCAGCTCGCCGACACCGCGCGCAAGATCATGGCCGACGCCGACGCCGCCAATTGCCAGCTCGTTCTGCCGGTCGACGCCATCGTCTCGACGCGCTTTGAGCCAAATGCGCAGACCCGCGCCGTCGATGTCGATCATGTCGGCGAAAACGACATGATCCTCGACATCGGGCCGCGCACCATCGCCAAGGTCGTCGGCGTCCTCGCCGCCTCCCGCACGGTCGTCTGGAACGGCCCCGTCGGCGCCTTCGAGACGCCGCCGTTCCACGTCGGCACGGTGGCGATCGCGCGGGTGGCGGCCGAACTGACCCGCACCCATTCGATCCAGACCATCGCCGGCGGCGGCGACACCATCGCGGCGCTGAATCAGGCTGGCGTCTTCAATGATTTCACTTATGTCTCGACGGCGGGCGGCGCATTTCTGGAATGGCTGGAAGGCAAGCTGCTTCCCGGCGTCGAGGCGCTGCGCGCGCAGAAGGCGGCCTGAGGGGGCTTTTTTCGCCCGGATTAAGTCGCTGGCGGGCGACGCTACGGCGCGCTGCCCAAGTCCAACGACGCAAAATGCTGCCTCGCGAGTTCGAGGCAGCGCAGAAATCCTGAAAGATCCGTGAAGCAATCGGCTGCGGAGGCGCGATGCCTGATCAGCGGATGGCCCTGCTCCGCAAAGCAGGCGTCGATCATCAGATTATCGGCGCCGCCGAAGTCCTCGATCGCCATCCCTGACGCGTCGCGCCATTGTTGCGAGGCTTCATCAAAGGCGGCCAGCCCATCCCGCTTCAAGCGGTCGAGCAGGCTATCTTCCTCATTGCTGTAGCCGAAGGCCGGCTTTCCCAATCCGGTCAGCAAGCCCAATTCGAAAACGGTTCCAACATCGGCGTGCGGGCCGCGAAACGGCGTCAGATTGAAAATCCCGCAATCGGCGCGCAACAGCATGGCGATATTGGCGCGGTAGATCGAGAGATCGCGATTCGCCGGCGTGGACGCCGCCTCATTGTCGAACGGGGTTAGGCCCACAAACCCATGTTCAGAGCAAAGCTCGCTCTTGCGCCGGCAAAACGCCTTCGCATCCGCCAGAAACACTTCAGGGCCGGCAAGGTAGATTTTTGGCCGCGCGCTCATCGCGTCCCCCGGCGGGGTCAACGCGCCGGGGCGCGTCAGGCGCGCCCGGTCCGCGCGAGGCCGTCCCTGGCGAGTTGATTGGACGGGCTGAACACCAGTGCGCGCTGATAGGATTCGGCCGCCTTGGCGCGATTGCCGGATTTCTCATAGGCGAGGCCAAGGCCAGCCCAGGCGTCGCCATTCTTGTTGTCGACATTGAGCGCGGCGTTGAAATCCTCGATCGCCTTGTCGTATTTGCCGATCGCGATGAGGCTCTGGCCGCGGGCCTGATAGGGCGCGCCGGCGAAGGGATCGCGATCGATGGCGTTGTCGAAATCTGTGATCGCCAGCGGGTGGTTGCCTTCGCGCTGGTAGATGAGGCCACGCGCATGGAAAGCCTGCGCGCTTTCCGGATTGAGCCGGATGGCGGAATCGAGATCCGCGCGTGCGGCGTCGAGATTGCCCTGCACGCGCTCCAGATTGGCGCGGCCGAGATAGGCGCCGGCATGATTGGGATCGGCGGCGATGGCGGCGTTGAAATCGGTCATCGCGGCGTCATTGTTGCCGATCTGACGATAGGCCAGCGCGCGATTGGTGAGCGTCGCCGCATTGGGCGCGATTTTGATCGCCTGGCTGAAATCGGCGATCGCTTCGGGAAATTTGCCGATTTTGGCGTAGGCGACGCCGCGCGTGCTATAGGCCTCGGCGCTGTTCGGATTGCGCTGCACCACCTCGGTCAGCGAGGCGATATTGGCCTGCGCCTCCTGCGGCGACTGATTGGCGACCTCGGCGACGCCGGTCCCGCTCTTGATGACGTTGCTCGTCGATTCGCAGGCCCCGAGCGACAGGGCGGCGAGCGCCGCCAGCGCATAAGGGGCGCAGCGCAAGGGCTTCGCGCATTGGGCCGATTTCGCGATAGCCATCATTCGGTCATCCTCGCCCGCACGTCAGGCGGTATTCCCGCCCACCCCGGCTTCGTGCGTCAATGATCGGACTAGAGCATTTTCGAGCGAAGCAGTTCCCGGGTTCGCACCTTGAAAATGCGGCAAAACACATGACTGGAGCCGCTTTCCGACCGGAAAGCGCGCCAGCGAAAATCAGCGAACGCCGACGACCGGTTTGGGCTTCATCGGCAGCAGACCCTCGCGCTGCATCTTCTTGCGGGCGAGCTTGCGGGCGCGGCGGATGGCCTCGGCCTTCTCGCGGGCGCGCTTCTCGGAGGGCTTTTCGTAATGGCCGCGAAGCTTCATTTCGCGGAAAATGCCCTCGCGCTGCATTTTTTTCTTGAGCGCCTTCAGGGCCTGATCGACATTATTGTCGCGAACGAGAACTTGCACGCATGAGTCCTTGAATGTGCGTCAAGCCATCGCGTGAAGCGCGACCAACCCGACTGCGATGATGGAACGGGACATCGGGCGCAAAAAAGCGCCTCAACCTCGAAGGGTAGGCGAATAGCAGCATCAAGCCGCGCTGTCCAGAGCTTCGCCCCTGCCGCGGCCGCGAAAAGGCGCGACTTTTACGCCGGCTTCGCAGGCATAATGCGCGTGACATGGCCCATCTTGCGGCCTGGCCGCGCTTCCGCCTTGCCATAAAGCTGAAGGCTCGCCCCCGGCTCGCGCAAATATTGCTCGAAGTCGAAAACAGCCGCGCCGATCAGATTCTCCATCTCGACCTCGGCGCCATGCCGCGCCGCGCCGCCGAGAGGCCAGCCGGCGATCGCCCTGACATGCTGCTCGAATTGCGAGGTCTGCGCTCCGCCCAGCGTCCAATGCCCCGAATTATGCACGCGGGGCGCGATTTCATTGACGCGCAGCGTTTGCGGCCCCGCCCCGGCTCCGCCGGCCGCCTCGACGACGAACATCTCGACGGCGAGCACGCCGACGTAGTCGAGCGCATCGGCGATGGCGCGCGCGAGTTCGATCGCCTGCGCGGCCGTCTCCAGCGCGACCTGCGCCGGAGCGCGGGTGAATTTCAGGATGTGGTTCTCGTGCCAGTTCTCGCAGACGTCATAGGCGGCGAAGGCGCCATCCGCCCCGCGCGCGGCGACGACGGAGATCTCCGTCGAAAAAGGCACCACCGATTCGAGAATCGCCGGCGCGCCGCCAAGCGAGCGGAAAATGACGGCGAGATCGCCGCCTTCGCGAACGAGCGCCTGCCCCTTGCCGTCATAGCCGAAACGCCGCGTCTTGAGGATCGAAGGGCGCCCCAGCTGCGCCACGGCCCGCGCCATCGCGCCGGCGTCGTCGACCCGCATATAGCCGGCGACGGGAATGCCGAGCCCGGCGAGAAACTCTTTTTCGACGAGGCGGTCCTGACAGGCCGCCAGCGCGGCGGGACTGGGCCGCACAAGGCAGAGGTCCGACAGAAGCGCCGCCGTCCGCGCCGGGACATTTTCGAACTCATAGGTGACGACATCGACGCCGGCGGCGAAGGCGGCCAGAGCCTCCTCGTCCTCATAGGCGGCGATGGTCCGCCCGGCGCAGACATCAAAAGCCGGGCTGTCGGCCTCTGGCGCAAAAACATGGGTCCGGAGGCCAAGGCCCGCGGCGGCCAGCGCCAGCATCCGCCCCAGCTGCCCCCCGCCGAGGATGCCGATCGTCGCGCCGGGCGCGAGCGACCCGGGAGAAAGGTTGAAGCTCACGGACGTTCGGCCCCGGCGTCGGGCTCGTCGGCCACCGCCGCAGTCTGCGCCGCCCGCCAGGCGTAAAGGCGCGCGTCGAGCCCCACATCGAAAAGAGCGAGGATCGCGGCGGAAAGCAGCGCCGCATTGACCGCGCCGGCGCGGCCGATCGCAAGGGCGCCGACAGGCACGCCAGCCGGCATCTGCACGATGGAGAGCAGCGAATCCTGCCCGTGCAGCGCCTTCGTCTCGATCGGAACGCCGAGCACCGGAAGCGCCGTCAGCGACGCCACCATGCCGGGCAGATGCGCCGCGCCGCCGGCGCCGGCGATGATCACCTTGAAGCCCGCCGCCTTGGCGCCTCTGGCGAAATTGAAAAGCCGCTCCGGCGTGCGATGCGCGGACACGATCTTCGCCTCAAAACCGACCTCCAGCTCATCGAGGAGCACGGCGGCGTGGCGCATCGTCTCCCAATCGGACTGGCTGCCCATGACGATGGCGACGGGTTTTGCGGAAACGAACAAAGGCGGAGCTCGGGATTTGGGCGAAGGCAGCGGCATAGAGCAAGGGGAGCCGAGGCGCAAGGCTCGCGGGAGGCTTTGGCGGCGCGCCTCCGCCTCACGCCCAAATTTAGCCTCAATACTCGCAAGTGTGGCGACCCGCATCGCCGATTACGTACTGGAAAGCATAGAGGACAGGAATGACCCGGAATTTGACGCGCGCCGCCGTCGTTCTCGCCATGTTGAGCGGGGCTCCGGCCTTCGCGCTCGACAATCCCTTGAGCGGTTTGCTGACGCAGGGACCGGTCGCCGACTTTCTCAATATTTTTCAGGAGCGCGCGATCGCGCCGCGGGTGATCGAGTGGAACGCCGATTATCCGAAGGGCACCGTGGTCATCTCGACGAGCCAGCGCCGCCTCTACTACATATTGGGGAATAACCAGGCGATCGAATATGGCGTCGGCGTCGGCCGCGAAGGTTTCGCGTGGTCCGGCGAGAAGCACGTCACGGCGATTCGCGAATGGCCGGGCTGGACCCCGCCGCCGCAGATGCTGAAGCGTCGTCCCGAGCTGCCCCGCTACATGCCGGGCGGAATCGAGAATCCGCTCGGCGCGCGGGCGATCTATCTCGGCTCCAGCCTCTACCGCATCCACGGCTCGAACGAGCCGGAGACAATCGGCGCCGCCGTCTCGTCGGGCTGCATCCGCATGGTCAATCGCGACGTCATCGATCTCGCCGATCGGGTCAAGGTCGGCACGAAAGTGGTCGTGCTGCGCTAGCGCATATTCCGATCAGATCGAAACAATCTGATCGACAAGAATATGCTCCAGCATTTGAATTTGGAGCGATTTCCTATCGACCGAATGATCCATCCGGTCGGAAAGCGCTCGAAGGCGCGGCGCGGCTGTGCTCGATGAGGAAAAGGCAAAATCGCCTTTCCGCCTGCGCGTCATTCTAAACATTGGAACTCGATCGCCTTGCGAATGCGATCGAGCGCAGCATGGCTGGCGGGAAGCGATAGAGAGCGAAGCGAGCGCCAATCGCGTTTCGCCGGCCCATTCCCCCGCCTCATCGCCTGACCGCGACCACCTCCATGCAGGCGCGGTAACGCTCGCTGACGCCATATTCGGCCGGCTCGAAGCCATGTTCATCCAGCAGCGCGTAGAGACGCTTGCGGCTGAAATTGTGATAATGCTCGATCTCGCCCCAATAGGGATTGACCTTGTTGGCGTGCAACAGGCGCCACAACATCATGTCCATGTTCGGCATGGAGAGGAAAAGCGCGCCGCCGCTGACCAGCAGCCGCTGCGCGGCGACGAGGCCGGTTTTCGGAAAAGGCATGTGCTCCAGCACGTCGGCCATGCTGACGACGCTGTAGCGCTGATCGCCCTCATGTGCTTCAATCGGCAGGCAATGGGCCTCATAGCCAAGCGAACGCAGCACCGCGACATTGTCCTTGCGCAGATCAAGGCCAACCGGCGTGAACCCCCATTCCTCGGCGGCGAAGAGCAGCGAGCCATTGCCGAAGCCGACGTCGAGCCAGCGTCCGCCGGAAACGCGGCGCGCAACCCGCTCGACCATGCGCGCGGACACCGGGCGCTGGCGCTCCATGTCATGGCCGACGGTCTGGTTCTGGTGCGTTTTGGCGAAGATGATTTCGAGCGCCGCCGGGTCGAAATAGCCTTCCGTAAAGACATGGCCGCAGCCTGCGCATTCATGCCAGTTCATCACGGGCGGAAGATCAGGCTGATAGAGCGCGTGTCTGGTGCAATCGGCGCCAAGCGTCGCCGGAATGTCTTCGGCTCCACATAGCGGACAACAGACGTAACGCACCCTCTCGATCGTCGGCGCGGCCGGCGCCGGCGCCGCCTCCTCCGTCACGGCGAAGGCCGCCGGCGCGCGGCCTGCGCGAAAATTCTCCCACATCTGCATCAAGGCGGCCTCGAAGTTACGCGCGTAGCGGGCGCTGTCGAACAGGGGCGAGGCGAGCCTTCGCCCCAAAAGCTTGTGGCGAAGCCCCTGCAGCAGATCCGGCTCGCCGCAGGAAAGTTTTCGCGCGAGGGCCTCGTAATCCTCAAGCGACGCCGTCGCCAGTTCAGGCAGGCCGACAGCGTTGAGCAGGCTGCCCGCGACGCGTCCGGCGAATGTTTCGCCGACGCAGGTCAAAACCGGGAGGCCGGCCCATAGCGCGTCGCTCGCGGTGGTGTGGGCGTTGTAGGGAAGCGTATCGAGAAAAAGATCGGCGAGACGGTGCCGCGCGAGATGTTCGGGCGAGGAGAGTTTCGGCGCGAAGATGAGGCGATCGGGATCGACGCCGCGCTGGCGCGCCTCATGGCGCAAATTGTCTTTGACGAGATTGTTGCTTTCCAGGAGCCACAGCACGCTGCCGGGCGCGGCGCGCAGGAGCCGCATCCAGATGTCGAAAAAGGCCGGCGTGAGCTTGTAGCTGTTGTTGAACGAACAAAACACGAAGCCCTCCGCGGGCAGCCCGCATTGCGCCCGCGTCGGCGTCGCCTCGGCGATGAGGCGGCTCGCATCGTTCGGTTGGTAACAGTGCGGCAGATGCACGATTTTTTCGCTGTAGACTTCTTGCCGATCCATCGGCGCCACGAAGGGATCGGCGATGATGTAATCGATGAAATCGGCGCCCATCGTGCCCGGAAAGCCGATGTAACTCGCTTGCACCGGCGCCGGCCTTCGCGCCGAAATGCCGGTGCGCGCGCCCGCCGTGTAGCCTTTCATCTCGATCAATATGTCGATGCCGTCGGCGTGAATGCGCTGCGCCGCCTCGTCGTCGGAAAGCCCGCTCAAATCGACGAAATGATCGAAGGCGTTCCGAAGCCGCGCGCCAATTTCGCTGTGATCGTCCTTGCCATGGGAATAGGCGGTGATCTCGAAGCGCGTGCGATCATGCAGCTCGAATAATTGGGCGACGAGGATGGCCGTGGCGTGGCGGCAGAAATCGCTGGAGAGATAGCCGATGCGCAGCTTGCCGGCGGAGGCCCGGCGCGGGCCGAAAACCGGCGGCGCGACCTTGAAGCTCGCAGCGGCGGCGCGCGCTGCGCGCAGCTGTTGCGCGGGGCTCGTCGCCATGCTCAGAATTGAGAATGGATGCGGCGCTTCCTCGCTCGATTCCAGAAGCTGGAGCAGCTCATGCTCTTCGGCCTCGATACCGGTCCAGTCGCAAATGGCGCGCCGCCTGTGGTAGAGCCAGAAGCGGATCGCGAGGAGCGCTGGGTCAAGCTCCGCAGCCGTGCGGAAACTGGCGATCGCCTCGGCGAGGCGGCCGAGGGCGTCGAGGGCCGCGCCCTTGTTGGCATACGCGTCGGCCATCGCCGGGCGCAGGCGAAGCGCGTGCGAATAAGCCTCGACCGCCTCCTCATAGGCGCCCTCGCCTTGCAGCGCATTGCCGAGATTGACATAGACCTCGGCGAAATCCGGCCGCAGCGCGACGGCGCGCCGGTAGGCTTCGATCGCCCGCCCCGGCTGGCACAGTTCTTTCAAAACATTGCCGAGGCTGAAATAGGGTTCGGGCGCGTCGGGCCTTTGCGCGATGATCTCTTCGCAGGCGGCGACCGCCTCCTCCTTCCGGCCAAGCTTGCGCAGGATATTGGCGGCGTTGGCGTAGGCCGGCACGAAGCCAGGATTGAGCGCGCCAGCCCGCCTATAGGCCTCCAGCGCCTCGCCGAGCCGGCCCTGATCCTCGAAAACATTGCCGAGATTGGAATGCGCCTGCGCGAATTCCGGCCGCAGCGCAATGGCGCGCTCCGTGGCTTCGATCGCCTCCTCCGTGCGGCCAAGGGCGCGGTAAATCGCGCCGAGATTGGACAGCGCCTCGACATAATCGGGTTTGGCGGCGACGGCGCGGGCGACGAAATCCGCCGCGGCGTCATGATCGCCGCGATAATGCGCGATGAGGCCGAGATGATGCAGGCAGAGGAAATGGCCGGGCTCGGCGGCGAGCACCCTGGCGTAGATCTCTTCCGCCGCGCGATGGCGCCCGGCGCGAAAGCATTCGAGCGCCAGCACGAGGGACGCTTCGGCCGACGGGGTTGGCCATGTCTCCGGCGCGTCCCGCTCCGCCGCCGATTTGCTTTTGCCTTGCAACGCCGCCATCGCCCATCCCCGCCCCAAGCTCGCGAGCGGCAGTCTTAAGGCGGCAGGCTTGCCCGAGGCGTATCGCGTGATGCGCGGACGCGAGAACCTAAAACGGCAGGTTGAATACCCGGCCGGGCACAAGTTCGCCCTTCTCGACGGCGCCGACGGCGATGACGACCCCGCCGCAGGCGGCGTAGGCCGAGCCGTCCGCCGGGGCGTCGGCGCCGCGCAGCAGGATCGATTGTCCGCGCCGCAGCCGCGCCGCGGCGTCGCGGTCGACGATGACCCGCGGCAATTCCAGAAGGCCCGCCTCGACCCGCCGCATCGCCGCCGCCTCGACCCGGCCCTCTTCGAGATCGCTGAGGGCGATGGAATCGGCCTCAGTGAAGGGGCCGACGCGCGTGCGGCGCAAAGCCGTGACATGGCCGAAACAGCCAAGCATCCGGCCGAGGTCGCGGGCGATAGCGCGCACGTAAGTGCCCTTGCCGCAGCGCGCCTCGAACACCGCCTCATCCTGATCCGCGCTGAGAAGCTCAAGCGCGTGGATCGTCACGGGCCGCGCCGAAAGCGCCGGCGACTTGCCGTCGCGCGCGATGTCATAGGCGCGCTCGCCATTGATCTTGATCGCGGAGAAGGCGGGCGGCATTTGCTGGATCGTTCCGATGAATTGCGGCAATAACGCGAGAATGGCCTCGCGCGTCGGCCGAAGTTCCGACTGCGCCGTGATCTGGCCGTCCGAATCATCCGTATTGGTTTCGGCGCCGAAGCGGACCGTGAAGCGATAGGCTTTTTCGCCGTCCTGCACGAAGGGCACGGTCTTCGTCGCCTCGCCAAAGGCGATCGGTAAAATGCCGGAGGCGAGCGGATCGAGCGTACCCGCATGGCCCGCTTTCTTGGCGTTGAAGATGCGCTTCAGGCGGGCGACGGCATGGGTCGAGGTCATGCCGACGGGCTTGTCGAGGATGACCCAGCCATCGACGTCCTTGCGGGTGGAACGGGGCGCGCTCATTCGCCCTTGTCCGCGACAGGCGCGGCGCCGTTAGCAGATGAATCAGACTCGCGCGCCGCCTCAAGGTCCTGCTTCACCTTGGGCGAATTCAGCAAGGCGTCGATCTTGCCGCCATAGTCGAAGCTGGGATCGGCCTTAAATCTGACCTCGGGCGCAAATCTCAAATTGACGCGGCGGGCGATCTCGCCGCGCAGAAATTTCTTGTGCCGGTCCAGCGCCGCGAGGCAGTCGGCGACATTGTCGCCGCCGAGCGGCATGACATAGACCGTGGCGAGCTTCAGATCCGGGCTCATGCGGACATCTGGCACCGTCACGACCTTTCCCTCAAGCGCGGGATCGGCGATGTCGGAGCGGGTTAGAAGTTCGGACATGGCGTGGCGGACCAATTCGGCGACGCGCAGCATTCTCTGCGAGGGTTGAGCGCCCTGCTGGTGATGAACTCTGGACAATTTCTGGAACTCCGGCGCTTTTTAAGCGTTCGCTTCGGGCGTTGGCTCGCCCGGGAAGAACCATCGGTTCTTCGATATTATCGGTGCGCGCGCCCGGCTAGAGCGCGATTGAACTCTCACCCCGTTTTGCGGAGGGTGGACGGGCCGGCCGCACCGATCGACCAAGCCCGTCAGATCCCACTTCGTTATCCGAGCGCCCGCTCTAAAGCGAGCGCTGAATCTCCTCAATGCGATAGCATTCGATGACGTCGCCGACGCGCATATCCTGGTAATTCTCGAACGCCATGCCGCATTCCTGGCCGGCGACGACCTCCTTGACCTCATCCTTGAAGCGCTTGAGCGTCGACAGCTTGCCTTCATGGACGACGACATTGTCGCGGATCAGCCGCACATTGGCGCCGCGCTGGACGTTTCCGTCCGTGACCCGGCAGCCGGCGACCTTGCCGACCTTGGAGATGTTGAAGACTTCGAGAATTTCGGCGTTGCCGAGCATTTCCTCGCGCAACGTCGGCGCGAGAAGGCCGGACATCGCCGCCTTCACATCATCCACGAGATTATAGATGATGTTGTAGTAGCGGATTTCCAGCCCCTCCTGATCGGCGAGCAGGCGAGCCTCCTTGTGGGCGCGCACATTGAAGCCGATCAGCGCCGCGCCCGAGGCTTCCGCCAGGGTCACGTCGGACTCGGTGATGCCGCCGACGCCCGCGTGAATGATGCGCGCGGCGACCTCGTCCGTATTGAGCTTTTCGAGCGTCGCGATGATCGCCTCGACCGAACCCTGCACGTCGCCCTTGATGACGAGCGGAAACTCCTTGCGCCCCGCCGTCTTCAGCTGGCTCATCATATCGGCGAGGGAGCCGCGCGCGAGATTGCCGCGCGCCGCCGCCTGCTCGCGCTTCTGGCGATCGCGATATTCGGCGATCTCGCGGGCGCGCGCCTCGCTTTCGACGACGGCGACGCGATCGCCGGCCTCGGGCGAACCGGAAAAGCCCAGGACCTCGACCGGCATGGAGGGACCGGCCTCAAGCCGCGTCTCGCCCTTGTCGTCGATGAGGGCGCGGACCCGGCCCCATTGCGAACCGCCGACGATGAGGTCGCCGACGCGCAGCGTGCCGCGCTGCACCAGCACGGTGGCGACGGGGCCGCGGCCCTTGTCGAGACGCGCCTCGATGACCGTGCCTTCGGCCGGACGATCCGGATTGGCCTTGAGATCGAGCAACTCGGCCTGCAGGGCGATGAGATCGGCCAGCTTGTCGAGGTTGATTTTCTGCGTCGCCGAGACTTCGATTTCGAGCGTCTCGCCGCCGAGCAATTCAACCTGCACTTCATATTGCAGCAGCTCGCTGCGCACGCGCTCCGGCTTGGCGTCCGGCTTGTCGATCTTGTTGATCGCCACGATGATCGGCACATTGGCGGCGCGGGCGTGCGCGATGGCTTCGGCCGTCTGCGGCATCACGCCGTCATCGGCCGCGACCACCAGAACGACGATATCCGTGACCTTGGCGCCGCGCGCGCGCATCGCCGTGAACGCGGCATGGCCGGGGGTGTCGATGAAGGTGACCGGAACGCCGGTTGACGACACGATCTGATAGGCGCCGATGTGCTGCGTGATGCCGCCGGCCTCGCCCGACTGCACATTGGCGTGGCGGATCGCATCGAGCAGCGAGGTCTTGCCGTGATCGACGTGCCCCATGATGGTGACGACGGCCGGCCGCGTAACCTGATGTCCGTCGGCGTCCGGCGCATCGAACAGGCCTTCCTCGACGTCGGATTCGGCGACGCGTTTCACCGTGTGGCCAAGCTCCTCGGCGATGAGCTGGGCCGTGTCGGCGTCGATCACGTCGGTGATCTTCGCCATCTGGCCCTGTTTCATCATCAGCTTGATCACGTCGACGGCGCGCTCCGACATGCGGTTGGCGAGTTCCTGGATCGTGATCGTCTCGGGCAGGATGACTTCGCGCGCGAGCTTTTCCTTGGTCTCGCTGACATGGCCCTTGAGGCGCTGGGTGCGGCGGCGGAAGGCCGCGATCGAACGGGTGCGCTCCTCCTCGTCGCCGGTGGCGCTCGCCACCGTGAGCCGCCCGCGGCTCTTCTGCTCGGCGCCCTTCACAGGGCGCGCGACAATCACTTTCGTCGGCATGCCGGGACGGCGAATGATGCGCTTGGCGTCCTCCTCCTCGGCCGCGACCGGCCGGGCGGCCGCTGGCGCAATCGCAGGCGCGGCGTCCCCGGTGGCTCCCGCCTGAGCCGGCGACGGCGCGGGGGTCGCGGCGAGGCCGGGAACCTTGCGCGGCGCCGGATTGGCGATCGCCGGCGCGGGCTCGCCGCCAGCGAGACGGCGGCGCGCTTCCTGCTCCGAGCGGCGCTTCGATTCCGCCTCGACGACGCGGCGCGCTTCCTCTTCGCGCTTGCGCGCCTCGGCCGCCGCGCGCTCTTCGCGTTCGCGCGCCTCGCGCTCCTCGCGCGCCTTGTTTTCGATTTCGGCGCGCTTGCGCTCCTCGATCTCACGCTCATGAGCGCCCGAGAGCGCCCGGGAGCGCGCCTCGCGCTCCTCTTCGGTCAATGAGCGCAGGATGACGCCGGACGACGATCGCGGCGGCGCCCCTTGCGGCCGCAAGGGCTTCTGCTGCGGACGCGGCGGCTGCGGCGCGACGGCGGCCGGAGCCGGCTCCGGCGCAGCGCCTTCGCGCGCCGGATGCGGCTCGCTCCCATGCACGCGGCGCTTCACCTTCTCGACGACGACAGCCTTGCTGCGGCCATGCGAAAAGCTCTGGCGAACGATGCCAGCCTCGACGGGACGCTTCAGCGACAGCGTCTTCGTCGGAGAGACGCTCAACGTGTGGTCGCCGGGATTCTTGGTTTCACTCATCAGTCTTGCGTTCCCGGGCTTGCGCCCATTCGAAAATCCATTGAACCGGCTGCGCCGGCCGCCCGGACCATGATCGTCCCGAACCGCGGGGCGCATGGCCGCTATCCCTCGTCTCCACGCAGCACAGATCCGAAGGGCCGGAGGCCCTTCCGATCAATCGCGGCGCTTTTACCCCCGCCCGCGCGCCAAACGGCGGGCAAAGCGGCGGGCCAGCCGGCATATCCTTCGCCCCAGAGGGCTCGGACCGCCGGGCGAAATCAACTCACCCCGCTTCCGGCGCAGCAGAATCAGAACCCTGATCCGGCGCCGCCGCGTCCTGCTCCACCGCCCGATACGTCGCCAATTTTGCGCAACGCGCAAGGAAGGCGTCGCTCGCCGCGCCCGAAAGCAGGGCTGCATGTATCACATTAGCGCGCCCCAATGCCAAATCCAATTGATCCGACAGGAAAAGAGCGATGCGCGGTCTTACATTTCCTTCGCCGAACTGGCGGCGAAGACACTGCCCCAGCTTGCGCACGCCATCGGCGCCGCCATCCGAGGCGTGGATCAGTCCGGCAATGCTTCCGCCGGCGATCGCTTCCTCCACCTTGCCGAAGCCCGCCACCACCATCCCCGCCTTGTTTGCGATGGAGAGGGACTGCAGGCAATCCGTCGTCAATAACGCATCGACGTCGGCCGCGAGATTTTCGGGCGTCGCCGTCTTCTTCTTGAAGCCGCGGTCGAAGGCGTGTTTTTTGACCGCCTCGCCCACACGCGCCGCGCTCGCCGTAACCCAAACGCCGCGCCCCGGCAATTTCCGCCTGAGGTCGGGGACGACGGCCTCGCCCGGTCCGAGCACGAATCGGATCATGTCCTGCGGCGCGCCTCTGGTCCGCGTCACGATGCAGGTTCGCTCGGAGCCCGTCTCGGAATCGTCGGGTTCGAGCGTCGCCAGCAGCCGCGCTCCCGCGCTCTGATCCTGAGAGCGGCTAATGGCCGACCTCGCTATCCAAAGCCTCTTGCGCCTCGGCTTCCGCCGCCGGCTCCGGGATGGAGTCGATCCAGCCGACATGCACGCGGGCCGTCATGACCATCAACTCGGCCTCCTCGCGCGTCAGTTCGAACCCGTCGAGATAACCGGCGTGCTTCACCGTTTCGCCGTCCTTGCGTTCGGTCCAGCCGATGAGATCGTCGGTGGCGCAGCCGGCGAGGTCCTCGACGGTCTTCACGTCATTCTCGCCGAACTTGACCAGCATCGCCGTGGTGACGCCGGCGACTTCCTTCAGCTCCTCGGACACGCCAAGTTCGATGCGCCGCGCATCCTGCTCGGCCTCGATGGCGGCGAGATAATCATGCGCCCGCGCCTGGATCTCGCCCGCCGTGTCCTCGTCAAAGCCCTCGATCGCCGCAAGTTCGGCGGGCTCGACAAAGGCCAGTTCCTCGACGGAGCGGAAGCCCTCGGAGGCGAGCAATTGCCCGACCACCTCGTCGACGTCCAGCGCCTTCATGAAAATATTCGTGCGCTCGACGAATTCCTTCTGCCGGCGCTCCGATTCCTCGGCCTCGGTCAGGATGTCGATGTCCCAGCCGGTCAGCTGCGAGGCGAGACGCACGTTCTGGCCGCGCCGGCCGATCGCCAATGATAATTGGTCATCCGGCACCACGACTTCAATACGCGCGGAATCTTCGTCAAGCACGACCTTGACCACTTCGGCCGGCTGCAGCGCGTTGACGATGAAGGTGGCGGCGTCCGGCGACCACGGGATGATGTCGATCTTTTCGCCCTGCAGCTCATTGACGACGGCCTGCACGCGCGAGCCGCGCATGCCGACGCAGGCGCCGACCGGATCGATCGAGGCGTCGCGCGAAATCACCGCGATCTTGGCGCGCGAACCCGGATCGCGCGCGACCGACTTAACCTGGATGATGTTGTCGTAGATTTCGGGCACTTCCTGCTGGAACAGCTTGGCCATGAATTGCGGATGGGTGCGCGACAGGAAGATCTGCGGGCCGCGCTGCTCGCGGCGCACGTCATAGACATAGGCGCGCGCGCGATCGCCCGGCCGGAACATCTCGCGCGGGATCATCTCGTCGCGCCGAATGGTCGCCTCGCCGCGGCCAAGATCGATGATTACATTGCCATATTCGACGCGCTTGACGACGCCGTTGACGATGTCGCCGATGCGGTCCTTGTATTCCTGATACTGCCGGTCGCGCTCGGCCTCGCGCACCTTCTGGACGATGACCTGTTTCGCCGATTGCGCCGCGATGCGGCCGAAATCGAACGGCGGCAGCGTCTCGGCGATCCAGTCGCCGACCTGCGCCGCGGGATTTTTCTTGCGCGCCTCGTTGAGCGTGATGTGAATGGCGTCGTTCTCGATCTCGTCGACGACGAGAAGAAGGCGCGAGAAACGGATCTCGCCCGTCTTCGGATTGATCTCGGCGCGCACTTCGGTTTCCTGGCCGTAGCGCGAGCGCGCCGCCTTCTGGATGGCGTCCTCCATCGAGGTCAGGACGATCTGCCGGTCGATCGATTTCTCGCGCGCGACCGCGTCGGCGATTTGCAAAAGTTCGAGCCTGTTGGCGCTGACGGCCATCTTGCTTCTCCTATTTCGGCATCGGGCGCGAAGGCGGCTGACGCGATGCGCCCGCGCCCGTCTGGGGCCGGCCCGATTTGGCCTGTTTGAACTTCGTTGCGACGCCGGCTGGCACAACTGGCTTCGCTTTGGCGTTGCGCGCGGCGAAACGGCCGGGTCCGCGCGGCGGCTCCGGCGCCGCGGCGGATTCGTCGTCGCCGGCTTCCGCCGGGTCTTCAACCTCGTCGAGCGTTGCCTTCGCGGCGCGCAGGGACTCCCGGATCAGGGCTTCCGTCAAAACCAGCTTGGCCTCGGCCACATCGCGCAAAATCAGCGTCGCCTCGACCGCCTCGCCAGGCTTGGCATCGCTGCGCACAAGCTTGACCGACGCCGCGATTCCTTCGCCCTCGACCGCGCCGATCAGGCCGCGAAACCGCTTGCGGCCATCGACCCCGGCGCGCAATTCGATGCGCGCATCCTGGCCCAGGGCGCGGCGAAAATCGGAGGCCCGCACGAGCGGCCGATCAATCCCGGGCGAGGAAATCTCAAGCCGATAGGCCTGATGCACGACGTCCTCGACGTCGAGAACCGGCGAAAGCGCCGCGCTGACCGCCTCGCAATCCTTGACGGTCATCGTGCCGTCGGGAAGCTCGGCCATGATCTGCACCGTCATGCCGTCCTGCGCCGACAGCTTGACCCGCACCAGACGATAGCCGAGATCGGCCAGCACCGGCTGCGCGAGCTGCGCGATCCGCGCGGCGACGCCGGTCTCGGCGACGAAGCGGGCCTCGCCCAGCAGATTCTGCGTTTCGTCTGGCAAATTCGAGCTGTGATCCAAACCTTGTTTCATCCCGCCAAGGCGCTGTTCGCGGCCGATTAACGCGCCGGGCCGATCGGCAATAAAAAAGAGCGGGTCCGGAAGGGCCCACTCTCGATACGGCATTTACCGGATAGGATAAACGCTATGAGAAGATTGAATGACGCTGATATAGACCTTTCGATCCCGCCGCGCAAGCCTCGTGGCGGGATAGCCCCCGAAGGCTTTAATTTCCGGTTTGTGTGGATGAACGAACCCGCTGCGCGGGAGGGGCGGGTGTTGAGATAGAGGTAGCGGCCCAGCAGTCGTGTCGCGATTGAGCGCATCCCGGCGCGGGCGGAAAATGTCGGCTTTCTTCAACCAAGAGGAGCCGACCGATGGACGATCCCTTTCCCACCCCTGCGACCAGCCCACTGCGCCAACGTCTGATCGACGACATGAACATGCGCCGGTTCTCGCGGGAGACGCAGCGCAACTACATTCGCGACGTGGGACGCTTCGCAACGTTCCTGGGGCGCTCACCGAATACGGCGACGGCGGAAGAGGTGCGCCGGTTCCAGATCGAACAGCGCGATGCCGGCGTGCCGACGCCGACCATGAACAGCATCGTTTCGGCGTTGCGGTTCTTCTTCACGTACACCATCGACCGTCCTGACCTGGCACGCAAGCTGATCCGGGCGGCGCATCCACGCAACCTGCCCGTCGTGCTGAGCCGGGACGAGGTCGCGCGGCTGCTCATCGCGACCACCTGCCTCAAGCATCAGGCGGCCCTTTCGGTCGCCTATGGTTCCGGTCTCCGCGTGGCTGAGGTTGCAGCGCTCAAGGTCAGCGACATCGACAGCGAACGCATGTTGCTCAGGGTCGAGCGTGGCAAGGGTGGCCGGTATCGCAATGCCATGCTCCCGGCAGATCTGCTGACCTTGCTTCGCGAGTGGTGGAAGGCCGGGCGGCAGCAGGGCGTCATGCACGCACAAGGCTGGCTGTTCCCGGGTCAGCACGCAATGAAACCGATCAGCACCCGGCAGCTGTACCGCGTCGTGGTTCAGGCAGCGCAGGCGGCGGAAATCACCAAGCGGGTCGGCCCGCATACGCTACGCCACAGCTTTGCCACGCATCTCCTGGAAGACGGCGTCGATATCCGCGTGATCCAGGCTCTGCTCGGCCACTGCCGGCTCGACACGACCGCACTCTACACCAAGGTCGCCACCCGCACGGTGCGCGCCGTGATCAGTCCGCTCGACAAGCTGGGAATTGTCACCTCCGATCAGGCGCGGCCCGCCGGGTGAGGCGGTGCGCGCCTCGCTCGAGGTCGCCGATATTTTCCGTGTTGCCGGCCCCGCTTATCGGGCCGCCCATGCCGGGCGCCTGAGCCTTCATCAGCTCAAAGTCATGTCGGCGATCGAGCATTGCCGCACGGCGGCCATGGGCGGTCATGTCGAGGCCTGTGAAGAATGCGGCCACCGGCGGATCGCCTATAACAGCTGTCGCAACCGGCACTGCCCCAAGTGCCAGGGAGCCGCCGCGCGCACGTGGCTGGCCGAGCGCGAGGCCGACCTGCTGCCGGTCGGATACTTCCACGTCGTCTTCACCCTGCCGACCGAGGTCGCCGACATCGCTTTCCAGAACAAGGCCGTCGTTTATGACCTGCTGTTCCGCGCAGCGTCCGAGACGATGCTGACGATCGCCGCCGATCCGCGATACCTGGGCGCGCGGATTGGCATCACCGCCGTGCTCCACACCTGGGGATCGGCACTGACTCACCACCCCCATGTGCACATGATTGTGCCCGGCGGCGGCATCACCCCCGATGGGCAGCACTGGATATCCTCGCGACCGGCCTTCCTCGTGCCAGTGCGCGTCCTCGGCAAGCTGTTCCGTCGCCTGTTCCTCACCAGGCTGATCGCACTTTACGACGCCCGCAAGCTTGCCTTCTTCGGCGGCCTCGCATCGCTCGCTGACCGGCGAGCCTTCCTGCGCCACCTCTCGCCGGTCCGCAATAAACGATGGGTAGTCTACGCCAAGCCGCCCTTCGCCGGCCCCGAAGCGGTGCTCGCCTATCTCTCGCGCTATACGCATCGCGTCGCCATCTCGAACCAGCGGCTGCTCGCCTTCGACGAGGCCGGCGTCACCTTCCGCTACAAAGATTATCGCCGTGATGGAGCGGACCGGCAGCGTGTCATGACCCTCGGCGTCGACGAGTTCATCCCCCGCTTCCTGCTCCACGTCCTGCCGTGCGGGTTCCACCGCATCCGGCATTACGGCCTGCTCGCCGCCTCGGCGCGCAAGGCCAACATCGCCCGCGTCCGCGAACTGCTGGCCGTAGCGACGCCGCCGCCAGAACCCGTTGAGGCCGAAGAGCCGCCCGCTCAACTCCTGCCCTGTCCTTGCTGCGGCGGGCGAATGCGCATCATCGAGACCTTCGAACGCTGGACGCAGCCGCGCGCGCCGCCCCGCGCTCCCACAGCAACCGGGGCGCCGTCGTGACCCGGCACGGTTCATTCCCACGCCATGTCGTCGCCCAGTCGCTTCGGCCATCGACACTCTGCGCGCCAATCGGCGCGATAGCGCCGTCAAGCGCGCCGATCTCTGCCGCGATCGCCGAAATGGCCAATCAATCGCCTCGGATTTTAGCCGTGATCGCCTGGCCATCCTCTCGCGATGCGCGCCCGCTGAAGCTCAGTGCGCTCCACGGCCGCCCACCGCGGCACAGCCAAAACATCAAATCCCCATAAGCCGCGCCCTGCGTACCGCGGGTTCGTTCTTCCAGGACTTTCGTACGCCTTCCAGGCGCCCGAAACTCTTCAGGAAAGCGGGCCGTCCGCTTTCAGGCGAGTTTGCGACCAAACCGGACGTTCACTAAGTCGCCTCAGGATCATGACAGCAAATGCAAAGTTTGTTGCCGTCTGGGTCGCGAAAGTACGCCCCATAGTAGTCTGGATGGTACGCCGGCCGTAGACCGGGTTTACCCTCGTCGCTGCCGCCGTATTCCAGTGCCACCGCATAGCAATGATCGACGAGTGAACGGCTGCTGGCTAGCAACGCAATCATCTGTCCATTACCGAACGTCGCGGCTTGACCATCAAAGGGCTGCGTGATGATGAAGAGCGGCCTGTCTGCGTTAGGATGCTTCCAACCCGCCCATTGCGGTTCGGAGAATTTGAGCGTCAAGCCTAACGCTTCCATTATCGGCCCGTAAAATTCCAAAGCGCGTTGGGTGTCTGACACGCCCACGGTCGTATGTGAAAGCATGGGATGCCGCCTCCGCCTAAAATGAGCCTGTGAGTATGACCGCTTTTGGAAGATGGCAAAAGGTGGCGAGGTCGGCCGTCATGGGTCGGAAGCAGGAATTCCCGCCCGTGCGAACCCGGGCTTTGGCCGCTAATATTGCAGATATTGCTCGGAGATCAGATTGCCGAGGCGATCATTGTCCTGCACGAAGGTGGTGATGAACTCGTGCAGGCCGATCTTGAAAATCTCGCTCGTCGTCGCGTTCTCCAGCCGCTGCATCACGGCATGGGCCTGTTTCTGCGCCGGCCCGGTGCGGCCGTAAGCCTTGGCGATGGCGTCGAGGAAATGCGTGATGTTGTCATAGCAGGCGATCAGCGAGCGCGGCATTTCGAGCTTCAGGATCAACAGATCGGCGATCAGCCAGGGCTTCACATTTTCGCGGTAGACCCAGTGATAGGCGGTCAGGGCCGAGACGGCGCGTAAAATGGCGGTCCACTGGAAATAGTCGAGCGAACCGCCGACCGATTTGTTTTCCGGCAGCAGCACGTGATATTTGACGTCGAGAATGCGCGCCGTGTTGTCGGCCCGCTCGATGAACAGGCCAAGCCGCGAAAACCAGAAGGCGTCATTGCGCAGCATGGTGCGATAGGCCGAGCCATCGTAGTCGAGCGAGGTTTTCTTGACGAAGTCGAGAAAGCGGGACAATTCGCGCCGGTCGTAATAGCCGCGCGTGGCGTTGGCGGCTTCAAACCGCTTCAGCTCGATCCATGCGCCATTGATCGCGTCCCACATTTCGGAGGTCAGCGCGGTGCGCACAGCGCGCGCATTGGTGCGCGCCAGTTCGATGCAATTGCGGATCGACGACGGATTATCCGCCGCGAAAGTGAGATATTCGACGACGCTCTGCTCTTCGGCCGCGCCGCGGGTCTCGCGGAAGCCCGCGGCGGCGCCGGAGGATTCGAGCGCGCTTTCCCATTCGGTGCCTGTGCCGGAATAGCTCGTCGGCAGGGCGGCGAGCCGTTGCGTCGCCTCGACGATGCGGGCGAGGAAATCCGCGCGCTCGACATAGCGCGCAAGCCAGAAGAGATGATCAGCTGTGCGGGAGAGCATTGCCTGCTTCTATTCCTCTGATGGGTTCGATTTCGGGCGCGATTTCAGATCGGGCGGGCGGCGGATTTTTGGCGGAGGGCGGGAGATCGGGGGCATTTCAGCGGCGACGCGCGCAGCATTCGAAGCACGCGTGCGGCCGCCCGAAATGTCAAGACAGCTGACTCTGGGTTTGACTTTGGCTCTGAATCGGGGCGGGCGTCTCGAACAGCGAATCATCGACGATCCAGGTGTCCTTGGTGCCGCCGCCCTGGCTTGAATTGACGACCAGCGAGTTCTCGATCAGCGCGACCCGCGTCAGGCCGCCCGGCACGACCCGCACGCCATTCGTTCCGGTGAGCACGAAGGGCCGCAGATCGACGTGGCGCGGCGCGATCCCCGTGTCGAAAAAGGTCGGCGTCGTCGAAAGGGCGAGCGTCGGCTGGGCGATGAAATTATCCGGATCCTTGGCCAGCTTGACCGCGAAAGCCTCGATCTGCGCCTTGGTCGCGCGCGGGCCGACCAGCATGCCGTAGCCGCCCGATCCATTGACCTCCTTGACGACGAGATCGCTCAAGTTTGCCAGCACATGGCGCAGGGCTTCGGGCTCGCGGCAGCGCCAGGTCGGGACGTTTTTCAAAATCGCCTTCTCGCCGAGGTAGAATTCGACGATCTCCGGCATGTAAGTGTAGATCGCCTTGTCGTCGGCGACGCCGGTTCCGACGGCGTTGGCGAGCGTGACGTTGCCGGCGTGATAGGCGCGCATCAGCCCGGCGACGCCCAGCACGGAATCCGCATTGAACACCTCGGGATCGAGAAATTTATCGTCGATGCGGCGGTAGAGCACGTCGATCTGCTTCGCCCCTTGCGTCGTGCGCATGTAGAGCTTGTCGTTTTCGACGAGGAGATCGCGGCCCTCGACCAGTTCGACGCCGAGCTTGTCGGCGAGAAAGGAATGCTCGTAATAGGCCGAGTTGAAGCGGCCGGGCGTCAGCAGCGCAATGGTCGAATGTTCGCTTCCCCCGATGGGCGCGACCGAGCGCAGCGCCGCGAGCAGCACATCCGGATAATTCTCGACCGGAGCGACGCGGTGCTCGGCGAAGAGATCCGGCATCAGCCGCATCATCACTTCCCGGTTCTCCAGCATATAGGAGACGCCGGACGGCGTGCGGACATTGTCTTCGAGCACGTAGAAATCATCTTCGCCGGTGCGGACGACATCGATTCCCGCGATCTGGACGTAAATATTGTGGGGCACCGGGCGGCCGACCATCTCCGGCCGGAATTCGGAATTTTTCAGGATGAGATCGGCCGGGATCTTGCCCGCCCTGATGATTTCCTGCGCGCCGTAAACGTCCGAAAGGAAGCTGTTCAGCGCCTTGACGCGCTGGACGAGGCCGGCCTCCAGCCGCGTCCATTCCGATCGCAGCATGACGCGCGGAATGATGTCGAAGGGAATCAGGCGTTCGCCCGCGTCCTTCTCGCCATAGACCGCGAAGGTGATGCCCATGCGGCGAAACAGCAGTTCCGCCTGGGCGCGCCGGGAGGATAGATGTTCGGTGGGCGTCGCCTTAAGCCACCGCGCTATCTTGCCGTAGACGGGACGGACGTCGCCGGCCGCCAATGTCATTTCGTCGAAACAGCGCCCGTCTCCCAATAGCCTGAGCTCCTCTCGAAGAAAAATCCGGATCTGATAGCACCTGCCTCGCCAAGCATTTTGCGTACCAGCAAATGGCTTCGATCCCCCGCGATCAGCCGCAAACTAACCCATCCGCGCGCTTTTGGAGAAGAATAAATCGCGGAAAAGGATAATAGCGCCGACCGTCCTAAAATGGGACGCTTATGGTTAATAGTTCGGAAATGCTTGCCCGTTAGACAGGTCGCGGACCACGCCGGCGCGCCGGTTGTCAGGCAAGGAGAATTTCATGTTTTTTGCGACCGTCAGGGACGCCGCAAGCAAATGGCGCGGCCATCCGCGCAGGAGCGGTGAAAAGCGTCGCGCCCCGAAGCCTTCAGGCAATCCGGCAAGATCCCCGGAGGCGGTGTCGACGCCGCAACTCGTGCGGCTAATGGTCCTCCTCCTCATCGCAGCGTTAGGCATGGGGCTTTCCGGCTCGCCGCGCAGCGGCCACGCCGAGGAGCAACGGACATCTCACGCCTTTGGCGCGAAAGCGCTGCGAACGCAGCGCTGAACGGCGCAATCGACTCTCTGCGCGCCAGAGGCGGATTCTTGCGGCGCGGGCTCCAGGGGCGCCGCTCGCCCGGCGCAGGCCCGCTCGTTTCGCGGCGAAGAGGTTCCGAAGCCGACGGCGGCCAAAGGAAGGCCATATTAAAGCTGGGTTTTGCGGCCAATAGATATTTTTTAAAGCGATTTCCTATATTAAATCATTCGCAGGCGTATCGTCTTCTCTCAAGATCGCGGGCTGAGCGTGATGGTTTGATCGAACAGGCGATGATATTCACGCTTGGATTCCTGCTCGCAGGGCTGCTGGCGCTCGCGATTGCGCCGGCGTTCTGGCGGCGCGCCCTGCGGCTCTCGACGCGGCGTCTCGAAATGCTGCTTCCGCTTTCGAGCCGCGAAATCATCGCCGAACGCGATCTTTTACGGGCCGAATTCGCGGTGGATCGCCGCAAATTCGAGCAAAAAGCTGAAACTCTCAACGCCCTCCACGTCGTCGACATGGCCGAACTCGGCCGCAGGACGGCGCAGCTCGTAGCCCTGGACGAAGAACACGCGGCGCTCACAACGCGCCACGCCGAACAAGGCGCGGAATTCGCCGCAACCCGCCATGCTCTCGCTGACGCCACGACGCAACTCGGCGTCGCCGCCTCCGTGATTTATAGCGATAGCGGCCTCCTTGAGCGCAAGGAAGCCGATCTCATGCGGCTGCGGCGCAATCTGGCCCAATTGCGGACCCGGGCCGCGGACCAAAGCGCGACTTTGGCCGATTTTGAGGCGCGAATGGCGATACAAGAGGCAGATCTGGCGGCCGCCCGCGACGACGTCGTGAAGCTGACCTATGCGCTGGGGTCCTTGCGCCTCGAACACGAAGCCAGTCTCGCGACGATGAAGGCGACGGCGGCGCGGCTCGCCGACCGCGAGGAAGCCCTGAAGGCCGCCGAAAGACGAGAAGCCGAACTGCTGCGCCGGCGCGAGCGGCAGATCGAGTCCTCGCGCGCGGCCGAGCGCCGGCTGGTCGAAAAAATCGCCCGGATCGGCGCCGAAGAAGCCGCCGCGCGGAAAGACCTCGACGCCGAGCGCGCGCGCGGCGAAAGCCTCGCCCAGGAACTGGGCGCCCTGCGGCGGCTCAACGCCGGACGCGATCAGGCTCCGCTCTCGACCGAGCGCGAGGAAAACGCCGTCCTGAGGCAGGCGGTCAACGAGATCGGCGCCGCCATTATCCGCACTGCCGCCCTCTCGCTTGAAAACGCGCCCCCGCTCGAGCGCTTTAGCGCGAGCGAGACTGCCCGTCCCGCGACGGTCGGCGCCAATGTCAAGGCGACGTCGAAATAATCGCGGAGCGGGCGCCGATATAAGCGGAGCCGACTGCGCCCGCGGTCGGGCCATGCCTGAGGCGAACCGTCGATTGCGCGCGATCCGGATGACTCCGCTCACCCGCCTCGCCCCTTCATTCTCCACCCCCGCGATCCCCGCGCTTATCCCGTCGCCGCACCGCGACCGCGCAGCCGCGCGCTTTCGCTTCGCCCTTTGACATTTTTCAATTTCATTTTCGCGCATGGATGACAGGGTGCGAAATTCGATACGATGCTCAATTAAACATGGAGATCAGGTTGATAGATCCGGGCCGAATCAGGTGCGACAGGTTGCGCTCCAGGGTGACGAGCGCCGAAAGCGCGGCGTCGTTCATCGTCTCCGGCAGTACGGTGGGGATGAGCGGATTCACGGGCTCCGGCTATCCGAAAGCCGTTCCCACCGCGCTCGCCGCGCGGATAGAGGCGAAACACGCGGCTGGCGAGCATTTCCGCGTGCGCGTGTGGACCGGCGCCTCCACCGGCCCCGAACTCGACGGCGCGCTCGCCAAGGTGGACGGCATCGAGTTCCGCCTGCCCTATAATTCGGATCCGACCGTCCGCGAGAAGATCAATCGCGGCGAGATGGAATATTTCGACATGCATCTCAGCCAGGTCGCGCCGATGGCGTGGCAGGGCTTCCTCGGCCCGCTCGACACGGCGGTGATCGAGGTCGCCGGCATCCGGCCTGACGGCGCGCTGATCCCCTCTTCCTCGGTGGGCAACAACAAGACCTGGCTCGACAGGTCGCGGCAGGTGATCCTGGAGGTCAACAGCTGGCAGAACGCCGCGCTCGAAGGGATGCACGATATTTATTACGGCACGGCCCTGCCGCCCAACCGCACGCCGATTCCGCTCGTGCGTCCCGATGACCGCATCGGCGAGCCCTTCCTGCGCTGCGACCCCGAGAAAATCGTCGCCATTGTCGAAACCCACGCGCCCGACCGCAACCTTCCATTCGCGGCGCCCGACAAGGTGGCCGGCGCCATCGCCGGGCATCTTCTGGAGTTCCTGCGCCACGAGGTGGCGAAGGGTCGCCTGCCCGCCGCGCTGCTGCCGCTCCAGTCCGGCGTCGGCAATATCTCGAATGCGATTCTGACCGGGCTCCTCGACAGCCCGTTCGAGAACCTGACCGCCTTCACAGAGGTGATCCAGGACGGAATGCTGGAGCTGATCGCCGCGGGCAAGGTCCGTTTGGCCTCGGCCACCGGCTTTTCGCTCAGCGCCGAGGCGGCGGCGGCGTTCAACGCCGATATGGAGCGTTTTCGCGGCAAGATCATCCTGCGCCCGCAGGAGATCAGCAACCATCCGGAACTGATCCGCCGGCTCGGCTGCCTCGCCATGAACGGTCTGATCGAGGCCGACATTTATGGCAACGTCAACTCCACGCATGTCATGGGGTCGCGGATCCAGAATGGCATCGGCGGCTCGGGCGATTTCGCCCGCAACGCCTATATCTCGATCTTCGTGACGCCCTCGACCGCCAAGGGCGGCAAGATTTCCGCGATCGTGCCGCAGGCGAGCCATGTCGACCACATCACCCAGGACGTGCAGGTGATCGTCACCGAGCAGGGCCTTGCGGATTTGCGCGGCCTCTCGCCGAAGCAGCGCGCCAAGGTCATCATGGAGAATTGCGCGCATCCCGATTATCGCGGCGCGCTGGAGGATTATTTCCGGCGCGCCAAGGCGGGTTCCTTCGGCCAGCACGCGCCCTCGCTGCCGGGCGAAGCGCTGTCCTGGCACCAGCGGTTCATCGACACGGGATCGATGCTGGCCTGACGCAGGGTTCGGCGGCGCTGGAGCATATTCCCATCAGATTGCGTCAATCTGATCGATGAGAATATGCCCAGGCTTTTGAATGCGGAGCGATTTCTGATCGACCGAATGATCCATTCGGTCGGAAAATGCTAGCCGCCGAGCTTCGCCACCAGCGCGTCGGACACCTCGAAATTCGCATAGACGTTCTGGACGTCGTCATTATCCTCGAGGAGGCCGACGAGGCGCAAAATCTTTTCGCCGGCCTCATCGTCGACCATGATGGTGTTCTGCGGCTTCCAGATCAGGCTCGCCTTGGTCGGCTCGCCGAATTTGGCCTCGAGAGTCTGCGCCACCTCGCGCAGGCTTTCGAGCGACGTCGTGATCTCATGCGTCTCCGCGGTCGATTCGACGTCTTCGGCGCCGGCCTCGATCGCGGCCTCCAGCATCGCCTCCTCGGAAGCGACCTTGGCCGGAAATTCGATGAGGCCGACGTGATCGAACATGAAGGAGACGGCGCCGGTCTCGGCGAGCGCGCCGCCGACCTTGGTGAAATAGGAGCGCACCTCGCCCGCCGTGCGGTTGCGATTGTCGGTCAGGGCCTCGACGATGATGGCGACTCCGCCCGACGCATAGCCCTCGTAGCGCACTTCATCATAGTTTTCGGCGTCGGCGCCGCTCGCTTTCTTGATGGCGCGCTCGATATTGTCTTTCGGCATGTTTTCGACGCGCGCGGCGATGACGGCGGCGCGAAGGCGCGCGTTCATGGCGGGATCGGGCAGGCCGAGCTTGGCCGCGACGGTGATTTCGCGGGCGAGCTTGGAGAAGAGCTTGGAGCGGATCGCATCCTGCTTGCCCTTCTTGTGCATGATGTTCTTGAACTGGCTATGTCCCGCCATGCCCCTGCAATTCCTCCCGGTCCGGCGCGCTGAATGCGCAGCGGGCAAGCATATAGGCCGGGAATTTCCGGAAATAAAGGCTCAAGGGCTTCGCCGAGCGCCCAACAGCGCCCCTGCCCCTCAGACCGGCGCCTTGGCGGCACGAACGCCGGCTTTAGCGGGCGGTCTGGCCGAACAGGATTTTGCGCGATTCTTCGTCAGCGACGGTCGGGCGCGTATTGACCTGCTCGGCGATCGCATAGGCGCGCTGCGTCGCCGGCCGCGCGGCGATCGACTCGAACCAGAGCTTGAGATGGGGGAAATCTTCGAGATTCTGCCCCTGATTGCGGTAGGGGACAATCCAGGGATAGATCGCCATATCGGCGATGGAATATTCGCCAGCGACGAAGGGCCGGTCCGCGAGGCGCTTGTTCAGCACGCCATAGAGCCGATTGGTCTCCTTGACGTAGCGATCGATCGCGTAGGGAATTTTTTCCGGCGCATATTGGCTGAAATGATGATTCTGCCCGGCCATGGGTCCAAGACCGCCCATTTGCCAGAACAGCCATTCGAGCGTCGCGACGCGAGCGCGAAGGTCGGAACTCAGGAATTTGCCGGTTTTTTCGGCGAGATAGAGCAAAATAGCGCCGGATTCGAACACGGAGATCGGGGTGCCGCCGCCAGCCGGATCGCGGTCGACGATGGCGGGGATGCGGTTATTCGGCGCAATCGCCAGAAAGGCCGGGTCGAACTGCTCGCCCTTGCCGATATTGACCGGCTTAAGCTCGTAAGCGAGCCCCGCCTCCTCAAGGAACAGCGTGATCTTGTGGCCGTTCGGCGTGGTCCAGTAGTAAAAATCGATCATGCGATCCCCGCCGCCGCTTCCGGTCCATCGAAATGAGCGGGCGACCGCCTCCTGGGAGGCGGTCGCCCAAACGCCCCCCCGCGCTTAAACCGGCGCTACAGGGCCCGCGATCTGCGGCGGGCGCGCCTGCATCTCGAGGCGCGCGACGCCGGCTTTCACCGCCGACTGCACCTTTTCGAAGGCGCGCACCTCGATCTGCCGCACGCGCTCGCGGGAAATGTCGAATTCGTCGGAGAGAGCCTCCAGCGTCATCGGATCGTCGACAAGGCGGCGCGCCTCGAAAATGCGGCGCTCACGATCGTTCAGCACGCCGAGCGCGCTGCGCAGGGCGCCGATGCGATTGTCGGACTCCTCACGGTCGACCAGCAGCTTCTCCTGGCTGGAGCTGTCATCGACGAGCCAGTCCTGCCATTCGCCCTCGCCCTCTTCCCGAAGGGGCGCGTTGAGCGAAGCATCGCCCGACATGCGCCGGTTCATATCGACGACGTCCTGCTCGCTGACGCCGAGCCGGTGCGCGATGGTCGCGACATGCTCGGGCTTCAGATCGCCGTCCTCCAGAGCCGAAATCTGGCTCTTCACCTTGCGCAGGTTGAAGAACAGCTTCTTCTGGCTGGCCGTCGTGCCCATTTTGACGAGCGACCACGAGCGCAGGATATATTCTTGAATCGAGGCGCGGATCCACCACATGGCGTAGGTGGCGAGGCGAAAGCCCTTATCCGGCTCGAAGCGTTTCACGGCCTGCATCAGGCCGACATTGCCTTCGGACACGACTTCGCTGATCGGCAGGCCGTAGCCGCGATAGCCCATCGCGATCTTGGCGACGAGGCGCAGATGCGAGGTTACGAGCTTATGGGCGGCGTCCTTGTCCGCATGTTCGCGCCAGCTTTTGGCCAGCATATATTCTTCTTGCGGCTCCAGCATGGGGAACCGTCTGATTTCATTCAGATAACGGGAGAGCCCGCTCTCTCCTGAGATCATTGGCAGCGCAGCAGCCATTTGTTTTCCACCTCCAAAGGGGCCCCCGCGGTCGGCAGGCCCGGTCGCGGCCGCTCGTTGAGCCGACCGCAGCATGAAAATATATAGTGCCTGAACGGGAGCTGAAAGGCTTGGCCATGTTGCAGCGCATTACAAATTCGCAACCTTGCCAAGGCTCAGGTCGAGCCCGACCCCTCCGCAGAACGACCCGCCGTTCCGGCTTACCTAGGCTTATACGCGCGACGCAGCATGAAGTTTCGCCATTGCGAAAAATTAAGGTGGAAGGCGCAACCCCGCATTGAGGCGTCGCGCGATTACAAAGTTTTGATCTAGCCCGCGAAGCTTGCGGCGAGCTGGACGGCCGGTCGCGCCCGACCCTTAGGCGCCCATTAAAGCATCAGACGCGCCAATAGAACAGGTTCCGGCGCTCTGTCTTTCCGTTCAGCCTTCGATCGCAGCCAGCGCCGCGCGAAGAATTTGCATGTCGCGCGGCGGCGCGCTCTCGAACCGGAGCGGCTCCCCGGTCACGGGATGCTCGAAGCCCAGCACGGCGGCGTGCAAAGCCTGCCGCGCCAGAGCCTTCAGCGCGGCCTGCGCCGCGGGCGGGAGCCGCGCCGCCTTGCTTTTGAAGCCCTGTCCATACACGGGATCGCCGAGCAGCGGATGGCCGATGCTGGCCATATGCACGCGGATCTGGTGCGTGCGGCCGGTCTCGAGCCGGCAGGCGATGAGGCTCGCCAGCGCGCCAAAGCGCTCGACGACGCGCCAGTGCGTCACCGCATGGCGCCCCCGCGCCGCCGGGACGATGGCGATTTTCTCGCGATCGACGGCATGGCGCCCGAGCGGCGCGTCGACGACGCCGGAAGGGCGATCCGGAACGCCCCAGCAAATGGCGAGATATTCCCGCGTGAGCCCGAGCGTCCTGCCATGGTCGGCGAAGGTTTTCGCCAGCCCCTGATGCGCCGCATCCGTCTTGGCGACGACCATGAGGCCGGACGTGTCCTTGTCGAGGCGATGAACGATGCCGGGGCGCTTGACCCCGCCGATGCCGGAGAGGCTCTCACCGCAATGGCCGATCAGCGCATTGACCAGCGTGCCCGCCGCGTGACCCGCCGCCGGATGCACGACGAGCCCGGCCGGCTTGTCGATGACGAGGAGATCGGAGTCCTCGAAGACCACATCGAGCGGGATGTCCTCGCCGGCCGGCGTCGCGTCGATCGCGGGCGGAACGTCGAGGGAGATGACCTGCCCGGCGCGCACCGAAAAATTGGCGTCGGCGACGCGCGCGCCATCGACCGTGACCGCGCCCGCCTCGATCAGCGCCTTCAGCCGCGTGCGCGAAAGGCTCACCCCCGCCGCCTGCGCCTCGGCGGCGAGGAAGCGATCGAGCCGCTCCCCGGCGCGCTCCGGCTCAACGTGAAAGGCGCGGGGGGAAGCCTCGCTCGCCGCCGCGCTGTACGGCGCCAGTTCATCGACCTCGTTCACAGCAATCCTTCTCGTCCCGCGCAATTGCGTCAGTATATAGGACGTACGAAGGTTTTACGGAAATACATCAATCGATTAGAGCGTCTAAGTCTGAAGCGGCTCAATAGGTCCAATCAACGACCAGATAAAAATTGCCGATGAGATGCCGGATTTCCTTTTTGCCAAATTCGGTCTTCGCGCTGCCGACAGCCCGGCCGAATGCGCCGCTGGCGTCATAAACGAGCGTTCGATCCGATTGGGCTGTGCCGACAAAACCTGTTCCACCCCAATAGAACGACGCGATTTTTTCCTCGCCCGCCGCATGAATCTGCGCACGATAGAGAGGGTAATACACCAGCAAATGGATATAGTCGCCCGCCGTCGCGCTGGCGCGCCAGAAGGGTATCCCGCCGAAATAAACGCCGCCAAGGATGATGCAGAGCGACGGAAGACGGCGCCATTTTTTGCGGCTGAGGTCGAAAGCGCCGAGGATGATCTGAGCCAGAAGCCAGAGCGAAAAGGCCGCGGCCAGCGCGAGCGCGGCGAAAATGCAGAAGATCTCGGAGAAGGAATCCGCGACGCCGAGCGCAAATATGGCGGCGATCACGGCGCACGCCGACCAGATCAGAAAAGCGTCTGGCTTCTTTGGACCTCCGGGAATTTCCATAATTCAGGCTTTCGATTCGCTCCGCGCATTCAATCGGTCTCCAAGTTCCTACTCCAAAATGCGAGCGTAGCGCGCGCCTCGCCAACGCCCTCGATTTCAGTATAGTGAAGCCGGGCTCGCGATCGGGGCTCGGCCACAGCGAGCGGCCCCTTGTCGATTCTCTCCGTCTATCTCCGCGTCCTCAGCCTGCTCGGCCGCGAGAAGCGCATCGCCGTCTTTCTCGCGCTGGCCAATCTCGGTTTGGCGAGCGCGCAATTCGCCGAGCCAGTCCTGTTTGGGCGCGTCATCGACAAATTGAGCGGCGCGCAGGCGGCGGCCGGGACGCTGCGATTTGCAGACCTTGCGCCGCTGCTCGCCGCATGGGTCGGCTTCGCCCTGTTCTCGATCCCCGTCGCCGTCATCGTCGCGCTGCAGGCCGAGCGCCTCGCGCACCGGCGCCGGCTCTCGGTGATGGCGGAGTTTTTCGAGCATGTGCTGCATCTCCCCTTGAGCTTCCACGGCGCCGCGCATTCGGGACGGCTCTTGAAGGTGATGCTGGAGGGAGCGAACGGCATGGCCGGCCTCTGGCTCTCCTTCTTCCGCGAGAATTGCGCCTCGCTCGCCGCCCTGCTGATCCTGCTGCCGCTGTCGCTGACGCTGAACTGGCGCCTCGCCGCCGTACTCATCGCGCTGGTCATCGTCTTTGGCGTGCTCACCGCGCTGGTCCTGCGCCGCACCGAGGCGCTGCAGCAGACGGTGGAGCGCCACAACAGCTCGCTCGCCGAGCATGTGTCTGACGCACTCGGCAATGTGTCGGTGATCCAGAGCTTCACCCGCATCGAGACGGAAGCCAATGCGTTGAAGCAGATCACGCGGGCCGTGCTCGACGCGCAGATGCCGGTGTTGTCCTGGTGGGCGATCGCCGCCGTCGCGACGCGCGCGTCCGCAACGCTGACCCTGCTCTCGATCTTCCTGCTCGGAACCTGGCTCAATCTGAAAGGTCTCGCCAGCGTCGGCGAGATCGTCACCTTCATGAATCTGGCGGCCATGCTGATCGCCCGGCTGGAGCAGGTCGTCGGCTTCGTCAACAGCCTCTTCCTGCAGGCGCCGAAGCTGAAGGATTTCTTCGAGATTCTCGACACCGCGCCGAAGGTCGCCGACAATCCCTTCGCGGTCGATCCCGGCCGCCTCAAGGGACGCGTCGCCTTCGATCATGTGAGCTTTTCCTATGACGGCAGGCGCGAGGCGGTGCGCGACGTCTCTTTCGAGGTTTCGCCCGGCGAGACCGTGGCGCTCGTCGGCTCCACGGGCTCGGGCAAATCGACGACGCTCGGCCTGTTGCATCGCGTGTTCGACCCGACGCAGGGCAAGATCCTGATCGACGGGATCGACATACGCGATCTGACGCTGAAAGCGCTCCGGCGCAATATCGGCGTCGTCTTTCAGGAGCCGATGCTGTTCGCCCGCTCCATCGAAGAAAATCTACGCGTCGGGCGGCCGGAGGCGAGCGAAGCCGAAATTGCGACGGCGCTTGAACTGGCGCAGGCCGCCGAATTCGTCGGACGCCAGAGCGATGGCCTCAAAACCATCGTCGGCGAGCGCGGGCGTTCGCTTTCGGGCGGCGAGCGCCAGCGCGTCTCGATCGCGCGGGCGCTGTTGAAAAATCCGCCGATCATGATTTTCGACGAGGCCACCGCCGCGCTCGACGCCGCAACAGAGCGACAATTGCAACAGGCGCTCGAAAAGGCGATGGAGGGCCGCACCACATTCGTCATTGCTCACCGGCTGGCGACCATCCGCAACGCTGACCGCATCTTCGTTTTCGATGCCGGCGAGATCGTCGAGCAGGGAAGCTTCGACGAACTCGTGGCCAGGAACGGCCGCTTCGCGGCGCTGGCCCGCGCGCAATTCATGGCGGCGGAGGAGGCGCCGAAGAAGGTCGATGACGCGAGCGAGAGCCGGTTTGTGTAGGCGATCCGTTCAACCCGCGTCGTCCGCCCATATGCCCGGCTTCAGCCGCACGCCGGCCGCCTCAAGCTTTGTCTGGAGGTCCTTGCGCGAGCCGTAGTTTTCAATGAGCGCACGCGCGAAATCCTCCGGGGCTTTTCCGTCGCGATATGGCGCTCGGGCGAAGTCTTCGGTAATCGCGGTTTCGGCGTCGATCCAGTAGCCGTCCTCGTTCAGCAGGAACTCGGCCTGCCCGGGATCGTCAAAGCCGATCACGGCGATCTCGCGCGAGCGCTCGCCCCAGATCGCCCAACGGCCATTGTCGGGGATCCAGACAACCGTTTCAGAGTTAAACTGAATTGCGTCGACTTCATTGCCAGGATTTAGCCAGCGCAATTTCTTGTATTCCTGATCCGAAATGCCCGCGCTAAAGTGAAAGGAGTTGATCCTTCCAAAATGCGTATGGAAATAGGCGATTGGCTCAGGATCAAGCACGCTCATTAAAATTGAATTGGCCGGGCGGCAAAATCGATTGTCACGAACGATGTCCAATACGCCCTTCCCAAATACGTAGTCGAAATTGGCCAGCAGTGCGAACGCGTATCTCTTCTTAAAGACATACTCCGGTAGGAGTCGTCCGACTTGAAAGACGCCACGAACAGCATCCTCAACCTTTGCATAATTTTCGATACTCAGAAAATTTGCGCTCATCACTCCGCCCTCAGCCTGAGTTTCATATCTGGCGTCTCTCCGCTTCCTCCAGCCTGGTAATAGTCAGCGCTGGGACCATCATACGATTTTGACTCATTCCTCACGCTATATCTGGCGCCATCTGGCGAAAAATAGTTCATCGCTTTCCCGTCGGATGACTGTTTGGAAGTCCACCCTTGGCGCCGAAGACTTCGACTCGAATTCGTCTCGAGTCATATCAGTTTTGTAATTCGCCATTCCCGCGCGACGTCGGCTAACGTCCGTCCCCTTTTGTGAGGGCAGCCCCGGAACATCGACCGGCTCGCCTTCGCCCGGCCGGGGTAGAGGATAGTCCGGTTTGGCGTATTCTAGCCGGTTTCCCTGCTGCACGGTCTCGGGCTGGGTCTTCGGTGTGGGCTCTGGCGTGGCTTCATGCGGCTTTTCTTCCTCGCGGCCCCACCGTCGCGCGCGCGAGCCGAGAGATTCCAGAAAGTCGATGATCGGCTTCAGCCGGTTCCTGCCGCGCCGCCAGGCCGCCTCCTCGACGCCGCCGCCGCTCTCCCACCACCCGTCCGCGTTGCGCGGCTCGGCCGGGTTGTAATGCGCCTTCGCCAGCGGCGCGTCGAACGCCGCGAGCGAAGCCGGATCGACCCCTTGCGCCTTCAGGAGAACATCCGGGCTGACCCCGGCGTCGAGCATCTTCTCGGCGACGAAGGCGCGCATCGCTTAGCGACGATTCGCAACGCTGACCGCATCTTCGTTTTCGATGCCGGCGAGATCGTCGAGCAGGGAAGCGTCGACGAACTCGTGGCCAGGAACGGCCGCTTCGCGGCGCTGGCCCGCGCGCAATTCATGGCGGCGGAAGAGGCGCCGAAGAAGGTGGCCGACGCGAGCGACAGTAGGTTTGTGTAGGTCTCAATCCTTGCGATCGGACAGCTGATTAAAAAAAACCTTTGTCGCCGTTGCTGGGTCGGGCCAAGCCTCGTCGTAACAAAAGCCCTCAAGCGTATCGATGGCCCCATCCCTCACAAAAAGCACAAAATCCGCTCCGTCTTTCAGGCCCGCTATCTCGGCCGAGACATCGCCGATCTCCAAGCCTTCCCGATCAGGCAGTCTTGCCGCGTCGGAAGGCACGTAGATGTGAGTGAAAAATCCGACCCCCGTGAACCTCCTTTCCGTCACTTTTGCGCAGCGGTACTGCCGCCGTAGAGTGTTGAATGGCTCCTTATCTCCACTCAACATCTTTTCGAGAATAGCCGTCTCCAGAGAATTCAACGTTTCCATGGGATGAATGCCGTTCCAATTTTAAGTTTGCCGTCCATAACCCTACCTTTGACCGTCAATGAATACCGTCCTATCTGGACAGTCTCGACATACTGTCCCGAGATATTCCGGCCGAGGAGCACCTTTCGCGTAGCCTCTTCAATCGCTTCCAGTGCGGCCTCTCGGGACCCAAAATGAGCGACGAGCCCGTCCAATTGATGTTTAGGATCATCGAAGATGTGGTGTAATTTATTTGCGTCACCTTCAGGCAGTTCTAAATCGGCGCCTTCCTCCGTTCCCTGGACGGAGACCTCCGGCCTTGCATATTCCAGCCGGTTTCCCGGCCGCTCGGTCTCGGGCTTCGGCCGCGCCGGCTCGGCTTCATGCGGCTTTCCCTCCTCGCGGCCCCACCTTCGCGCCCGCGAGCCGAGCAGTTCCAGAAAGTCGATGATCGGCTTCAGCCGGTTCCTGCCGCGCCGCCAGGCCGCCTCCTCGACGACGCCGCCGCTCTCCCACCACCCGTCCGCGTTGCGCGGCTCGGCGGGATTGTAATGCGCCTTCGCCAGCGGCGCGTCGAACGCCGCGAGCGAAGCCGGATCGACCCCTTGCGCCTTCAGGAGAACATCCGGGCTGACCCCGGCGTCGAGCATCTTCTCGGCGACGAAGGCGCGCATCGCTTAGCGACAATTCGCAACGCTGACCGCATCTTCGTTTTCGATGCCGGCGAGATCGTCGAGCAGGGAAGCTTCGACGAACTCGTGGCCAGGAACGGCCGCTTCGCGGCGCTGGCCCGCGCGCAATTCATGGCGGCGGAAGAGGCGCCGAAGAAGGTGGCCGACGCGAGCGACAGTAGGTTTGTGTAGGCGATCCGTTCAACCCGCGTCGTCCGCCCATATGCCCGGCTTCAGCCGCACGCCGGCCGCCTCAAGCTTGGTCTGGAGTTCCTTGCGCGAGCCATAGTTTTCAATGAGCGCACGCGCGAAATCCTCCGGGGCTTTTCCGTCGCGATATGGCGCTCGGGCGAAGTCTTCGGTAATCGCGGTTTCGGCGTCGATCCAGTAGCCGTCCTCGTTCAACAGAAACTCGGCCTGCGCAGGATCGTCAAAGCCAATCACCGCGATCTCGCGCGATCGCTCGCCCCAGATCGCCCAACGGCCGTTGTCCGGGATCCAGACTACCGTCTCAGCGTGAAATATGAGCGCATCATTTCTGTTGCCGGGATCGCGCCAAAGTAATTTCAGATAGTCTTCTTCCGAAATGTCCGCGTCGAAACAGAACGAATTGATTCTGTCAAAATGTTTATAGAAATATGAGATCGGCTCGGGATCCAGAACGCTTAGGAGAACTTTGGCAGTCTTGGAACAAAATCGGCTGTCGTGAATGATCTTCACGAGACCTGTTCCGAAAACGTAGTCGAAATTCGCCAGAAGCGTGAATTTATACTCCTTCGTGAACACATTTTCAGGAAGAAGGCGTTTGGGGTGAAAAACACCGCCAATAATCGCCTCCACTTTCGGATGATCCTCGACCGTCAAAAAATCTCTGCTCATCAGTCCGCCCTCAGCCTAAGCTTCATATCCGGTCTACCGGTTCCTTCCATGTGGAAATAATCAGCGCTCGGACCCTCGTGTGATTTTGAGTAATTTCTCACGCTGTATTTGGCTCCATCAGCCGAAAAATAGTTGGTCACATCTTCATCCGACGTCGGTTCAGATCTCCATCCTTGCTCACGCAGCTTCGTTTCGAATTCGCCACGGGTCAGATCAGTTATGTAATTCGCCCTTCCTGCGCGACGCTTGCTTATGTCCGTCCCCTTAACGCCCGGCAGGCCCGGAACATCGACCGGCTCGCCTTCGCCCGGCCGGGGTAGAGGATAGTCCGGTTTGGCGTATTCCAGCCGGTTTCCCGGCCGCGCAGTCTCGGGCTGGGTCTTCGGTGTGGGCTCTGGCGTGGCTTCATGCGGCCTATGCTCCTCCGCGCCCCACCTTCGCGCGCGCGAGCCGAGCAATTCCAGAAAATCGATGATCGGCTTCAGCCGGTTCCTGCCGCGCCGCCAGGCCGCCTCCTCGACGCCGCCGCCGCTCTCCCACCACCCGTCCGCGTTGCGCGGCTCGGCCGGGTTGTAATGCGCCTTCGCCAGCGGCGCGTCGAACGCCGCGAGCGAAGCCGGATCGACCCCTTGCGCCTTCAGGAGAACATCCGGGCTGACCCCGGCGTCGAGCATCTTCTCGGCGACGAAGGCGCGCAGTTGGGCGCCCTCATCGGCGCAGGGCGGCAGCCCGGCGAAGATCAGATGGAATTGCGCCAGCGCATGCTCGCCTTCATTCCACAGTTCCACCGCCCGCCGCATCTTGCCGAGAAGATGCTGACCAACCGGCTGCTCCAGAGCGGTGCAGAGAATCGCCGCCGCGCCGCGCGGGTCGAAGACAAGCCGCGCGCGATTGCGCGCGTCCATCTCCATCCGGGCGAGAATGGTTCCCGGCCCGAGGACGATGCCAGCGTCCGTGATCGCCATCTGCGGCGAGACGCGGCCGGGCCGCGTGCGCCTCTCGAACTCACCTGCAATTTCGTCCGCCGCGTCCAACCAGATGCTCCCTGTTCGAGGGGCCAAATCCGATCAGGAGCGTAACAGCAAAGCCTTTCGCAACAAAGAACGAACAGCGAACAAAGCGCCGGGCCAAACAGGTAAGATCGCGGAATTGGGTTGCTATCGCGCCGCCTGCCCGGCTTTCTCCGCGGCGTCCTGCTGCGACGGGTCGCGCGCGTTGAGAGCGGCCACCGCCATGCAGCCGAGGTCGGCCGCGAGCTGGGTGATGAAGGTCCGATCGATCGTCAGGTTGAACGGCGGCTGCGACAGCGCGTCGTAATTGCGGACAAATGGGGCCGCCTGCTGCGTCAGCCAGATTGTCGCGACGGTGATTTCAGCATGCGACGCCGCGCCCGGAAGAAAGCGGCGAACGATTCTTTCAGCCCGATGCAGGATCGGCAGTTTCTCGCTGGCGATGAAATTGCGGTAGACCGCAGTCGGCGCCACCGCCTCCCATGCCAGGATGCGCAAATACCGGCCGAGTTCGCGGTGTTTGAGGAGCGGCGTCAGTTGCTCCTTGATGAACAGCCGCACAGCCTCGTCGCGGGGCACGCTGTCGATGGCGCCTTCGTCGAGAAGCGACGCCTCGCTGAGGGCGGCGATGGCGAGCCTCAGAACCTCGCGATAGAGGGCTTCCTTACCGCCGAAATGATAATTGATCGCGGCCTGATTTGCCCCGGCGCGGGAGGTGATTTCGCGGACAGAAGCGCGATCGAACCCGCTTTCGGCGAAAATGTCGGCGCTGTGATGCAGCAACGCCTGGCGGGTGCCGTCGATCGTCTTCACCATTTCTTGCCGAAGGAGGTCAGCGCGCCGCCGACATAGGCGAGGCTTTCGAAAGTCCGGGCGACCACCATTTCGCCAGCGGCGCCGGCGGCGCCGGCGAGGCGCGCACTGTATTGGACGGGGTTGAGCCAGTCGACGCCGCTGGACGCCGACGCAACGACGGGATCAATCGCCGGGAGCGGCGCCGGCTGAACCTTTGCGTCGCTGGCGAGAGGCGCCTGGTCTGCGCTCACGAGCGGCGCCTTATCCGCGCGCGGCCGGCCTTGCAGTTTGGCGGCGGCCGGACGCGAGGCGGGAGCTGGGTTCGCGAAACTCGGCGGCTCGGCCGTCGCAACCAGCGCCCGGTTGTCCCGGGTGGGGGACGCCGCTTTCAGGGCGGCGACATGGGACAGCGCGATGCGCTCCATGAAATCATCGAGCCTCTCCCGCGAGTCGTCAGCGGCCAGCTTCTCTTCGACGAACGGCCGGCCGCCATCAGCATGCGCGACAGGCGCCGCGGGCTTGGTCAGATTGGACCAAAGGGCCGTGACCAGAAGCGTCGCGAGGCTGGCGATGAGAACCTCGCCGAATTTCCGCGCCAGGGCATGCAGTTTGCCGAGACTGACCAACACAATCGGATTTTCCACGCGGACCTCCTACACTCGTTTAAAACGATCGCTTGAATATACGCCGGTTCAAGGCTAAAATATGTTCGGCCAAACGAAGGCGTCGGCTGTGCGAGGCGCGTTCGAGGGACGCCTTTACTGCGCCGCCCGCCGTACGGGCGCACCGTTCAGCCTGCGTGGTCCGCCCAAATCCCCGGCTTCAGTCGCACGCCGACCGCATCTTCGTTTTCGACGCCGGCGAGATTGTCGAGCAGGGCGGGTTTGACGAACTCGTCGCCAAGAACGGCCGCTTCGCGGCGCTGGCCCGCGCGCAGTTCATGGCGGCGGAGGAAAAGCCGACGAAGGCGGCCGACGCGAGCGAGAGTAGGTTTGTGTAGGGCGTTGATTGCGGCGGCGAGGACAATGCTTTTTGTTATGTTCGAATCGAAAGAGCTGGCCTCGCCAAATCGGACATTGGCTTAGTGGATGTTCCGCCTGACCGCGGCGCAGATTTTCGCCGCTGTCAGGAGCATTCGATGACGAAGAAGAGCCGCCGGACGCGTTCCCCGGCGTTCAACGCGGACGTGGCGTTGGCCGCGATCAGGGACGAGAAGACGCAGGCGGTCTCGGCCGATCGAACGCCCCTTTGCGGGGGCGCGGATGCCGCATGGCGAGCCGGCGCGCGCCGGCGCATCGCCTATCGATCTCAATCGAGACGGCGATGGCTGCACGATCGCCGCCGCGATTTTGTCGCGCCTCCGGTCGGGCTGCGCCCTCCTGACGCCGCGCGACCAATGAGCTACCGCTCGAGTGAGTTGCGCGTGTTCGCGCTCTCCTGTCTCACCGTTTGACGTTGAAATCGAAGCCGTGGTGGAGCGCGTGCCGGTATTGGCGCCTATCGCCAGCGTCACGCTCACCGGATTTGACGTCCCGCTCAGATTGGCGTGACTGGCAGCCGCGGTCAGGGAGTAATTCTGCTGTCCCGTCGGCGTCATTTGGACCTGCAGAGCGACGCCATTGACGGTCCCGGTGAATTTATACGCCCCGGACCCATTTGGCTTGAGCGACCCCGCCGCAAGCGTGGTGCTGAAGGCGCCCACCGTGAGAGACACCTTGTTTACGGCCGGATCAATCCCCGGGCTTGTTTGTCCGAGCGTGAACAGAGCCGTGAGGTTGAAGGTGTCGGCATTGCGGTGTTGGGCTAAGTCTATGGCGAGCTCGGTGAGGAAGGCGCTGTATGGGACGGGCTTGGCCGCAAAGCCGGTTCCGGTCAGTTGGAACACCGTACCCTGCCCGCTCGCGCCCCACACGGATGTCGCGCCATAAAGGTTACCGTTCGAATCGGCAGTCAGGCCGGCCAACGGAAGATTCCCTTGCTCTTTGTGCTCAAAGTAATGGAGCACAGTCATGGCGCCGTTTGGCGCGATCTTGAACACTGTTCCATTTGTGGCTGCATCTCCGGGCGTCGTGCCATAGACATTGCCGGCCAAGTCAACGATCAGGCTCCCGGACGGATGCGCCCCGTCGGCGCCCGTGAAGGAATGGAGAGGGAACGAGGAATTTCCGCTCGCCGCGACCTTGAATACCGAGCCCTGGCCGTATGCGCCGCCCCAGAGCGTCGCGCCATAGAGGTTGCCGTTCGAATCGAAAGTCAGGTTGGTCTCGGGACGCCCCCCGTCGAGACCGCCGGTAAATTGCCAAATTACCATTTCGGCGCGGTACAGCGGTCTCTCCGCGAGCTCGAAGACCACGCCGTTGTCCAACGGGCCGCCGTAGGCGGTCGTGCCATAGAGATTGCCCGCAGCGTCGGCGATCAGGCCCGCCATGGGATTAACCCCGTCTCTGCCCGAAAATGAGCGGAGGATGGTCTCGACGCCGTCTGGCGCGAGCTTGAACACCGCGCCTTTGCTGAATGCGCCGCCATAGGCCGTCGTGCCATAGAGGTTGCCGCCCGAGTTGACAATCACGCCGCCATAAGGATTAGCCCCGTCCTTCAGACCCCGCCCGTGGCCTTTAAAGGAATAGAGCACCTCGGTGGCTACGCCCGGCGTCAGCTTGAACACCGTGCCTTTGCCGAACTCACCCCCGCCAGCTGTCGTGCCATAGAGATTGCCCTTCGAATCGGCAGCCAGGCCGGCCTCAGGACCATTCCCGTCTGCGCCGGAAAAGGAATGGAGCACGGACTGTTTCCAGGGCGCTCCCGCGCTGGCCGGCGGCGTCAGCTCGAACACCGTGCCTTTGCCGAACTCACCCCCGGAAGCTGTCGTGCCATAGAGATTGCCCTTCGAATCGGCGAGCAGGGCGCCTAGGGGCAGGCCCCCGTCGCCGGCGCCCGTAAAGGTGTAGAGCGTCGTGTAGACTGGAGCGGCGGAGGCCGCCATCGGCGCAGCAGCCAGCGTCATCGCGAAACCAAGGGCCCTGAATCCCCATGCCCGTAGCGCAGATCTTGTGGCGCCGCTCTTGTCTTCCATAATGATCTCTCGTTTAAAAGTTGGGCTTGATTAAGCTTTGGCCAAGGATCGCCAAAGAGGGAGGCCAACGGGCCGCCCTGACCCTGACGATACAGGCAATGCACGCAGTTTGGTAGATCAGGGGCCCTTGAGCAATTCGCGGGAGCCTCGCGGAAGGGATTCAAAACCCTGCCTTCGATCAAAGCCGCTTGACAGTTTGACTGCTTTCAAGATCATCGCGAAGCTGCACGGCAACTATTTGAGCGGCTCCAAGCGACAACTTAAGGCGCGAGTTTTTTGATGCCTGATACGCTTTTCACAAACGCCAGTCTCGTTCTGGACGGCTTCGCGGAGCTGCAGCGATCGTACAATGTTCTTATCAGGAACAATTGCATTCATGCGTTGTCCACAGAGCGCATCGATCCCGCCGGCGCGGTGATAATCGACCTGGGCGGACGGACGCTCATGCCGGGGCTGATCGACGCCCACGCGCATATCACCGGACTTTCCCTAAGTCCGAAGAATATCGCTTGTTCGGCGTCGGAAATCGCCATCGCTTCGGCGAATTATTTGCGCAACAGCCTCATGGATGGCTACACCACCATTCGGGAGGCGGGCGGCGCGGATCATTCGATCGCCCACCTTGTCGCGACCGGCGCAATCATGGGCCCGCGCGTATTTTATTCGGGCAAGGCGCTGACGCAGACAGGCGGGGGCGCGGACTTTCGCAAGGTCAGCGAACTGATCGATCCTTGCGGCCATGTCGGTCCATTTTCCGTTATGTCGGTCATCGCCGACGGCGTTGACGAGGTGCGCAAAGCGGCGCGCGAAGAATTGCGGAAAGGCGCGACGCAACTCAAACTGTTTGTGTCAGGCGGCGTCGTATTTCCTTCCGAAGCGCACTCGACGCTTTATGAATTTTCTGAAGAGGAATTGCGAGCCATCGTCGAAGAAGCGAACGCGCGCGGCGCCTATGTCATGGCTCATGTCTATACCGACGAAGGCGTGCGGCGATGCCTGAAGGCAGGCGTGCGCTCGATCGAGCACGCCAATTTTGCGAGTGAGGAGACCGTCGCAATGATCGCGCAATGCGGCGCATTCCTTGACCTCACATTCATATCCCTTGTCCAACGCATCGAAAGCGCTCGCGAAACACAGCTCTCGGACAAAATTGTCGAAAATGTCAAGCAAACGGTCGAAAGGGGAAAACAGGTCTACAAATGGGCCAGGCAATATAACGTTCCGATCGCGTTCGGCACCGACCTGTGGGGCCCCGACGCGCAAAAAGCGCAGCTCAGAGAATTTGAAATGCGGATTGATCTCGATACGGCTCCCAACGTGATCCGATCCGCTACGGCAATCAACGCGGAGCTGTTGATGCAAAAAGGCAAATTAGGGACAATTTCGCAAGGCGCCTATGCTGATCTCCTCGTTATCGAAGGCGATCCGCTTGCCGATTTGCGCGTCATGCTGCAGCCGGAGAAAAATCTGAAACTCATCATGAAGGACGGCGTGATTTTCAAGAACGAACTCGGGTGAAGGGCGACGGGCGAGCACCCTCGCCAATCCTGGCTCGCCGGTGCGGCGCCGATCGTTCAGACCGTCAGGCCAAAAAGCCTGATGGCGTTCAGGCGGCCGATCTTTTCGCGATCGTTTTCGGCGATGCTCGCCGCGTCAAACCAGGTCGCCGCGTCGCCGACTTCCTCGAATGGATAGTCAGTCGAGAACAAGACCCGATCGGATCCGATCTCCGAAATCGAGTTGATCAAGGCTTGCGTCCGAAATGAGCCAGACGTGGTGATGTAGAAATTTCGATGGAAGCACTCCTGAAACGTCTTCTGGATCTGAATGCCTCTCGGCGCCGTAGCGACCCGATGATCCACGCGCCAGATCAGGAAGGGAAGTCCTTCGCCATGGTGACCCATGATGACCTGCAGCTCCGGGTGCCGGTCGAACAGACCGCTTCCGATCAGCCTCAGAGCATGCGTCGCCGTCTCCACACCGAAGGCCCATGCGGAGCCAAGGAGCCATGGGTGGCCGTCGTAGATGCGGGCCCATGACGCGATGGGATCGCGCGGGTGCAAGTAGAAAGGGCGGTTCAATTTCGCGAACTCAGCCCAGAAATCATTGTATCTGGCGTCATCGAGATAGACGACCGTCTCTTCGCCGCCGACCTGAGAAAAACCGTTGACGAGCGCGCCGACGAAGCCAAGGTCCGTCACGCATCGGCGGGCTTCGAGGGCGGCGGCATCGGGGTCTTGCAGCGGCAAAGCCGCGAATCCACGAAATCGATCGGGTCTTTTGGCGATGTGTTCGGCAAGGAAATCATTTGCCCGTCGCGCTATTTCCGTCGCTTTGGAGACATTGCTGATGGCCTGGATAGCCGGCGAATTCAACGAGATGATCATCATCTCCATGCCATGCTGATCCATGAGCCTCAGGCGAATGTCGCCGACGTCGACGAGGCGTTTCTTCATCTCGTCCCACTTTTCCGGCACGAAATATTCTTCCGAGTCGCCAACGGTGTCGGGATGCGAGAAATGCTCCTCAAGCCCAATCTTTCCCTTCATCCTGTCAACTCCCGAAAAACAAGCGAAACAGCGATCGCTTGTGGCACGATGCGCGCGGAATTCCAATTGAGAACAAGGCGCACAAGGCAGGGCGTGCGCCGCGCTGATTGAACCGCACGTCCCAACGGCGTCGTTCCGGAAGGCGAGAGTCGCCCACCGCCTGTTTTTCGCAAGAGCTTCGCGGCAATCGAAAGCAAGCTCAACAGGCCTCTTCCTTCACAAGCGCGATCCGCGCCAGCGGAATGAGCATTGGCTCTGGCGCCGCCGCGAGGCGCGTCGCCATGCGGGCCTCGAGGTTCTCGACAAAGACGCCGGCGCGCGCATCGCCGGCGCCGCCGTCAAGACCAAGCGCAAGCGTCGGGAACACCGACGCCCGGGAAAACGTCGCCCACCGGGCGCCGAATTTGCCGGCGTCGCGGTCTTGCTCGAATTGGCGCCAGATCAAATCATCGCCCTCGAATACGTCTACATGCTCGATCGCGAGCCCGCCACAGCGCCCGTTCTCCAGGAACGGCGCCGCCAGATCAGCCCGGCTGCGCCCGACCGTCGGGATCGCCATCCGCCGCGCCTCTTCCGCGCTGATCAGGCCATCATTGATGAGGCTCAGGAGCGCTGCATACATCGCGCAAAGAACGCCGCGGTAGCCGAAGTCGCCGTCATCGCGCAGCGCCATGGTCAGAACGATGAGTCGTCCGCCGCCACGCAGTTCGCGCCCGCGGCTGACGAGGAAAGTTCGCCAGTCCTCAACTGCCTGCCTCGCGAAGGCGTCATGCGCCGCGGCGTCGCCGCTGCAGGCGACCTGCAGCTGGTCCGGGATCTGCGCCGGCGTGCGGCTCAGCCATTGCACGGCCCATGAGCTCCAGCCCAGCGCAACGCTGCGCGACGGCAGGATCTGCTGATAAAACGAGCGCCCCACTGCAGACGGAAATACGGACGGATCGCCGCGAAGATAGCTGTCCGGATCGTTGGCCAGGGTCTGAAACAGCGCGCCGAAGTCATTATCTGGCATGTCCGTATGCACGACCGAGATCGCCTGCGCAGGCCCGGCCCTGTCACGGAATCTGCGGATCGCAACCGCCATCGGCGCCAGTGAGTTGCGCCCTTGGGATGAACCATAATCGGCAATCACAATTGGTTGCGATGCGTCGGGTAGCGGGACCACGCGAGCCGCTTCTTCGAGGAGCGCAATCGCAGGAGAGAGCCCCGCCGCCTGGACGCGCGAACCGCGATTGTAAGCCCCATGTCCCTCCATTGGAGCCGGAGCGGCCGAAATCGAGGCGTCTGTCATGAGCGCTGTCCGATCGTTGAAGGGCGCGGGAGCGGCAATTTTCCTGGGGCGCCGCCTCCCATGAAGGTTTGGGCTATAGAGGCGGATGAGAGACGTCGAAGTCTTGGAGGCTGCTGACGCCCCAGCGAAATTGCCGCTCACTTGAAAGCGGACAGGCGCGCCCGCTCCTGCTCATAGATCACAGGCCCGGATCCCGCTCATGACGCAAAAGCGAATCGGCGCCGAGCGCCGCTAGCATCCAAAGTCGCCCGCCATCCGCCCCCTCACCGCGCCGGCGGCGCGGCCTTTTCCGCGGCGGCGGGGAAGATGCGCAACAGGGTGATGCGATTCTTGGTCTTGCGCAGCACGTCGAAGCGGAAGCCGTGGAAGGTGAAGACCTGCCCGGATTCGGGGATGGCGCGCGCCTCATGGATGACGAGCCCGGCGATGGTCGTCGCCTCCTCGTCCGGCAGGCTCCAGTTCATCACGCGATTGAGGTCGCGGATTGGCACGGAGCCTTCCACCGTGACCGAGCCGTCGGACTGCGGCCGCACCCCCTGCACGACGAGATCATGCTCGTCGGAGATGTCGCCGACGATCTCTTCGAGAATATCCTCCAGCGTGAGGAGGCCCATGACGACGCCATATTCGTCGACGACGATGGCGAAATGCGTCTTGCGCTTCAGGAACGCCTGCAATTGATCGCGCACCGGCGTGGTGTCGGGAACGAACCAGGGCTTCAGCGCGATGCTTTCGACGTCGAAATGATCGAGCTTTCCGCCCGCCGCATCGAGCGCGCGCAGAAGATCCCTGGCGTGCAGCACGCCGATGATGTTTTCGGGATCGTCGCGCCAGATCGGCAGCCGCGAATAGGGCGCCTCGACGATCTCGCGGATCAATTCCGCCGGCGGCAGATCGGCGTTGAGCGTCTGCATGTTGGTGCGATGGACCATGACGTCGGAGACTTCGAGATCGCGCAGTTCGAGGAGGCCGCCGAACATGTCGCGATCGGAGCGCGCGACGCCGCCTTCCTCATGCAGGAACTCGACGGCGCTTTTCAGTTCCTCATGGCCCGACAGGATCGAGCGCTGCTGGCTGGCGTCGACGCCAAAGAGCTTGAGGAAGCCGCGAACGAAGCCGTCGACCGAGACGAGCACAGGCCCGAAGAGGGCGACAAAAAACGCCAGCGCCCGCGCGACGAGCAGCGAGATGCGATCGGGATAATTGATCGCCACGGTCTTCGGCATGACTTCCGCGAAGACGAGCACAAGCACGGTCATCAGCCCCGTCGCGTAAAGGGCGCCATTGTCGCCGACGAGCGAGACGAGAATGCTGGTCGTGAAGGCCGACGACCCGATATTGACCAGCGTGTTGCCGAGCAGGCATGCGCCGATCATGCGATTCCGGCGCGAGAGCAGCCGGTTCACAATCGCCGCCCGGCGGTCGCCACTCTTCTCGAGGGCGTACATGCGAGGACGGGACGCCGCCGTCAGCGCCGTCTCGGAGGCGGCGAAAAACGCCGACAAGCCGATGCAGATGAGGATGATGGCGATCGCGATCCACAAAGAGACTGATAAAGCCTCGGCGCCTGGGCCGTGCATGGTTCTAGTTTCCTGTGTTCAGTTCGGTTTCGAGGAACGCGCGCGCCTCTTCGGCGTCGATCGACTTCGCCACGAAACAATCGCCGATCCCCCGCGCGAGGATGAAGGTGAGCGCGCCCCGTTCGACTTTCTTGTCCTGACGCATGGCCTCGACGATGTCGTCGGCGCCGACGCTGAGGCCCTCGATGTCGGCGATCCGCGCCGGCAGGCCGACCGCGCGCAAATGCGCCTCGACGCGCGCGGCGGCGGCCGGCTGGCAAAGCCCCAGGGCCGCCGAAAAACGAAACGCCGCCGCCATGCCGATGGCGACGCCTTCGCCATGCACGAGCCGCGCGCCATCGTAATGATTGAGCCGCTCCAGCGCATGGCCGAAGGTGTGGCCGAAGTTCAGCAGGGCGCGGTCGCCGCGCTCAAATTCGTCGCGGCCGACGATTGTCGCCTTCGCCCGGCAGCTTGTTGCAATCGCATGGGCGCCCTCGGCGCCGCCCGAAAACACGCCGCGCCAATTGGCTTCGAGCCAATCGAAAAAGCCGGCGTCGCCGATGAGGCCATATTTGACCACCTCGGCGTAGCCGGCGCGAAATTCGCGCGCCGGCAGCGTCGCCAGAACGTCCGCGTCGGCGAGCACGAGCGAGGGCTGGTGAAACGCGCCGATCAGGTTCTTGCCATGATCGGAATTGATGCCCGTCTTGCCGCCGACGGACGAATCGACCTGGGCGAGCAGGCTGGTCGGAATCTGGACGAAGCGCATGCCGCGCCGGACGGAGGCGGCGGCAAAGCCCGCAAGATCGCCGATGACGCCGCCGCCGAGGGCGACGACGAGATCGCCGCGTTCGAGCCGCGCCGCGATGATGGCGTCGCAGACCGCCGCGAAACCTGCGTAGGATTTCGAGGCCTCGCCCGGCGCGACGACAATGGCGGAATGGCGGATCGCCGCCTCATCAAGGGATTGTTGCAACGGGCCAAGATGAATTTCAGCGACGTTGGAATCAGTCACGATGGCGCAGGCGGCGCCAGGCGCGAGCGTTTGAATATAGGCCCCCGCCGCCGCGAGAAGGCCGGGGCCGATCAGAATGTCGTAGGATCGTGCGCCGAGATCGACTTCGACCCGCGCGGTGGCGCCGCCGCGATCCGCGGGTGGATCGAAAAGAAAATCCCCGACAGGGGAGCCGATCTCGACCGGGGCCGAAAGGGAGGCGGCGTCGACTTCGTTCGACGGAGCAAGGTGAAGCGGTTCGGGCGAAAAGCGCATGAAAAACTCAATGGCTGAAATGATTTCGTCGACGGCGAGTTCATGCGGGCCGTCGCGTGACGCGACGGTGACGTCGGCGCGCGCGTAATAGGGATAGCGCTGCTCCAGCAGCGTGCGCAGCGTTGTTTCAGGATCGGCGCTTTGCAAAAGCGGGCGATGGGTGCGCTTGCGCACGCGCCGCCAAAGCACCTCGGGATCGGCCTTGAGCCAGACCGACAGGCCGCGCGCGGCAATTCGGGCCCGGGTCTCGTCGTTCAGGAACGCGCCGCCGCCGGTGGCGATGACGCGCGGACCCTCTTCAAGCAGGCGCGCCATGACGCGGCGCTCTCCGTCGCGAAACGAGGGCTCGCCATGTTTTGCGAAAATTTCGGCGATCGTCATTCCCGCCGCCGCTTCAATTTCGGCGTCGGCGTCGACGAACGGCAGCCCGAGCCGCTGCGCCAGCCGGCGCCCTGTCGAGGTCTTGCCGGAGCCCATGAAGCCGACCAAGACGATCGAGCGGTTTCCGAGCGCCTGCACCAGCGCCGCAACGCGGTGGTCCTGAATGCTTTCCCCGGTCTCTTTCACGGTTTCCGAACTGCTGGTCATGCCGGACATTAGCATGCGCCTCGGCGGGAATTAAGCGGCAGTTTGCACCGCCGCGGCGACGGTGCGCCTTCTTAATATAAGTTAGTCTAGATATTTTATGCGCTTTTATCGCGAGCAAGACTCAATAGCAAAATAAAAGTCTGCCCAAAGATTAGTTGCGGTTTTGCAACATGTTTTTGATTAACAACCGACCCCCCATTGCAATTGATATAGATCAAACGGACACTGGCGCCATGCAGGCAGTTTGCTCAGGCACAAGTTGGCGGCGGACCGCTGCTAGGACATAACGGCCCATTTTTGGGCGTTCGGGGGTTTCAATGATCAAATTCGTTCGCTGCGCGGCGGCAGCTTTTATGCTGGGGGCGTCAGTCGCCGCAGCATCCGCCGCCGACCTTGCGCCGCCGCCGCCGGCCCCGGCGCCGGCTCTACCGGATGCGTTCCAGCCTTTCCAGGTGCGTCTGCGCGCCGTTGGCGTCATCACCTCTTCCGGCGGCATCCTTCAGACGGTTCCGGGCGGGACCTTCGTCAGCGGCGGATTTAAGACTTCCGACTCCGTCATTCCCGAGCTGGACGTCAGCTACTTCCTCACCAAGAACATCGCCCTCGAAGCGGTCTGCTGCGTCTCCTACAACAAGGTGTACCTCAGCGGCGGAACCATCGCCCCCAACCAGCAGGCCGCAAGCACGTGGCTCTTCCCGCCGACCGTGCTCGTGCAATATCACTGGACCGATTTCGGCCATTTCCAGCCCTACGTCGGCGTCGGCGTGAACTATACTGTCTATTTCCATCAGCACGCGGCAGAGCCGCTGCTCAACACCGTGGGCATTCAGAGCTCCTGGGGCGTCGCCGGCCAGATCGGCTTCGATTACATGATCGACGATCATTGGGGCTTCAACTTCGACGTCAAGAAGATCCTGATGAACCCGCATGTCTATGGCACCGTGGCCGCTCCCTCGGTGACGCCGTACCCCGGCAGCGTGTCGATCAGCGGGCAGGCCAACATCAGCCCGTGGCTGATCGGCGCCGGCATCACCTATCGCTTCGGCGGGCCGGCCCCTGCGGCGGTCGTCGCCAAATACTGAGATCGACTGAGAATACAAAAGCTCGGCCCCGGAGGTTCGCCTCCGGGGCTCTCTTAATGGCTGATCCCGGTTCGTCCGGACACCTGCGCTCAAGGCGCCTTCAGCGCCGCGTCGAGTTCGGGCAGGGCCTGAAACAAATCCGCGACGAGACCATAATCGGCGACCTGGAAGATCGGCGCCTCCTCGTCCTTGTTGATCGCGACGATCACCTTCGAATCCTTCATCCCGGCCAAGTGCTGGATCGCGCCCGAAATGCCGACCGCGATGTAAAGATCGGGCGCGACGATTTTTCCGGTCTGGCCGACCTGCCAATCATTCGGCGCATAGCCCGCATCGACCGCCGCGCGCGAGGCGCCCATGGCGGCGCCGAGCTTTTGCGCGACCGGTTCGATGTAAGTCACGAAGTTTTCGGCATTCTGCAGCCCCCGACCGCCTGAGATGACGATGCGCGCGGCGGTCAGCTCCGGCCTCTCCGAGACGGCGAGCGCCTCGCGGACAAATTTTGCGTCGGCCGCCGCCGGCGCCGCGCCAATCTCAACAATGGAAGCCGCGCCGCCGGACGCCGCCGCGGGCGCGAAGGCCGTGGTGCGAACGCTGATGACTTTCAGCGCATCCCTGGAGCGCACCGTCGCCAGCGCATTGCCTGCGTAAATCGGCCGCACGAAGGTGTCGGGCGCTAAAATGGCGGTGATTTCCGAAATCTGCTGAACGTCGAGAACTGCCGCAACGCGCGGCAGCACGTTCTTGCCGTAGGTCGTGGCGGCCGCAAGGATCGCGGCGTAATCGCCTCCGAGCCTGGTGACGAGCGGCGCGACCGTTTCGGCCAGCGGATGGGCGTAAAGAGCATCATCGGCGAGCAAAACCCTCTCAACGCCCTGGACGGCGGCGCCGGCCTCGGCGATCGCGCGGACATTATGGCCGGCGACGAGGAGTTCGACGGGACCGCCAAGCAGAAGCGCCGCCGCGACGGCGTTGAGGGTCGCCGGCTTCAAGGCGTGGCCGTCATGTTCGGCGAGGACAAGAGCGGTCATTTTCAGATCACCTTCGCTTCGTTCTTCAGTTTATCGACGAGGGCGGCGACATTCGCCACTTTGACTCCCGCCGCGCGCTTCGGCGGCGCGTCCACCCGCAAGGTGGTCAGGCGCGGCGCGATGTCGAGCCCGAGTTCGGCCGCCGGAATGATCTCCAATGTTTTTTTGCGCGCCTTCATGATGTTCGGCAGGCTGGCGTAGCGCGGCTCGTTCAGCCTCAGATCGGTGGTCACCACGGCGGGGAGCGCCAGCGACACTGTCTCAAGCCCGCCATCGACTTCACGCGTGACTTCGGCGCGGCCGTCGCTGACGACGAGCTTCGAGGCGAAAGTCCCCTGCGGCCAGCCGAGCAAGGCCGCGAGCGCCTGGCCGGTTTGATTCGAATCATCGTCGATCGCCTGCTTGCCGAGGATGGCGAGCTGCGGCGATTCGCGTTCGCAGAGAGCTTTAAGGATCTTGGCGACCGCCAGCGGCTCGACCTCGTCGTCGCTCTGCACGAGAATGGCGCGGTCGGCCCCAAGCGCGAGCGCGGAACGCAGCACCTCCTGCGCCGTCGCGGGACCGATGGATATGACGACGATCTCGGAGACGACGCCGGCCTCCTTCAGCCGCACGGCCTCCTCGACGGCAATTTCGTCGAACGGATTGGCCGAGAACTTGACGTTCGCCGTCTCGACGCCGGAATTGTCGGCTTTGACGCGGATCCGCACATTGTAATCGACCACCCGCTTCACCGCGACCAGAGCTTTCATCCAGCGTTCTTCCTTTTCCTATTCTTGCGGCCACGGCGCAAGGCTATCCTGCGCCGCGCGCGGCGGCATTTGCGGGCCGAGGCGGGAAATTCTGATTCAGAACGCCGCCTCCTCGAACGCCATCATGGATTTGCCCCCGGCCATGATGGAAGCAAAGAGGGCGCCCGTTTGCGGCAGCAGCCGCTGCATGTAGAAGCGCGCGGTCGCAACCTTGGCGGCGTAGAAGCCATCGGAATCCGCGTCCCCGACCTTCGGCAGGCTGACCTCGGCCATGCGGGTCCAGAGATAGGCCAGTGCGGTGAGGCCGAAGAGGCGCAGATAATCGGTCGCGGCCGCCCCGGCCTCTTCCGGGTCGCGCAGGCCGGCGCGGGCGACGGCGGCGGTCGCCTGCTGCAGGCGCACGAAGGCCTTGCCGAGCGGTTCGACAAATTCGCGCAGCGCCTTGTCGTCGTTTTTCGCCTCGATATAATCCGACACGGGATGGAAAAACCGGCGCAGGAGGCGACCGGCATTGGCTGGCAGCTTGCGGCCGACGAGATCGAGCGCCTGAATGCCGTTCGTCCCCTCATAGATCTGCGCGATGCGACAGTCGCGTACATATTGCTCCATGCCATGTTCGCGAATGTAACCATGGCCGCCTAGAACCTGCATGCCGAGATTGGCGGCCTCCGAGCCGAGATCGGTCATCAGCGCTTTCACGACCGGCGTCACCAGGGCGACGAAATCCTCCGCCTCCCGCCGCACTTCGGGATCCGGGTGGCGGCTCTCGAGATCGAGACTGCGCGCGGCCCAGGCGGCGAGCGCGCGGCAGCCCTCGGCATAGGCGCGCTGGGTCAAGCAGCATGCGCCTGACGTCCGGATGCACGATGATCGGATCGGCCGCCTTGTCCGGATGCTTCGCGCCCGAGAGCGAGCGGCCCTGCAGCCGTTCGCGGGCGTAGGCGACGGCGCCCTGATAGGAGGCCTCGGCGACGCCAAGGCCCTGCATGCCGACCGCGAGGCGCTCGGCGTTCATCATGGCGAACATGGCGCGCATGCCCTTCCCCGGCTCGCCGACGAGCCAGCCTTTCGCCCCGTCGAAATTCATGACGCAGGTGGACGAGGCCTTGATGCCCATCTTGTGCTCGATCGATCCGCAGGCGACGCCATTGCGCGGCCCCGGCGAGCCATCCTCATTGACGAGATATTTGGGCACGAGGAACATGCTGATCCCCTTGGTGCCCTTCGGCGCGCCGGGGAGCCTCGCAAGCACCAGATGGATGATGTTCTCGGTCAGATCATGCTCGCCGGCCGAGATGAAGATCTTCGTGCCGGTGATCTCGTAGGATCCGTCGTCTTTCGGAACCGCGCGGGTGCGGAGCAGGCCAAGGTCCGTGCCGCAATGCGGCTCGGTGAGGCACATTGTGCCGGACCATGTTCCCTCGACCATTTTAGGCAGATAGGTCTGCTTCAGCGCGTCGGAGCCGAAACCATGCAGGGCGACATAAGCGCCCTGCGTCAGGCCCGGATAAAGGCTGAAGGAAAGATTGGCCGAGCAGATCATCTCGACGATCAGCGTATCGACCGCCTTCGGCAGGCCCTGCCCGCCATATTCGGGATCGCAGGCGATGGAAGTCCAGCCGCCTTCGCGGAACTGGCGGTAGGCGTCGATGAAGCCCTTGGGCGTGCGCACGACGCCGTTTTCGAGCGTGCAGCCCTCCTCGTCGCCGGAGCGGTTCAGCGGATGCAGCACCTCCTCGCAGACCTTGGCGGCTTCCTCCAGAACGGGATCGATGAGGTCGCGCGTGAACTCCTCATAGCCCGGCAGGCTGGCGATGTCGTCGCCGCCCATCAGCTCGAAGAGAACGAAACGCATGTCGCGCAGCGGAGCCTTGTAGCTGGCCATGGTCTTGATGTTCCCGATCAATTGCGCTTGGACGCTTTGACCCATCTGTCCGGCGCATGAGTCGCCTTAATTTCGCAGCGGCTTGCTGGTCGTCAGCATGTGCTCGATGCGGGCCAGCGTTTCGGGCCGCCGGATGAGCGTTCGTGAAGTTTTCGCGCTCGAGTTTCAAAAGGCCGTCCTCATCGATCGTTTCCATGACGTCCGTTTCCCCGCCCGACAGCACCGCCGGCCAGCGCATCGGAGACGATCCTGTCGTAAGGCGTCGCCTTGCCGAGCCGCGCGAAGCCATCGACCGCCATGTTCATGGCGACGCGCGCGCTCGGGCCGGGCAGATTGAGAAGCTGCGGCTCCGGCGGCCTGTAATCGGCGGCAAGCTTCAGCGCCTTCGCCTTGGCGTCGGCGAGCAGGCGGTAGCGGTTCATCGTGACGCCGTCGGTGGATTTCAGGAACAACAGCTCCTTGGCCTCGGCTGCTGATTTGGCGACGGTCGCGGTGCTGATCGTCTCGAAAACCTTGGCGATCGGCGGCATCGGCCCTTTCGGCAGGCGCCCGAGCGCGAACCAGCGCTGCAGCATCTCCTTGCAGCCGCCCCAGCCGGGAATAAGCCCAACGCCGACTTCGACGAGCCCGACATAGGTCTCGGCATGGGCCTGCACGGCGTCGCAATGAAGCAGGATTTCGCAGCCGCCGCCGAGCGCCATTCCTGAGGGCGCGCCGACCACCGGGAAGGGCGCATATTTCAGCATCCGGTATGTCTGTCTGGCCCTGCGCGACGAGATTTTCGATCTCCGTCCAGGCGGCGATATTGGCGGCGAAAAGCGCGAGGCCGAGATTGGCGCCGACGGAGAAATTGGCTGCCCTCGTTGTAGATCACCAGCGCCTTGAAATCCTTCGCCACCTGATGAATGGACCGCATCAGCAGGTCCATCGTATCGGGGTCGAGCGCGTTCATCTTGCTGGCGAACTCGAAACAGGCGACGCCATCGCCAATGTCCCACAGGGCGGCCGAGCCGTTCTTCAAGACCGGCGCCCTGTCGAGCTTCAAATCCTCCAGCATGATCACGCCTTCGGGGCGGACGAGATCATGATAGGCGCCGTCGAGACCGAGCGCCTGCCGGCTGCCCTCCTGGATACGGTAGAATGTCTCGCCCATCCGCGACGCGCAGGATGGCGGGAACGGGGATGCCGCTCCGCCTCCAGTCTGGCCGTAAACCATTCAGGCCCAAGCTGGTCGATCAGTTCGAAGGGACCGAATTTCCAGTTGTAGCCGAGCCGCATCGCCTCATCGATGGAGGAAATCTCGTCGGCGGCATCGCCGGCGAGCATCGCGGCGTAGGACAGCGTCGGCCCCAGCACGCGCCAGGCGTAGCGGCCATGCGGGCTGTCGTGTTCGAGCAGCGATTGCAGACTGCGCCCGCTCTCCTCGATCGCCTCGATCCGCGGTTTGCGCGCGGGCCGGAACGCGCCGCTCGCGAGATCGATCGCCTCCTTGAGTTTTCCCTTGTCGCGGTTCAGGCGATAGAAGCCGCCCTTGCCCTTGCGGCCGGTATAGCCATCCGCGATCACTTCCCGACCAGCGGAACCGGCGTGTTGACGGCGTGGAAGGGATCGTCCTTCGGCAGCGCGGCGGCGAGGCTCGCATTGATATGCGGCATCAGATCGAGGCCGACGAGATCGAGCAGACCGAAAACGCCGGTCTTCGGAACGCCCATCGGCTTGCCGATGATGGCGTCGGCCTCCTCGATGTCGAGGCCGGATCGAACGCCTCGGTCACCGCCGTTTGCAGCCAGTAGACGCCGAGCCTGTTGGCGATGAAGCCGGGGCGGTCCTTGCAGCGCACGACGCTTTTGCCGAGCATCAGATCGGCGAAATGCGAGACGCTCGCCAGAGCCTCGGCCTCGACTTCTCGGCCCGCGACCACTTCCAGCAGGCGCATGTAGCGCGGCGGGTTGAAGAAATGGGTGATGATGAAATCTTCAGCGAAGCGCGCCGGCAAACCATCGACGAGCTTCGCCAACGGGATCGTCGAGGTGTTGGAGGAGACCACGCTGCCTGCTTGCGCGCGGCCTCGATCTTTGCGTAGAGCGCCTGCTTGACGTCGAGCCGCTCGATCACCGCCTCGATGATCCAGTCGCAGTCGGCGACGAGCGCGAGATCATCCTCGATATTGCCGGTCGTCACGAATTTCGCCGCCGACCTGCTCATGAAGGGCGCGGGGTCGGCTTTGAGCAATTTCTCGACCGCGCCCTCGGCGATGGCGCTGCGGTTTGGATTGTCCTTGGCGACGATATCGAGCAGCACGACGGGCACGCCCGCATTGGCGACATGGGCGGCGATGCTGGCGCCCATCACGCCCGCGCCGATGACGGCGACCTTTTTTATGTCGGGCATCATATCGCCTCCAGCACCGTGGCGATGCCCTGACCGCCGCCGATGCATTGGGTCGCCAGCGCATATTTGCCCTTCTCGCGCTTCAACAGCGAGGCCGCCTTGCCGAGGATGCGCGCGCCGGTCGCCCCCAACGGATGGCCGAGCGCGATGGCGCCGCCGTCGATGTTGACCTGATCCAGCGAGAGCTTCGATTCGCGGATGCAGGCGATCGCCTGCGCGGCGAAGGCTTCGTTGAGCTCCACGACGTCGAGTTGGCCGACCTCGATGCCCGGCGCGTTGCAGCGCCTTGCGCGAGGCGCCGACCGGTCCGATGCCCATGATCTCCGGATTGCAGCCGCTGACCGCGATGGATTTGATCGCCGCGAGACTATCGAGGCCATGGCGCTTCGCGTAATCCTCCGTGCAGATCAGCAGCGGCGGCGGCGCCGTCGGTGAGCGGCGAGGAGGTTCCCGCGGTGACGACGCCATGTTCATTGAAGGCGGGCTTCAGCCCGGCCAGCGTTTCGAGCGTGGTTTCGGGACGGATGCAGCCATCCTGCGCGATCGCGCCCTTCTTGCCTTCGATCGGAATAATCTCGTCCGTGAATTTGCCGGACTCCCGCGCCGCCGCCGCACGTCCTTGCGAGCGCAACGCGAACTCTTCCTGCTCCTTGCGGCCGACCTCCCATTTCGCCGCGACATTCTCCGCCGTATCGCCCATGCCCATATAGGCGCCGGGCTCGCGCGCGGAAAATTCCGGATGCGGCAGCGGGTTGAAGCCCATGATCGGCACGCGGCTCATGCTTTCGACGCCGGCGGCGATGAAGACTTCGCCCGCGTCCATCCGGATGGCGCCCGCGGCGATATGCGCCGCTGTCATCGACGAGCCGCAGAAGCGATTGACCGTCGCCGCGCCGAGCGATTTCGGCAGGCCCGCCATCAGCGAGACGAGGCGGGCGAGGTTCAGGCCCTGCTCGCCTTCGGGAAAGGCGCAGCCGAGCAGCAGATCCTCGATATCTTCCGGCGGAATCCCGCTCCGCGCGACCAGCGCGCCGACCACCTGCGCGGCGAGATCATCCGGCCGGACGCGCGCCAGTTCGCCCTTCCTGGCAAGCGTGAACGGGGAGCGCGCGTAACCAGCGACAACGATCCTTTTCATCGACGATTCTCCGGGCCGGTTTTCCGGCGGCACATTAGCAGATGACGAAGCCGCGCGCCGCCTGTCGATCGCGGAGCGACGAGCAAATCGCAGGCCCTGCCCGATTGAAGCATGTTGGAGGAAAGCCAATCTGCACGGATTGACAGGTGACTAAATAGTCACCTATTGTGCGAGCATGGATGATGTGTTCAGAGCCCTCGCGGATCCGACGCGTCGAAGCCTGCTCGACGAGCTGTTCAGACAGGACGGGCAAAGCTTGAGCGCGCTGCAGGAGCGGCTGCCGATGACGCGGTTTGGCGTCATGAAGCATCTGAAACTGCTCGAGGAGGCGGGGCTCGTCGTGACGCGGCGGCGCGGGCGCGAGAAGCTTCATTTTCTGAACCCGGTCCCGATCCGTCTGGTCCACGACCGCTGGGTCAGCAAATACGCAGAACCTTTCGCCGCGACGCTGAGCGACCTCAAACGCAGTCTGGAGGACAGGACGATGGAGAAGATTTTCGAAATCTACATCAAGACGACGCCCGAGCGCCTCTGGCAGGCGATCACCGACCCCGAGATGCGGCGCAAATACACGTTCGGCGTTCGCGTCACCTCGGACTGGACGGCGGGTTCGCGCTACGAGGGCGTCGGCCCGGGCGCGCTGATCTTCGAGGGCGAAAATCTGGAGGTCGATCCGCCGCGACGGCTGGTGCAAAGTTTTCGCGCGCTTTGGGGCGAGGACGTGAAAACCGAGGGAACTTCGCGGGTGACATACGAGATCGCGCCGATCGGCGATTCATGCCGGCTGACGGTCACGCACGATCAATTGCGCGAAGGCGCCAACGCCCAGCTCTATGGCGGCTGGCCGATGGTGCTGTCCGGTCTCAAAACCCTGCTGGAGACCGGCGAGCTTCTGACGACGCCCGGATCGCTGCGCTGGCTCGACAGCCCGCAGCCGGCGCCCTGAATTCACATATTCGGGTAGTTCGGACCGCCGCCGCCTTCGGGAACCGTCCAGTTTATGTTCTGGGTCGGATCCTTGATGTCGCAGCTTTTACAATGGACGCAGTTCTGCGCGTTGATGCGCAAGGCCGGGCCGTCGACGATCTCATAGACGCCGGCCGGACAATAACGCTGCTCGGGCAAATCATAGACGGCGAGGTTGATCTTGATGGCGGCGTCGGGATCCTTCAGCTTCAGATGCGAAGGCTGGTTCTCTTCGTGGTTCGTGTTGGAGACGAACACCGAAGAGAGCCTGTCGAAGCTGACGACTCCATCGGGCTTAGGATAGGCGATCGGCTTCGATTCCGCCGCCGGCTTCAGCGCCAGATGGTCGGGCTTATGATGCAGCGTCCAGGGCGCCTTGCCGCGAAATATGTAGGTATCCAGCGCCGCATAGGCCATCGCCGGCCAGAGCCCCCATTTGAACGCCGGCTTGACGTTGCGCGCGCGGAAAAGCTCGTCCCAGAGCCAGCTCTTTTTCAGCGCCGCCGGATAGGCCTGCGCCTCGCGCGGCGTCGCCTTCCGCCTTCAGCAAGGCGACGACGCCTTCGGCCGCGAGCATCCCCGATTTCATCGCGGTATGGCTGCCCTTGATCTTGGGGACATTGAGGAATCCGGCGCCGTCGCCGATCAGGGCGCCGCCGGGGAATGTGAGTTTCGGCAGCGCCTGCGCGCCGCCCGCCGAGATCGCCCGCGCGCCATAGGAAATGCGCCGGCCGCCTTCAAACAACGGCCGGATCGAGGGGTGCGTCTTGAAGCGCTGGAACTCCTCGAAGGGCGAAAGATAAGGGTTCTCATAGCCAAGCCCGACGACAAAGCCGACGGCGACCTGATTGTCTTCGAGATGATAGAGAAACGATCCGCCATAGGTCCGCTCGTCGAGCGGCCAGCCGACCGTGTGAACGACGCGGCCGGGCCGGCTTTTGGCGGGCTCCACCTCCCATAATTCCTTGATCCCCAGCCCGTAGATCTGCGGATCGCTGTCCTTGCCGAGATCGAAGCGCGCCAGCAGCGTCTTGGTCAGCGAGCCGCGCGCGCCTTCGGCGAACAGGGTCTGGCGGCCGAGCAGCTCGACGCCGGGCGCGAAGCCCGCGGTCGGCTGGCCATCCTTGCCCACGCCCATGTCGCCGGTGGCGACGCCCCTGACGGCGCCATCGCCGTCATAAAGCACTTCGGCGGCGGCGAAGCCGGGGAAAATCTCGACGCCCAGCGCTTCGGCCTCACGCGCCAGCCAGCGGCAGAGATTGCCGAGGCTGATGATGTAATTGCCGTGATTTTGCATCTGCGGCGGCGTCGGCAGCCGATAGGCCTTCGTCCGGGTGAGAAAAAGGAAGTTGTCGTCCCGCGCCTGCGTGACGAGGGGCGCGCCGCGCGCGCGCCAGTCCGGGATCAGTTCGGACAGCGCATGCGGCTCGAACACCGCGCCGGAGAGAATATGGGCGCCGACTTCCGAGCCCTTCTCCAGCACGCAAACCGTCAGCGCGGGATCAAGCTGCTTGACGCGGATCGCCGCCGAGAGCCCCGACGGGCCGGCGCCGACCACGACCACGTCGAACTCCATCGATTCGCGTTGCATCAAAGGCCTCGACGTCCGGCGCGGAAGAGTTCAGGCGAAGCGTGAACGCGCGCCCCTGCCAGAAGCGGAACGAGAGACAGCCGAAAATCGGCCTCCCCGTCCCGCTCCAGCTTTTGAAACCGAACAGTTTCATGATTTTGGATCGGTGAAAATCCAAAATCATCGTGATCTAGGTCATGTACTGACCGCCATTGGCGCTGAGCGTGGAGCCGGTGATGAACCCCGCGTCGTCGGAGGCGAGGAACAGGACGCAGCGCGCGATCTCCTCGGGTTCGCCGAGCCGGCCGACCGGAATCAGCGGCAGGATCTTTTGCTGCAGCACCTCATGCGGCACCGCCCGCACCATTTCCGTCGCGATATAGCCGGGACAGATGGCGTTCACCGTGATCCCTTTCGCGGCGCTCTCCTGCGCCAGGGCCTTGGTGAAGCCGATGTCCCCCGCCTTGGCGGCGGAGTAGTTCGCTTGTCCGAACTGGCCTTTCTGGCCGTTGATCGACGAAATATTGATGATGCGTCCGAAGCCGCGCTCGCGCATGCCCTCGATAACGGGACGCGTCATGTTGAACAGCGAATTCAGATTGGTGTTGATGACTTCGAACCATTGCTCCGGCGTCATTTTATGGAAGGCCGAATCGCGCGTGATTCCCGCATTATTGACGAGAATGTCGACCGGGCCGACCTCCTCGGCGACTTTCTTCAGACCCTCGGCGCAATCCTTGTAGTTCGAAACGTCCCATTTATAGACCGGAACGCCGGTGTCGGCCTTGAACTGCTGGGCCGCCAGATCATTCCCATGATAGGTCGCGGCAACCTCATATCCCGCCTTCTTCAAGGCATAGCTGACAGCCGCGCCAATCCCGCGCGTCCCTCCGCTCACAACCGCCACTCGCGCCATGTTGGTCTCCCCAAATTCAGCCCTTCGGGCTCTTCTATTTGAAACTGCTGCTCGTCATTGCGTATCCCTTCGCGGCGACGCGACCCTGGATAATCCCGGACGCCGCGTCTTCTTGCGCGACGCCGTCGCGCAGCGAAATGGCCCAATGAGGCGTCTTGCGCACGCGCTGAACCGACATCGCCGCCTCGACCTTCTCGCCGTCCAACCGCCGCGGCGGCCCCCTGCGTCCGAGAGACGAAGGAAGCGCCGCGGAACATGCGCTGGCTCAATAGCGTCAGCGCAGCTCGCTGCTCGGCGCGATCAGCGTTCCACAGTGAGGGCGATGCCCATGCCGCCGCCGATGCAAAGGGTAGCGAGGCCCTTCTTGCCGCCGCTGCGCTTCAATTCATGCAGCAGCGTGATCAGCACGCGGGCGCCGGACGCGCCGATCGGATGGCCGATCGCGATGGCGCCGCCATTGACGTTGACGCGCGCCGGATCGAGGGCGAGATCCTTGGCGACGGCGAGCGCCTGCGCGGCGAAAGCCTCATTGGCCTCGATGAGATCGAGATCGCTGACCTTCCAGCCGGCCTTTTCGAGCGCCTTGCGCGAAGCCGGAATGGGGCCGGAGCCCATGATCGCCGGATCGACGCCAGCTGTCGCCCAGGAAACGATGCGTGCGAGGGGTTCGAGCCCGCGCTTGGCGGCGTCGCCCGCGCTCATCAGCACCAGCGCTGCGCCGCCATCATTGATGCCGGATGCGTTGCCCGCCGTCACGGTGCCTTCCTTGTTGAAGGCCGGGCGCAGCTTGGCGAGCGCGTCGAGCGTCGCGCCGTGGCGGATATATTCATCCTTGTCGACGACGACATCGCCCTTTTTGGAGCTGATCGTGAAGGGAATGATCTCCTCGTCGAACTTGCCGCCCTTCTGCGCCGCCTCGGCCTTGTTCTGCGAGGCGAGCGCGAAACGGTCCTGCTCGTCGCGGGTCAGCTGCCATTTGAGGGCGACGTTCTCGGCCGTCAGGCCCATGTGATAGTGATTGAAGACATCGGTCAGGCCATCGCTGATCATCGTGTCGACGAGCTTCAGATCGCCCATCTTGACGCCGGAACGCAGATAGGCGCTGTGCTGGGCCTGCGACATGCTCTCCTGGCCGCCGGCGACGACGATCTTCGCGTCGCCATTGGCGATCTGCTGCAGGCCGAGAGCGACCGCGCGCAGGCCCGAGCCGCAAACCTGATTGACGCCGAAGGCAGTCTTTTCCTGCGGCACGCCAGCCTTCATCGCGGCCTGGCGCGCGGGGTTCTGGCCCTGCCCGGCGGTGAGCACCTGGCCGAGAATCACCTCATCGACTTCGGAGGGATCGACCTTCGCGCGCTCGAGCGCGCCCTTGATGGCGGCTGCGCCGAGCTCGTGCGCGGGGATCGCCGCAAAGGCGCCGTTGAAAGATCCGACAGCCGTACGCGCCGCGCTCACGATAACGATATCTGACATATTGGGCATCCTCCATGGTCCAGCCGGACGGGACGCTACGCTCCCTTGGTCCGGCGAGGCAAGCGAAACACGCCGATCCAGCGCGCCAAAAATGATTATAAAGGCAAACGGCCGCAGCGGGCGAAAAATTGCCCCCGAAAACAGTTCGCGCTCTGAAATAAAAGGCTTATCCTATGCAAGCGTCGCACGCGTCCGAACCGGCGCCGACAGGCTTTTTGTTCGACCGCGCGTGACGGAATTACGACTTGACCCACGCGTCTTGATTTGGGAACGCTTTGTCATGACGTAATGATAGACCCGAAGCCGAAAGCGAGAGATCAATGCATAAGGCGAGGCTGACGGCTCCCGAAGCCGCTTCCGGAGATGGGCGACCGACCATGGCGAATATCAAGCAGCCGATTACGATCAAGAAATACGCCAACCGGCGCCTCTACAATACAGGCACAAGCGCCTATGTGACGCTTGAAGACCTCGCCTGCATGGTCAAGAAGGGTGAGGATTTCGTCGTCTTCGACGCCAAGAGCGGCGAGGACATCACGCGATCGGTTCTGACCCAGATCATCTTCGAGCAGGAAGGCAAGGGCGGGCAGAGCCTGCTGCCGATCGCCTTTCTGCGTCAGCTCATCCGCTTTTACGGCGACAGCATGCAGATGCTGGTGCCAAGCTATCTCGAATTCTCCATCGACAAGCTGACCAGCGAGCAAAGCAAATTCCGCGACAAGGTCGCCGGCGGCTTTGGCTCGCAGGCGAACGGGCCGTCCTTCGGCTCGCTCGAGGAACAGGCGCGCAAGAACATGGCGCTGTTCAATCAGGCGCTCTCCATGTTCACCCCCTTTGTCGCCCCGCTCGCGCCGGGCGGCGAGGCGGCCCCGAAACCGGCGCCCGAACCGGCGCCAAGAAGCGATCTCGACGAGATGAAGCGCCAACTCGACGAGCTGCAAAAACGCATTGAGGGTTTGGCGACGCCCAAGGAGTAAGCGCTCCCGCGCCATGCCGAAAGGGGCGCCTTTTCGGGATCAGGCTGGAGGCCCCCACCCCGGCGGCGCCAGCTCGAAATGGGCGAACTCAAAGCCCGGAGCCACGCCGCAGCCGACCAGCGTCCATCGCCCGAGACTCGCCGCGCTCTGCCACCAATGCGCGGGCACCACGAATTGCGGGCGCTCCCCCTTGAAGAGATCAGGCCCGAGCGCGTGCCGGCTCAGATCCTCGCCCGTGCGCGAGACGCTGATCGCCAGCGGCGCGCCGGCGTAGAAATGCCAGATCTCCGCCGCATCGACGCGGTGCCAATGCGAGACCTGACCCGCCTCCAGCAGGAAATAGATCGCCGTCGACGCCGCCCGGCCCGCCTCGTACTGCATGGAATCGCGAAAGGTCTCGCGGTAGAAACCGCCTTCGGGGTGCGGCCGCAGATCGAGCAGCCGGATGATATCGGCGGAACTCGCCTCGGCGATCGATGGCGACGCGCCGCTCATGCCCGGTTCTTGCGCGCGCGCAGTTCGGCGAAGACGTCGGCGGGATCGGCGTCCGCCATGCCCACCGCCGCCTGCAGCGCCGGCTCCCCGACGCGCAAAAATGGATTGGTCAGGCATTCGAGGGCGATCGTCGTCGGCAATGTATATTCGCCGGCCGTGCGCAGTTTCGCGACATGATCGGCGCGCTCGCGCAGGATGTCATTGCCGGGATCGACGCCAAGGGCGAATTTGGCGTTGGCCAGCGTATATTCATGGCCGCAATAGACCTGCGTCGCGCCGGGCAGGGCCGCGAGCCGCATCAGCGAATGATAGAGAACCTGCGGCGGCTCCTCGAAGGCCCGCCCGCATCCAAGGGAAAATAGCGTGTCGCCGACGAAGACAATGTCGTTTCGCTCGAAGAAATAGGCGACATGCCCGCTGGTGTGCCCCGGAACCTCGATCACGCGCCCCTCCAGCACGCCGACGGCGATCTCGTCGTCGTCGCCGACGAGCCTGTCGAGGCCGCCGATCTTCGCCGCCTCCCTGGCGGGGCCCGTCACGCGCGCGCGTGGAAAATGCGCCTTGAGGCCGGGAACGCCCTGCACATGATCGGCGTGGTGGTGGGTGAGCAGAATGTCGGTGAGCGTCCATTCGCGCGCGACGAGCGCGGCCAGAATGGGCTCGGCGTCCGGCGCGTCGATCGCCGCGGTCGCGCGCGTCTCGCGATCATGCACCAGAACCCCGAAATTATCATCGAGGCAGATGAACTGGTGGATTTGGAGAGCCATGCCCTAGATCCTCATTTTCCGCGTCGTTCACGCCTCTTGTCCGGTCGAGTTTGGCACGCCCTCACGCGACTTGAAACCCGGCGCCGCGGGGCTTTATTTTCCGGTCCCGTCAGCGGATGATCGCGCTCCAGCCTCGAAAGCCCGCGCATGTCCCTCGACGTCGTCGATCTCCGCTCCTTCTACGACACGCCCGCTGGCGAGACCGCGCGGCGGCTCGTCGGCAGGATCATCCGCGAGCGATTCGCCAACTGCGCCGGCTACTCGGTCCTCGGGGTTGGCTACGCGACGCCCTATCTCGACGTCTTCCGCGACGAAGCGGTGCGCGTGCTCGCCTTCATGCCGGCGCAGCAGGGCGTGGTGAACTGGCCCTCTTCCGGCTTTTCAGCCTCGGCGCTGGTCGAGGCGACGCAGATGCCCCTGCCCGATTCCTCAATCGACCGGGCGATCGTGATCCACGGGCTGGAAATCACCGAACATCCGCGCGATCTCCTCGCCGAGATCTGGCGCATCCTGACGCCGGGCGGACGCGTCCTCGTCATCGCGCCGAGCCGGTCGGGGCTCTGGGCGCGTCTCGACCGCACGCCCTTTGGCCATGGCCAGCCGTTTTCGCGCAGCCAGCTGCGCGAGTTGATGCGCGAAACGCTGTTCTCCCCGACCCACTGGAGCGAGGCGCTCTATGCGCCGCCGTTCCGGCATCGGCCATTTCTGCGCGCGGGCATCGTCTTCGAGCGGATCGGCGCTTTTTTCGGCCTGCCTGGCGCCGGCGTCCTGATCGTCGAGGCGACCAAGCAGCTTTATCGGCCGGTGCCGGCGATGCGCAGGGCGCATGAGTCGCTGCCGCAATTCGCCCCGGCCACGAAGCCGGTCGGAATAGCGCCCGTCTCCGGCGCCTCTACGCGCGGCTGGCCGCGGGATTCAGTTTTGGCTTCAGCTTGAAGCTTTGCGCCAGAAACAGGCCGCCATGGGTCAGTCCGGCGCCGTCGATGCCATGTCCGAGCCCGATCGAGAGATGCCATTGGCTGGGGATTCCGGCCTCGGCCAGAGCCTCCGCCGAGGCGAACAGGGCGTCGAACGGGATCACATCGTCGTCGCTGCCGTGAATGAGCAGGATCGGCGCGGCCTTCTCGCCCGGCGGGCGCTCCTTTACGAGATGCTCCGGTCCGACGAGTTCGCCGGAATAGCCAAGGATCGCCGCCGGCCGCTTCTTGCGCCGAAGCCCGGCATGCAGCGCCAGCATGGTTCCCTGACTGAAGCCGACCAGCGCCAGCTTCGAATCATCAAGCCCGAGCTTTTCCAGCTCGGCGTCGAGGAAGGCGTTGAGGCCCGGAGCAGCCTTGTTGCAGCCGGTCCAGCGCTCCTCCTGATCCCGCATCGTCAGCGGAAACCACTGCCGCCCACCCGGCGCCTGCACGCAGGGCTCGGGCGCATTGGGGGAGGCGAAGGCGGCGTCGGGCATCAAACCCTGCCATTGCTTGGCGAGGCCGATCAGATCATTGCCGTCGGCGCCATAGCCATGCAGGAACACGACGAGCTGCTTCGTCATGCGCGATTTGGCCGCGAGGCGCGGGCCGTCGATCAAAGCCGCCATCAGGGGTGTTCCGTCGATTGGGGTGGATGCCTTTACCTCGGACTTAGCGCATTTCGCCGCCCGGCGGAACCAATTCCGCGCGGCGGCGCACAACGATCCGCGCGGGCGCAAAATAGCTTTCACATCCGGGATCGCCGGGATTAAGATTTCCGGCGGACAAGTCGGCGCCGATCGAACCCGAGCAGGCGGATCGCCGTTTCCTTTGCGGCGCCGGTTTCCTGAAAACGCCGCCGTCCGGACGCCGCGCTGGGGCTCGCCATGTACATCATCGCCCGCAACATCACCGGCCCGCGGCTTCGCTGCGAAGCTTTGATGATCGACAAGAAGACCTTCACGCCCTGGCCGCCGACCAACGAGGACGGCTGGCGCCGCGCCTATAAATTCCGCGACAAGCTGATGGCGGAGGTCGTGCGCTTGGAGGCCGACCCGCTCGGCGAGCAGCTCAAGGTCATCGAGGCGGTTTATATTCCTTAGCGACGCGGGGATTGCCCCTGACTTCAAGGCCTTCGCGAAAACGTCGATCATTGCCTTTCTGTGGCGAGAACGGCGACGATCGGGATCGACCCGATCGCCTGACCATCCGAATTGCGCAGCGTTATAATGATCCGCTGAGCCGCCGCCTCGCCATCGCCAATCGAATATTCGACCGCCGAGGCCTCGGCGCCGATGCTGAATTCCGGCTCGAGTTGGGGAACCAGCTGGCGAAGCTCGTCCGGGGCCGTGAAGCGGATCGCGCCAGCGTCGGGCGCGGCGTTGCTGAATTCGAGTCTGGCGCGCCCGGGCTCCGTCAGCTGCGCGGCGAACCGGAGCGCGACGGGCTGCACGCGCTCAAGCCTCTCCTTTTCGGGGCGATCGTGCGGGATCGTCGAAACGGCGCCATCGAAGGTGGACAGGATCCGATCGCCAACTTTCACCCACCACGGCTTGTCATGGATCAGATGCGGGTCGAATCGAGTCCTGTTGATCCCGACAAAGGCTGTCGATGGATCCATTTGCGCGTCGTCGCCGACATAGAGCGACGAAGATTGGGAACCGTCCGTTCCCGTGAAGGCGTCGATCCCCGAGCCAACCCAATCGACGTGATAGGGATAAGACGGCTTCAGAACGCGCACGCAATTCACGAGTTTCGCATGGCCCGCCGGGTCTGAAAGCGTGAAGCTGTCGAAAATGATGTCGGTCGAGTCGAAGGGAAATTTCTCACCCTGGCGCGGCCCCGGACAGGACGGGTCGTCGGCGCGCGCCGGCGACGATTGCACGCCGGGGACCATAGCAAGGCAGATGGCGAAAAAAGCGGTTCGCCACGGGATCATCCGCAAGGCCATGGTTTCCCCCAAAATTCGCGGCCGCGCGGCAGCCCCAGCGCGGACACAATGCGCGATCCGCGGGCGCTTGTGAAGCGCCGGCGCGGACGTCACTCGGGCGTGAAATTCGTCGCAACGCCGTTGATGCAGTAGCGCAAGCCCGTCGGCGGCGGCCCGTCCGGAAAGACATGGCCCAGATGGCTGCCGCAGCGGCTGCAATGCACCTCCGTGCGAAGCCAGCCATAACTGCGATCCTCCGAGGTCTCGACGGCGCCGGGCAGTGGATCGTTGAAGCTCGGCCAGCCGGTGCCGCTGTCGAATTTCCGCGTCGCGCCAAACAGCGGCTGGCCGCAGCCGGCGCAGGCGAAGACGCCGGCGCGCTTTTCATGATTGAGGGCGCAGCTTCCTGGCGCCTCCGTGCCATGCTCGCGCAGGATGCGATATTGCTCGGGCGTCAGCAGCGCGCGCCACTCGGCTTCGGTATGAGTGACGGGGAATGGTTTGGCGTCCATGATCGATCCTCCAATCCGCGGCGCGACTTCAACCTTGCCATTCTAACGCAATTCCATCGTCGTTGGCTCGGCCGAATTCGCATCTTATCATGGCGGATTTCGCGTCAGCTTACCGCATCGATCCCGTCGCGTCATGACGATGGGCGATGCGCTGTAAAGCCGGCGCCCAGGCGTAAAGATTCAGGCGCTTGCCGGCCGTTTCGGCGCGATGCGTACGGACGACTTCGTCCTGCCCGGTCAGATGGCGGCCATGTAGATAAACTGCATCGGAGAGGCGGTCGTCGAGCCGCTTGAAGGCATTTACGATGGCGCTCCAGCTCATCGATGAATACTCCAGTTCCTCGTGGCGAACGCGCCGGTCCCCGATCGAAGTCTCAGCAATAGACCCAGCCGGCCCGTCGCATTCCGTTTCAAAGTTAAATCTCATTAGAGCTAATCGCATAAAGTCGCGATTGCGGACCCTTTCCCGATTCATAAAGAGCCCATAAGCGCCGCGCCGCCCGGATCAGCCATTGCGCGCCGCCGCGAGCGGCCCGGCTTCAACAAAACGAGACTTCGCCCGCCGATTTGATAAGCTTGCGCCCAGTGGTCGCGCGCGCCGCGACGCGGATGGAAGCGAAGAGACGAGTCTTGAAAACGCGCTTGCCGATCCGCGTTCGGAACTGGATGTATGCGCTGCGCGGCGGCTTTCTCGTGCGTCCGCTCCTCATTTCGCTCGCGCTTGGACTGACCGGAATTATCCTTTCGTCCGCGGAAGAGACCTTCCCGATCATCAGCGCCTGGGTTCCCGACGCGCTGTTCCCCTCGCGCGCCGATCCGCAGATCGCGCAGGTTATGCTGAGCACGATCGCAAGCTCGATCATGACCGTCGTCTCGATCGTCTTCGCCATTCTTCTGATGACGCTGACGCTGGCCTCGATGCAGTTCTCGCCGCGCATCCTCGTCAATTTCGTCAGGGACCGCGTGACGCAATGGACGCTCGGCGTCTTCCTCGGCACGTTCCTCTACTGCATGGCCGCCCTCCCCGCAGCGCGCAGCCTGCCGCACCCCTTCGCCCCGGTGGCGACAGTCACCGGCGCGTTGTTGCTCGCGCTGGCCTCCGTCATGGGCCTGATCTATTTCATCCACCACATTTCGCGCGCCGTCAGCGTCAATCACATCGTCGACCGCATCGCCCGTGAGACGGAGGACGTCATCGACGACATCATGCCGCACGAGCGCGGCCCCGTCGCCCGCCGCGAGGATATGGCGTTCGAGCGGGAGCCGACCGAGTTCGCGGTTCCCATCGATCAGTCCGGCTATATCTGCTTCATTGACAGCGACCGCCTGCTCAAATTGGCCAGGGCGCACAAATTGCGCATTCGCGTGCTGCGCCCGATCGGGCATTTCGCGCCGGAGGGCGCGCCGCTCTTCACCGTCTCGCACAGGAGCCGGCTGACCGAGGATCTCAACCGGGAAATTCGGGCCGCATTCGTAATCGGCCCGATGCGCACGATGCAACAGGACGTCGAGTTCGGCGTGCTGCAGATCGTCGACATCGCGTTGAAGGCGATTTCGCCCGCCGTCAACGATCCAAGCACGGCAATCAACTGCATCGATCAGTTATCGCGCATCCTGATCCGTTGGACTGGCCGCGCCGCGCCCGCGACCCTTCTCAGCGACCCGCCTTATGTCGTGCGGGTCATCCTGCCATGGATCGATTTCGACCATCTGCTCGACACCGCCTTCGAGCAGATCCGGCATTATTCCGCAAATGACCTCGCCGTCAGTTTGCGGCTATTGCGCGCGCTTGACGATCTCGCGGCCGCCATCGACCACAATGGCATGCGAGAGCAGCTGGCGCTGCGCGGACGGCGGGTCGTCGCGGGCTGCGCGACGCGGCTCGATCCCGCCGATGTAAAGCGGCTCAAGGACCGGTTGGCCCTGCTTGAGGCGCGCGCGCCAAGCCACGCCGCGCGCGATGCATAGCGCAAGGCCCCCAACAGCCGCTCAGACGTCGAGATTGGCGACGCTCAGCGCATTCTCCTGGATGAACTCACGACGCGGCTCGACGACGTCGCCCATCAGCTTGACGAAAATATCGTCGGCGTCGTCGCCTTCCTTGATCTTTACCTGCAAGAGCGAACGGGCTTCCCGATCCAGCGTCGTCTCCCACAACTGCTCGGGATTCATCTCGCCGAGGCCCTTGTAGCGCTGCAATTGCGAGATGCCCTTCTGGCCCGCCGCCATGACCGCGTCGAGTAATTCGCCCGAGCCCGAGGCCTGCGTCTCGTCATTGCGCCTTATGAACAGCGCCGGCCGGGCGAAGACATCGTGCAAGGTCGCGGCGTGCTCGTTGAGGCGGCGCGCCTCGGTTGAAGCGAGGAGGCCGGCGTCGAGCGTCGCGGCCTGACGCACGCCGCGCACCTGCCGCGTGAACACATAGCCGCCATTGGCGACGGCGCCCTGCCAGCCGCGCTCCATATCGTCGGCGAGTTCGTCGAGGCGCGCGGCGATCGTCACGGCGAAGCCTTCAGCCGCTTCCTCGTCATCCGGCCCGATCGGGCGGAAGGCTCCGGCGATGGCGGCCTGTTCGACGACGGTGCGGTCGTAGCGCGAATGCATCGCTTTCAGGAGGAGGCGCACGGCCCGCGCCTCCTCGACGATCGAGCGCAAATCCGCGCCCGCGCGCTCGACGCCATCGGAAAGGCGCAGCACGGCCCCGTCGAGGCCGTTGCCTATGAGATAATCGTCCAGCGCGCGCTCGTCCTTCAGATATTGCTCGGAGCCGCCGCGCTTGACCTTGTAGAGCGGCGGTTGCGCTATATAGAGATGGCCGCGTTCGATCAATTCGCGCATCTGCCGGAAGAAGAAGGTCAGCAACAGCGTGCGGATATGCGAGCCGTCGACGTCGGCGTCGGTCATGATGATGATCTTGTGGTAGCGCAATTTGTCGACGTTGAAATCATCGCGGCCGATGCCGGTCCCGAGCGCCGTGATCAACGTGCCGATTTCCTGGCTGGACAGCATTTTGTCGAAGCGCGCGCGCTCGACGTTGAGAATCTTGCCGCGGAGCGGCAAGACGGCCTGATATTCGCGATTGCGGCCCTGCTTGGCCGAGCCGCCGGCGGAATCGCCCTCGACGAGGAAAAGCTCCGCTTTGGCGGGATCGCGCTCCTGGCAATCGGCCAGCTTGCCCGGCAGATTGGCGACGTCGAGCGCCCCTTTGCGGCGGGTCAGCTCGCGCGCCTTGCGCGCCGCCTCGCGCGCCTGCGCCGCCTCCACCACCTTGCCAACGACGGTGCGCGCATCCTGCGGATGCTCCTCGAACCAGGAGCCGAGCATCTCGTTGACGAGGCCTTCGACCGCCGGACGCACTTCCGACGAGACCAGCTTCTCTTTCGTCTGCGAGGAGAATTTCGGATCGGGCACCTTGACCGACAGGACGCAGGTCAGGCCCTCGCGGCAGTCGTCGCCGGTGAGGTCGACCTTTTCGCGTTTCAAAAGGCCCGAGCGCTCGGCGTAGCCAGTGACCTGCCGGGTGAGGCCGGCGCGCAGGCCCGCGAGATGGGTGCCGCCGTCGCGCTGCGGGATGTTGTTGGTGAAGGGCAGCACGTTCTCGTGGTAGGAATCGTTCCACCAGAGAGCGACCTCGACGACGATATTCTCGCGCTCGCCCTTGATCAGAATGGGCTTCGTGATGAGCGGGCTCTTGGCGCGATCGAGATAGCGCACGAAGGCCTCAAGGCCGCCGTCGTAATAGAGCAGTTCGGTTCGCGGCTCCGCGCCGCGGGCGTCGGTCAGTTCGATGCGAACGCCGGAGTTCAGAAAGGCGAGTTCGCGCAGCCGGTGCTCGATCGTGCCGAAATCATAATCGACCATGGTGAAGGTCGCGGGCGAGGCGAGAAAGGTGACCTCCGTGCCGCGTTTGGGCTTGCCGTCGACGATCGGCGCCGGCCCTGTGACTTCGAGCGGGGTGACCGCATCGCCCTGCGCAAAACGGATCAGATGCTCCTTGCCCTCGCGCCAGATCCTGAGTTTCAGCCAGGTGGAGAGCGCGTTAACGACGGAGACGCCGACGCCATGCAGGCCGCCCGACACCTTGTAGGAATTCTGGTCGAATTTCCCGCCCGCATGCAGCTGGGTCATGATGACCTCGGCCGCGCTGACGCCTTCCTCGCTGTGAATGTCGGTCGGAATGCCGCGCCCGTCGTCGGTGACGGTCACCGAGCCGTCGGCGTTGAGCGTCACCGTGACTTTGGTGGCGTGGCCGGCGAGCGCTTCGTCGATGGCGTTATCGACGACCTCATAGACCATGTGATGCAGCCCGGAGCCGTCATCGGTATCGCCAATATACATGCCGGGGCGCTTGCGGACGGCGTCGAGGCCGCGCAGAACCTTGATCGAATCGGCGCCATAATAGGCTTCATCCTCGGCGGGCGCGGGAGCCTTCGAGGCGGCGGCGGGTTCAGCCATTGTAAAAGCTTAACTTTCTGTTGTTTTTGCAGCGGGTTCGGACGGTCGGCGAAGACGACCATAGATTGATTGTCCATTATAGAGCAAACCTCTGCGAAGGCCATGTTTTTTCATGTTTTTCGCCTCCGTTCAGGGGCTCTTCCAGCGCCCTGTCCACATCTCCATTCTCGACCCCTCCCGATTGCTTGGAACGGGCCCGCAAACGCCCTGAAAAAGCGACGATCCAAGCCCAAATTCAGCAACAGGAGCGGGAGAAGGCGCGCCGGCATGGCCTTAGAGAAAATCCACGATTCGCTCTGGCTCGCCGAGGGCGAGATCGTCAGCTTCTACGGCTTCCCTTATCCGACGCGCGCGGTCGTCGCGCGCCTTTCCGGCGGCGATCTTTGGGTGTGGTCGCCGGTCAAGCTTAGTCCTGAGTTGCAGGCGGAGATCGATCGGTTAGGATCCGTCCGTCATCTCGTCAGCCCGAACAAAATTCACCACCTCTATCTTCGGGATTGGAACGCCGCCTATCCGCAGGCTCAATTATGGGGGCCGCAATCGACCATCGACAAGCGCGCCGATCTCAGGTTTCGCGAGCCCTTGCAGGATTCCGCCCCGGCCGAATGGAGCGCCGACATCGACCTCGCCTGGTTCAGAGGCTCCATCGTCATGGACGAGATCGTCTTTTTCCACCGGCCATCGCGTACGGCGATCGTCGCGGACCTCATCGAGGCGTTCAGCGACAGCTTCCTTTGCGATCATTGGTCGTGGTGGCGGCGCGCTCTCGCCTCCATCGACGGGATCACCGCGCGAGAGCCCGGCGCGCCGCGCGAATGGCGCCTCAGCTTCCTCGACCGGGCGCCAGCGCGCGCGGCGCGAGACAAGGCGCTCGGCTGGAACTGCGAGCGCGTGATCATGGCCCATGGCGAGTGGCGGCGCTCCAACGGCGCCGCCTTCCTCGCCCGCGCCTTCGACTGGCTTGGCCCCTAGACCGGGATGAGAAAAAGTGTGTGCACTTTTTCGCCCGCATCCCGCTCTAACCTATTCGAATCGATCACGTTCATGATTTTCGATCGATTCGATCCAAAATCATCGTGATCTAGAGCGGGATGAGAAAAAGTGTGCGCACTTTTTCGCCCGCATCCCGCTCTAAACTATTCGGAATCGATCACGTTCATGAATTTCGATCGATTCGATCCAAAATCATCGTGATCTAGGGGTTCGTCGCCTATGCCGCCGCGCGGATGGCCTCATCGCCGATGAGGAGGCCGCGCTCGTCGGCGCCGATGCGCACCTTCTCGCCATCATGGATCTTGCCGGCGAGAATAAACTCGGCCAGCGGATCCTGCACGTTCTTCTGGATGACGCGCTTCAGGGGACGCGCGCCATAGGCTGGATCATAGCCCTTTTCGGCGAGCCACTCGCGGGCTTCGGGCGTCAATTCCAGCACGATCTTGCGATCCTCCAGCAGCTTGTCGAGGCGCTTCAGCTGGATCTCGACGATCTTGCCCATGTCCTCGCGGCGCAGCCGATGGAACAGGATGATCTCGTCGACGCGGTTCAGGAATTCCGGCCTGAAATGCGCGCGCACCACCTGCATCACCTCGTCGTGGACGGCGCTCGAATCCTCGCCGTCCTTCTGCAGCACCAGAAACTCCGAGCCGAGGTTCGAGGTCATGACGATCAGCACATTGCGGAAATCGACCGTGCGCCCCTGCCCGTCCGTGAGCCGGCCATCGTCCAGAACCTGTAGGAGAACATTGAAGACGTCCGGATGGGCCTTCTCGATCTCGTCGAAGAGCACGACCTGATAGGGCCTGCGCCGCACCGCCTCGGTGAGGGCGCCGCCTTCCTCATAGCCGACATAGCCGGGCGGCGCGCCGATCAGCCGCGCAACCGAATGTTTCTCCATATATTCGGACATGTCGATGCGCAGCAGCGCGTTCTCGTCGTCGAACAGGAAACCGGCGAGCGCCTTGGTCAATTCGGTCTTGCCGACGCCGGTCGGCCCGAGGAACATGAAAGAGCCGATCGGACGGTTCGGATCCTGCAGCCCGGCTCTTGCGCGGCGCACCGCGGTCGAAACCGCCTTGACGGCCTCCTTCTGCCCGACCACGCGCTTGCCAAGCGCTTCTTCCATGTTCAGCAGCTTCTCGCGCTCGCCCTCCAGCATCTTGTCGACCGGAATGCCGGTCCAGCGCGAGACCACCTGCGCGATGTCTTCGGGCGTCACCGCCTCGTCGACGAGAACGCCGCCGCGCTTCGATTCGATCTCGGCGAGCTGCTTTTCGAGGCCCGGGATGACGCCATAAGTCAGTTCGCCGGCGCGCTGATATTCGCCCTTGCGCTGCGCCTGCGCCAGTTCCGTGCGCGCGGCCTCAAGCTGCTCCTTGAGCTTCTGTTCGGAGCCGAGCTTGTCCTTTTCGGCGCGCCAGCGCGACGTCAACGCGGACGATTTCTCCTCGAGGTCGGCGAGTTCGCCTTCGAGCTTCTTCAGCCGGTCCTTCGAGGCCGAATCGGTCTCCTTCTTCAGCGCCTCCTGCTCGATCTTGAGCTGGATGATGCGGCGGTCGAGTTCGTCGAGCTCTTCCGGCTTCGAATCGATCGCCATGCGCAACCGGGCGCTCGCCTCGTCGATGAGGTCGATCGCCTTGTCGGGCAGAAACCGGTCCGCGATGTAGCGATGCGACAGCGTCGCCGCCGCGACGATGGCGGCGTCGGTGATGCGCACGCCATGGTGCAGCTCGTATTTTTCCTTGAGGCCGCGCAGGATCGAAATGGTGTCGGCGACCGTCGGCTCGCTGACGAAGACCGGCTGGAAGCGCCGCGCCAGCGCGGCGTCCTTCTCGACATGCTTGCGGTATTCCTCAAGCGTCGTCGCGCCGACGCAATGCAATTCGCCGCGCGCCAGCGCCGGCTTCAGAAGATTCGAGGCGTCCATCGCGCCATCGGCCTTCCCCGCGCCGACGAGCGTGTGCATTTCGTCGATGAAGAGGATGATGCCGCCGGCCGCGGCGGTGACTTCGGTCAGGATACCCTTCAGCCGCTCCTCGAACTCGCCGCGATATTTGGCGCCCGCGATCAGCGAGCCCATGTCGAGCGCAAGCAGCTTCTTGTCGCGCAGGCTTTCCGGCACGTCGCCATTGACGATGCGCAGCGCGAGCCCCTCGACGATCGCCGTCTTGCCGACGCCGGGCTCGCCGATCAGCACCGGATTGTTCTTGGTGCGGCGCGACAGAACCTGGATGGTGCGGCGGATTTCCTCGTCGCGGCCAATGACCGGATCGAGCTTGCCGGTGCGGGCGGCTTCGGTCAGATCGCGGGTGTATTTCTTCAGCGCGTCATAGGCGTTTTCAGCCGTCGCATTGTCGGCTGTGCGGCCCTTGCGCAATTCCTCGATCGCCTTGTTGAGGTTTTGCGGGGTGACGCCGGCCTTTTCGAGGATCTTCCCGGCTTCCGAACTCTTCTCCATCGCGAGCGCGAGCAGCAGGCGCTCGACCGTCACATAGGAGTCGCCCGCCTTCTCGGCGATTTTCTCGGCATTGTCGAAAAGGCGCGCCAAAGGCGGCGTGACATGGACCTGGCCCGCGCCGGAGCCCTCGACTTTCGGCAGTTTCGCCAGCGCCAGATCGGTCGCGACAAGGGCGTCGCGCGAGCGGCCTCCCGCCTTGTCGATCAGCCCGGCGGCTAACCCCTGATCGTCATCGAGCAGGACTTTCAGAAGATGTTCGGGTGTGAACTGCTGATTTCCCTCACGCATGGCGAGCGACTGCGCGCTCTGCACGAACCCGCGCGCCCGCTCGGTGTATTTTTCAAAATTCATGGCTGGTATCTCCCCCCGCGCAACAGCCCAGACAGGCTTACGCGGCATAACTTAATTCGCCCTGATCCAAGGCCGATTAAGTCAAATGTAGGAAGAAAAAGCTGCGACGGAAGGCTTATGCGCCGCCGCTGGCGTGATTTCGTCGATTCTGGCGAACTCTCTTCGAGCCGCCGCCATCGCGGGCTCTCCACGCGCAGACGCGGCGGAATCCGTAAGCGTCCCGCGCCGCCAAGTCAGCAAAGGCCCCAAACGAGGCCCATGCCACCGGAGGCGCCGACACTGGCGCGCCCGGCAACGCCTGTGCTTCGAACGACATCGCCGGAGCGCGGCGCCCGTGCCGGCGGCGCTTGCCTCGCCGACCCGGGCTTCTTCTCAGTCTCCGACGGGATCCTCGGCGCTGGATTCCGCGCCGCTCGAATTATCAAGAGCGGCGGCCTGGTCGATCGCCATTTCCGCCTTGCTGCGCCGCCGCCGACGCGGCCGCAGGTGAAAGCCATTCGGCTCCCGTTCGGCCTCGGACCTGTCATCATGGCTCACGGCAAACGCTTCGACCGCGGCGTCCGTCTCAATCGAATCGGCGATTGTCTCGGAGGCTGTTCGGACGGGCGCGGTTATGAAGGCCGGCAGGCCCTTGGGCGCGGCGTCTTCCGGCGCCCGCACCTCGACGCGCTGATCGCGCGGAGCGTCGCTGCGAAAATCCCGCGGGCCGCGCCCGTTGTTGCGCGCGCCGCGATTGTCCTGATCGCGTCCCTGAAGCTGATCCCTCGGGCCTTGATCTCGTGAGCCTTGATCCCTTTGGCCTTGATCTCTTGGACCCTGATCTCTTGGACCCTGATCCCGGGCGTAGCGCTCCTGGCTACTGCGCTCCTGCCCGTAACGCTCCTGATTGTTGCGTTCCTGGCTGCTGCGATCCTGATAGGGCCGGTCCTGATAGGAGCGATCCTGAAACGAACGGTCCTGGCGCGGACCGCGGTCGTTTCTCTCCAAGCCCTGTTTTTCCGGGGCGCCGTTTCCGCCGGCGCCGTAGAAGCCGCGCTCCTGGCCGGGCTGCTGGCCGCCCGACGGCTGCGGCGCATAGGCCGGCTGTGGCGCGGCGAAGCGCTCGACCGGCGAGGCGAAGCGGTCAGGAATTCCGGTGAAATCGTCGTCGCCGTCGATGTCCTCCGCGACGGCTTCGCCCGGCTGGCGCTGATAGCCGGCGGCGCTCTGTTGCTGGGCCTGCTGGGCCATGGCGATGAGGCGGAAGTAATGCTCTGCGTGCTGCAGATAGCTCTCCGCGGTGACCGGGTCGCCCGACGACTGCGCATCGCGGGCGAGCTGCAGATATTTCTCGCCGATATGATGGGCGGTGCCGCGGATTTTCACGTCGGGACCGCTCGACTTGTAGGAGCGCGTCAGCGGATTTGGTCCCTTGCGATTGTTGTTCGGGCGGCCACGCATGCGTTGTTTGTTCTGTCCAGGTCTCATCGATGTTCCTTGAGTGGCGCCATAACCGCGACTCCCCGGCATCGCCTTATCGGCGATCCGTTAACGGTCTGCATGGACCGTTTTCTTCCTAAAGAACGAAGGCGCGAGCGATAGTTGGGCTCTCCAGCCAGTGACGATGCGTACGGGGCTTCCGCGGCATCAATCCTTGACCCTCAATCGACAGGGTCTTGGAGCTTTTGGGACGAATTCTCGGTTTCGCCGAGCGTCGCAATGAACGGAAGCGGCCTCGCCATGTTCACAACCCTCGACTTAGGCGAGATCAGAAAATCTCAGCGCCGGGCCGAAGCTCTACAGCAGCGATGGAGCCATCCTTATGTTGCGAAACTAGCCGCTTTCGTCTGAAACGCCAAGGGTTTTTAGAAAATATCTCCAGCCGGCCGTTCGGTGTGATCGAAGCGCAACGCCGCAATCAGGCCGGGCGCGCCGAAATAATACGTTGACGACCATTGAGGTCAAGCCGAAAGGCGAAACGCCCAAATGACGCCGCGCCCAGAAGCGCCGCGACCTCCTCGCCCTGCCCAAGACCAAATTCGAGCGCCAACAGGCCGTCTGGCGCCAGCAGCGCGGCCGCCGCCGGAATCAAGGCCCGGTAAGCGTCAAGGCCATCGGCGCCGCCATCAAGGGCGCGCCGCGGATCATGGAGGCGCACCTCCGGCGCAAGGCCCATAATATCGCCGCCCCGGATATAGGGCGGGTTCGAGACGATGACGTCGAACCGCCCCCGCAAGGGGGCCGTCCAGTTCGCGCAGACAACGTGACCGCGCTCCGCAAACCCGTTCGCCGCCAGATTGTTCCGCGCGATGGCGCAGGCGGCGGGCGAAATGTCGACGCCGACGCCAAAGGCTCCGGGCAGGCTCTGCAGCAGCGCGCCAAGAATGGCGCCGGAGCCGACGCCGAGATCGAGCAGGCGCCATGCGCGTCCGACATCGGCGCCAACATGCGCCAGAACAGCTTCCACGAGTGTTTCCGTATCGGCGCGGGGATCAAGCGTCTCAGGGCTGAGTTCGAAGCGCGCGCCCCAGAATTCACGGTAGCCAATGATTCGCGAGACGGGCTCGCGGGCAAGCCGGCGCGCCGCGAATTGCGCCAGCCGGTCAGCGCCCGCGCCGAGCGGCGCATCGGGATCGCGCACGAGCGCTGCGTGATCGACGCCAAGCGCGGCGCAAAGCAGCACGCGCGCGTCAAGCTCGGCGGAGGGAATGCCTTTTTCCGCGAATGCGTTCGCCAGCCAGCGCCGCGCCGATTCGCGCGGCGTCGCGGCGTCGAAGCCTGACGGGGCATTCGTCAATTCAGCGACTCTCTCTCCCCATGCGCTCATGCCGCCGGGGGCGCGGCGGCTTCGAGCAAAACCCGCGTCAGACGCGTCGCGAAATCGGCCGCGCTCGCCGGCTTTTCACCTTCCATCACGCGGGCTTCGTCGAAAATCAGCCAGGTGATGTCCTCGATCTTCTGCTTGTGCGGCGAGCCGACGAGCTTCGACAGCGCCAAAATCAGCGCATGTTTCGGATTGACCTCGAGGATCGGCTTGGTCACGGAACCCGGCTGGCCATATTCGGCCAGCAATTGCTCCAGCCGGCGGTCCGGCCCACGGTCCGGCGCGATGAGGCACGCCGGGCTTTGCGCCAGCCGGTCGGAGGCGCGCACATCGTCGACAGTCCCTTCGAGCGTCTGTTTCATGAGCGCGAACAGGGCGGCGAGCGCCGCCGGCTGCTCCGCGTCGGCGGGGCTTTCGGCGCTCGCGTCGAGAAGCGGGATCGACGCGATGTCGGCTGCGCCCTGCGTCACCGATTTGAACGGCTTGCCGTCGAAACCGACGGCGGACGAGACCCAGAAGGCGTCGATCGGATCGGGCAGCAGCAGCACCTCGACGCCGCGCGCGGCGAATCCTTCAAGCTGGGGGCTCGCCGCCAGCCGTTTCAGATCATCGCCGAGCAGATAATAGATGGCTGTCTGATTTGGCCGCAGCGCAGCGACGTAATCCTTCAGCGTGCGGTCGCCGTCCGGGCGGGTCGAGCTGGCGAAGCGCGCCAGAGTGAACAGCGCATCGCGCTTTTCGGGCTCTTCGTAAAGCCCCTCCTTCAGCACGATTCCGAAATGGCGCCACACCTCGGCGGATTTCGCCGGATCAGCCTCGGCGAGCTTCACCAGTTCCTGCAGGACGCGATTGGCGACGCCTTTCTTGATGGCGCCGAAAACGGGGCTCTCCTGAATCATTTCGCGCGAGACGTTCAGCGGCAGATCGGCCGAATCGACGACAAGGCGCACGAAACGCAGCCATCGCGGCAGAATGTCGGCGTCGTCGGTGATCAGAACATGCCGGACATAGAGCTTGGCGCGGCCATGGCGCTCCGGGTTGAAGAGATCGAACGGGCGCGCCGAGGGGACGAAAGCCAGCGCCGAATATTCATGACGCCCCTCCGCGCGCCAGTGGATGGTGAGGGCCGGGTCGTCGAACTGGCCGGAGAGCGTGTGGTAGAAATCGGCGTATTGCTCGGGCGTGATCGCGCTTTTCGGTTTCGTCCAGAGCGCCTGGCCATCGCTGAGCCGGCGCGGCTCGTCGCCCGGCTTGTCGATCAATTCGACCGGCACGGCGAGCGCGCTTGAATGTTCGCGCACGATGCGTTCGACCGTGAAAGGATCGAGATAGTCCTTCGAGGCCTCGTTCATGTGCAAGACGATGCGCGTGCCATGCGCCGGCGCGCGGTCCGGCTCGGCCGGCGTGATGGTGAAGGCGCCCTTGCCGTCGGAACTCCACACGAAGGCTTCGTTGGCGCCGGCGCGCCGCGAGATCGCCTCGACGCGGTCGGCCACCATGAAGGCCGAATAAAAACCGATGCCGAACTGGCCGATGAGATCGACATGGGGACCGGAGGGCGCGCCCCCAGCGTCTTCCGCCGCCAGATCCTCATTCGAATCCTGCTCTTCATCGTCGGGCGCGGGCTTCGCGCCGATCCGGTCGAGAAAGGCGCGCGTGCCGGAGCGCGCGATGGTGCCGAGCGAATCGGCGAGTTCCTCGCGCGTCATGCCGACGCCATTATCCTCGACGGCGAGCGTCCCCGCCTCCTTGTCGAGGCTGATCGTCACCTTGAAAGGCTCCGTTGCGAGGGACGGATCGGCCAGAGCCTCGTAGCGCAGCTTCTCGCAGGCGTCGGCGGCGTTGGAGAGAAGTTCGCGCAGGAAAATATCGCGGTCGGAATAGACCGAATGCACCATGAGATGCAGCAGCCTCGCGACATCCGCCTGAAAAGCTTGAGATTGTCCGGCAGCGTCTGACATGGAGAGCGTCTCCTTCCTTGAAATGATTTCGTCCCGAAGTACTTTTTAGCGCGGCCCCGGCCGGTGGCGGCGGGGCCCGCAGCGACCCTGAGGGCCGCCTGGCGCAGCGAGCCCCGACGGGAGATATTGTCTTTGCGCCCGTGCGGCAAGGGCGGCGTCCGCGCAAAATCGCGGCGACATGGCCAAGCTTATGCGTCGCAAAAATGTCAAGCGGGGCCTTGCCCCGGGCGGATCGGCGCGCAATGATGCGGGTGCGTCAAAAATCAAGAGCGGCACAACGCATGACCGATCTGGAGTCCGCCGAAGATCGCCGCCCTCAGCTCATGACCGGTCGGGTGAGGCTGTTCGCCGCCAGGACGCCGCCCGTCCGCGCCCCGGCTCCCCAAGAGGCGGTCGTCAGCTTCGATCGGCTCGAATTGCGCGAAATCCTAAATCTTTACGGCCGCAAGGTCGCCGCGGGCGAATGGCGCGACTACGCCCTTGATTTCACCGCGCAAAAGGCTGTTTTCTCGGTTTACAGCCGCGCCTCGGAATGCGCCCTGTACGAGATTGAGAAAACCCCCCGGCTGGCGCGCAGGCAAGGTCTTTACGCCGTCGTCGCGTCGAGCGGGCTCGTGCTCAAGCGGGGCCATGATCTGCGCGGCGTCATGGCGATTCTCGACAGGCGGCTGAAGCTGGTTTCGGAGTAAAATATTTGCACGCGCCGTCCCCTCCCGGCTCCGCCGCGCCGGACGAAGCTGCGGTCGCGCGAATCCGCCGCCGGCGCCCCCTCGCGCTTTTGCTGGCTCTCTCGGCGCTGATCGCGGGCTACGCGACCCTGTTCACGGGTTTCTACCACCAGTCTCCCGCCATCGAGAACGTCTTCGAGGCGCCAGCGGGCGGCGTGAAGTCGCCTCTCGATATTTATCTGGAGGTGCTCGGCGTCGATCCGGTCAAGCAGTCGGTCCAGGTGCGGCTCGACTTCGCGGCCAAAAGCGAACCGGGGGGCCTGCGCCATCCCGGCGCGCCGGCGACGGACATGCTCGTCGAGATCAGCGACGGAATCGACGTGCAGGATGTCGAACTGCGGGCCGGCCAGGCGGGCAGTTCGAAAACGCTGCAGCTTTACGCACGCGGGGCGCTCGAGAACTATCCCCTAGATCGCTACAATGGGGCATTGCGGATTCGAGCCGTCGAGGGCAAGCAGCCAACCGGCCCCGCCGTTCCGGTGCGCCTGACGGCATGGGAGGAGATCGCTGGCTGGGAGGTCACGACGGCGCGGAGCGAAGCCGCCGGCCCAGAAAATGGCGGCTTGTCGTTAACCGTTCGCGCGCAGCGGCCCGCCGCGCAGATTTTCTTCGCCTTTGTTCTTTTCGTCGCGATGATCCTGCTCGCGGGCAGCGCGCTGACCATCGGCGGTCTCACTTTCATGGGCGCCCGCAAGGTCGAGGCGACGTTGGTCAGCGCCCTCGGCGCAATGGTCTTCGCCGTGCCCGCGCTGCGCAATGTCCTGCCGGGCGCGCCGCCGCTCGGCGTCCGGGCCGACGCCTTCGTCTTCCTCTGGGTGCAGCTCGCGGTCATTCTCGGCCTGACGCTGTTCGTCGCGACCTGGGCCCGGACCGGCCCGCGTCCGTAAGGGGCCAAATAAAAAAGGCTCCGCCTTTTGAGCGGAGCCTTGATCGGCAGATCAGCTTTTCAGGCTTAGTTGCGGTCGCCGCCGAGGAAGAGGAGCGACTGGAAGATATTGATGAAATCGAGGTAGAGCATCAACGCGCCATTGACCGATTTCTTGGTCGCGACCTCATAGCCGTCGCTCTCGAAATACATCTCCTTGATCGATTGCGTATCCCACGCGGTGAGTCCGGAGAAGATCAGGACCGAGAGAATGGAGAGGCCGAACTGGAAGGCCGTGCTCTGGACGAACAGATTGACGACGCTCGCGATGACGAGGCCGATGAGGCCCATCACCAGGAACGAGCCCATCGCCGAGAGATCGCGCTTGGTCGTGTAGCCGTAGAGGCTGAGGCCGCCGAAGGCCGCCGAAGTGACGAAGAAGGCGCGCGCGATCGAAGAGCCGGTGTAGATCAGCAGGATCGACGATAGCGAGAGGCCCATCACCGCCGCGAAGGCGAAGAACATGCCGCGCGCGGCGGACGCCGACATCTGATTGATGCGGAACGAAAAGAAGAAGACGAAGGCGAGCGGCGCCAGCATCACCACATAGCGAAGCGGGGTGCCATAGATCGCAGCGCCGAAGGACGTCAGCGAGATGCGGCCCATCTGTGCGGCCGCCTGCGACGGATCCGTGGTGACGGCCAGCATATGCACGCCAAGCGCGACAAGCCCGGTCAGGGCGAGGCCCACCACCATGTTATTGTACACGCCAAGCATATAGGAGCGCAGGCCCTGGTCGATCTCGGCGCGACCGGCCCGTGCGACGCCCTGGCCCCAGCGGGCGCTTGCGTTGCGGTCGAAGTCGGACATGAGTTCCTCTAAATGTTGTGGAGGCTCCACCGCCTCCGGTCGCCGCCGTCTTGAGGGCTAAGCGTCGCGGCTAATATGGCCCAGACGCCCGTCTCCCACAAGGGCGCGCAACATGAACTATACTTAAGGTTGGAGGTGAAAACCCCGCCGCGTCAAAGCTCACGCAAATAGGGCGCGGGCTTGCGGCCGAGGAAGCGCCAGGCGCCGATCAGCCCGAGGAACAGGGTCGCGAGAAGCGCCAGCAGGGCGGCGCCAAGCGCCTGCGGCCACAGAAACGTAAAATCCATGTCCATCAATTTGCGCGTGACGCCATAGGCCGCCGCGCCGCCAGCGGCGACGCCAAAGAGCGCGGCGCAAAGCCCGATCAGGCCGTACTCAAGGAGAGCGGCGGCGAGCAGGCGCGGGCGCGTCGCCCCAAGCGTCTTCAGCAGCACCGCGTCATGAATCCGAGCCTGCTGACCCGCCGCCACAGCGCCGCCGAGCACAAGGATCGAAGCGACGAGCGCGACGCTCGAGGCCGCCCGGACGGCGACCGCGAGCTTTGCCGACAATGGCGCTCGCCGCCTCCAGCGCATCCTTGACGCGCAACGCCGCGATCGCCGGAAACGCGGCGGCCGTCTCGCGCAGCAGGCTCGTTTCGCGCGCGTCGCCGCCGCCCGGGGGCAAAGTCAGGGTGGCGAGATCGCCATAAGGCGCCCCGGCGAAGCTATTGGGCGAAAACACCAGCACGAAATTGATGCCAAGCTTACGCCAGTTCACCTTGCGGATATTGGCGATCTTGCCCGCAATGGTCCGGCCAAGCACATTGACGCCGATCTCGTCGCCAATATCGAGCCCTAACCCGTCGGCGATTTCGCTCTCCAGCGAAATCAGCGGCGGCCCGGCGTAATCCGTCGGCCACCAGGCGCCCTTGACCAGCTTCGACCCTTCCGGCGGCGCATCGGCGAAGGTGACGCCGCGATCGCCCTGCAGCGCCCAGGCGGCGCTTTCTTTTGGATGAACGGAATCGGCGGGAACGCCATTCAGCCGGACAATGCGCCCGCGCAGCATCGGCACGAGATCGAGTTTGCCGCCCGGCGCGCGCGCGTCGATGAAGCGCGCGAACGCATCGGCCTTCGCCGACGGGACATCGAGAAAGAAGAAGTTCGGCGCCGCGCCCTCCCCGCCCGATTTCAATTCGCCGCGGATATTGCCGTCGATCAGCGCCAGCGCGACGAGGAGCGCGAGGCCAAGGCCGAGCGACAGCACGACGGAGGGCGTCAGCGCCCCGGGCCGGTGGATGTTGCCGATGGCGAGGCGCAGCGCGAACTGGCGCGGATGCGGCAGCCGCCGCGCCAGCATCATGATCAGGGCCGCGACGAGGCGCAGCACGGCGAAAGCCGCGAGCGTCCCGCCGGAATAGATGAGAGCGAGCCTGCGGTCGCCGGAGAGCGCCATCGCCGCCGCCGCCAGTGCGCAGGCCGCGGCGAAGGTCAGCAGGACATAGCGCGGGCGCGGCCAGGCGCGCGGCGGCTCGACGCCCGCGCGGAAGATCGCCTGGGCGGGAATGTCATGGGCGCGCCCAAGCGGCGCTATCGAAAAGGCGAGCGCGGTCAGCAAGCCGTATAGCGCGCCAGCGGCAATCGCGCCCGGGTGGATCGACGGGACCAGCGGAAACGGTAGCAGCCCGCCGAGGGCGAACAGGCCAAGATAGGGCAGCGCGGCGCCGAGGACGCAGCCGATCGCGACGCCGAGGCCGGCGATCAGCATGGCCTGCGTCAGCAAAATCGCGAAAACCGTCGCGCCGCCTGCGCCGAGCGACTTCAGCGTCGCGACCGTCGCGCGTTCGCGCAGGACATATGCGCGGATCGCATTGGCGACGCCGACGCCGCCAATAATTAGAGAAGTGAGGCCGATGAGGGTCAGGAACTGCGTGAAGCGGTCGAGATTCTTGGAAAATTGCGGCGAGACATTCTGGCGCGTGCGCATCTCCCATCCAGCGTCGGGGAACTTCTCTCGCGCGGCGGCGGCGGCGGCTTCGAGCGCCGCATCGCCCGCCGGCGCAGGCCCCGGCCCGAGCGCGACGCGATAGATCCAATGCGTCAGCGCGCCCGGCTGAACGAGCCCCGTTCCGCGCAGGCCCGCCGCGCTCATCAGCACGCGCGGCCCGAAGCCGATCCCGCCGGCAAGCTGGTCCGGCTCATAAGTCAGCCGCGCATTGATGCGATAGCGTCCCTCGCCGATCGAAAAGGAATCGCCGACGGAAAGGCCAAGTCGCGGCAGGAAGGCCGGATCGACCGCAACGCCAAAGACGCCGCCCTGCTCGGCCAGCGCGTCCTCGAGCGGCTGCGGCGGATCGAGAACCGCGGCGCCGGCGAGCGGATAAAGCCCATCGACGGCCTTGATATCGACCATCGCGGCCTCCCCAGCCTGCTCCGTGCCGTCGCGGCGGGCCATGGCGCGCATCAGCGTGACGGCGGAGAGGCGTCCCTGCGCGGCGAGAAAGGCGCGCTCCTTCGCGCCCGCCTCGCGCTGGGCGAGATCGAAAGAGAGATCGCCGCCAAGGATCGCGCGCGCCTCCCGCGCGAGGCCGTCCTTCAGCGACAGCGAGAGCGAGCCGACCCCAGTGATCGCGGCGACGCCGACGGCGATGCAGGCGAGGAAAATTCCAAAGCCGCCAAGGCCGCCGCGCAAACCGCGCAGCGCGAGGCGCAGGACGAGGGGCAGGCGCAGCGCGCGATCTTCACCGCCGAGCGCGCCTGAATCGCGTCCGCGCCCGATCACGCCCCGACGCCCTCACGGCGCGGCGCTCGTTCCACATTGCGTTTTTCCATTGTCATTTGAACCTCGGTCGCGGGCGTCATCGGCGCAAATGCACGGCGAGCCAGATGGTCGGGGCGGCCGCGTCGGTCCATTCGACCCGATGTTTCCGGTGCGCCGCGATGAAGAGATGATCGCCCGGCCGCAGAATCCTGTCGACGGCTTCGCCGTCGAGCCGCAGCGCCGCCGATCCGGCGAGTACGAGCACCCATTCGTCGAAATCCTGATCGTACCAGAAACCGGGCGGGCTCGCCTGGCCATGCGAGACGATGCGCTCGATCTTCGCGCCCGGCGCATCGACGAGCGTCGAAAAGCGCTCGGCCCGCGGGTCGACGCCGGAGAGGTCGAAGAGGTTTTCGGGGGCCGGCGCGCGGTTACTCAAGATTTCTGAACGATCATCGCTTGGTCTGATCGCCTGATCCTATCCGAGATCCGCGATGCGCCTTCTTCAAGAAATGGAGAGGCGCCTATGCGTCGGCCTGCTCGACCGCAAGCGCCGCCCGCTCGGCGGCCGGTCCGTGCGCGCGCCGCCAGCAATCATGCGCCAGCACGCCACCGGCCATGGCCGCCGTGAAGACGAAGGCGGGAGCGAGGCCAAGCGCCAGCGCCGCAATGCCGGGCCCGGGGCAGAAGCCGCCGACGCCCCAGCCTATTCCAAACAGCGCGGCGCCGAGCACGAGCGGACGATCGATGGCCGCGCGCGTGGGGATATGAAAGCTGTCATCGAGGACAGGCGCCTTCAGCCGGCGCGAGAGCGCGTAACCCGCGCCCGAAACGGCCACCGCGCCGGCCAGAACGAAAGCGAGGCTCGGGTCGAAATGGCCGAAAAGGTCCAGAAATCCGCGCACGCGGGCGGGATCAAGCATGCCCGACAGCGCGAGCCCGAAGCCGAAGATCAGGCCGCTGAGGAGCGCGACGGCGACTTGCGGCAGTTGCCGGGGGATTGTTTGCGACATCTCGTTCCTCTCAAGGGATGGCTTTCAGGGGATCGTCCTCAAGGTATTCCCGCGGCGTTCATGAGGGCGACCGTGGCGATGGCGGTCGACATGAAGGTCGCGACCGCGACGATCGAGCGGCGCGACAGGCGCGCGAGGCCGCAGACCCCATGGCCGCTGGTGCAGCCCGAGCCAAGCCGGGCGCCGAAGCCGACCAGGAGCCCGGCCAACGTCAGCGCCCCGAGCGAGGCGTCGATGCGCACGGCGGGAAAAGCGCCAAAGACAGCGCGATAGAAGACGGGGCCGAGGATGAGGCCGGCGACGAAGGCGAGATTGCGCCAGAAGCCGGGGGAACGTCCACGCAACGCGCCGGCGAAGACGCCGACGGCGCCGGCGATGCGGCCGTCAAGCAGCAGATAGAGCGCGGCGGCGAGGCCGATCAAGGCGCCGCCGGCCAGCGACTGGAAATAGGTGGGCCACATGGTCAAAGGCTCCGTCGAAATTTTTACATAAGTACTATAGACTGAATGCAATACATTTGTCGCCACATGCAGGCAATCGTCGCCAGACCCGTTTTGCCGGGGGCGGGGGGCGGGGGGAATGACAAATGTCGCCAACCGCCTGATAACAAGCCACAGCCGCTTGACGAAGGCTCTGTTTTGAGTGAATTTCGACGTCATCAAAGTCGGAATTTGTCGCGCGCGCAGCCTACGAGCATTCCATCAAGGTTGAGCGGCCTCCTCTCGCGCGGGCCAGCACCGGCCGAACTCTCCCTAAGCCCCCTCTCCCAAATTCCCCGGCAAACGCACCTCCGGGCGTCAGGTCGGCGAAAGCGCCGCTCGCTATTTCAAATACGTCGCGAAGCCTCTCTTCCGGCGATGCAGCTCGTCCTGGAATTTGACTGGCGCATGCCGTGCGCCCACACCTTGAGCGATCCGGCTCGTATGGGCCCGAAAGAAAGCGGATGAGGCGACATGACTGTGACTCGCAAGGAAACCGACAGCCTGGGTGAAGTCGACGTGCCAGCTGACAAGCTGTGGGGCGCGCAGACGCAGCGCTCGCTTGAGCACTTCAGCATCGGCAAAGACCTGATCCCGCGCGAGATGATCGCAGCCTACGCCACCCTTAAGAAGGCCGCCGCGACGGCGAACTTCGCCGGCAAGCGGCTCCCTGACCAACACCGTCAGCTCATCGTGCAAGTCTGCGACGAAGTTCTCGATGGCCAGCATCTCGACATGTTCCCGCTGCATGTCTGGATGACGGGTAGCGGAACGCAGTTCAACATGAATATGAACGAGGTCATTTCCAACCGCTGCTGCCAGATCGCGGGAACGCCGCTTGGAAGCAAGACTCCGGTCCATCCTAACGACCACGTCAACATGTCGCAGTCGTCGAACGACACGTTTCCCTCGGCGATGTACATCGCGGCGGCGGTCAACGCCAAGCAGCAGTTGATCCCCGCGGTGCAGGCCCTGCATGACGCGATCGCCGCGAAGGCGGATGAATGGAAGGACATTGTCAAGATCGGCCGCACCCACATGCAGGATGCGACGCCGCTCACGCTCGGACAGGAATGGTCCGGCTACGCTGGCATGCTCGCGGATAATCTTCGAGCGGCTCGACGATGCGCTGAAGGGCGTCTATCGTCTCGCTCTCGGCGGCACCGCCGTCGGCACCGGGATCAATTCGGCCGCCGGCTTCGGCGAAGCGGCCGCGGCCGAAATAGCCAGACTGACGTCGCTTCCATTCGTCAGCGCTCCCAACAAGTTTACCGTGCAGGGCGCGCATGATGCGCTCGTTCAGCTCTCCGGCGCGTTTCGCACGCTTGCGGTGTCGCTCTACAAGATCGCCAATGACATTCGACTGATGTCATGCGGCCCGCGCGCCGGCTTCGCCGAGCTGATCATTCCGGAAAACGAGCCCGGCTCGTCAATCATGCCTGGCAAGGTGAACCCCACCCAGGCCGAAGCCCTGGCGATGATCGCCGTGCAAGTGATGTCGAACGACGTTGCTGTGGGCTTCGGCGGCGCCGGGGGCTATCTCGAGATGAATGTCTACAAGCCGCTCATCATTTTCAACCTGATGCACTCGCTCACGATCATGACGGACGGATGCGTGAACTTCCGACGGTTCCTGATTGAGGGAACGAAGCCAAATCTGAAAAAAATCAAGGAATATGTCGATCGCTCGCTGATGCTGGTGACTGCGCTCGCGCCTGTCATCGGCTACGACAAGGCGTCGCAGATCGCGCATTATGCGATGGACAATGATCTCACGCTCAGGGTCGCCGCGCTCAAACTCGGCTTTGTGACTGAAGAAGAGTTCGACCGCGTCGTCGATCCGACAAAAATGGTCAAACCATATGTCGCATCGGCATGCTAGCGGCAGGGTCCACGCAGCAGAGATGTCATGAATTGCGATTAGAGGAACAACTAAAATGACGGTTTCAGAAAAGCGCGGCGTTGAGCTGCTGCAGGATCCGACCCTGAACAAGTCGACGGCTTTCACCGAGGCGGAAAAGCAGGCGCTTGGGCTCATTGGTTTGATGCCCGACGTGACCGAGAGCGAGGATCTGCAACTGCGCCGCGTGATGTTGCAGCTCGGGCATCAGGCGACCGATCTCCAACGCTACATTTATCTCGTCAATTTGCTCGATCACGACGAAACGCTTTTTTATCGGACCATCATGTCTGACCCGGCGCGGTTCCTGCCGATCGTTTACGATCCGACGATCGGGGAGGCCTGTCTCAAGTTCGGTCATATCTATCGTCAAGCGCGGGGCATGTATCTTTCGATCGAACGTCGCGGCAAAGTTAAGGAGATCCTGAGAAACTGGCCGCAAAAGGACGTGCGCTTCATCTGCGTCACGGATGGCGGCCGCATCCTCGGTCTCGGCGATCTTGGCGCGAACGGAATGGGCATTCCGATCGGCAAGCTGCAGCTCTACACCGCGGCCGCCGGCGTGCCGCCGCAATATCTTCTGCCGATGTATCTCGATGCTGGAACCAACAACGAGCAATATCTCAACGATCCGCTCTATCTCGGCCTGCGCAAGACGCGCCCCGCGACCGCTGACCTTTTCTCATTCGTCGACGAATTCATGGAGGCCGTTCAGGAGGTCTTCCCGAAATGCTGCGTCCATTTCGAGGATTGGACGGGCGTCGACGCCATACATCTGCTTGCGCGCTACCGCGACAAATACTGCGTCTATAACGACGACGTACAAGGCACCGCCGGCATCACGCTCGCCGGCATGATCAACGCCACCAAGCTCAAGGGCACAAAGCTGAAGGACGAGAAATATCTTTTTCTCGGCGCGGGATCAGCCGGCATCGGCCTTGCAAATCTGCTCTGCTCCGCGCTTGTCGCGCAAGGCATGGACCGGAAGGCGGCGGAAGGGCAGGTCCATATGTTCGACGTCAACGGCCTCCTCGAGCCCAGCCGGACGGACCTTGTCGATTTCCAGCTTCCCTACGCGCATCCCCATGCGCCGACGAAGGATTTCGTCGCGGCCATCGAAAGCATCAAGCCGACCACGATCATCGGGGTCAGCACGATTGGCGGCGCTTTCACGCAGCAGGTCGTCGAGGCGATGTCGCGGATCAACGATCGGCCCGTGATCCTCGCCTTGTCGAACCCGACCGTTCACGCCGAATGCACCGCCGAACAGGCCTATGCCTGGTCCAAGGGCAAGGCGATCTACGCGGCGGGCGTACCGTTCCCGCCGGTCGTGTACGACGGCAAGACCATATTGCCGGGTCAGGCGAATAATTTTTACATTTTTCCGGCAGTCGGCATGGCGATCTTTGCGACGCAGGCGCGCCGGGTCTCCGACGAGATGTTCATAGAGGCGGCTGGAGCCGTCGCCGATCAGGTGACGCCCGACCAACTCGCGCAAGGGCTTCTCTATCCGTTGCAGTCAAACATCCTGGAGACCGAGATCAAAACGGCCGCGCGCGTGGCGAAGCTCGTGTTCGAACTCAGGTCTCGCCCGGGTCGATCGCCCTGCCGACGTCGAGGATTTCATTCGTCAGCACGTCTACAAGCCGGAATACAGGAAGCTCATCTGAGCGGCGTGAGGCCCGCTCGTTGGTCTCCAAGGGGCGGCGTTCAACCGATGCGGATAGACAAATAAGGCGACGTGCTTCGGAGACTGACCAAGCATAGCGCCTCGCCTACTGAGCCCCCGTATCCGGCTCGATCCGCCCCGAATTGACCCTGATCGTGCGGTCGCAGCGCGCCGCCAGCGTCGGATCATGGGTGACGAGAATGAGCGTCGCGCCGCGGTCGCGGCGGAGCGCGAACATCAGTTCGATGATGCTCTCGCCCGTCGCCGCGTCGAGATTGCCGGTCGGCTCGTCGGCGACAAGAATGGAGGGGTTCGGGACGAGCGCGCGGGCCAGCGCGACGCGCTGCTGTTCGCCGCCCGACAATTGCGCCGGATAATGGCGCAGCCTGTCCTTGAGCCCGACGGCCCGCAGTTCGGCGCTTGCGCGAAAAAAGGCGTCGGGGGCGCCCGCCAGCTCCAGCGGAATGGCGACATTCTCCAGCGCGGTCATGGTTGGAATCAGATGGAAGCTCTGGAACACGATGCCGATGTTTTCGCCGCGAAAACGCGCGAGACGATCCTCGCCGAGGCCGGAAAGGCTCTCGCCCGCCACGCGAATGAGGCCGGAATCCGGCCGCTCAAGCCCGGCCAGCGCCATGAGCAAAGTCGATTTGCCGGAGCCTGACGGGCCGATCAGCCCCACGGTCTCGCCGCGCGCGATCCGCAATGACAGACCTTTGAGAATATGAACCCTTGCAGCGCCGCGCCCGAGGCTTAGATGCACGTCATGCAGCTCAACCGCGGGTTCATCCATCAATGACATATGACATTCCGCAGAAATCTGCCGGCGCCCGCGCGGGCGGCCGGGGGCCAGGGGCCTCCCGATATAGGGACCGGCGCAGCTTTCTCCAAGCCGGCGCGCTGCTGTTCGCCGGCCTCGTCGCGTTGGGGGCCGAGCCCGCGCGGGCGGAGCCCGGGTCGCCGGAGAGCCCGAAACAGATCAAGCTCGTCGCCCTCGGCGACAGTTTGACGGCCGGGATTTTCCTGCCCGCCGGCGGCGCCTTCCCCGCCGTGCTGGAGGCGGCGCTGCGCAAGGAGGGCTATCATGTCTCGATCGTCAACGCCGGCGTCTCCGGCGATACGACCACGGGCGGCCTCGCGCGGCTCGACTGGTCGCTTGGCGAAGGCGCCGACGGGCTGATCCTCGAACTTGGCGCCAATGACATGCTGCGCGGATTGAACCCCGAGACGGCGCGGTCCTCGCTCGATTCCATTCTCGCGCGGCTCAAGGAGAAGAACGTCAAGGTGCTGATCGCCGGCATGCTGGCGAGCCCGAGCCTCGGCAAGTCCTATCGCGACGAATTCAACGCCATCTATCCCGACCTCGCCGCTAAATATGGCGCGCTTCTTTATCCGTTTTTCCTCGAAGGCGTCTCCGGCCATCCGCAATTCACGCTGACAGACGGGCTGCATCCCAACGCCGCGGAAGTCGAGACGATTGTGCGCAATATCCTGCCGACCGTGCGTCTGCTGCTGGCTTCGCTTGGGGACAAGCCATCGGGAAACTGACAATTCTTCGCTATCGCAGCATGGGCGGATTTTCGCGCGCGCCGAAATTTGCTAAAGGGAAATCATGCGGCGTCGGCTGCGTGATTCGACCATTTGCCGTATGATGAGGAGGGACCATGCCTCGCCTTTTCACGGGCCTTGAGATCCCGCAGGATCTCGCCATGGACCTCGGCATGATGCGCGGCGGCCTTTACGGCGCGCGCTGGATCGATGTCGAGAATTACCATATCACCCTTCGCTTCATCGGCGACATCGACGACGCCACCGCCCGCGACGTGCATTCGTCGCTGGAGCAGATCAAGCGCAAGCCCTTCGAGGTGACGATCGAGACGCTCGGCTCGTTCGGCGGCGACAAGCCGCGCGCCATCGTCGCCAAGGCGAAGCCCGCGACGCCGCTCGTCGAATTGCAGGCGCAGCAGGAGCGCTTGCTGAGGCGCATCGGCATCCCGCCGGAGCCGCGCAAATTCACGCCGCATGTCACGCTGGCGCGGCTGCGGGCGGCGTCCTCCATGGCGGTGGCGGATTATCTCTCGTCGCGTGGGTTTTTCTTCTCGCGGCGCTTCGAGGCGCAGCGTTTCGTGCTGTTCTCCTCGCGGGCCTCGACTGGCGGCGGGCCTTATGTGGTCGAGGCCGCCTATCCGCTCGGTTAGATGGCCCTGCGCCTTAAGATCATCGGCAGGCCGCCTTCGGGGCGCAGCGTGATGTGCTGCGCGGGCTTCACGCTATAGCCCTTCTGAACCTCCAGCGTGAAGGAGCGCATGATATGGGCGAGCAAGATCGCCGCCTCCTGCAACGCGAAACCGGCGCCGATGCAGATGCGTGGACCGGCGCCGAAGGGCAAATATGCGAAGCGGTCAATTTTATCGCGCGCGATCGGAAGAAAGCGTCGCGGATCGAAGACGTCGGGCTCGTCCCATAGAAGCTTGTGCCGGTGCAGCACCCATTGCGACACCATGACCAGCGTGCCCTTGCGGATGTTGCGCCCGGCGAGTTCGTCATGATCGAGCGCGACGCGGCTGATGCTGGCGACCGGCGGATAGAGCCGCATCGCCTCCTCGATCACCGCGCGGGTTTCAACGAGACGCTCGGCGTAGGATTCGACCGGGCCGGGCAGCACGGAATCGGCCTCGGCGGCGAGGCGCGCGCGCCATTCCTCCGACAGAGAGAGCAGGAACAGCGACCAGATCAGCGCATTGGCGGTGGTCTCATGGCCGGCGCCGATGAAGGTCACGATATTGGCGCGGACCTCGGCGCTGCTGAATCCGGCGCCTGTCTGCGGATCCTGCGCTTCAAGCAGGAGCGTCAGAATGTCGCGCGGCGCGGCGGCCTTGTCGGCGGCGAGCAGTTCCCTGCGCCGGGCGACGAGATTATCGACCACATCCTCGAAGAAATTCAGCGCCCGGCCGCTGCCGAGCTTGGTCAGGCGCGGCGCCCAATCGGGAAAGTTCAGGAGATCGAACGGATCGAGCCTCCCGAGCGTCAGGAAATAGCGGGTCAGCGCGCCAGTGAAGGCGCTTGGCTCCCGGCCGAGGCCGTCGGAAAAGATGGTGCGGCCAAGCACGTCGAGCGTCACGCGCGCCATTTCGGGCTGGATGTCGAAAACGCGCCCCACGCGCTGGCGCGTCCAGCGCGCGACGAGTTCGAGCGCCGCATCATTGGTGGCGCCAGCGAAGCCCGCCACCATCTTCGGCGTGAACAGCGGCGCCAGCGTGCGGCGCTGCCGGCGCCACGCCTCGCCCTCGACGATGAACAGCCCGTCGCGCAAGCCCTCGCCGAGCACGCGCTTCTGCAGGCGGTCCTTGGCGTAATTGGCGGCGTTGTCGAGCAGGAAGCGCCTGATGGCGGCCGGCTCGTTGACGACCGCGATCGTGCCGAGAATGGTCGGCCCGACGATGATCGGCTCCTCGAAATGGAATTTTGTCCAGGACTCGATCGGGTTCTTGCGCAGCACCCACATCGTGCCCAGGGGCCCAAGCGGCGCCGCGCGGGGCGCCGGCGCCGGCGGGCGCGGCAAAGCCGCCGATCGGGGGAAGCATTGGTCATGCGCTTAATCTAGGCGCAGGGCGCTGGGGCGCAAGCGTTGAGCGCGAATTGGGTCGCCGGTAGCGCCTACGCTTGCTTTGCGCTAGAAGGGCGCGCCGCAGCCGTCCGCACCCTCCCGCGGCGCAATGGCCCCCCAGAAGGAGACAGACATGGCGCGCGCCCTGACCGCCTATCTCGCCCGCACCGCCGCGCCCGACCGCGCGCAGCTGCAAGAAGCGCTCGACGCCCTGAAGCTCAAAATCGTGCTCGACGACGGCTATGCGCCGTTCAAATCGAAGGGCTATCTGCCCTGCAGCTTCGACGGCGAGGACGCCGGCTTCGACATCCGCTTCGAGGACGCGCCGGCCGCGCCCGCGCCGAACCTCGCGACGGCGCTCGGCGGGCGCGACGCCGCCATTTCGCTGCGATGGAGCGGCGACCCGCGCGAAGAAGCCTGCGCCCTCGCCGTCTGCGCCGCGCTCGCGCGCGCGTTCGACGCCGTCATCCATGACGCCGACAAGGACAGGATCGCCTCCGCCGAGGAACTGCTCAAAAAGGCGAAGAGCATCGCCGCGGATCTCTAGACGTTAAATTCGATCCCGGCGACGCCGTGCGGCTGGCGCCGCCCGCGCGACGATGGCGGAGTCCTTGCACGCCAGGACAGGAAAGCCGCAACCGCGCCTTGACGCCGAACTGCGGCAGCGCCCGGCCCCTCAATCAAGCCGCGCGATAAATATGATCGAAGCCGGCATTTGCGTTTGCGGGTGAACCGGCTCGATGATTCCGGTTGCGCGAAAGCCGCTTTCCGCGAACAGGCGCATCCAGCTTTCGATGGTTCTGAAATACCATGGCGCGGGATCCGCGAAGGCGCCTTCGATCCCGGCCCAGGAGCCATCCCGCCAGCCATCGCGATAGGGGAGCGCGCCGCAGGCGACGAGCGGGTGGAGCGTCTGCACGATCAACGCGCCTTTCGGGGCGAGCAGGCGCGGCGCGTGGGCGATCAAGCCATCCACAGACTCCTTGCCAATCAGCGAGAAATTGCAGACGATCGCGTCCACGGCGAGATCGAGCTTGCCCGCCGCGATGTCTTCGTAAGACATCGTGCGGAAATCGCCGCCGCCGGATTTCCGGGCCGCCTCGATGAGCCCGGGCGCGGCGTCGACCCCAACGACTTTGACGCCGCGCGCATCGAGGGCGCGCGCGAGCCAGCCCTCGCCGCAGCCAATGTCGAGCGCGCGCGCGGGCGAATGCTGAAGGACCGCCGCGAGGATCGCCGCGTCGGTGACGAGCCGGCGGCTTTCGATGGCGCCCGCGCGCACCGCCGCCGTCCAGGCCTCCGCGTTGCGGTTCCAGGCGCGGATGACTTCGGCGTCGTCGCAGGTTTCGCCGCTCATCTTGTCGCCTCTCCCCGCGCGCGCCAGCCTATGTCAGCGCCGCCGCGCGGAAAAGCGGTCCCCTGCGCCTCGCGGATCGAAACGCCCGCGACGTTTGCACTCGTCTCGAAACTCGGCGCGGCGCCGTCATCGGCCATTTAATCCCTTATGGTTTCATGGCAATGCTCAAAGGCGCGATGCGACCCGGAAATCGCTGCTTTTTTTGAGGAGACCCAGGGATGCGCCTGATCGGCATGATGGATTCCCCTTTTGTGCGCAGAGTGGCGATCTCCCTGCGGCTCATGCAGCTCCCCTTCACGCATGAACAAATATCGGTGTTTCGTCACTACGACGATTTCGCGAAGGTCAACCCCGTCGTGAAGGCGCCGACCCTCGTGACGGACAGCGGAATCGTGCTGATGGAGTCAAGCCTCATCCTCGATTACGCCGACCGGCTCGCGCCGCCGGCGCTGCGTCTGCTGCCCGAAGATCTGGAAGCGCGCGCGCAAGCCCTGCGATTCGTCGGGCTGGCGCTGATCGCCTGCGAAAAGACGGTCCAGATCGCCTTTGAAAGGAACCTTCGGCCCGCAGAGAAGCAGCATGAGCCCTGGATCGAGCGGGTCCACGGGCAGTTGCTCGCAGCGTACCGGCTTCTTGAGGCGGAGTTTGGTGCGATCGAGGGCTGGCCCTCGGGCGCGCGGCCGCTGCAGCAGGACATCAGCGTCGCCGTCGCCTGGCGCTTCACCCAGAGCGTTCTCGCCGAAATGGTCGAGGCGCGGCAATTTCCCCGCCTCGCGGATTTCTCCGCCCGCGCGGAGGCGTCGCCGGCGTTTCTTTCTGCGCCGATCGACTGAGGCGGGCGCACGCATGGAAAAACCAATCCTGCGCGACGATCAGCTTGCGGCGTCGTCCACTCCAATATAGAAGCGTTGCTTCCGCAGCACGCTCCCTTCGTCTAGCGGTCCAGGACGTCGCCCTCTCACGGCGAAAACAGGGGTTCGATTCCCCTAGGGAGCGCCAGCGAAATCAATCAGTTCGTCGACTGAATTTAGCTGAGCCGGCCATCCGACCGAAAGCCTGCGGACAAGCCGTCGCGCGCGCCCGTGTTTTTCCACGAATGCATGCGCGCGATTGGCCTTGGGTCGCGGGAGCGCAATGTCGCGCCGGCTCTGGCCGGCGATGCGGCATACGCACGCCAACCCTGACCTCACATATCGCCGCTGTCGTTCTCCTCGTCTTCGGAGGCGCGCTTGCCGGCTCTGCGATCGCCGCTGCATTCTGAAAATAGGCGAGAGGAACGCCAGCGCAATTAAGTATTTAGATCAATTGATGGCGTAGCCTGCCCGTGACTCGCGCGATTTTGCGCCGACGCGCGCGACGCCTCGGACAGCCGTCCGACGCCTCCGGACAGGAGAATGACATGTTTCACCGCGCGGCGTTCCTCGCCGGCCTCTTCCTCGCCCCCTTCGCCTGTAGCGACGCCAGCGCGCAGGACCCCATCGTCGTCAAGGAAATCGTCAAAACGACGCAGAACGCCGTCGGGCAGCCGATCACCCTGCCGCGCGGACGCTTGCAGCTTGTCGTATCGACCTATGATATCGCGCCGGGCGCCCGGTTGCCGCAGCACAAGCATCCGTTCCAGCGCTACGCCTATGTGCTTCAGGGCGACCTTCTGGTTCAGCAGGTCGGCTCCTCGTCGAGGGTCTATCATGCGGGCGAGTTCATCGCTGAAAGCGTCGCCCGTTGGCACTTCGGCGAAACGGTCGGGGAGACGCCGGTCAAGCTGCTCGTCATCGACCAATTGCCGCCCGGCCGGAAGGCCACGGTTCTGCGCGCACCGCCGCACTGAGGGAAGCCGCGCGCGAAACTTCTGCAAAAGAGCAGTCGTGCGTGATTTAACAGGCCCCGCGTCATCCACCCGATGCGGAACAGCCCGATCCGCATGACCCACATGCTGGGATGGGGCGTCCCCTGCAAACCGTGGCGAACCTATCTGACCGCATTATCTACGTCGCTGGTCTCTATCGGTTGGAGAACTCGCCGACCGACGCCCGGAGCGACCTTCAACGCGCGGCGAGACGACTGAAATGCTTGGTCACAACAACCCGATTGTGGGGCGCGTTCCGGCCGATGCGAGGCGCCTGCGGAAGAAGAAATTGCCGGCTTCGCGCGGAGAAGAAGCGAACCGGCGCCTTGCGTCGGCTCCGCAAACTTCAACAAATGGTGCGCGCGGCAGTTTCGAGAGCGCGCAAGCGCCGGCCCCGCGCCCGGCTCGCATCGAGCCAGCCATCTTTCCAGGCTTCGTGCGCGACTGTGGACAACGCCGGATTGTAAGGGTTGCCGCTCAACGGAATGCCCTCATTGTAGTCATTCGCACCCTGCTCGTAAATGTAGCCCGGCGTCATGGCGCATCCCCCGTTCGAAGGTCATGCCGCTTTTCCAATCCCGCTCGATTTTCGAGCCGCCGGCTGCGGCTGGCCGGCTTCGGGCAATGAATGCTAGGCGAACTGGTCGATGGGCGGACCGTCGATCGAGAGGACGCAAATCCTCCTGATGGCGAGTATCAGTTGAACGAATGACAATGCACAAGTTGGAAAACGCGGCCCGGCGCATTAACTTTCCCCGCGTTGCGTCCAAGCAACGGTTCGCGGCGCGGCGGGGTCGATAAGATTCCGGCGGTTGCACCGCAGCGGACCGAAGCGGTTCAAGCGAAGCGCCGCATGGCTCTTGCGCGCTGCGGCGCAAGCGGCGACTGCCGCGCGGGCGGAGCTGAATGGCTCTTTTGGGATATTGGCGAAAAGGCGATGCTGCGCCAGCTATGTCGCCAAGGCTGTTCCGGGAGAGGATCAATGCAGTTCGAAAAAGGCGGACTCTGGCGCAATTGGGTCGGTAATCAGTCCTGCATTTCCCGATACAGGGCCGCGCCCGACAGCGAGGCGCTGCTCGCCGAGATGGTGCGCGAGGCCGATCTGCGCGACCTTGGCGTCCGCTGCGCCGGCTCGGGCCATTCCTTCACCCCCGTCGTCGCCACCAGCGGGCTGCTGCTCTCGCTCGCGGGTTTGCGCGGCGTTCTCGAGGTTGACGCCGCGCGCAAGCGCGTCACCGTCGCGGCCGGCGCGCGCATTGGCGACATCGGCCGCGCGCTGAAGGACCTCGGCCTCTCGCTCACCAATCAGGGCGATATCGACACGCAGGCGGTCGCGGGCGCCTTCACGACCGGGACGCATGGCACCGGCGCGCGGCTCGGCTGCCTCGCCTCGCAGATCGTCGGCCTGCGGCTGGTGCAACCGAATGGCGAAATTCTGGTCATCGACGAATCCGACAAGGATCTGCTGCACGCCGCCCAGGTCTCGCTTGGCGCGCTCGGCGTCATCTCCGCCATCACGCTGCAGGTCAGCGCGGCGTATAATCTGCGCGAGCGCCTTTGGCGCGACGATTTCGAGACCTGCATGGCGCGGCATGACGAGCTGGCGGCGAACCACCGGCATTTCGGCTTCTTCTGGTGTCCGACGCCGGAAAGCCGGCATCTCTACTGCCTGCCCGACACCGCCGACGCGCCGGGCACGAGCACAACCAAGACGGCCGATGTGTGCGAGATGAAGGTGATGGACATAACCGATGCGCCGCCGCTGGAAGCGCCCTTCGAGCGCGTCGCCTATAGTTCAGAAATCTACCCGATCGAATATGTGCCGAACTTTCACGAACTCGAATATGCGGTGCCCGTCGCGCATGGCAAGGAAGCGGTCCGCGCCGTGCGCGAATTGATGCTGACGAAGCACACGAACTGCATCTACCCGATTGAATACCGCTTCACTGCGGGCGATCCCGCCTGGCTCAGCCCCTTCCACCATCAGGACAGCATTACATTGTCGGTCTCTGGCGGCCCTGGCGTCGACTATTGGGATTTTCTGCGCGACGTCGACGCGATCCTGCGCCGCTTCGATTCCCGGCCGCATTGGGGCAAGCTGCATTTCCTTGACACAGACGACGTCAACCATCTCTATCCGCACGCTGAAGAATTTCGCGCGCTGCGCCGCCGCCTCGATCCGAAGGGACGATTCCTCAACGACCATTTGCGCATGCTGCTCGGCTGACGCGCGGCGGCCCGCAGGGCGCGCCATGCGTACTCGGCTTCTCTCGAAATTATCGCCCCGCTCTCGCCCTGCCCCTCTTCTCGCCGCCTCGCAATCAGGGTTGCAACCTGTCATGCAGAAATATTCGGCCTTCTCGCTTTTTCTCGAAGGACTACGCGGCCAGCAGGGCTGGCGGCCGCAATGGCGCGCGCCGGAGCCAAAACCCGCCTATGACGCGATCATCATCGGCGGCGGCGGCCATGGCCTCGCGACGGCCTATTATCTCGCCAGCGAACATGGGATGACCAATATCGCGGTGCTCGAACGCGGCTGGCTCGGCGGCGGAAACACCGGCCGCAATACGACGATCGTGCGCTCCAACTATCTGTTCGAGGAAAGCGCCGCGCTCTACGACCATGCCGTCAAATTGTGGGAAGGGCTATCGCAGGAGCTGAACTACAATGTCATGTATTCGCCGCGTGGCGTGCTGATGCTGGCGCATAATGTTCACGACATCCAGTCCTTCAAGCGCCACATTCACGCCAACCGCCTCGCCGGCGTCGACAATGAATGGCTCGACGCCGAAGAATGCAAGGCGTTCTGCCCGCCGCTGAATATCGCGCCCGGCATGCGCTATCCCGTCCTCGGCGGCGCCCTGCAGCGGCGCGGCGGCACGGCCCGGCACGACGCCGTCGCCTGGGGCTTCGCCCGCGCGGCCGACGCGCGCGGCGTCGACATCATCCAGAATTGCGAGGTCAAGGCGATCCGCCGCGACGCCAATGGCGCCGTCGAGGCGGTGGAGACGACGCGCGGCCTGATCCGGACCAAGAAAATCGGCGTGTCGGCGGCGGGCCACACCAGCGTCGTGATGGCGATGGCGGGCGTGCGCTTACCCCTTGAAAGCTATCCGCTGCAGGCGCTGGTGTCGGAGCCGGTGAAGCCGGCCTTTCCCTGCGTCGTCATGTCGAACACCATTCACGCCTACATCAGCCAATCCGACAAGGGCGAGCTCGTCATCGGCGCTGGCACCGACGCCTATGTCTCCTACAGCCAGCGCGGCGGCCTCCACATCGCCAACCACACGCTGGATGCGATCTGCGAATTATTTCCGATGTTCCGGCGCATGCGCATGCTGCGCAACTGGGGCGGCATCGTCGACGTCACGCCCGATCGTTCGCCGATCATCGGCAAGACTCCCGTGCCGGGCCTCTACGTCAATTGCGGCTGGGGCACCGGCGGCTTCAAGGCGACGCCCGGCGCCGGGCATGTGTTCGCCCATACGATCGCGCGGGACGAGCCGCATGCGATCAACGCCCCCTTCGCGCTCGACCGCTTCCGCGACGGCTTGCTGATCGACGAGGCCGCAGCGGCGGCGGTCGCGCATGAGCCATGCACTTAAAAGGTCGAAACCATGTTGTGATCAATTGCCCCTATTGCGGCCCGCGACCGGAAATCGAATTCCAGTACGGCGGACAGGCCCATGTCGTCCGCCCGGAAAATCCGGCCGCGACGACCGACGCGCAATGGGCGGAATTTCTCTACATGCGCGATAATCCGAAAGGCGCGCATTTCGAGCGCTGGCGCCACACCCATGGCTGCGCGCGCTTTTTCAACGCCGTGCGCGACACGGTGAGCGACTTTTTCCTCGCCACCTATGAGATCGGCGCGCCGCGCCCGATCTCGAGGGCTGAAAGAGGGCGCAAACCGATGAACGCGCCTTTTCGCACACAGGCGGGCGGCCGGGTGGATCGCGCGCAGGCCCTTGCAATTCAGCTTCGACGGCCGGCGCTACACGGGATGCCAGGGCGACACGCTCGCCTCGGCTCTGCTGGCGCAATGGCGTGCATCTTGTCGGGCGCTCGTTCAAATATCATCGTCCGCGCGGCATTCTTGGCGCCGGAGCCGACGAGCCGAACGCGCTTGTCGGAGTTGGCGCCGATCCGGCGCGCTATACGCCCAATCTCCGCGCGACGGAGATCGAACTCTACGACGGCCTCGTCACGGAGAGCCAAAACCGCTTCCCCTCGCTCGCCTTCGACATCGGCGCGATCAATGACAGGCTGTCGCGTTTCTTCCCGGCCGGCTTCTACTACAAGACATTCATGTGGCCGAAGCGCGCCTGGAAGCGCTTTTACGAGCCCAACATCCGCGCCATGGCCGGGCTCGGCAAGGCGCCGACGGCTGCGGACGCCGATCGCTATACGCAACGCTACGCCCATTGCGACGTGCTGGTGGTCGGCGCCGGCCCCGCCGGGCTCGCAGCCGCTCTGGCCGCAGCGGCAAGCGGCGCGAGGGTCATCCTCTGTGATGAACAAGCGGAGCCCGGCGGCTCGTTGCTCACAGATACCGGAGCGACGATCGAAGGGCTCAGTCTCGCGCAATGGACCGCCGGCGCGCTGGCGGAACTCGCGGCGCGCGGCAATGTGACTTTGTTGCCGAGAACGACCGGCTTTGGCTATTTCGCCCATAATTTCATCGGCCTTGCGGAGCGCCTTACCGACCATCTGCCGACGCCCGACCCCGAGCGTCCGCGTGAGCGGCTCTGGCATGTGCGCGCGAAGGAAGTGGTGCTGGCGACCGGCGCGCTGGAGCGCCCGCTCGCATTTCCCGACAATGACCGGCCGGGGATCATGCTGGCCGGCGCGGCGCGCTCCTATCTGAAGCGCTATGGCGTCAAAGCCGGAAGCCGCGTCGTCGTCGCCACCGCCCATGACGAGGCCTATCGCGCCGCGATCGATCTCGCGGCGGCAGGCGTCGCCGTGGCCGCCGTCGTCGATCTGCGGCCGACCGCCGATGGCCCCCTCCCCGCCGCGGCGCGGGCCGCCGGACTGAATGTTTTGCCCCGGACCGTGGTGACGGGAACAAGCGGGCGTCTGCGCGTCTCCGGCGTCCGCCTCGGCGCGCTGCAGGCGGACGGCTCGGTCAATGACGCCGGCGCGCTCGCCTGCGATCTCCTGTTGATGTCGGGCGGTTTTACGCCGAGCGTGCATCTCTTTTCGCAATCGCGCGGCAAGCTGAAATTCGACGAAGCGATCGAGGCCTATGTGCCGGGCGAATCCGTTGAGCGCGAGCGCTCCGCCGGCGCCTGCCACGGCGTTTTCGGCCTTGGCGCGGCTTTGGCCGACGGCTATCGCGCTGGCGAACAGGCGGCGCTGGCGGCCGGCTTCGGCGCCACGCCCAGCCGGCGCTTCGCGGTCGAGGCGCTTGAAGCGGGAGCCGGCGGTTTCCTCGGCGCCCTCCCCCACAACCGCGACGCATCGCGAGTGAAAGCCTTCGTCGATTGGCAAAACGACGTCACGGTCAAGGACATCAAACTCGCGACGCGGGAAGGCTTCCGGTCGATTGAGCACATCAAGCGCTACACGACGAATGGCATGGCGACCGACCAGGGCAAGACCTCGAATATGAATGCGCTCGCGGTCGCCTCCGATGCGCTGAAGAAATCAATCGCCGAAATCGGCCTCACGACCTTCCGCCCGCCCTATACGCCGGTCAGTTTCGGCGCCTTCGCGGCGCTGGGGCGCGGCGAACTGTTCGATCCGGTGCGGATGACGCCGATCCACGGCTGGGCGCAGGAGCACGGGCGCCATATTCGAGGATGTCAGCCTGTGGAAGCGCGCGCGCTTCTTTCCGGCGCGCGGCGAGGACAAGGACGCGGCCGTGGCGCGGGAAGTCAAGGCGACGCGGACCTCGCTTGGCGTCTTCGACGCCTCGACGCTGGGCAAGATCGAGGTCGTCGGCAAGGATGCCGCCGAATTCCTGAACCGCGTCTATGTCAATTCCTGGACGAAACTGGAGCCCGGCCGCTGCCGCTATGGGCTGATGCTGCGGGAGGACGGCTTCATCATGGATGACGGCGTCGTCGGCCGGCTGGCGAGCGACCGTTTCCACGTCACGACGACGACGGGCGGCGCGGCGCGCGTCCTCGGCATGATGGAGGATTATCTGCAGACCGAATGGCCCGGTCTCGACGTCTGGCTGACCTCCGTCACGGAGCAATGGGCGGTGATCGCCGTTCAGGGCCCGAACGCCCGCCGGGCGATCGAACCGCTCGTCGAGGACATCGACATCGGCGCCGCGGCCATGCCGCATATGACGATCCGCGAGGGCCGCATCTGCGGCGTCCCGACCCGCCTCATGCGCGTCAGCTTCACGGGCGAACTCGGCTTCGAGATCAACGTCCCGGCCGATTTCGGCCGCGCCGTCTGGGAGGCCCTGACGATCTCCGGCCAGCCCTATGGCGTGACGCCCTATGGCACGGAAGCCATGCATGTTCTGCGCGCCGAAAAAGGCTATATCATCGTCGGGCAGGAAACCGACGGCACGACGACGCCCGATGACGTCGGCCTCGGCGGCATGATCGGCAAGACGAAGGCGGATTTCGTCGGCAAGCGTTCGCTGGCGCGGGCGTCTATGGCTGATCCGCGGCGCAAACAGCTCGTCGGGCTCTCGACGCACGATCCGAAGATCGTGCTCGAAGAAGGCACCCAGATCGTTTCCGATCCGGGACAGCGCGCGCCCATGAAGGCGCTTGGCCATGTGACTTCCTCCTACCATAGCCCGACGCTTGGCCGGTCCATTGCCCTGGCGATGATTTCGGCCGGGCGCGCGCGCCTCGGGCAGACGCTTTTTGCGCCGATGCCTGACCGCAATATCGCAGTGAAAATTGTCGATCCCGCCTTCGTCGATCCGGAAGGAGCGCGCATCCATGTCTGATCTCGTCACGCGCGGCGGCGCGTTCGACAGCTTCGCGGCATCCGCCGCCGCCGCGGCGGTGACCGCGCTGCCGCCCGCCGCGCGCTTTTCCTTTCGTGGCCGGCCGGCGGCGATCGACGCGGCGGGCGCGGCCTTTGGCCTCGCCCTGCCGCGTGAGGCCTGCCGCGCCGCCATCGCCGGCGATCGCGCCGCCTTATGGCTCGGACCCGACGAATGGCTGCTGCTCGCGCCGGATGGCGCAAGCGGTTCGATACGCGCGGCCTTCGCCGAAAGCCTCGCGCCCCTGCCCCACGCCCTCGTGGATATCAGCCACCGCAATTGCGCCGTCGAGATCGCGGGGCCGAAGGCTGAGGATCTTCTGAATACGGGCTGCCCGCTCGATCTGACGCCGCGCGCCTTTCCCGTCGGCATGTGCGCGCGAACCCTGCTCGGCAAGGCCGAGATCGTGCTGTGGCGGGTCGCGCCCGATCGCTTTCGTCTCGAGACATGGCGCTCCTTTGGCGCCTATGTCTGGACATATCTCGAAGAAGCGCGGCGCGGAGCTCTGAAGCGCCCCGCCAAGGGGCCGCGCCGCTTTGATCGGCGCCGCAGCCATTTTTTGACGCCGGCGCCCGGTCTCGCGAAGAAAGCCTTGACTTTGCGAAGACGATTTGCGCCCCGCCGATGTCGATTATTTTAGTATGTTGTCTGTTTACCGGTCTTCCGATCAAATGGATGACATCCTGAATTCGCTATGTTATTTTCTAAAACGGCTGGAGACGGCGCCGAAGGCGCACGATCTGCTTGGTCGGGACATCCGCAATTCATGGCGGCGCCGCATCCGCCAATCACGCGCCGCATCATGCCTGATGTGGAGGGCGTGATTTTCAAAAGGCGGCTCCGGGCGGCGGCGCTGCAATAACATATTTTTTGTGTCAGAACGACGCTTTCGCGACGATGCCGTCGCGCGAATGTCACGTGTCGCGCGCCAGACCCGAGGGAACAGAATGCCAGCTTCTACTCCTTATTTCCGAGCAGAAACCCTTTTGATCGCCTTCGTCGCGATCGTCGGATTGCTTCATCCCTTCCAATACTGGACTGTTTTCTCCGGCGACGCCGAAATCCACCTTATCTACGCGAACAACCTGTTGCGCGGCCATCCGTTGCAATTCAATCTGAATGAAGCCAACAGCGGCGAGACCTCGATGGGGTTCATGTTGGTGGACGCCCTCATCATGCGGCTCGTCGGCCCCGCCGCCACGCCCCTGGCGGTCAAGGCGCTTTGCCTCGCCTCGCTTTATCTCAGCGCCTTTGCAACCTGGCTTGTCGCGGGACAACTTGGCGTCAAACGGCCCTGGCGCGAACTTGGCGCCCTGTTTACCTTGTGGTTGCCGGGCAGCGCCTATTCCGCCTTGCTCGGGACCGAAAACGTCCTCTTCGCGGCCCTTAGCCTTTTCTTCGTCTACTTCATCATCTCCGCGCACTGGTACGACGAGAAACGCGCGCCGACGCTGACCCAGGACGTCGTCGCCGGGCTGATCGCGGGCGTCCTCTTCTGGCTCCGCCCCGAAGCGGCGCCCCTGGCATTGATCCTGTTGATCATGCGCATCGTCGGGACAGTCTGGTTCAAACGACCGATCGTCCGCGATCTCGTCCAACTCATCGCCTTCGGCCTCGTTTTCGTCGTCGCGATACTCGCTTATGTTGGAATTTTCTGGCGCTACGCTGGCGAAATGCCCTACGGAGCCGGCCAGGCGCGCCGGCTTTTGTCGATGTATTCCGACAGCTTCTGGATCGGCAAAATCCCCGTCAACGGCAAAGTCCTCATCCGCATCCTGAGTTATTTCAGCATCGTCGTTCCGGCGCTCGCCGCCGTGGCGCTCGCGCTCACCTCTCATTCGCGCGACCGCGAGGCTCGCCTCAAGACCCTGACGCTCGCCGCCGTGTTTTTCGCCTTCATGGCGCGCCTATGTGTTCAATTTGCTCCCGGCGGTCCATTTCGCGCGCTATTCCGTCTTCGTCTGGCCTTATGGACTGATCCTCGCCGCGCTCGGCTTGCAAACCGCGGTTCAATCGCCCTGGCTCAAGCCGCAAGTGGCGACCGGCCTGATCGCCATCCTCGGCGTCGCCTTCCTCGGCAACATCTCCCTCGAGACGTTTCTGCGGGCGGATATGGGACGAAACGCGGCGGGAGCGGAATCGACGCTGGTGCAGGTCGAAAAGGCTCCCGGGCGGCGCGAGGCGGCCTCCCTCAAGCTGGCGGAGGCGCTTGGACTGCCGCCCGCGGCGCCGGCGACGCTCGGCTATCAGGAAGTGCAGACCCGCTACGAATACGCCGATAATTTCGCAATTCGTTCGCTCGACGGGATTACCGATTCGCGGCTGCTCCGCTATTTTTGCAAGGGGTGGATCGATCATGACGGTTATTTGATCGACACCAAAGTCGACTATCTGATGGAATTCCCCAATTACAACAGCGATCGATCGGCATGGTCGTTGAAGCAATTGGCCAGCCTCGGGGTCGGACAATCGGTCGTTCGCCCCGGCATCACCTACACGAAGATCCGGCCTGATATCGTGAAGATCGAGCGGACAACGGACAACGCCGCAAATCGTCCAGGCGGCATATGCGCGGCGGAGACAAAATAAAATCGCTTGGCGCATCGCCGGCGGGACCTCGTCGAAGAGCCTCGTTCGCGCCGGTTTTGTCGCGCGTTCCGCCGCGATCCGGCGCGGAGGAAAAGCCGCCGAGCTTGGTGGGTTTGCAAATGCTTCTGCTGGAGATTGGCCGCTTGCGGAAAATGAATGCGACCCTGCCGAAGATTGCGATCGCCTTTGCGCTCCTGCTGTGGAGCGTCGCGGCGCAGGCCGCTATGTTCGAGGCGAGATCCGCCGCCGCGGCGCCAAGGGCGGACGCCTATTTCTCGCCCTCGGGCCACGACAGCGAGGGCCACGCCATCGGCGCCGACTGCACCTACGCGAGCCCCTGCCGGACGGTCGAGAAGGCGCTGTCCTTCCTCGCGCAAAACATCGCGCAGGCCGGCGGCGCCGGCGCCGGAGCAAGCTACAACTACAAGCTGCTTTTTGACGGCGGCGCCGGACCTTTCTATCTGCCGCAGACGGCGCTCTTCACATCCGCGCACACCGTCAACGCCGGCTTCAGCACGACCTTCGATGTTTATAATGGCGCTCAGGCGGTGTGGAGCGGCGGACGCGACATCGCCGGAACGTGGCGCGCGATCAAGCTTCCGAACGGAACCGGAGCGGCTGCCTGCGTCTCCGATGCGCTGGCGGGCTCGGCGCCTTTAACAGGCGCAAACGCAAAGCTCTATGTCGGAGTCATGTGGGTCAACGGCAAGCGCGCGCAGGAAGTCATCAATCCGCGCATCGGCCCCGGCAACGCCTGGAAAACGATCCCCGGCGTTCCCGGCGAGATCGTCGGCTCGAGCGTCGCCACTTCGCCGACGGCGACGCTCACGCGCGGGTCCGCCGATATCGGGATCAGCGATCTTTCGCGGATTGGCATGGTCGGCGAGACGATCGGCTTCGACGCCGCAAGCCCACCGTTTAAAGCCATCCGACGCTATTGGATCGTCAGCAAATCCGCCGCGACGGGCGCCGGAAACATCGCCGTCGCCAGCAAGCCCGGCGGCCCCCCGATCCTGGCCATCGCCTCGGCGGTGATCGGCGTGCAGGACCCCGTGCAATCCTCCAACGGGGGAGACCGGACGCATCAGCACGGCATCAACCGCTTCCCCTATAACGGGACCGATTTCGAAAGCCGCTTCAATCAAACCGACGTCAAGGCTCAAGTGGCGGCCGGCGACGCAGGCGGCAATCTTATCCCGGTGTTCACGGCGTCAGCCGGAACGGTCACCCTGAACAGCCGGCCGCTGAAGCCAGAGCCGGACAGCGGAGAGGTTCTCCGGGCAGGGATGGGTTATCGCGTGTGGAACCGTTTTGAGGATCTCGGCGCCGGCGGGTACGTCGGGGAGGTCTATACGGACCGAAGCGCCGGCCTCATCTATTATACGCCGCGAGCCGGCGAAACATGCGCCAGCATCAACGCGCCGGGCAATGTCATCATCCCCGGACCTTTGGAGACGCTGCTCGAAATCTCCAGTTCGGCGCATGATGCGGCTCTCACCGGGGGCGCCATTGGCGCGCCGGTTGGAAATCTCGTGATCAGAAATATTGCGTTCGAGCACACCAACTCCTCGGTCTTCACCGGCGTCAATGATATCTCTGGCGCGGTGGGCGGCTATATTGTCGACGCGTCGGCGCATTACGCCGCCCCCAACTGGGGCGTCGTGACGATCGGCGCGAGCAATGTGGTTCTCGATCACGTCGAGGTCACGCATATGGGCGGGAGCGCCATCGCCACGGCCTGGGGGTCGAATAACATCACGATCAGGAACAGCACAATTCACGAAGCGGGCGGTTCGTTGTGGACGGCCGGAATGAACGTCAATGACTACGACCAATTTCACTATAACGCGGATGAAGGCTACTACGGAACGCGAGACTTCGCGGCGAGCACCGCTTCATATAATTTATGCAATTGCATGAGGTTCGTCGACTTGAGCGGCGGGCATGATTGCTGCCAGACATTCACGAATAATTTTGCTTATGACGCAGGGCTCGTCAACTCCGCCGTCGCCTGCGTCTCGATTTCGGCGTGGCAGCGGTTCACGGTGACCCACAACACGATTCATGATTGCCCGAGTTTCGGTTTCGCGGAAAGCACGCAGGGCCTGGCGAGGCCGGGAAAGCCGTCTTATGGCGGCATCGTCGGACTGAACGCCTTCGACAATGAACTCTCCTATAATGAGATCTACAATTGCGGCTATGAGACGAGCCTGAACGGCGTGCGGGTTCCCGGCTCGTCGATGGCCAATGACTTCGGCTGCCTTTATCTGGACGGTCCGCAAGACGGTCCCGGAGACGGCTCGGTCGCCGGGTTGACGGTCGCGTACAACAGGGTTCACGACGTAAGCGCCGGGGCCTATCAGACAGTTAGCGCCGGCAAGGGAACCGTGAAGGCGCATGGGTTCGACGCGATCCTCGATTATCATGACGGCAATGACTCGAACGGCGTCAACGAGCATCACAATCTGTTCTATAACACCGCCACTGTCGGCGGCCTGACGCCCTATCCGACCCGATTGACCCAGCACACGGGCGGCCTGCGCTCGATCTTCAAGAATAACATCTGGGCGGGCGTGTTTCCCGCTGGCTCGAAAATCGGCGCAGACTACGGGCCGCGGGCGGACGTGCCTCCATTTGATTTGCTTTGGTGGAGCGAGCGCGCCTTTAAATGCAACAAGACCTGCTTCGTCATCAATTCAGGAAATCTGTATTCATTTTCCGGGATCGGAAAAAGCGGGACGGAGCCGCCGGCCTGCACAAGCGGCTCCTGTTCCGACGGCGAGATCACATGGAGCTGGGTCGAACAGCTGCCAGGCAATCCCTACAGGATTGAAACGAACAATATCACCGCGTGGGAAGTGACGGGGGGCGGCGAAACTGATTTCCCTCAGGTCGTGGGCGCCACGACGGCCTATCCGCAATTCTCGCGGATGGATTACAATCTCTACGCCCAGACTGGAAAGGCGCCGACCTTCTATGGCCGCCACGCTCCGGAAAAGTCATTCGCTGAATGGCAGGCGCTCGGCGAGGACGTTCATTCCCTTTTTGGCGCCGTTGGTCCGAATTTCGTCAACATGGCCAAGGGTGACTTTGCGTTCAACGTCAGACAGATCGATCCGGGCTCCGGGGCCCCCTGCGGCGGAACTGGCGTGGGCACGGTGAGCCCCGCCTGCGGCCTCGGGTTCGAGCCTTGGGATTACGGCGCGGCTGGCGCGCGCTGAATCCGCAGCTGCGCGCCGCGCTAACGCGGCTGCATGCTATGCGAGGATTGCGGGTTCTGCTTCCCGTGGAAACGATCGCCCGTGAACGGCGCGCCCTCGGCAAGCATGGCGGATCCCCTGTTCACGATGCCGTGGCGCGGCCCGCCGGATGCCGGGGGGACGATGGTCGAGCGCCGGTCCGTGGAATAGGGCGGCGGGTCGAACTCATCGCCGCCGAATCTCGGAAAGATCGCCGGGTCGGTGTAACGGCTATAGCCGGGCGGCAGGTGGCCAATGGCCGCACGGATCTCATCTTTACGCCCACGGCGCTGAAATGAATTGTTCGCCATCATGTGTCAGCAACCTGTTGAACGAATATTCCCCTAGGTTCTTTGTCAGTTTTCGCAAGGCGCGTGGGTGCGAAATCGCACAGGCGAAGCCTGCGCGGCAAAGGCGACGCTCCGCTCCGGCTTTTGCGCGCGGAGGGATCTCTGATCGATCGCGTGATCGGTTCGGTCGGAAAGCGCGCTAGATCACGATGACTTTGGATCGAATCGATCAAAAGTCATAAACGTGATCGATTCCAATCATTTAGAGCGGGATGCGGGCGAAAAAGTGCTTACACTTTTTCTCATCCCGCTCTAAGGCTTTGGCGGACCCGCGCCAAGGCGCGAAACGAACGCGAGGCCGGCGTTTTCATAGATATCCTCCTCCTGGGCGCTGTGAATGCGGACCAGAGATTCTATGGATTCGACGATGCGTTGTCCGTCCCGGATCAGATATCGATCCGCGGCGGCGGGATCGAGCCCATCGGCGAGGCGCGCGAGGAGGCGCGCCATGTGCAGGATCTCGCGGTGGGCCCGGCTCATCGCCAACAACCCCGCGCCGTCGGTGAGAATGTCCGCGAGCTGCGGATAGACGGATCCTTCGTCCGCCCGTTCATGCGCGACGATATCCCTCGCGACGATGAGATTTGCCTCGACGAGATATTCAACAGCGGCCCGCGCGTCCGCGTCGTCGAGCGCGTCCGCGATCTGGCGCAGACGGTCGAGGCTCGACTTCAGCCTGTCGTGATCCTGGCGGAGATCGCGCGCCGCGTCCTCTGGCATAGACGCACGGCGCCGGTCGCGGCCGCCGCCAAGCGCGCGCAGCGCGTTGAGGATAACGGCGACATCGATCGCCTCCTGCGTCAGCGCGCCGACGACCGGGCTCAGCCAGCCGGCGGCGGCCGCGCCCATCGCCAGCCCGGACAGCGCCATTCCGGCGACGATGCTTTGCATGGCGATGGCGCGGGTGCGGCGCGCGATCGCGACGGCGTCGGAGACGCGATCAATCTGATCGACAAGGATGACGACGTCGGCCGCCTCCGACGACGCGCTGGCGCCGCGCGCGCCCATCGCGACGCCGACATCCGCCGCGGCGAGGGCGGGTGCGTCATTGATTCCGTCGCCAACCATCACGGTCGGGTGCAGCCGCTGCTCAAGCCGGACGGCGTCGAGTTTGTCGGCGGGAACGCGGTCGGCGAGCACGGCGTCGAGATCGAGCGCGGCGCCGATGGTCTCCGCGGAATCGGCGCGGTCGCCGGTGACCATGACGATGCGCCTGACGCCGGCGGCGCGAAGCGCGCGGATCGCGCGCGGCGCCTCCGGCCTCAGTTCATCCGCAAGCAGCAGAGCGCCGGCGGCGCGCCCGTCGATCGAGACGAAAACGCTCAGTGCGGAGCGCCAGGACGCCCGCCGCAGCGCCCGCGCCGCCCATTCCTCCGCCCCCGCCGCGCCGCAAACCAACTGGTGCGATCCGGCGCGAATGACGCGCCCATCGACGACGCCCTCAAGCCCGGCCCCCATCGTCTCGCGCACATTTTGCGGGATCCGCAGCTTGAGGCCGCGCGCGGCGGAAGCGGCGACGATTGCCGCCGCGACGACATGATGGGAGGCCTGTTCGAGCGAGGCCGCGAGGCCGAGCAGAGCTTCGGGATCCTCCCCCGCCGCCGTCTCTATGGCGACCAGCCGCGCGCCGCCGACGGTCAGGGTGCCTGTCTTGTCGAACATCACCGTATGCGCGCGCGCAAGCGCCTCAAGCGGCCCGCCGCCCTTGATCAATATGCCCCGGCGCGCGGCCTGCGCCGCGCCGGCGATGAAGGCCACGGGCGCGGCGAGAATGAGCGGACAGGGCGTCGCCGCGACGAGAACCGCGAGCGCGCGGATCGGATCTCCCGAAAACGCCCAGGCCGCTCCGGCGACGGCAAGCGTCACCGGCAGCAGGATCAGGGCGAAGCGATCCGCCATCCGGATGAAGGGCGATTTGGCGGTCTGCGCCGCCGAGACCATTTTCACGATGCCGGCATAGGTGCTCTCGCCCGCCGTGGCCGACGCGCTGAGTTCGAACGTCTCGCCCGCGTTGATTGCGCCGCTGCGCGCCGCCTCGCCCACGGAACGGGTGACGGGGATCGGCTCGCCCGTGACGGCCGACTCGTCGAGCGTCGCGCTGGAACTTGCGATTTGGCCATCGACGGGAACAACCTCGCCGGCGCGCACCTGCAGCCCGTCTCCCACGGCGACCTTTTCGATCGCGATGTCTTCAAAGCGACTCGCCCGTCTTCCGATGGGCGATCCTCGGCGCGCGATCGATGAGGGATTTGAGGTCGCGCTCGGCGCGTCCGACCGCGAAATCCTCGAGCGCCGCGCCGCCCGCGTACATGACGGCGATGACGATCGCCGCGAGCGCTTCGTGGAGAGCGAGGGCCGCCGCCATGGCGAGCAGCGCGACCGCGTCGACGCCCATCCTTCCGGCGCGAAGATCGCGGATGATCGAAATGGCGAGACTGGCGATGACAGGGATCGCGCCGGCCGTCCAGAGTCCATGCGCCAGCTCGGGGCGTCCGGCCAGTTTCGCGCCGAGCCCGCCTGCCAGCCCGAGCAGCGCGACCACGATCAACGCGCGCCGGGCAGCCCGTTCGTCGACCATTGACGTCCCTTGCTACTGTCGGCGCCCGCCCCCGCGGCCCGGCTCAGAGGTCATTCCTGTATCACTGTTCGCCATTCGAGTTAACCGCGGTCAAAGTTCCAGGTCGCCGTGATCGCGCCGCTTCGAACCGGTGCGAGACGCAATCTAGGCCTCCACGCGCCCGTCGACGGCGGCATGGGTATGGCGGGCGATCATCGCCTCCTCATCCGTCGGGATGACGAACACCCGCGCGCGCGAGCGCGACGACGATATGATCTCGGCGTTGGCGCGGTTGGCGGTGCGGTCTAGCTCGACGCCGATCCACTCCATGCCTTCCAGCACCTGCTCGCGCACGCGCCAGGCGTGCTCGCCGATGCCGCCGCAGAAGACGATGGCGTCAATGCCCTCCAGCACGGCCGCGAGGCCGCCAAGTTCGCGGCGGATGCGGAAGACGAAATATTCGATCGCCTGCTGCGCCTCCGGCCGGTCCGAGGCCTCAAGGTCGCGCATGTCATGCGAGACGCCGGAGAGACCCTTGAGACCCGATTCGCGGTAGAGCAGATCGACGATCGCCTCCGGGGTCATATGCTTTTCCTGCATCAGATAGAGCAGGACGCCGGGATCGAGCTGGCCGCAGCGCGTGCCCATGGGCAATCCGTCGAGCGCCGTGAAGCCCATCGAGCTGGCGATCGACTGGCCGTCGCGGATCGCGCACATTGAGGCGCCATTGCCGAGATGGGCGACGACGACGCGCCCGGCCGCGTAAAGCGGCGCGGTCTTGCGCAGCCTCTGGACGATATATTCGTAGGAGAGACCGTGGAAGCCATAGCGCCGCACGCCCTCGTCGTAAAAGCGGCGCGGCAGCGCGAAGACGTCGTTGACGAAGGGATGGCCGCGATGAAAGGCGGTGTCGAAGCAGGCGACCTGCTCGACATGCGGCCACGCCTCCTGCGCGGCGAGAATGCCCGCGATGTTATGCGGCTGATGCAGCGGCGCGAGCGGCGTCAGCTCCCTGAGGCGGCGCAGCACCTCATCGGTGACGATCACGGGCTTGTTGAAATAGACGCCGCCATGGACGACGCGATGCCCGGCGGCGGCGACCTCGGCATTGGGAAAGGCGTCCTGGCGCCAGGCGAGGATGCGGCGCAGCGCTTCGGCGTGAAAGGGCGCGCCAGGCGTCTCGGCGCGAGTCGCTTCATGGATTTTGGCGCCGGCGCCATCGCGGATGGTCAGGCGCCGCTCGATGCCGACCATCTCGGCGAGGCCGACGGCGAGCGGCTTCAGCGCCGCGTCCTTCGCATCGCCCTCCGCCTCGAACAGCGCGAATTTGATCGAGGACGAGCCGGCGTTTAGGGTGACGACGCAGCGGGTCACGACACGGCGCCCGCGTGGCTCGCCGGCGAAGCGACCGGCTTGACCGCGCTCTCGCCGCTCGCCTGCCAATGGGCGTAGAGCACCGCGACCGCGCAGGAAAACAGCCGGGCGGCCTTCATCGTCGGCGCGACTGGTCAGCAGCACGGGAACCTTGGCGCCGAGCACCAGCCCCGCGCCCTGCGCCTGCGCCGCATAGGTCAGTTCCTTGGCGAGGATGTTGCCGGATTCCAGATTGGGCGCGACCAGAATGTCGGCGCGCCCGGCGACGAGGGAGCGCAGGCCCTTGGTGCGCGCAGCGGACAGGCTGAGCGCATTGTCCATGGCGAGTGGACCATCGACGATGCCGCCGTGGATCTGGCCGCGTTCGCTCATCTTCGACAGTGCCGCCGCGTCGAGCGTCGACTGGATCTTCGGGTTCACCGTCTCGACCGCCGACAATATGCCGACTTTCGGCACGGCGATGCCGAGCGCCACGCCAAGATCGATCGCGTTCTGCACGATGTCGACCTTCTCCTCGAGCGTCGGTGCGATATTGATCGCGGCGTCCGTGACGAGCAGCAGCTCCGGCAGCGAAGGCGCGTCCATCACGAAAACATGGCTGATGCGCCGGCCGATGCGCAGGCCCCCTTGCGACTTGACGACATGGCGCAACAGCTCGTCGGTATGGAGGTTCCCCTTCATCACCGCCGCCGCCTTGCCCTGATGCACCAGTTCGACAGCGCGCGCGGCGGCGGCGTCATGACTTGGCAAATCCTCGATGACGAGGCCGGCGAGGTCCGCGTCCCGGCTCGCCGCGACGGCGCGAATTTTCTTCTCGTCGCCGAGCAGGATCGGAACGATAAGCCCCGCGCGGTATCCGTCGAGAACGCCCATCAACGCGTTTTCCTCGTCGGGGGCGACCACGGCGGTCGGCATCGCCGGCAAATGCTCGCAGGCGGCCAGCAGCCGCGCGACGTGGCGATGGCGCTGAACCGTGAGCGCCGGCATTGCTGAATCATCGGACACGGCCCGCATCGTCGGGGCGAGAACCTCGGCCTGGCCATTGGCGATCAATTCGCCGTCGCACTCGACCCTCGTCTCCAGCACCACCGTGCCGGGCGCACGCAGCTCGACGACGCGAACTGTAATGGTGAGGAGATCGCCGACATGGGCGCGGGCGTGGAAGCGCAGCGTCTGCGCTTCATACATGGTGCCAGGGCCCGGCAGGAGATTGCCAAGCACCGCCGAGAACAGGGAGCCGATCCACATCGAGGGCGCGGTCGCCGTCATGTCGTCGTCGTCGCGCGCGGTTCCCGGCAGATTGGCGGGATTGAGGTTGCCGCTGACATGCGCGAATACGTAAAGATCGTCCGGCGTCACCACGCGCGTTATCGTGGCGATATCGCCGACCGCGAGATCGGAGAAAAGCCGGCTCACGTGAATCATCAGTAAACCTCGTTCGCAAAGGAGGGCTGCGCGGCCGCATGCGCGGAGACGCCCAGCGCCAGTCTGAGATGCGCGAGCATCCGGACGGTCGGTTCGCTCATCTCGGCCGGATCGCCGGCGATCTGCTCGACGAGAGCGATCGCCCGGTCGCGATCAGCGGATTGCGGCAGCAGGACCGGCAGGGTCGAGATCGCCTGCTCGGGCTCGAAGTCGATGATCAGCGTCTGCTGATGGATGAGCCGCGAGCGGGCCTCTACGCCAAGGCTTGCGAAGGGCTCGGTGGAATTCAAGATCGCGCTGGAGCGCTCAAGTCTCGACTGGCGCACCTCTCCCGCGCGAACGGGCCATCAGGATGAGCATGCGCAGCACCGCCTCCACATAGCCGCCCTGCGCAATGGTCCTGACGGCCTCGCGCACGGCGGGCAGTTCGCGTAACGTCGCATCGAGGCCGATATTCGGCTCGGCGCTTTCCCTGCGGGCGAGTCCCGCCACCAGGGGATTGGCGTAGATGCTGAAAAAGGTCAATTCATCGGTCGCGCTCTTCACGTCGCGCCAGAAATCCATCGTCTGCGCGATCATGCCAGCGAACAGCTTTTCAGTTTTGAAAAACGGATTAGCGGGCGGCGCCGGCTTGCGCGCGGCGCGGACGGCCTCGGCCAGCGGCGCGACCGGCAGCATCGCCGGATTTTTATCGGAGAGCGCAACGCGCCGCATGCGCAAAGGGTGGGCCTTCACATGGGCATCGGCCGAGGCTGGCGTCGCCATCGCCTGGACCAGCGGGCGCATGGTCATCTCGTAGAGATCGACCCAGAACTCCGACAGCCGTGCAACGACCGCGAAGGATGCTTCATCGTCTTCGCCGTCGTCGTAGGCCCGAAGGTCGGCGATCCTTCGCTCCTCGAAACCGGCGACATATTGAGGCTCGCCGCCCTCGCCTATGATTTTTTCGATGTGCATCTCGTAAAGGCCAGGGGCCAGCGCCTCGACCGCGTCGAGCGTTGTGACGATCCGGTCATGTTCCTTGCGCGCGACCTTGGCGGAGACGAAAATGCCCAGATGGCCGATTTCTTCATGCACGATATAGATGATGGTCTGGCCGCGCGCGCGAATTTCGCGTTCGTCGCCATAGACCTCCGCGATCCAGTTCAGCGCCTGCGGCGGCGGCGTGATGTCGTCGCCCTTGCTGGCGAAAACGATGATCGGCGCCCTGATCTCGCGCAGGTCGACCGTCCCGTGGCGGCCGAGGACGGCGAGGCCGCGCTGGAGTTTGTTGCCGATGAAGAGATTTTCAACGATCCACCGGATCTCCGCCTCGTTCATGAAATAGAATGACGACCACCATTTCTCGAAGCCCTTGAAGCGCGGCCCCTCGGTGTCGACATTCGCGAACACCGTGTAATATTTCATCCACTTGGTGTTGCCGGGATTCATCTTTTCGAAGTTCTGCACCAGATCGGCGCCGTCGAACTTGCCGTTGCCGATATCTGACGCGAGAAGGGCCGGCATGGCGCCGAACGCCAGGCCGCCCATATAGCGCAACGGATTCTTGCCGCGCGTCCCCGCCCAGTAGCTCATCGGCGCGCCATTGAGGACGATCGGGCCGGTGACGTGCGGATTGCAGGCGGCGACGAGGGCCGTAGCCCAACCGCCCTGGCAGTTGCCGATGACGACCGGCTTCGGGGCGTCCGGATGGCGCAGGGCGACCTCGCGCACGAAACCTCCCTCGGCGGCTGTGACATCGGCCAGCGTCTGCCCCGGTACGGGCTGGGGCAAAAAGATGACGAAATAGACGGGATGACCATGCGCCAGCGCGACGCCGACCTCGCTTTCGATCTTGAAGCCGCCGATGCCCGGACCATGGCCCGCACGCGGATCGATGATTATATAGGGGCGCTCCTTCTGATCGACCGTGACGCCCTGCGGCGGGATGATCTCCAGCAGGAGATAGTTGACGGGCCGCTGCAGTTTGCGGCCGTCGACAATGATGTTGTAGTCATAGACCAGCACGGGAGGACGATCCTCGGCGCTGAGCTGCGCGTTGAAAGTGTTGCCGACTTCCCGCATGATGTCGAGGAACAGAACCGTGCGCTGCGCGAAATCGGTCGCATAGACGCTCCAGTCCTGAAACAACTCCTTGGGGTCGCGCTTTTGAGACCAGATGTCGCGCAGCGCCGCCGCGGTTTGCGTGTTGGCGACCTTCGCCGCGTCGCGGATATGCGTCGCGTAGCCGGAACCGAGCGTCGACAGCGACTGCGACAGAGTCGCCGCCTCGGCAATGCGCTCCGCGATGCGCTTGCGTTTCTCGTCGAGACCAAACCGCCGCAGCGGCGTGTCGAAGGAGGCGAACGCGCTGGCCGCGGCCGGAGCGTCCGAAGTCGCTTTCGGTGGGAATGAAATCTGGTTCATCGGCGGTCCTCGTTAAATTGTTTGGTCGAGACCCCAGAGAGCGCGTAGGGCGGCGCATCAATTCGGGTTCGCCAGCATCCGCAAGAACGCGGCGGCTGACTGTCAGGCGACAATATGCAACCCGGCGTCAACATAAATCGTATCGCCCGTCATGCCGGACGCGGAGCCTCCGACAAGGAAGGCGACCACGCGGCCGACTTCGGCGATGTCGACAAGGCGGTGAGAGGGCGAGCGCGCGACGGCGTCGTCGATCAGCTCATCGAAGGCGGCGATGCCGCTTGCGGCGCGGGTCTTTAGCGGGCCCGGAGAAACTGCGAAGACGCGGATACCGCGCTCGCCGACTTCAGCCGCCAGATAGCGAACGCTGGCCTCCAGCGCCGCCTTCACGGGGCCCATCATGTTATAGTTATTGACGACCTTGTCGGCGCCGTAATAGCTCATCGTCAGCAGCGCGCCACCTTCGTTCATCAGCGGCTCGGCGAGACGCGCCATGGCGATGAAGGAATGGCAGGACACCGCCATCGCCTGCAGGAAGCCGGACTGCGAACAGTCGACCACGCGGCCGTGCAGATCGGCGCGCGGCGCGAAGGCGATCGAATGGACGACGAAGTCCAGCTTGCCCCATTCCGCCCCGATGCGGTCGAAAACGGCCTCCATCTGTCCGGGCTGTTCGACGTCGAGCGGCAGGATCAGCTTGGCCTCGATTTCCTCGGCCAGCGGCCGGACAAAGCGTTCGGCCTTGTCGTTGAGATAGGTGACCGCCAGCTCGGCGCCGAAGCCGCGCAACTTCGAGGCGCAACCGAAAGCTATGCTATCCCGATTGGCGATCCCGACCACAAGGCCGCGCCGTCCGCGCAGCATGTCGCCGATGCGGGTCTGCGGATCCCAGACCCGCGGCAGAACGTCGGGGCCAGATCGCGCGTCGGAGAGGGGGACATCAGATATGGGCAGATCAGACATGGACTAATCCGAGCGTTGGAGCGCGGCGCACGCCACATAGCCCAGATCGACACGACCTGAGCCTTCCCTCGGCAAAATTGGGTACTAGACTTCCATGCCGGAATTGTGACGCGAGGGCGCGGCGCGTTGTCGCCGAGCGGCGGAGGCGGCGACGCGGCGGCAATTGCAATTCGGACGAAGAGAGGCGAGGATTCCCCCAGTGTTCGTCGAATCGGATGTCGAGGCGCCGCAAATGCTGGTCACAGGTTATCAACTCGCCGCGGCGCGCGCGCTGATCGGATTGAAGCGGACGGATTTGGCGGCGCTCGCCAATGTGAGCAACGGCGCCATCGCGCGCATGGAGGCGTCGAAGGCGGAACCTGTCGGCGGCGGCGCAAAACTGCAGGCGGTTCAGGCTGCTCTCGAGGGGCGCGGCGTCGAATTCCTCAATCATGGCCAGCCGGGCGTGCGGTTGCGAAACCGCGCCGATGGCTCGGCCTCGATCGCGGTAGAAAACCTCAACAGCGAGAACGACGAATAGACAGGCGCCCCTGGTGGTTCGCCACGCCGGCGCCGAACCTGAACATATTATATCCCGTACATCCGTCATATTCATATATTTTTGTTAGATATCAATGAATTGCATAGAAGACGCTTGCATGTAGCAATCGTTCGCAGCCGCGCGCCGGCGGGTTGCCAATGAGGCGTTGTGATTTCCCACAACCGGTATTATAAATGTCATTTTATGCGTTGACTTTGGCGCAGTTCGAATTGTGATACATTGTGGAGATTGCATGGCGCGGTATGAGAAGGGCCATAAGGCGGACACCCACATGCGGGTGGTCGATATCGCCGCCCGGCGTTTCCGCTCGGACGGAATCGACGGAGTCGGCGTCGCCTCCCTGATGGCCGACGCCGGACTGACGCATGGCGGTTTCTACGCCCATTTCGCCTCGAAGGAGGCGCTCGTCAAGGAAGCCCTGATCGCAGCTCTCGGGTCATCGCCCGCTCTCGCCCAGGACGAGGCGGAGGCGGCGGCCCTCGATCTTCGCGCCTACATCGAGTTTTATTTCTCGCCCGCGCACCGAGACAAGGCGGCGACGGGATGCGCGCTGGCGGCGCTGGCCCCGGAAATCGCGCGGCGGCCGCGGGCGACGCGCAATGCCTTCGGCAAGGCGGCGGGACGCCTCGCCGAGCGGATCGCATCGGCTTTGCCGGAAGCGGGCTCGCCCGAAGAAAGGCTCGCCAACGCCTATGGCCTGTTCGGGCTAATGATGGGGTCGCTGCAGCTGGCGCGGCTCGTGCCCGACAAGAATTTGTCGGATCGGCTTTTGGCGGTCGGACGCGCCAACGCCCTGCGGCTCGCCGGTCTCGATGGCGCGGCGGCAAAAACGCCAAAGGTCCGGGCCAAAAAGCATTAGCCGGAAACGCCGCATTGCCCTGGCGCCGGCGCCTGGAGCGCATGGAGATGGACCCTCGTTCGCCTTTCGAGGCGCGGCCGCGCCCCGGCCCTCGCCGCCAATGCGGGGAGCGCGATCATGCTGTGGCTTGACGGCGCGGTTTTTCCCGGGAGCCATGCGCCTTTCGACCTCAGCGACCGCGGCCTTCTGCTCGGCGACGGCGTCTTCGACACCGCTCTCGTCCTGAATGGCCGCATTTTCCGCGCCGAGGCGCATCTTCGCCGTCTCACCGACGCGCTCGCCACCCTCGGCATCGACGCCGACCACAATGCGATCCACGAGGCCGCCGCCGCCCTGATCCCCCATGCCGGGCGTCACGCGCTGCGCATCACCGTCACGCGCGGGCCGGGGCTGCGCGGCCTCGCGCCAACGGGCCCGCAAAAGCCAACCGTGATGGCGAGCCTCTCCGTCCTGGAGCCGGGCTTCTTCTGGCCGCGGCTCTCGATGGATGTCGCGGCCGTCCGCCGCAACGAAACATCGCCCCTCTCGCGCCTCAAGGCCCTCTCCTATCTCGATGCGATCCTCGCCATGCGCGAGGCCGCCGGCAAAGGCTGCAACGACGTTCTCTTCCTCAATTGCGCGGGACGCGTCGCCTGCGCTTCGGTTGGCAATCTGTTCGCGCTGTTTGGCGATGAACTGGTCACGCCGCCGATCAGCGACGGCGTGTTGCCCGGCGTCATACGCGGCTTTCTGCTGGCGGAATGCGGCGGGCTTGGCCTCAAGGCGCGGGAACGATCGCTCGACCTTGTAGAGCTTCGGAATGCGGACGCTGTGTTCATGACCAACAGCCTGCGATTGATCGCGCCTGTAGAGCGGATCGGCGGCGCCGCGATCAGCGCCAGTGGAGCCGGAATCGTCGAAGCGTTGCAACGGCATTTGCGGCGGGCGATCGCCGCCGAATGCGGCATCGAACCGTGACGGGCGCCGGCCCCTCCGCCGGGGAGGAAGCGACGGCATTTGAGCCGCCGGGCCTGTGGGAGAGAGCCGCCAGCCTCCTCCGCGGCGGCCTCTCCACCCGCGCCGCGCCGGCGCTGCGTGCCTTGTCCCATGCGGCGGATCTCGTCTTTCCGCCCGCTTGTCTCAGCTGTCGCGAGGCGACGCAAACGCATGGTTCGCTCTGCGCGCCCTGCTGGTCGAAAGTGCGCTTCATCGAGCGGCCCTTCTGCGAAAGGCTTGGCGTTCCTTTCCCAATCGATCTCGGCAATGAAGGCCTGCTCTCGCCCGAGGCGGTGGCCAATCCGCCGGTCTACGCCAGAGCCCGCGCGGTGGCCCATTTCGAGGACGGGCCTGTGCGCGACCTGCTGCACCGGCTGAAATATGGCGACCGGATGGAGCTGGCGAAGCCGCTCGGCGCGTGGATGGCGCGCGCCGGCGCCGAGCTTCTCGTCGACGCGGATCTTCTCGTTCCCGTTCCGCTGCATCGCGGGCGGCTGATGGCGCGCCGCTTCAACCAGTCGCAGGCGCTGGCGCAGGCGATCTCGGCGGCCTGCGGCGTCCCAACCGATCCGCTGAGCCTCGCCCGCGTGCGGCCGACGCAGTCGCAAACGAGCCTCACCGCCTCACAACGCGCGATCAACGTGCAGGGCGCCTTCAAGGTCAGAAGCGACATGGCGGCGCGGATCGAGGGGCGCGCCATTGTGTTGGTCGACGACGTGATGACGTCGGGCTCGACGGTTAACGCCGCGTCCCGCGCGCTATTGCGGGCGAAGGCGCGGCGTGTCGATGTGCTCGTTTTCGCGCGGGTTGTTTAGGGCGGCTACGTAGAGGACTCATAAGACCCGGGTTCGCTGGCGGTAGATTGCCGGATCGACGGCGCATGGAACTAACGCGGGCCAATTCAAACAAGGGGAAGCCGATGGCAACATCACTCTACGACCTCAGCGTGCCGACCTTCCTGCAGACCGTGAGCGCCGTCGCCGGCTTCCTCGACCGCGCTGCCAGGCACTGCGCCGAGACCGGCGCCAACCCGGACGACTTTGTAAACGCCCGCCTCTTCGACGACATGGCGCCCTTCCATTTCCAGATCGAAGCTTTGGTGCACCATTCCGTGTGGGGGCTGGAGGCCGTGAAGAACGGCATGTTTGCCCCGCCCGCCCTGGTCGGACGGATGCCTTTCGCCGACCTGCAGGTCATGGTCGGCCGGGCAGTAACAGCGCTGGGGGCGTTCAACCCCGATGAAGTCAATAGCTGGGCGGGCAAGGATCTTGACCTTCAGATCGGACCGCGAAGACTCGCCTTCACGCCGGAGACCTTCTTCCTTTCGTTCTCGCTGCCCAACTTCCATTTCCACGCCGTCACCGCCTACGATATCCTGCGCATGCGGGGCGTACCGCTCGGCAAGCGCGATTACGAGGGCCGGCTGCGTACTAGATCGGCCTAGGCCGCCTGCGTCCGCAACTCCGGCGCAACCGTGAAATTCGCCTCGGTCTTCGCCTTGATCTCGTCAACCGTGACGCCATCGGCGAGACCCACCAGCGTCATACCCGTGCCGCCTTCCTTGTCGATGTCGAACACGGCGAGATCGGTGATGACGCGATCGACCACAGCCGATCCTGTGAGCGGCAGCGTGCAATGATGCAACAGCTTCGACTGACCCTTGGCGGTATGTTCCATCACCACGACGACGCGCTTGACCCCGGCGACGAGATCCATCGCGCCGCCCATGCCCTTGACCATCTTGCCCGGAATCATCCAGTTGGCGAGATCGCCCTTTTCGGTGACCTCCATGGCGCCGAGAATGGCGAGATCGATGTGCCCGCCCCGGATCATCGCGAAACTGTCAGCCGAGGAGAAGAAACTCGTCGTCGGCAACTCTGTCACGGTCTGCTTGCCGGCATTGATGAGGTCGGCGTCCTCCTCCCCCTCAAACGGGAAAGGCCCCATGCCGAGCATGCCGTTCTCGCTCTGCAATTGCACATCCATTCCCGGGGGAATGAAGTTGGCGACCAGCGTCGGAATGCCGATGCCGAGATTGACGTAAAATCCGTCGCGCAATTCCTTGGCCGCCTCGGCCGCCATCTGATCCCTGGTCCAGGCCATTGCTTGTCTCCTCCAGATCACGATGATTTTGGATCGAATTGATCCAAATTCATAAATGTGATCGATTCCAATAAACGAGAGCGGGATGCGGGCGAAAAAGTGCATTCACTTTTTCTCATCCCACTCTAAAGTTTCAGGCCGCCGCGCGCGGGCGCGTGGTGCGTTTTTCGATCAGCTTCTCGACATCCGGCGAATGGATGATGCGCTGCACGAAAATGCCCGGCGTGTGGATGGAATCTGGGTCGATCTCGCCCGCCGGCACGAGATGCTCGACCTCGGCGATGGTGAGGCGCGCGGCGGTCGCCATCATCGGATTGAAATTGCGCGCCGTCTTGCGGAAGACGAGATTGCCCTCCGTGTCGCCCTTCCAGGCGTGCACGAGCGAAATATCGGCGAAGAGGCCACGCTCCATGACATAGGTTGCGCCGTCGAATTCGCGCGTCTCCTTGCCCTCCGCGATGATGGTGCCGACGCCCGTCCGCGTGAAGAAGGCGGGGATGCCGGCGCCGCCCGCGCGGATGCGCTCGGCCAGCGTGCCCTGCGGATTGAATTCAAGCTCCAGCTCGCCGGAGAGATAAAGCTGCTCGAAAAGCTTGTTCTCGCCGACATAGGACGAGACCATCTTTTTGATCTGCCGGGTTTCGAGGAGAAGCCCCAGTCCCGCGCCATCGACGCCGGCGTTATTCGAGATGACCGTCAGATCCTTCGCGCCCGAATCGCGGAGTGCATGAATAAGCTCGGTCGGAATGCCGCACAGGCCGAAACCACCGCACATCAACGTTATGCCGTCCTTGACGGCGCCCGCCAGGGCGGATTTGGCGTCGGGGAAAACCTTGTTCATGGAAACCCTTGGAACATCGTGAGAAGGCTGGCGCCTGGGGCGCGGCGCCGGGCCAATATAGTCGAGGCGAAGAAATGATCCAGTAGGTTTTCGCAGCGCACAAGGCTTAAAAACCGGCGGCCGGGCGGGTGATCGAGCGCGGCGGTTTCGGATAGGATGGCGGCGACCCATAGCCGGAGATGCGTGTGAACTCGCCGAGCCTGATTTTCGACCGCGCCCTGATCCGCCGCAGGCTTTTGCGCGCGAACGCGGCCGGCGCCGAGGATTTTCTGCTGCGCGCGGCGGCGGACGATCTCTGCGAGCGCCTGAGCCTGATCAAGCGCGATTTCGCCGACGTCGTCGAAATCGGCTCCGCCTCGCCGCAGCTTTCCGCGCGGCTGGCGCGGGAGGGACGGCGCATCGTCCGTCTGGCGCCGCTGGCGCAGCTTGTCGGCGGCGCGCCGCTTTCCGTCGTCGGCGACGAGGAGGCCCTGCCCTTCGCCGCGGCGCGTTTCGATCTCGCCATCTCGGCGCTCTGCCTGCATTTGGTCAATGATCTGCCCGGCGCGCTGATCCAGATCCGGCGCATTTTAAAGCCGGACGGACTGTTCCTCGGCTGCCTGCTCGGCGGCTCCACGCTGAAGGAATTGCGCAGCGCGCTCGGCGCGGCGGAAACCGAAATCAGCGGCGGGGTCAGCCCGCGCGTCGCGCCTTTCGCCGACGTCCGGGACATGGGCGGGCTGCTGCAGCGGGCGGGCCTCGCCCTGCCCGTCGCCGACAGCGAGCCGCTGACGGTGCGCTACCGCGACATGTTCGCCCTGATGGCGGATTTGCGCGCGATGGGCGCAACCAATGCGCTTCACGCGCGCCTGCGCAAGCCCGCGCCGCGCGGATTGTTTCTGCGCGCCGCGGAAATTTACGCGGAGCGCTTCAGCGATGCGGACGGGCGCGTGCGCGCGACATTCGAGCTGATCTATGTTTCCGGCTGGGCGCCGCATGAAAGCCAGCAGAAGCCGCTGCGGCCCGGCTCGGCGACGATGCGGCTCGAAGACGCGCTGAAGGGCGCAAAGCCCGCGCCGGAATGACGGCGCCATCCGATCCCGGCGCCGCCATCGGAATTCCACGCTCATTCGACTGGAATCGCCGGATTCGACGCTGGATCGGTTGGGAAACAAGCGCGTTTTCGGGGTAAACGCGTCGATCCGGACCTATCGCGATCACTGGGCCAGCTCCCAGCTGACCTCGACATCGACGCTCAGCGTCTGCACGCCGGGCTCGATTGGAATCGCGACGCTCTCGGCTCGTTTCGGCGCGGCGCGCGCGCTCATCGTCGCGGCGCCGCCGGGGCGGGAATTATATCCGCCGGGCGAGACGATCGAAAGGACGCGGCCGAGCCGGATCTGGAGCCCGTTGGTGTAGGACGTCGCCTTGCGCAGGGCGTCGCGAACGGCGTCGCCGCGCAGCGCGTCGTACTTTGCTTCCTTCTGATCGTAATCGAATTCGACGCCGCCGAAGGCGTTGGCGCCCTTGGCGATCCATTGCTGCGCCAGCGCGCCGGCCTGGTCGATCCGCCGCACCTTGACGCTGAGATCATTGCGCGCCTGATAGCCGCGCAGGGTCCGTTTGACGACGCGCCCGTTTGCGTCCGTCGTCTCGTCGTAAACGGGCTCAAGTGTGACGCCGAGAGTCGCGATGTCCCGCGCGTCGATCCCCTCCGCCTTGATGTCGGCGACTACGGCCGCTGTCGCCTTGGCGTTGTCATTGGCGGCGTCGGCGGCTTTCGGCCGCTCGGTTTCGATGCCGAGCGAGAGTACCGCAATATTGGGGATGACCTCGACGCTCGCCCGTCCCGTGGTTGTGATCGAGGGCAGCGTGTCGCGCAACGTGACAATATCCTGCGCCCACGCGCCGGCGACGGGGGTGAGAAGCGCCACAAAACCAGCCAGCAGGCCGAGGCGGCGGAGCGGCTTGAGAGAAAAGCGTGGCATAAGGGATTCCTCCAGCGCGAGCGGGCCAAATCAATGCGCCCGGCGCGCGTCGCTTTTGCGACCGCTAAAGACGTCGGCGCGGGACCTTGTGGAGAATTCTGCCCGTCATGATATGAAAGCGCGATGAACACGCCCGTTTTTCAAGAGTCCCCCTCGCCGCTCGCGGATGCGCCGCCGCGTTCGCTGGCTGGCGCGACGCGTCAGGAGCTTGCCGCCGCTCTCGCCGAGGTCGGCGCGCCCGAGCGGGAGATCCGCATGCGCACGGCGCAGCTCTGGCATTGGATCTACCACCAGGGCGTCTCGTCCTTCGACGACATGCTGAATGTCAGCAAGGTTTTTCGCGCCCGGCTGAAGGAGCGCTTCACGCTGTCGCGGTCGGAAATCGTTACCGAGCAGCTCTCCAGCGATGGCACGCGGAAATGGCTGATCAGGCTCGGCTCCACCCACGCGAAGAACCCCGGCGCCGAGGTCGAATGCGTCTATATTCCGGAGGAGGATCGCGGCACGCTTTGCGTCTCCAGCCAGGTCGGCTGCACCCTGACCTGCGCCTTCTGCCACACAGGCACGCAACAATTTGTGCGCAACTTAACGGCGCAAGAGATAATTTCGCAAGTGTTGATCGCTCGCGACAGACTTGGCGATTTTCCCGGCGGCGCTCGGCCGGTGGAAGGGCTCACCCCCAATGCCGACATGCGCGCGATCTCGAACGTCGTCTTCATGGGCATGGGCGAGCCACTCTATAATTTCGAGAACGTCCGCGATGCGCTCGGCGTGCTTTCCGACGGCGACGGGCTGTCCCTGTCGAGACGCCGCGTCACCGTCTCGACGGCGGGCGTCGTTCCGCGCCTGAACGAACTCGGCGCCGAGACGGGCGCGATGCTCGCCATCTCGCTCCACGCCGTGCGCGACGAACTGCGCGACAAGCTGGTGCCGCTCAACAAGAAATATCCGATCGCCGAGCTCTTGCAGGCCTGCCGGACCTATCCCGGCGCCTCCAATGCGCGGCGGATCACCTTTGAATATGTGATGCTGAAGGGAATCAATGATTCGCCGGCCGACGCGCGGGAACTGGTCCGGCTGCTGAAGGGCGTGCCGGCCAAGATCAATCTGATCCCGTTCAATCCGTGGCCCGGAACGTCCTTCGAATGTTCGGACGATGCGACGATCGGCGCCTTCTCCGACATCGTCTTCAACGCCGGCTACGCCAGCCCCGTACGGACGCCGCGCGGGCGCGACATCCTCGCCGCCTGCGGCCAGCTCAAGAGCGAGACTGAGAAGCTGCGCGCACGGGCGTTGCTGGCGGCCGGAGCGTAAGCGCCGCGGCCAGCGCCGAAAGCCCCGCCAGAAACGCCGCGATGGCGGCGTTCCAGACCGCGAGCGACACGCCGAAAACGCGAAGCTCGACTTCGTCGCAACGCACGACTTTCACGGTTTTCAGCTGCTTCAGAAAGTCGCTGACCGAGCCAACGTGGTCCAGCGGGCCAGTGCAGTCATTCGGACCGGGCCAAAGATGAAACTCGACGCCCGAATGATAGACGCCAAGGACAGCGCCGACCGCAAAGATCAAGGAAATCAACGCGAAAGTCGCCGCCGTGAGGTTTTTCCCGCCGCGCCGAGCAGGTACGAGCGTCAGTGCGGCGAGCGCAATGCCAACGTAATAGGGGATGCGCTCCTTGTAACAGAGCTCGCACGGGATATAGCCGAGCGACTGAAAAAACCATGCGCCGGCGATCGTCGCCGTCGCGAGGACGATGATCGCCAGAGCGATGCGGAAAGGCGTGAGAGCTTCCAAGATGCGTTCAAAGGACATGCGTTGCGATCCAGAAACCGAGCACAATGACGATGAGCAGCGCGAGCAGGAACCAGCCGAAATATTTGTCGAGCAGATCCCTGATCGGCTCGCCGTAATATTTGAGCAGCAGGGCGAGTGCGAAGAATCGGGCGCCTCGCGTCAGCGCGCAGAGCAGGACAAAGAGCGGCAGGCTATAGGCTAAAAGTCCGCTGGTTATGGTGACGAGCTTGAACGGAATGGGCGTGAGCCCCTTCACCAAAATCACCGCCCAGCCCCATTTGGCGTAGAGTCCGCGCATTTCGTCGACCCGCGCGCCATAGCCGTAAAGATCGATCAGCCATTTGCCGACCGTCTCGAACAGCAGCGCGCCGATCGCATAGCCAAGCAGCGCGCCGGCGACCGAGCCGACCGTGCAGATCAGCGCGTAGGTCCATGCGTTTTTCGGCCGCGCGACCGACATCGGCACCAAAATCGCGTCCGGCGGCACCGGAAAAAACGAGCTTTCGGCGAAGGCGATGAGGCCCAGCGCCAGCGGCGCATGCCGGCTCTCCGCGAGAGTCAGGGTCCACCGATAGAGTTTTTGGAACATGCCAGGCGAACCGGGAAGCGCCGCACGCGAATGGCGGGCGGCTGGTGGGATCAGGACAAAATCTGCAGTCGAGCTGAAGGCATACCCTTTTTCCGCCCTGAAAGTCCATAAAGGCGGGATGAGGCGCTTCGGCGCAAGGCCGCATGGGCAAACGGGCGAGAGATGTCTATCATGGGCTGCGGCGGGAGCCGGAGGCGCATGACGCGAGCGTTTTCCGATCCGATGGAGTGGGAAGCAGCTCCGATTTCCTTTTTTATCGCATTTTCTTAACGCGAACCGGATCCACTTCGCTCGAAAATGCTCAAGTCACGAGGGATTGATGCTCGACCGGAAGGGCGCGGCGATATCGGCAGGCGAACTCCCGGCGCGATCGCCGTCGCCAGCGACCGGGCAGGCGCAGGCCTTCGCCTTGCTGGAGACGCTGAATGCGCGTCTGCTCGCATCGCACAGCGCGACCTCGACGCTGGAGCAGTGGCGGCTCGAGCGTCCTTCGGCGGGAGACGCGACAATCCGCGCGCGGCGCGTCGCTGGGATCGACAAGCCGGCGTCCGCGGCGCAGCGCGAGAGGCTGAAGGTCGGCCGGCGCGAGCGCGTCGTCTATCGCCGCGTCGAACTCGCCTGCGGCGAGCGCGTCCTGTCCGAAGCCGAGAACTGGTATGTGCCGGGCCGCCTCACGGCCGAAATTCGCGAGATTATCGCCAGGAGCGACACGCCATTCGGCCGCGCCGTGCTGGATCTGAATCCCGTTCGGGAGACTTTCGCGGTCGAAGTTCTCTGGCGCCCCGACGATACGGCCGGTGCGCTGGACCAGCCGGAAGGTGAACTCACGATTCCGTGGCGGCTTTTTCGGCACCGAGCTCTGGTCTATGGCGATGATCGCCGCCCCTTCGCGGAGGTCAACGAGACCTATACGCGCGAGATTCTGGCCTTCGGCCCCCCGCCCTCAGTTCAGGATAAATCCATCGCATAGCGCTTCAGATCGGGGAGCGCGCAATGGGCGAGGGCGCCTTCATGCGTCGCCTGCAGCACGACACGGGGCGCGGCATCGGCCTCGAAGGCCTCCTGCCAGCGCGGCGCGCAAAGGCACCAGCGATCGCCCGCCTTGAGCCCCGGAAAGCCGAAGGCCGGCAGCGGCGTCGACAGATCATTGCCGCGCGATTTGGAGAAAGCCAGAAACGCCTCGGTCGCCACAATGCAGACCGTGTGGCTGCCGAGGTCCTCGGCCGCGGTATCGCAGCAGCCATTGCGGAAAAATCCGGTCAGCGGATCGCTGGAGCAGCTCGCCAGCGGCTGTCCCAGAACGTTTCGCGAGGGCCTGCGCCCGCCATCGCCTGAATCATCCCTTAACATGGAGGCTCCGATCGCCGGCTGATCCGGTCAAGCATGGATCGGCAAACGAAACCAGAGTTCGCGCCATCGCACAATCGCTTTTAGGGCCACGCCGGCCGCGGCCAGCCTCACCCAAGGCTCGCGCAAAACCGCTGGACCTTTGCGCAAGCGTCCTCCAGCACAGAGGTCGAGGTGGCGTAGGAAATGCGGAAATTCGGGCCAAGGCCAAAGGCAGAACCCTGCACGACGGCGACCCCTTCGCTGTCGAGAAGCGCTGAGACGAAATCCTCGTCGGACTCGATCAATTTGCCGCCCGGCGCGCGCTTTCCGATCGCCTCCGCGCAGGACGGATAGACGTAAAAGGCGCCTTCCGGCTGCGGGCAGCGCAGGTATTTCGCCTGATTCAGCATCGAAACGACGAGATCGCGCCTTTCCTCAAAGATCGTACGGCGTTCGGCGATGAAATCCTGTGGGCCGTTCAGCGCCTCGACCGAGGCCCATTGCGCAATCGAGCAGGCGCCCGAGGTCTGCTGCCCCTGCAGCATCTCCATCGCCCTGATGAGTTCGAGCGGACCGGCGGCGTAGCCGATGCGCCATCCGGTCATGGCGTAGGATTTCGACACGCCGTTCATGGTCAGCGTGCGGTCGATCAGCGCCGGCTCGACTTGCGCCGGCGTCGCGAAGGCGAAATCGCCATAGACGAGATGCTCGTAAATATCGTCGGTCAGCACCCAGACCTGCGGGTGGCGCAGGAGCACATCGGTCAGGGCCTTGAGTTCAGCATGGGAATAAGCCGCTCCCGATGGATTCGAGGGCGAGTTCAGCAGCAGCCATTTCGTTTTCGGCGTTATCACCCGCTCCAGCGCCTCCGGCTGCAGCTTGAAGCCATGCTCGATCGTCGTTTCGACGGGAACGGGCTTTCCGCCGGCGATCAGCACCATATCCGGATAGCTGACCCAATAGGGCGCAGGAATGATCACTTCATCGCCCGGATTGACCGTCGCAAGGAAGGCGTTGAACAGGATATGCTTGCCCCCTGTTCCGACGATGGTTTGCGCGGGCTTGTAGGCGAGGCCGTTCTCGCGCTTGAATTTCGCCGCGATCGCCTCCCGCAGAGGTGGAATGCCGGCGACGGGCGTGTATTTCGTCTCGCCGCGCCGGATGGCCGCGATCGCCGCCTCCTTCACATTGTCCGGCGTGTCGAAGTCCGGCTCGCCGACGGACAGCGAAATAATATCGCGCCCCGCACTCTTCAGATCGCGCGCCTTCTGCGTCACCGCGATCGTGGCGGACGGTTTCACGCGCAAAAGCGCGTCGGCGATGAACGGCATGGAGGGCTCCGTCGGGAAATTGTGAAGGAATGAGAGCCGGACCTTAGAATTCCAGCCGCGCGAGAGCAACCGCCGCCGCGTCGTCCGCAATCAGGGCCAAAAGCCCCCAGACGGACGCTCCTGTGTGGTTCCGCACAGGCCACGGGCCAAACCGCCGTTAGAAGATGGTTAAAATGTGAATTGAAAAAGCAAGTCTTAACGAATGCGCGCCTATACCGGGCTTCGGAGCTGCGCCATGTCCATCGCCAATCATTTCGACCACAGACACGATGCCGGATTCGTCCGCAGTTATGACTTGCGGGCGGCGCGGCGGCAGTTTCAGGTCTCGCTCATCCTTATTCTAGTAATGGCTTGCGGCGCGCTCGCCCTTGGCCTGATGACGCGTCTCGATCTTTCCCATTCGGCCGAACATCCTACAGTCTTTCGCGCGAGCACTCCCAGCATCGCCAAAACGTGACTGGACAGGCGACAGGAATGTCGTCAAAATGTCATACGAACTTCCCAAAGGCCCCCGGGAAGCTCGCTAGCGGGCCGCGCTCTACTTCTTGAGAGCGCGGCCATTTTTTTTGGCATTGTCGAGGGCAAGCGCCTCTATTGCGATCAATTTAGTTATAAATATTTATATATAGCTTAAAGATCGGTCTTGTTTGGAAAATCCGCGCCTTTTCATGGTCCTTTCCAGCACAGCAGTTCCCGGTTGGCGCAAGGAAAAAGCTGGAAGTGGATTGTCCGATTGGATCGCGTCGGGAGAAACGCAAGCGGCTGGTTCAGCCAGCAAGCCCGAGCACGTCGGCCATCGTATAGAAGCCCGGATCGCGGCCCTGCCCCCAAAGCGCAGCCTTGACGGCGCCTCGCGCAAAAATGCTGCGGTCTTCCGCGACATGGCCAAGTTCAAGTCTTTCGCCGGCTCCCGCGAAAATGACCCGATGATCGCCGACGACCGAGCCGCCGCGCAGGGAGGCGAAACCGATCGCTCCCTCTGGCCGCGCGCCGGTATGGCCATCGCGCGATCGCACGGAATTGCCGGCAAAATCGATCGCGCGGCCCCTGGCCGCCGCAGCGCCGAGGAGCAGGGCGGTGCCGGACGGCGCATCGACCTTGGCGCGGTGGTGCATCTCGACGATTTCAACATCAAAATCGGGCCCTAACGCGCGCGCGGCTTTTTCGACCAACGCGGCGAGAAGATTCACCCCAAAGCTCATATTGCCGGACTGCACCACGACCGCATGGCGCGCCGCCGCCTCGAGGCGCGCGAAATCATCCTGCTGAAGGCCGGTGGTCCCGATGACATGGACGATCCGCGCCTGCGCCGCGAGGGTCGCCAGCGCGACCGTCGTCTGCGGCGTGGTGAAATCGAGAACGCCATCGGCGCCGACGATCGCGCCCAGGGCGTCGGAGGTGATCGCCACCCCCGTCGCGCCGCATCCAGCCAGAAGTCCGGCGTCCTGTCCGATCGCGGCCGAGCCAGGCCGCTCGATCGCGCCGGCAAGGACAGCTCCGGGCGTCTCCTGAATGATCTGGATCAGGGCGCTGCCCATCCGGCCGGCTGCGCCGGCCACGACCAGCCTCATGTCGCTCATGGATCAATTCCCCCTGGAGCGGAATGCGGAAAAGTGGAAACCATTTTCCCGCGCGCCCCTCTTCACTTTTGAAATCGATCGCGATGATTTTGGATTGAATCAACCCAAAATCATCGCGATCGAGCGCGCGTCGCGCGTTTCCTATCACATTCTGTCGCGGCCTTGATGCGGGTTTTGGCGATGGACCGCCGCAGCGAATTAGTATGTAATGTCCATAGTGAAACTAAACTGATAGATGGTCCATGACGCTCGTGAAAACCCTGTCGAAACTCGCGCTGCATCGCCCCTTGCGCGCCGCCGCCGTATTGCTCGGCTTCCTGTTCGCCGTCGCAGCGCCTCCTGGCGCGGCGGATGCCGGCGAGAAGACGATCCGGGTCGGCTACCAGAAATATGGGACGCTGATCCTCGTGAAATCCAAGGGCGCGCTCGAAGAAAAGCTGAAGCCCCTCGGCTATGACGTGACCTGGAGCGAATTCGCCTCCGGCCCCGCCTTGCTGGAAGCGCTGAACGCCGGCGCCATCGACGTCGGCACGACCGGCGAAACGCCGCCAATATTCTCGCAGGCCGCCGGCGTCGATCTCGTCTATGTCGCAAATGAGCCGGCCTCGCCGCGCGGCGAGGCGATCCTCGTGCCGAAGACGAGCGCGATCAAGACAGTAGCGGATCTCAAGGGCAAGAAAGTCGCGTTGAACAAGGGCTCCAACGTGCATTATCTGCTGGTGCGGGCGCTTGAAGCGGCCGGACTCGCCTATACCGACATCCAAACGGTTTTCCTGCCCCCCGCCGACGCCCGCGCCGCTTTCGAAAAGGGCGCCGTCGACGCCTGGGTGATCTGGGATCCCTATCTCGCCGCGGCGGAGGCGGCGACAGGCGGCCGCACGCTTGCGACAGGCGAAGGCCTCGTTCCGAACAATCAATTCTATCTGGCAACCGGGAAATATAGCGCGCAAAATCCGCAGGCCGTCGACGCCTTCGTCGACGCAATCGCGGAGGTCGATAAGTGGGCTGAGAAGAACCCCGCCGCCGTCGCCGAAGTGGTCAGCCCGCTGACCGGGATTCCGGCGCCGATTCTCGCCATCGCGCTGCAACGGCAATCCTACGGCGTGCAGCCGATCGACGCGAAAGTCATCGCGGAGCAGCAAAAGATCGCCGACGCTTTTCTCGCGCTCGGCCTGATCCCGAAGCCGATCGTGATAGCCGACGCCATTCGCAAACCGAGATCGTAAGCGCGCCAGTTCAAACGCTGGCGATTTCCTTAAGGATCGCTTCGGCCGCGGCGCGGGGATCCTCGGCCTGCGTGATCGGGCGTCCGACGACGAGGTGAGCGGCGCCCGCCCGGATCGCCGCGGCGGGCACCGCCGGCCGCTTCTGATCCTGGACCTTCGCGCCCGCCGGCCTGATGCCCGGAGTCACGAGGATCAAGTCCGGTCCGACGATGCGCCGCACCGGCTCCAACTCGGCCGCGGACAGGATCAATCCATCAATGCCGGCCGCGCGCGCCTGGCCCGCGCGGCGCGCGACAAGCGCCTCGACGCCGAAAGCAAAGCCGGCCTCCTTGAGATCGGCGTCGTCGCAGGAGGTGAGCACGGTGACGCCGAGGATTTTCAGCCCGGACCCGGCCGCGCCCCGCGCCGCCGCCGCCATCGTCTGCGGATAGGCGTGCACGGTGAGATAGCGCGCCCCGAGCCGGGCGACATTGGCGCAAGCCTTCTCGACCGTCGTTGGAATGTCATGCAGCTTGAGGTCGAGAAAGACCTCCTTGCCGGAGCCGATCAGTTCCCGCGCGAAAGGCAGGCCGCCGCCATAGGCGAGCTCCATGCCGATCTTGTAGAATGAGACGCTGTCCCCCAGCGCATCGACCATCGCCCTTGCTTCGGCGACAGTTGGAAAATCCAGCGCGACGATGAGCTTTTCGCGCGAGGCGGTTTCGCGCGTCTGCGTCATGGCCGCGGCGGCTTGAGATTGATCTGGATTTTTTCCGCGCCGCGCCGCAGCCGCTCGAAAAACGCCTGCGCCGGATTGGGCCGGGCCGCCTGCTGCGGCGGCGAATGGGCCAGCGCCGCCTGATAGACCCAGACGCTGGCGGGAGGAATATTGAGCCAGACCTGCGGCGAACGCTCGGCGCGGAAGGTCGGTCCGAACGGCTTGAAGCGCGGCATCGGAGAGGCCGGCCCATAGGTGAACTGGATGAAGACGCCCTCCGGCCTCATGCAAGCGAACGCGTCGGCGAGCAGATCGAGCCTTTGCGCCTCGGGTTTCACGAGCAGCGGCAGACTCGAGACGACGGCGGCGGCCGGTTCGCTCGTGCGGGCCTCGATCAGCGAGCGGAACGCATAGGCGTCGCCCTCGATGACATTGACGCCGGGAAAGCGCTCCTTGAGCAGCTTGCAGAAATTGGGGTCGAATTCGATCAGGAACAGCCGCCCGGGCGCGACGCCGCGTTCGAGAAGGGCCCGGGTCATGGAGCCTGTCCCCGGGCCAAGCTCGATGACCGGGCCCGGCGCCTGGGGATCGACATAGCGCGCCATCATGCGGGCGAGCGCACGTCCCGAAGGCGATACGGCGCCGACGCGTAGCGGATCTTCGAGCCAGGAGCGCAGGAAGCGCCCCTCGTCGGCGATTTTGTCGTCGAGCGGCGCCTGCGGTTTTGTGGGCGAGGGATCGCTGAGCATGAAGTCTCCTCGCAGTCTGGATGTTGAAGCGACCGGGCCGCCCCAGACTATCGGCGCGAAAATAGCGACAAAGACGAAACCGTCAAGCGAGCGAAAGCGCGGCCCGCCCTGACGCTCAGGCGCCGCTGAGATTTTCGAAGAAGTCCTTCATCCGCGCGAAGAACCCTGAGGCCTCCGGATGCGTCTTGTTGGATGATTCGGACTCGAATTCGGCCAGAAGCTCGCGCTGCCGCTTGGTGAGGTTCTGCGGCGTCTCGACATTGACCTCAATATATAAATCGCCGACCTCGCGCGAGCGCAGCACCGGCATGCCCTTGTGCTTCAGCTTGACCTTGCGGCCGGATTGCGTCCCTTCTGGAATCTTGACCTTGGCCGGGCCGCCGCCGAGCGTATGCACGTCGACCTCACCGCCGAGCGCCGCCTGCACCATCGAAATCGGCACGCGGCAGAAGAGATCCGCGCCGTCGCGCTGGAAAAAGGGATGTGGCTTGGTCGATACGAAAATGTAGAGATCGCCCGCGGGACCGCCCCGGGATCCCGCTTCGCCCTCGCCGCCGAGCCTGATCCGCGTGCCGTCCTCGACGCCTTGCGGGATATTGACCGAGAGGCTGCGTTCGCGCGTCACATGGCCGGTGCCGCCGCAGGGCTGGCACGGATCGTCGATGATGTCGCCGCGCCCGTGGCAATGCGGGCAGGTGCGCTCGATGGCGAAGAAGCCCTGCTGCGCCCTGACGCGCCCCTGGCCGCCGCAGGTCGGGCAGTGCCTCGGCTTCGCGCCCGCCCGCGCGCCAGTCCCCGAACACAGATCGCAGACGACTGAGGTCGGCAGGCTGAGCGAGGCGACCTTGCCGAAAAACGCCTCTTCGAGCGTGATTTCCATATTGTAGCGCAGGTCCGAGCCGCGCGCGGGACCGCCCCGGCCGCCGCCGCGCCGGTTCATTACGTCGCCGAAAAGATCGTCGAAAATATCCGACATCGACGCCGCGAAGCCATCGCCAGCGCCAAAGCCGTGCTCGAAGGCGGCGTGCCCATAGCGGTCGTAGCTGGCGCGCTTTTGCGCATCGGAGAGGGTCTGATAGGCTTCGTTCAGTTCCTTGAAACGGATTTCGGCGTCGTGGCTCCCCGGATGGCGGTCCGGATGGCAATCCATCGCCGCTTTGCGGAAAGCGGATTTGAGTTCGGCTTCCGTGCAGGTGCGGGAAACGCCTAGAATTTCATAAAAGTCACGTTTCGCCATCGTTCCATGCATTCCAGTCATTCGCGCCCAACCATCGCGCCGCGCCGCCTCCCGTCATGCGCCAAGCGTCAAGCGCGCCGCCGAAGGCGCGATCACAGCCATTCACAATCTTCGCCGCGCCGGACGGGACGTCCACACGAAGAATATAGTTGTCAGCGTAAAGCAAATTACATGCTGCGACGCAATCGCCGATTCGCAGGACCGCCGCGCGCCGCCAAAGAAAAGGGCGGAGCCTTCATTGAAAGGCTCCGCGCCATGCTTGCGCGATCAGGCGGACTTCTTCTCGTCGGGCCCGACTTCCTTGAAATCGGCGTCGATGACGTCGTCCTTCGGCCCGGCTTGGTCCTCGGCGGCGCCCGGCTCCGCGGCGCCGGCCTTGTAAAGCGCCTCGCCAAGCTTCATCGACGCCTGCGCCAGATCGTTGGTTTTCGCCTTGATCGCCTCAACATCCTCGCCCGCGACGGCGCCCTTCAAGGACGCCACGGCCGCCTCCACCGCGCTCTTGTCGGCATCGGAGATCTTGCCGGCGTATTCGACGATCGATTTCTCGGCGCTGTGGATCATCGCTTCGGCCTGGTTGCGGACGTCGACGAGTTCGCGCCGCTTCTTGTCCTCGGCGGCGTGCAGCTCGGCGTCCTTCACCATCTTGTCGATGTCGCCCTCGCTGAGGCCGCCCGAGGCCTGGATGCGGATCTGCTGCTCCTTGTTGGTCGCCTTGTCCTTCGCCGTCACATTGACGATGCCATTGGCGTCGATGTCGAAGGTGACCTCGATCTGCGGAACGCCGCGCGGCGCGCCCGGAATGCCGACAAGATCGAACTGGCCGAGGATCTTGTTGTCGGCCGCCATTTCGCGCTCGCCCTGGAAGACGCGGATGGTGACCGCCGTCTGATTGTCCTCGGCGGTCGAGAAGACCTGGCTCTTCTTGGTCGGGATCGTCGTGTTGCGGTCGATGAGGCGCGTGAAGACGCCGCCAAGCGTCTCGATGCCGAGCGAGAGCGGCGTCACGTCGAGCAGCAGCACGTCCTTGACGTCGCCCTGCAGCACGCCGGCCTGGACCGCGGCGCCGATGGCGACCACTTCGTCCGGATTGACGCCCTTGTGCGGCTCTTTGCCGAAGAAGCTCTTCACCACTTCCTGCACCTTCGGCATGCGGGTCATGCCGCCGACGAGGACGACTTCATTGATCTCGCCTGCGGTGAGGCCAGCGTCTTTCAGCGCCTTGCGGCAGGGTTCAACCGTCTTCTGGATCAGATCATCGACCAGAGCCTCGAATTTAGCGCGCGTCAGCTTCAGGGTGAGATGCTTCGGGCCGGTCGCGTCGGCGGTGATATAGGGAAGGTTGATCTCGGTCTGCGTCGCCGAAGAGAGTTCGATCTTGGCCTTTTCGGCGGCCTCCTTGAGCCGCTGCAGGGCGAGCTTGTCCTTCTTCAGGTCGATGCCATTCTCTTTCTTGAACTCATCGGCGAGATATTCGACGAGACGGGTGTCGAAATCCTCGCCGCCGAGGAACGTGTCGCCATTGGTCGACTTGACCTCGAAAACGCCGTCGCCGATCTCGAGGATCGAAACGTCGAAGGTGCCGCCGCCAAGATCGTAGACTGCGATGATGCCGGAGCCTTTCTTGTCGAGGCCATAGGCGAGGGCCGCCGCGGTCGGCTCATTGATGATGCGCAAAACCTCAAGACCGGCGATCTTGCCGGCGTCCTTGGTCGCCTGACGCTGGGCGTCGTTGAAATAGGCGGGGACCGTGATGACGGCCTGCGACACCGGCTGGCCGAGATAGGCCTCGGCGGTTTCCTTCATCTTCTGCAGGATGAAGGCGGAAATCTGCGAGGGCGAATATTGCTTGCCGTCGGCCTCGACCCAGGCGTCGCCATTGGAGGCCCGAATGATCTTGTACGGAACGAGCCCGATGTCCTTCTTGGTCATCGGGTCGTCGAATGTGCGCCCGATCAGGCGCTTGATGGCGAAAAACGTGCGCTCTGGATTGGTGACGCCCTGGCGCTTTGCGGGCTGGCCGACGAGACGTTCGCCATCATCCGTAAAGGCGACGATCGAAGGCGTGGTGCGGGCGCCCTCGGCGTTCTCGATCACTTTAGGAGTCGTCCCCTCCATCACCGCCACGCAGGAATTGGTGGTGCCCAGATCGATTCCGATTACTTTTGCCATGATTTTTCTTCCCTTTCGATACGCAAGACCACCGGACCCCGAAGCGATCCAGCTTATGGGCGGACGGATTCCCGCCCGGTCCCCGACATATGTTCAAATTGGCATCACAACGCGCGAGCGCAAGATGGCCCGAATATAAGAGGACGGAGCGCGGGCGCAAGGCGAAGCGCCAGTCCGTCCGCGGATGCGCGCAATCTTGCCGCAAGGATGCCGCGCGGCGAGAAATCCGCTGCTGAAAGGCCAGCCGGAACGGCTTTGCCGGCGATGATTTCCTTTGCGTCCATCACCGGTTAGGCTAAGGGGAACTTCATGCCCCGAGGCCTCCCTTGAAATATGCTTTGCCGCCGGCGGCCCTCGCTCTCGCCCTGGCCGTGGCCCCCGCCGCGGCGCAGATGATGTTGCCCGGCGCGCAGCAGGCCGCGCCCGAGAGCCCCTCGAAGGGGGCGAACCCCGTGCCCGCCGAAGCGGCCAGGCCAAAGCCCGCCGCGCCGAGGGCGCCAGGCGAGGAGGCGATCGTCGATCGCGATCTCGCCCGAAAGGGCTCACAGGGCTTGATTCGGTTCCAGCGGGCGCCCGGCGCGGCGCTGCAGATCACGGCGCTCTCGCTGGCCGGCGAGCTTATCACCCATCCGGGCGAAGCCTGCCGCCTCGATATCGTCGCCGGCGCGCCGATCGCGGCTGAGGCCGCAGGCAAACCGAGCGGCCTGATGCGCTACGACGTCAGCATAGAGGCCTGCCCCTTTTCCTTCGATGTGCTCGACGGCGCGGTCCTCGTCACGCGCGAGGGAAAAACCTGCGATTTCGCGGCGGCCGACTGCCGCGTCGATCCGACCGGGCTCTGGGGACCGGCGACGATCGACGACAAGGAGGCCAAACAGTTCGAGCACGCGCGCGGCGGAGCCGAGGCGACGGTGCGGGCGAATTTTCGCGCCCTGCTGGCGAGCGCCGGCAATGACAAGGCGGCGATCAAGGCGATCGCCCGCGAACAGGCAGGCTTCTCGTCCGAGCGCGAAATGGCGTGCCGCGATTACGCGCATGAGGACTCGGCTGGCTTCTGCGCGCTGCGGCTGACGCAGGCGCGCGCCTTCGCGCTTGAGACCCAGCTCGCGGCGAAGGATAAGCGCGCGGAGCCGAAGAAGGCCAGAGCGCCCAAGGCCAAAGCGGAAGCTGCGCCGCGGCAATGAAAGGCGGCCCTATCCGCTGCGAAGCCGCGATTCGGCCTAATCGTCGAAGACGCCTTCGAGCGCGTAATGGCTGATGGTCTTGCGGTTGGCGATCAGTTCGTCGATCGTCGGCTCGCCCTTGATCGCGCGCGAGATGGCGAGCTTGGTCGCCTCGTAATTGGTGCGATAGAGATCGCGCTTGTCGAGCGCCGGGTCACTCGCGCAACGCGGATCGAGCCAGATCATGATGATCATGCAAAGCTCGTCCGCCTGCTCCCGCGGAAGAATGCCCTCCGAGAGGCAATCGACGATGGCGTCGCCCGTCGCCGCCTGCACGATCCCGCCGAGCAATTCAACGTAATCAGTGGAGCGCACCGTGACCTTGGTCGTCATCATGGTCGCCGGCCGCACCATCTGGTTGAGATCGCGGATGACGAACATGCGCGGATGGCCGACGGCCTGCCCCGCCATGGCGGCGAAAGCCTGCCCCACGGGCCCCCTGACATGGCCGATCAAGACCTCGGGCATGGCGTCCGTATATTGTCCGTCCGCCGCCAGAACCGTCGCCTCGCCGGTGCGCAGCCAAATCTCGCTCATGTTTCATCCCGCAGTTTGAGAAAGCGGTCCAATAGCACCGGCAGCGCTCCGGTCAATCGCCGGTAAGCGCGACCGAGAAGGAGCCTCGGCGCGATCATCGACCTGGCGGGCGAAAAACGATCGCGTTTCGAAGAGCGTTCGCCATTTGGGCTCCGCATGCGCCGATTGATCAAGAAATTTGAGCAGTCCCCATTGGGTCAGGCGGGATACGAACTAGGACAACGAATTTTTAGAAAGAAGTGGTCAAACAGCGCGTATTTTCAGACATTTAATTTGGCTTGCGCAAGTCAATTCTAAATTTACCTTGTATTTTTATCAGCGGCGGACCATATTAAGCTTGTCGATACACGGCCAGATAACTTGGCTTTGCGCAGAAAAATTCGAGCGCTAACCTAACAATATCCTTGCCTGAAAACGCGATTTCGACGGTCTGCGGTTGCGCCGGCCAGCAAAAACTATGTGTCTATGAAAGGGGTTCCATGACTACGGGAACCGTGAAGTGGTTTAACGTCCAGAAGGGCTTTGGTTTTATTGCGCCAGATGATGGCGGTAATGATGCCTTCGTTCATATCAGCGCTGTCGAGCGCTCAGGCTTGGGTGACTTACGCGAAGGCCAGAAGGTGGGCTTCGAGCTCGTCGCTGACCGCAAGAGCGGCAAGATGTCCGCCGAAAATCTCAAGGATCTCGGCTAATTGCATTGTCGGCGGGCTCTGGAGTTCCAGAGCCCGCCGACATTCCGCATCGCCTCATGCAAGCCGACCACGGATGTACTGGCGGCTTGGCAGGCGATGACGCGACGGCATGATGCCCGGCGAGGCGCTTGGAGCATCTTCCGATCAGATTGAAACAATCTGATCGAAACAATTTCGTTCCAGCTCTTGAATGTAGAGCGATTTCTTATCGACCGAATGAACCATGCGGTCGGAAAACGCTTCGGCGCCGTTAGGCCCCGCACCTCAAGAAGGTCGCGGGGCCTTTTATTTTGGTCGACCACGCTGAGTGATCAGTCGCGCGGGGCGCGGTCGCCAGCGCTTCAGCGAAATTGGGGCCGCCGGCGGGCGTCGATGACGACCGATGCAGCGTGCGAGGTCAAGGCGACAATCTGAGAGGCGCTAACCGGGAGAAGATCGTGGCGATCGAACTTGCCTGCATACAAGCGGTGCGCAAACCCTGGGGTAGCCTCGATCTCCGACCTTGGAGCAAGCTGCGCAAGGTGGGCGACGCGATCGGCGAACTCTGGTTTCAACGCCCCGACCTCGCCGCGCCAGAACCGGCCCTGCTCCTCAAACTGCTGTTCACGACGCAGCCGCTGTCCATCCAGGTTCATCCCGATGACGCCTATGCCCAATCGGTCGGTTTGAAGCGTGGCAAGACCGAGGCCTGGTACGTTCTTTCCGCGGCGCCAGACGCCGAAGTCGCCATTGGGCTGAAACGGCGGCTCACGCCGCAGCAATTGCGGGTTTCGATTGAAGATCATTCGATCTCAGACCTCGTTCAATGGCGCCGCGTCTTGAAGGACGACGTCGTTTTCGTCCCGGCCGGCACGATCCACGCGATCGGTCCCGGACTCGCAATTGCGGAAATTCAACAAAGAAGCGACGCGACCTTTCGCCTTTTCGACTACGGACGACAACGGGAGCTGCATGCTGACAAGGCGGTGGCGGCGGCGAATGCGGGCTCGCCTCAACGCGAGTCGGTTCGGCAGCGCCTCACCGACGTCAGAACCCTGCTCGTCGCGAGCCCCCAATTCATTCTGGAGCTCGTTGACCTTCCGCCAAAATCCAACTGGAAACTGAACGCGGAGCGCGAGACCTGGGTCCTTGTCCTTGACGGTTGCGCGCAGATCGAGCTGATCAACGCTTCAGTCGGCGAAGCCATCTTCCTCGAGGCGGACAGCGCCCGCATCGCGGTCGGACCCGAAGGCATCACGTATCTGCTGGCCTATTTGGGCCCTAAGCCGGATCCGGGCCTGTTGCAAGGTGCTGATGGATGGAGCGCCGGCGCCCCGCTTCGCGATCAGCCATCATCCCCACCTGATCACCTGATAACAGCGGGGTCGCCGATCCGCTCTATGGAGGCGCGAACGTGACCCAGTTAAGCCGTCTGGCATTCATCGGGAATTCGCTCCCGCGGCGTTGTGGAATCGCCACCTTCACGACCGATTTGCAGCAGGCGATCGCAACGTCAGCCGCAAAGATCGAGACTGCGATCGTGGCGATGACCGACCATGGTCACGCCTACGACTATCCACCCGTCGTTCGCTTCCAGGTCAATGACGACCGAATAAAGGACTACGCGCGCGCCGCCGACGTTCTGAACGCGGGCCAGTTCGACGTCGTTTCCCTCCAGCATGAATTCGGCATTTTCGGCGGGGACGCCGGCGCCCATATCCTCGCGATGCTTTCGCGGCTGAACATGCCGATCGTCACGACGCTTCACACCGTCCTGTCCGAACCCACGCCGACGCAACGCAGCGTCCTCGATCGTATCATCGCGGCATCGTCGAAGGTCGTCGTCATGGCCGAAAAAGGGCGAGAGTTGCTGCGCAGCGTCTATTGGGCGCCGGCCGAAAAGATCGAAATCATCCCGCACGGAATTCCGGACTTCCCGTTCGTCGAGCCGAACCAGGCGAAAGCCAGGCGCGGCTTTGCCGGAAGATCCTTAATTTTGACGTTCGGCCTTCTCTCGCCGAACAAAGGCGTCGAAGTCATGATCGATGCGATGCCGGCCATCCTGAGACGCCGCGCCGACGCCGTCTATGTCGTTCTGGGCGCCACGCATCCGAATCTCGTTCGGACGCATGGCGAAGCCTACCGCCAAAGCCTCGTGGCCCGCGCGCATGAACTTGGAGTGGAAAACCATGTCGTCTTCCTCGACCAGTTTGTAGACCAGCCGACGCTGCTCGACTTCATTTCGATGTGCGACGTCTATGTCACGCCCTATCTCAACGAAGCGCAGATGACGTCGGGAACATTGGCCTATAGTTTCGGCCTCGGAAAGGCTGTCGTTTCGACGCCCTACTGGCATGCGCGGGAACTGCTGGGAGACGGGCGCGGCATTCTGGTTCCGTTTGGCGACGCCGCGGCGATCGGCGTCGCGATTGCGGATCTGCTGACCGATGATGCGCAGCGGCGGACCATGCGCGAACGCGCCTATGCGAGCAGCCGACCGATGACATGGGAGCGTACCGCGGAACGCTACCTGGCTGTTTTCGAAAGCGCCCGGAAGGGCGGCCATGGGCTCAGGGTGATTGCCCGGCCCGATCAAAGCGCGCCTTCGCGCAACCGGGCGACGCCAGAGATGCGGCTTGGCCATCTCCTCTCCATGTGCGACGACACCGGACTTTTCCAGCATGCTGTCCATTCGGTGCCGGATCGTTCGCACGGCTATTGCGTCGACGACAACGCCCGCGCGCTTCTATTGGCTTGCGCGCTCAACAATCCGGGCGAGGATCGCTTGTGCGAAACCTTGACGGCGCGACTGGCCGCCTTCGTTCAACATGCGTGGAATCCTGATAAGAAGCGGTTCCGCAACTTCATGAGCTTTAGCCGAATTTGGCTTGAGGATGTCGGCTCCGAGGATAGCCACGGTCGAACGCTCTGGGCGCTCGGCGAATGCGCACGCGCCGACGCCAGTCCCTCGCGACGGAGGTGGGCCGCCGGTCTATTCGCCGAAGCGCTGCCGGCCGTGGAGGGCTTTCGCTCGCCGCGGGCGTGGGCGTTTGCGCTGCTTGGGCTCAACGCCTATTGCGCCGCAACTCCGGCAGATTCTCAAGCCGAGCGGACCCGTCGACTCCTTGCTGACAGGTTAATCTCCATCGTGTCGCTCGTCGCGACGAAAGACTGGGAATGGTTCGAGGAAGGGCTCGCCTATGACAACGCGCGTTTGCCCCAGGCGCTGATCGCCACGGGGATATCGACTGGAACAACAGCATATGTGGAGGCCGGCCTCAAATCCTTGCGTTGGCTCATGACGCAACAAACGACGCCAGAGGGGCGTTTCAGGCCCGTCGGCACGGAGAGCTTCGGCGACAAAAGGGCGCCGCCAAAAATGTTCGATCAACAGCCTCTGGAAGCGGCCGCGACAATTTCGGCCTGCCTCGCCGCATGGCGCGCCGATCAAGACCTCGAATGGCAGGCCGATGCGGCGCGCGCCTTCGCCTGGTTTCTCGGCGAGAATGATCTCTCGTCGCCGCTGGTTGACGTCGAAACCGGTGCCTGCCGGGACGGGTTACATCCCGATCGCCCGAACGAGAACCGGGGCGGCGAGTTGGTCGTGTCCTACCTTCTCGGCCTCGCGGAAATACGTCAACTCGCTCAGCTTAGCGGGGATCGCGCAAAACCTGCGACGCTTCGCGCGATGCGCGCCTGAACTTTATGGAATCCTGCCAGAACAATCCGAGGGCGTTTTGTCAAAAATCAAATTTTTAAACCGCCAGGCGCTCTTTTTGCGCCCCGATCCGGCGCGGGTGGTCGTGCGCCCCTTCAAGCCAGCGACAGAGCCGCGCGACCTCAATCCCACCGACAAGACACGGGCGAACCACATCGTCGATCGCATTCTGGCGCTCGATCCCGAGACGGCGGCCCATCAATTGGCGGATGTCCTGGAAAATTTCGAAGGCCGCCACCGCAACCTGATGAAGATCTTCGAGGCGCGCGCCGACGAAATGGAAGACGCCTTCGCCGCACATGGCGCTTTCAGCAAGACGCAGCGCCAACTGGTTGGCGCTTATTTTCTGCACGAATATTCCTTCGAAGCTTCGGCCCTGTTCAATCCGAGCATCGTTTCCCATCCGGATCAGTCCGGCGCGCCGGAAGGCGGCATCCGTTTCATGCTCAGTCTTCGCGCCGTCGGCGAGGGCCACGTTTCCTCTCTGACATTTCGGTCTGGATCCATCGCCGCCGACGGCTGCGTCACCGTCGAACCGACGGCCCGCCTTGCGTCAATTCCAAAGGTGCTCCATCGGACGCCAGGTCCGGATGGGGACGCAGTCGAGGTGGCTTTCAGGCCGGACGAGCAAATCAGCGAGAGAGTGATCTTTCCCATCACAGAGTCGCAGTCGAACGGCATCGAGGACGCCCGTTTTGTCGAATTCGAGGAAGGCGGCCGCAAAACTTTCTACGCGACATATACCGCCTATAGCGGCAAGGCGATCCGATCCGAGCTGCTCGAAACGACGGACTTCATGACCTTCCGCATGTCGCCCCTGAAGGGAACCGCTGCGCAGAACAAGGGCATGGCGCTGTTCCCCCGAAAGATCAATGGCAAATACGCCATGATCGGGCCGCAGGACAATGAAAATCTTTACCTCATCTATTCGGACGATCTATATACTTGGAACGGTGGAGAGGTAATTTTAAAGCCGCAGTTCCCTTGGGAATTCGTACAAATCGGCAATTGCGGGTCGCCTATCGAACTTGATGAAGGTTGGCTGCTCCTGACCCACGGCGTAGGCGCCGTTCGAAGATATTCGATTGGCGCTGTGCTCCTCGACAAGCAGGATCCTTCCAAGCTTCTCGCGCGATCGCGCGAGAAGCTGGTCCGGCCCGAAACATCCGAGCGCGAAGGCTATGTCCCGAACGTCGTCTACACCTGCGGCGCGATGCGACACAACGACCAGATCATCCTGCCATATGCGGTGTCCGACACATTCTCCAATTTCGCGACAATCAAGATCGCCGCGCTGATGCAGGTAATGCAAGCCTGCTAATTCGGCAGCTCGCCTTACCGAATGCAAAACGCGAAAGAACGCGTCGCGAACCTTGGCGGATTTCAAGCCATGAGGAGACGGATTGAGTTCGCCGAAACATGCTCGCGGTACCTATCGACGACGCGATCCATCGAGCCGCCGGCGAAAAGCGTCGCGCCAGCTTCGAAAGCAGCGTCGATCTTTTCCCTCAGCATTAATTCAGCTTCGACTTGCGCATCGCCGCCGCCGCTCGCGAGTTTCATCAGGCGAAGGCCAACGACGCCGTGCGATTCAATCGCCAACATCATGATTGTATGCCACGGAAAAAACATGAGTTCCCCATCTAGAACGCCGCATCGTTTGAATCTTTCAGAGTTCGACAAATATCACGATTCTCCCGAAACGCCTCATAACGATCCGCTCCCGGCTTTTCGATTGTTGCTCGCCGAGCGGCTTTGCGCGACCCTTCCTGGCGCGGGACCGTCGTCTTGGACGACCCGCAACAATCTCGCGCCGCTAGAGACGCTTGAAGCGCCCGGATAGGCATCATCTTCGCGCATCGCCGCGCTTATCGCCGCCATTTTGACTCTTCAGCACGCCATTGAGGCCCTCCGCCATATTCAGGATTTTGCGTGCCGCCTGCACGATCGTTCTCCGTCAGAAAAAATGGCCAATGAATTCGCCGAAGATAGAATCGGCAACTGCTCAGACCTTCAGCCGGGACATCCGTCCACAACGCGAAACGTGGAAAATGCTTGCAACGACAAACGTTCAAATGACGCTCCCATAAGCCGCGCTGGCGAGCCGCGGTCTCTCGATCGCTCTAAGTAATTTCCGAGGCTACCGATGACGGCGCCCGAAGATCATGATGCGGATTGGACAGGGCCGATCGGGAGCAGAAGTGATGGTCGCGGTCAAAGTCCTGCTTGCGTCGCTCAAGCGGATTATGCGTTGGGACATCGGTCACGACCTCTCCGCGGGGCAATTATGCGACAATTGCGGATAGTGCGAAAAGCGATGTCCCCGCCGCCGAGAGATCTCGCCATGACTGAGAGCCTTGAGGCGGTCGCTCCACGTGAAGAACCACGAACCTTGATCTTTCTTGCGTGGGTTCTGCGCCTCGTTTTCTATTTCCTGAAATTTGCGCTGCGTTCAGCGCCGTTGGCGATGACCCTGACGCTGGCCGCCGCAGCTTCGGCCTAGCCACGCCTGCCGCCAGCGCGCATGAGACAAGGATCGACATCGCATATGGCAGCGCTGAAGTCAGATTTCACCCCCGTCATCGACATGTTGCGGGAAAAAGGCGCAGGTTCCGCCCGCGCGCACCGGCCTTCTTATGTTGACCTTCTGCCGCCTTGCAACGTCGCCTGCCCCGCCGGAGAAAACGTGCAAGCCTGGCTTGATTTGGCGCAGGCTGGAAAGTACCGCGAGGCCTGGGAGACAATTTTACGCGACAATCCCCTCCCGGCCGTGCATGGACGGGTCTGCTATCATCCCTGCGAGACAGGCTGCAACCGCTCGGAGCTCGATAACGCGGTCAGCATTCATGCCGTGGAGCGGTTCCTCGGGGATCTGGCGGCAGCGCAGGGCTGGAGCGCGCCAGCGCCGGCGACGCCAAGCGGCAAGCGCATCCTGGTGATCGGCGGCGGCCCGAGCGGCCTCTCGGCCGCCTATCATCTGGCTCGCGCCGGCCATGCTGTTGAAATCCGCGAAGCGGGTCCGCTGCCCGGCGGCATGCTGCATTTCGGCATTCCCGCCTATCGACTCCCGCGCGACATTCTGATGACCGAGATCGCCCGCATCGAATCCATCGGTGTCAAGATTACCCTCAATCACAAGGTCGAGGACGTGCTCGCCGAGCAGGCGAAGGGCGCATTCGACGCCGTCTTCATCGCCATCGGGGCCCAGATCGGAAAGCGCATCGACATCCCGGCGCGCGATGCGGCGCGCGTGATCGACGCGATCACGCTGCTTCGCCAGGTCGAAACAGGCGAAACGCCGCGCCTTGGCCGCCGCGTCGTAATTTATGGCGGCGGCAACACGGCGATGGACGCGGCGCGCACCGCGCGCCGGCTTGGCGCCGATGAAGCGATCATCGTTTATCATCGCGACCGCGCCCACATGGGCGCACAGGCATTCGAGACGGACGAAGCGCTCTCGGAAGGCGTTAAAATCCGATGGCTCAGTTCGATCAAGGATATCGGCGAAGGCGAGCTCACCGTCGAAGTCATGCAGGTGGATGAGCAAGGCCATCTGCAACCGAGCGGGCGCTTCGATACGCTTTCAGCCGATTCGGTCGTCCTGGCTCTCGGCCAGCAGACCGATAGCGGCTTTCTGCGCAATGTGCCTGGGGTCGCGTTCATGGCTGGAGGCACAGTCGAGGTGGACGACGCCATGATGACGGGGCGGCGCCGGCGTTTTCGCCGGCGGCGACATGACGCCCGGCGAACGAACCGTCACCGCGGCGGTTGGCCATGGCAAAAAGGCCGCTCGCCACATCGACGCGTGGTTGCGCGGAAAGCCGCTGCAACCAGCCATCAAGCACCCCATCGCCGAGTTCGACCTGCTCAATTTGCCGATCTACGCCGACGCGCCGCGCTCGGTGCAACGGGAAACGGCCGCGGCGCAACGGGTGAGCCAGGGATTCGAAGAGACGACGGCCGGACTGAGCGAGCCTGAGGCGCGCTACGAGGCGCGGCGCTGTCTCTCATGCGGCAACTGCTTCGAGTGCGACCAATGCTACGCCGCTTGCCCGGAGCAGGCCATCATCAAGCTGGGACCGGGTCTGCGTTACCGCTTTGACTTCGACCGCTGCACCGGCTGCGCGGTCTGCTACGAGCAATGTCCTTGCCACGCGATCGAGATGATCCCCGAACCCGCAAAAGCTGCGTCGGAGCAAGCAGGATGAACGTCGCCGTTTCCGAGAAGAGCGCCAGCCAGATCATTGCGGCCCAAAAAACTGCGACCATGGACGGCAACACCGCTGTCGCCCACGTCGCCTATCGCGTCAATGAAGTCTGCGCGATCTATCCGATTACGCCGTCTTCGACGATGGCCGAACTGGCCGACGAGTGGGCCTCGACCGGGCTCCGCAACATCTGGGGGGACGTCCCCGTCGTGCAGGAGATGCAGAGCGAGGGGGGCGCCGCCGGCGCCGTGCATGGCTCCCTGCAATCCGGGGCGCTGACGACGACCTTTACGTCGTCGCAGGGCCTGCTTCTCATGATCCCCAACATGTACAAGATCGCAGGCGAGCTGACGGCGACGGTCTTCAACGTCGCGGCCCGCTCGATCGCGACCCAGGCGTTGTCGATTTTCGGCGACCATTCGGACGTGATGGGCGTGCGCGCGACCGGCTTCGCGCTCCTCGCGTCCGGCTCCGTGCAGGAGGCGCATGATATGGCGCTGATCGCCCAGGCGTCGACCCTCGAGAGCCGCGTTCCCTTCCTGCATTTTTTCGATGGGTTCCGCACCTCGCACGAGTTGAACAAGCTCACCCTGCTGTCGGATGACGAAATCCGCATGATGATCCGCGACGATCTCATCCGGGCGCACCGCAGCCGCGCGCTGACCCCCGAGCGGCCGGTCATGCGCGGAACGGCGCAAAATCCCGACACGTTTTTCCAGGCGCGCGAGACGGTTAACCCGTTTTACGCCCGCACGCCCGGGATCGTCGAAAGGGCGATGACGGGTTTCGCGAGCATCACCGGGCGGCGTTATCGCCTCTTCGACTATGATGGCGCGGCCGATGCGGAGCAAGTGATCGTCCTGATCGGTTCGGCCGCTGAGACCGCACGCGCCTCCGCTGCGGCCCTCTGCAGGCTCGGTGAGGGGCGACGAAAACTTGGCGTCCTTCAGGTGCGCCTTTACCGTCCCTTCTCCGCCGATCATTTTCTGGCGGCTCTGCCCGCAACAACGAGGTCAGTCGCCGTTCTTGATCGCACCAAAGAGCCAGGCGCCACCGGCGAGCCGCTTTATCTCGATGTCGTCGCGACCCTGGCTCAGGCCGTCGGCACAGGTCGGAGAACGGTCATGCCGCGCGTGATCGGAGGCCGCTACGGGCTGTCGTCGAAAGATTTTACACCCGCGATGGCGAAAGCTGTTTTCGACGAACTCGACAAGCCGTCGCCGCGCAATGGCTTCACTGTCGGCATCAATGATGACGTGTCCGGCTCAAGTCTCGACGTCGATCGAGACTTCATGATCGAGCCGGACGATGTCGTGCGCGCCGTCTTCTACGGGCTCGGATCCGATGGAACGGTGGGCGCGAATAAAAGCAGCGTCAAAATCCTGGCGGAGGACGCCGACCGTTACGCGCAGGGCTATTTCGTTTATGATTTGCACAAGTCGGGAGCGCAGACGGTCTCCCACCTGCGCTTCGGCCCACACCCGATTCATGCGCCCTATCTAATCGCAGCGGCAAGCTTCGTCGCCTGTCACCAGTTCGGCTTCCTCGACCGGGTGGACGTCCTGTCGCTCGCGGCCCCGGGCGCGACCTTTCTCCTCAACTGCCCTTATGATGCAGACAAGGCATGGGATCGCCTGCCGCGCTCGGTCCAGCAGGACATCATCGACAAGCGCCTGCGGTTTTTCGTCATAGACGCGTCGAAGGTCGCGCGCGACACCGGGCTTGGCGGCAGGATCAATACAGTGCTGCAGACCTGCTTTTTCGCAATCTCTGGCGTGCTGCCGCATGATGAAGCCGCGCAGCGCATCAAAAACATGATCGAAAAAACCTATGGGAAAAAGGGCGGCGATATCGTCGCCAGGAATTTCAAAGCGGTTGACCACACGCTGGCTCATCTCAGCGAGGTCGCGGCACCGAAATCGGCGAGCAGCACTCTGGAGCGGCCGCCGATCGTATCGCCGACGGCGCCGGCTTTCGTGCAGAACTTCACCGCCGCGATCATGGCTGGCCGGGGCGATGCGCTCCCGGTCAGCGCCATGCCTGTCGATGGCACGTTCCCGCTCGGCACAGCGGCCTGGGAAAAGCGCAACATCGCGGACGAAGTTCCGATCTGGGAAACCGACCTCTGCATCCAGTGCGGCCAATGTTCGATCGCCTGTCCGCACTCGGTCATCCGCGCGCGATTCTATGATGAGGCAAAGCTCTCCGATCCGAAGGCGCCCGCGCCGCCGAGCTTCAAGTCCGCGCCGGTCAATGCGCGCGGCTATCCCGACAGCCTGTTTACGCTGCAGTTTTACGTCGAGGATTGCACCGGATGCGGGATCTGCGTCGAGGTTTGCCCGGCTCATAGTCCACGCGATCCGGGCATCAAGGCCATCAACCTCGCCGCCAAGGCGCCTGTCCTCGAAGCGGAGCGGGAAAATATCGCCTTTTTCGAATCGCTGCCGGAAAACGATCGCGCCCTCGTCGATTTCGCCAATGTGCGCGGCATCCAGTTTCTCGAGCCTCTGTTCGAGTTCTCGGGCGCCTGCGGCGGCTGCGGCGAGACGCCCTATCTCCGCCTTTTGTCCCAGCTGTTCGGCGATCGACTGCAGATCGCCAACGCAACCGGCTGTTCCTCGATCTACGGCGGCAATCTGCCAGTCACGCCCTGGGCCGCCAACCGCGAAGGACGCGGTCCGGCATGGTCCAACTCGCTGTTCGAGGATAATGCCGAGTTTGGCCTCGGCTTCCGGCTGGCCGCCGACATGCATGGCTCGGTGGCGGCCAAGCTGCTGCGCGAACTGGCGCCGTCGCTGGGTGCGCCCCTGGTCGACGCCATACTGGCGGCGCCGCAGATCCGCGAGTCCGAAATCGTCGCGCAGCGTGGTCGCATCGCCGAATTGAAGCGGCGCCTGACCGGGTTGGGCGACGATCCCCGCGCACTCGATCTTCTGTCCGTGCTGGATCATCTCGTCCGCCGCAGCATCTGGCTCATCGGCGGCGACGGTTGGGCCTATGACATCGGCTATGGCGGGCTCGACCATGTGCTCGCCAGCGGGCGCGACGTCAATGTGCTGGTGCTGGATACCGAGGTCTATTCGAACACCGGCGGTCAAGCGTCCAAAGCGACCCCGCTCGGCGCGGTCGCCAAATTCGCCGCGGCGGGCAAGCGCGTCGCGCGCAAGGACCTCGCCCTGCAGGCGATCGCCTATGGAAATGTCTATGTGGCGCAGGTGGCGATGGGCGCCAATCCGCAGCAAACGCTGCTGGCGTTCCGCGAGGCCGAGGCCTGGCCCGGCCCCTCGCTGATTCTCGCCTACAGCCACTGCATCGCGCATGGCTTTGATCTGCGTTACGGAATGCGCCAACAGGATCTCGCCGCGGCCTCCGGCTACTGGCCGCTGTTCCGCTTCAATCCGGCGATGCGCAAAGCTGGTGAAGCGCCCTTCAGGCTCGACTCGCCCCGCCCGACGATCCCGCTGAAGGATTACGCCTACAACGAGCTGCGCTATCGCAGCCTCGCCAATATAAGGCCGCAGGAAGCTGCAGACCTGCTCGCGCTCGCGCAGACCGCGACGACCGAAAAATACGCGCAATACGAGGCGCTCGCGAGCCGCGACGGCAGCCGCTTCCATCCCGATGCGGCTGCTATCGGCGTTCAGAAGAGCTAGGACAGACGCAATGGATCTCGGCACACGCTATCTGGGGCTCGCGCTGCGCAATCCGATCATCGCGTCGGCTTCGCCGTTATCGAGAGATGTCGGCGCCATTCGGCAAATGGAAGATTCAGGCGCCGGCGCTGTGGTCCTGCCATCGCTGTTCGAGGAGCAAATCGAGCATGAGGCGCGAGCGGCGGATGAACTCACGCGCGTCGGCGCCGATAGCTCGCCGGAAGCGAGCTCCTATTTTCCCACGGCCGTTGCATATAATTCCGGGCCGCATGGCTACCTCGATCTTATCGCCCGCGCACGCAAGGCGGTGGACATCCCGGTCATTGCAAGCCTCAATGGAACAACTGTCGCGGGCTGGGTCGATTACGCAGGACTCATCGAACAGGCCGGAGCAACCGCGCTCGAACTCAACTTCTATAGAATTGCGTCCGGCCCGAACGTGACAGGCGCCGAGGCCGAGGCGGATTGCGTGGCGCTTCTCAAGGCGGTGCGCGCTTGCGTGACGATTCCCATAGCCGTCAAATTGCACCCTCATTTTTCCGCTTTCGGCGCATTGGCCCTGCAACTCGATGGCGCGGGGGCCGACGGGCTGGTGCTGTTCAACCGCCTCTATCAACCAGACATCGATCTCCTTCGTCTACGTTGGATCAATGACGCCGCGCTTAGCAGTCCGGGCGAGATCCGGCTTGGGCTCCTCTGGCTCAGCCTTCTATCGCAGCGGCTGCCGCACGCTTCGCTCGCGGCGGGCACGGGCGTCGAGACGGCAGACGAAGCGATCAAATATCTGCTCGCCGGCGCCGACGCCGTTATGACCGCCTCTGCTTTGCTCCGGCATGGACCCGGGCATGTGCGATCCCTGGTCGCCGGACTGGAGAGTTGGCTGAACGCACGCGGCTTCCCCTCGGTGTCCGCCATCAAAGGCTTGATGCGGGCGTCCCATCCAGAAGCGGAGGCGGAGTTGGACGAGCGCGGCGCTTATATCGAGAGCTTGTTGAGCTATCAGGGCCCATATGTCCGTCGGTGACGCTGGGCGCACAGCGGCGTCGTGCGATACGCATGACGCTAGCGCATCCCCCCACCCAGGAGAAACGGCGCGCCATTAAAACCCGGGATCAAACGCATAACTAGCTGATTTATATGGCTGGGGCGGGAGGATTCGAACCTCCGCATGGCGGAATCAAAATCCGCTGCCTTACCGCTTGGCGACGCCCCAAAACCCGCTCGGCGAACCGCTGCGGCGGGCGGACCATAATGCGCGAGGCCGCGCATCGCAACCATGCATCTCAACCTCGGAGCCCATCGCTTTTTTTACGGAAGCGACAGGATTTCGCCGGCCGTCAATCCGCCTTCCCGCCCTCCGCCCGCGCGCTGCGCCCGGCGAGCAGCCAGAACACGAAGCCGGAGGCCGCCCCGGTCAAGAAGAAAGCAAACACAAACCGCATCTCCGCGGGGCTTGCGCTGAGCGCCTTTCCGGTTCCAAGAGCCGCCCGCGCCACGAAGGGAGCCAACGCCGCAATCAACCCGGTCGCGCCGACGTACCAAATCATCGAATGCACCCCCGCCACGGCGCCGGTCAGGACCGTAATCGCCAGCGGAAGGACGCAGACGGCGACGATGGCCGTCCACACGAAGCGCGCGAGTTCGGCGACGGCGAAGTTTGGCGATTCGGCGAAGCCGGGGTCAGCGAGGGGAAAAAACACGAAATGCGCGAAGGCGGCGGCGGCGGCCTGCCGCGTCACGGGGTCGAGAAGGCATGCGATCGGCAGGACGACCAGCGCCGCCGCAATGGCGACCATCAAGCCAAAGAGGCTCAAGATCGCCCCGCGCAATCCGTTCATGGCGACTCTTCCCGTTCCGTCGGCGCATCGCCGTACATCTGGCCGCCCTACTCGCGCTCGATGCGGATGAATTGCGGCTTCGCCGCCAGGAAACCGTCAGCGACGACAGCCTCGAGAGCCTCCCGGATGGTTCTCTCATAGGTCGCATAAGTGATGAGAATGACCGGGACCGCCCCCGGCGTCTCGGCGCTGGCGCCCGGGCGGCGGCGTTGCACGATGCTTTCGAGCGAAATGTCGCGTTCGGCGAGGCGCGTCGCAATCGCCGCTGCGGCGCCTCTGCGGTCGAACACCGAAAGCCGGATGTAATAGCCGCCGCGATGCAACTGCATCGGCGCGTGTTCGGCCAGGGCGAGCGCGGCGAAGGGCAGACCGAATGGCGGCGAGCGCACCCCGCGCGCGATGTCGGCGATGTCGGCGACGACGGCGGAGGCGGTCGCCGCGCCGCCCGCGCCGGGGCCGACGAGCGTCAGTTCGTGCACGGCGTCGGCGTCGATCGTCACCGCATTGGTGACGCCCATGACCTGCGCGATCGCAGAGGATTTCGGGACCATGGTCGGATGCACGCGCTGCTCGATTCCGTCCGGCGTGCGGCGGGCGACGCCGAGCAGCTTGATGCGATAGCCAAGCTCGGCGGCGGACTCGATATCGGCGAGGGTGATCGATTCGATGCCCTCGACGGCGATGGAATTCGCGTCGATCACCGTTCCGAAGGCGAGCGAGGTCAGGATGGCGAGCTTATGGGCCGTGTCGAAGCCGCCGATGTCGAAGGCGGGATCGGCTTCGGCATAGCCGAGCTTTTGCGCCTCGGCGAGGCACTCCGCGAAGCTTAGCGCCCTCCGTCTCCATCCGGCTCAAAATGTAATTGCAGGTGCCGTTGAGGATGCCATAGACCCGCTCGATCGAATTTCCGGCGAGGCCCTCGCGCAGGGTCTTGACGATCGGGATGCCGCCCGCGACCGAGGCCTCGAACGAGAGCGCGACGCCGTTTTCCTCGGCGAGGCGGGCAAGCCGCATGCCATGGGCGGCGAGCAGCGCCTTGTTGGCGGTGACGCAGGATTTCCCCGCCTGCAGCGCCGCCTCCACCGCGGCGAGCGCCGTCCCGCCAGCCCCGCCGATCAATTCGACGAAAAGGTCGATCTCCGGCGGATTGCGCGAGTTCCACCGCATCGTCGAACCATTTGAAACGGGCGAGATCGACGCCGCGCTGTTTGGCCGCGTCCCGCGCGGCGACGCCGGCGACGATGATTTTCCGCCCCGTGCGGTTGGCCAGAACCTCCGCCTGACGGTCGAGAAGCCGGATGGCGGCGACGCCCACCGTACCAAGGCCAGCAAGTCCGATGCGCAGGGGAGGAGACATGACGGGGGAACCAGAAAACGGGATGGGCCGAGGCGGCTGTAACCGAGGCAAAAGCGCGCTTCAGCCTGAAAAATCAAGATCGCCTGACTTCGGCGATCGAATGATGAAATTAAGGGCGAAGCCGACCCGATCGACCTTCCGACTGATCAGCCTGGCGGCGCCGGACCTTGCCCGGTTTCGTGGCGGCGATCAAGTTCGCTTTGGCGCCGTCACGCCCGAGCGCCGCGCGGCGAGGCATCCCCCGCCTGGCGCCGCGGCCTTGCTTCGCCGCGCCAATCGCTTAAATTGGCGATACACCCCCGATAAAGAGCGCCCCGTGCGGCTGGATGCAGGACATGACTTTCGTTGACGCTGTCGATATCGCCGGCCGGAAGGCAGGCCACATAAAATTGCATGGCGAGGAGGCTTTCGCCGGCATGCGGCGGGCCGGACGGCTCACCGCCGAGGCGCTGGATCTTCTGACCGAGCATGTGCAACCGGGCGTCACCACCGATTTTCTCGATGCGATGGTGTTCGATTTCGCCATGGCGAACGGGGCCTATCCGGCGCCGCTCGACTATCGCGGCTACCGCAAATCGATCTGCACCTCGATCAACCACGTCGTCTGCCACGGCATGCCCGACCGCAAGCCGCTGAAGGATGGCGACATCATCAACATCGACGTGACCTTCATCGTCGATGGCTGGCATGGCGATTCGAGCCGCATGTATATCGTCGGCGAGGCGCCGCGCCGCGCCCAGCGTCTGATCGAGGTCACCTATGAGGCGCTCCTGCGCGGCATGGCGGTGGTGCGTCCCGGCGCGACGACGGGCGACATCGGCGCCGCCATCCAGGATTACGCCGAGGGCGAACGCTGCTCCGTCGTGCGCGATTTTTGCGGTCACGGGCTCGGGCGGCTGTTTCACGACGAGCCCAATATCCTGCATTACGGCCGCCGCGGCGAAGGCGTGACCCTGCGCGCCGGCATGTTCTTCACGATCGAGCCGATGATCAATCTTGGACGTCCGCAGGTGAAAATTCTCTCCGACGGCTGGACTGCCGTGACGCGCGACCGCTCGCTTTCGGCGCAGTTCGAGCATTCGATCGGCGTCACCGAAACCGGCTTCGAGATCTTCACGCTCTCGCCGAAAGGCCTGCACCAGCCGCCCTATCGCCTCGGCGCGGCGGACGCCGCATGAGCAAGGCGGCAGCCGGGCTCAAGGACGATCCTCAAACAAGCCGCCTTCCCGCCGATGAGACGCCGCATTTTCACGGCCATAGGGAGCGACTGCGCGACCGCTTCCGCAAGGGCGGCGCCGAGGCGCTCGCCGATTACGAACTGCTCGAACTAATCCTCTTCCGCGCCATGCCGCGGCGCGACGTGAAGCCGATCGCCAAGGCGCTGATCGCGCGCTTCGGCTCCTTCGCCGAGGTCGTAGGCGCGCGGCCGGAGCGCCTCGCCGAAATCGAGGGGCTCGGCGAGGCGGCAATCGTCGAAATCCGGATCATCGAGGCGGCGGCGCGGCGCCTCGCCAAATCATCGATCGAAAAGCGTCCGTCGATGTCGAGCTTTGCGGCCGTCGTCGACTATTGCCGCACCGCGATGGCCTTCCTTGACCATGAGGAATTTCGTATCCTCTTCCTGGACAAGAAGAATTTCCTCATCGCCGACGAGGTGCAAGGGGTCGGCACCGTCGATCAGGCGCCGGTCTACCCGCGCGAGATCATGCGCCGCGCGCTCGAACTTGGCGCATCCGCGCTCATCCTCGTGCATAATCACCCCTCGGGCGATCCGGAGCCCTCGACCGAGGACATTTACCTCACCCATCAGATCATCGCGATCGGCAAGTCGCTGAAAATCGCCGTGCATGACCATCTGATCATCGGCAAGCACGGCCACGCGAGCCTCAAGGGCTTGCGGCTGATTTAGCGGCTGATTTTGAAGACGCCAAGTTTCAGTTCAGCCGGAACTCGCCGCCGATCGCCCTGATCTCCGCCGGCCGGATCAGCTTGCTATGGCCGACGCGGACGCTATGCAGCGGACCTTCCAGCTTTTGCGTCCAGAACTTCAGAAATTTGATCAGGGTCGGAAAATGCGGCGCGAGATCGTAATCCTGCCAGATATAGCTCTGCAGCAGACGGGGATGATCGGGGAGCCGATAAAGGATCTCCGCCGTCGCGAGGCCATAGCCGGCCAGCTGCTTGATGAAATCTTCCGACACGCGCGTCTTGACGTTCTTGGCTTCCAGCATTGCGGTCAACCTCCGGGTCAGCAACGCTAAAAAGCAGATTGCGTTGCGCGGTTTCGCCAGTCTGCGGCGCCAGCCGCACGAACCTCCATTCAACGCGCGTCACCTTAATGTTACGTTGCGCCGTAATTTTGGCTAGCAACTCGCGTGCCGCTCTTGAGGCTGGCGCGCGGACGCACGATAAAGTCGCTGATCTGATTCGGCCTGGAGAAATCGGCCGCGCGTTTTTGGCCAGGGAGGAGCGGCGGGAATGACGGAACTTACGATTGCGGGCGAAACCTTCAATATCCGGCTCGAAGGCGAGGAGGATAATGCGGTGCTGGCGTTGGCGCATCAGCTTGGCGGCAGCCTCGCGGTGTGGGAGCCCTTGATGCCGGCTTTGCTCGAACATTTTCGCGTCCTGCGCTGGGATTCGCGCGGACATGGCGCGAGCGTCGCGAATGAGGGGCCTTATTCGGTCGCAGGGCTCGCAAGGGATGCAATCGGCATTTTCGACGCGCTCGGCATCGAAAAAGCGCATTGGGTCGGCCTCTCCATGGGCGCCATCGTCGGCCAGGCCGCGCTGATCGCGGCGCCGGAGCGCATCGGGCGCGCCGTACTCGCCAATACGGCTGCGAAACTCGGAACGCCTGAAATCTGGAACGCCCGAATCGAGGCGGCGCGCCGCGACGGCCTCGAGTCCATGGCGGAGACCGTCGCCGCGCGCTGGTTCACGCCGGAGTTTCGCGAGGCTGAGCCCAAAACCGTCGAGGCGATTCTGGACGTATTGCGCGAAACGACCGCCTGAAGGCTACGCCGCCGCCTGCGCCGCTCTGCGCGATTGCGATCAGCGCGAGGCGATACGGTCGATCCGCAACAAAGTGCTGGCGATCGTCGGCCGCTACGATCCCTCGGCGCCGCCGGAACTCGGCGCGTTTGTCGCCGGCGCCATCAAGGGCGCGCGGCTTGCGACGCTCGACTCGTCGCATATCTCGCCCGTCGAGCAGACCGCCGCTTTCGCCGAAGCGGCAATTGATTTCCTGACCGCCACCGAGACCCCAACGCAAAAGCCGGCGGCGCCCCGCAAGCCCGCCGCAAGGCGCCCTGCCCGCCAGCTTCTAGCCCGCCGGACGCCGCAGGCCCCCGCGAAAAAGGCGACGGGAAAAAAAACCGCCGCGAAGTCGCAGCCCAAGAAAACGCCAGCCAAAAAGGCGGCTGTCAGACAAACGCCTGCCAAACAAACCGTTGCCAAACAAACTCTTTTAAAGAAAGGAGCCACGGCGAAAGCGACAGTCAAAAAAGCGGCGCCGAAGAAAACGCCAGCCGCATCCGCCAAGGGGAAAGCCATACCGAAAAAGGCGCCGGTCAAGAAATCCGCAGTGAAAAAAACCGTCGTGAAAAAGCGCGCGGTGGCGAAACCGGCGATCAAGGCCGCGAAGCCGAAGGCCGCCACGACGAAAAAACCCGCCTCGAACGAGCAGTCCAAGGCGGCCGGAAAAAAGGCGTCGTCAAAAAGCCGGCAGGCGCGCAAGCCGCGGCGGGGCTGACCTGGCCTCGCTGCGCCTAAAGCGTTCTGTACCCGCGGTGAACATAGGCGAGCGTGTCGCCTTCATCGCCATAGGCGACGGCCTCGACGCGTCCGATCATCACGAAATGCGTGCCGACAGGCTTCGCCTCGATGAGGCGGCAATCGAACGAGGCGGCGGCCCCGCGCAAGACGGGCGAACCTGTCACAAGCTTGCGCCAGTCGCCGCCCGCGAAGCGCTCTTCGAGGTGCTGGCCGGTGCGGCCGGCGAAAATATCCGCCAACGCCCGATGCTCGGGACTTAAGGCGTTGATGCAGAACACGCCATTCTCGATGATCCGGTCAGCCGAAGGCGAGGTTTGCTTGATGCAGAACAGCATCGTCGCCGGCTCCAGCGAGACCGATGTCGCCGAGGTCGCCGTGATCCCGGCGAGACCAGCGGGTCCGGCCGTCGTGACGACATGGACCGACGCGCCGACGCGGCTCATCGCCTCGCGAAAATGCGCGGGATCGGGGACAAAGTTGGATGGCGTGGCGATCTCCGCGCCGCCATTGCTTGATCCGGCCATATTTGTCGAAAACTCCTGCTTCCCTGTCGCGCGCGCCGGTACGGCCGGAAACAGACCCCTTTGATAGCAAGTTTCCTGCGATCGACAAAGCGCGGCGGGGCGCGGGCAAACGTCAAAAAGGCGCGGCACTTGCCAGCCCGTCGCCGACGAAGCAATGTCCGGGCCCGGAGGCGCCGCGCCTCGAACGCCGCCGAATCAAAACATTACCGCGAAAGAGCACCAAGGGACGCGCATGGAGATTTTCCTGCAGCAATTGATCAACGGGATTACGCTCGGCTCGATCTATGGCCTGATCGCCATTGGCTACACCATGGTTTTCGGCATTATCGGAATGGTCAATTTCGCCCATGGCGACGTGTTCATGCTGTCGGCCTTCATCGCGCTCATCCTGTTTCTGGCGCTGACGCAACTCATTGGAATCACTTCACTTGCGCTCGCCTTCGTCGTTGTTCTGTTCGCCTCGATGGCGCTGACGTCGCTCTGGAGCTTCGTCATCGAGCGCATCGCCTACCGGCGCCTGCGCGGATCGTTCCGTCTGGCGCCGCTGATCTCGGCGATCGGCATGTCGATCTTTCTTTCTAATCTTGTTTATGTGTTGCAGGGGCCGCGCAACAAGGCGCTGCCGCCGGCTGTTCACCGAAGTAATAAAAGTCACGCATGGCGGCGGCTATGACGTCACGCTTTCGCTGAAGCAAGTCTTGATCGTCGGCGTGACGGCCGTTCTACTTGCTGGATTCTGGTTCCTCGTACAGAAAACCTCATTCGGGCGGGCGCAGCGAGCCTGCGAGCAGGATAGCCGCATGGCGGCTCTGCTCGGCATTGACGTTGACCGCACGATTTCGCTGACCTTCGTCATCGGCGCGGCGCTCGCCGCTGTCGCAGGCGTTTTATACATTATTTACTATGGCGTTATTAACTCCGGCGACGGTTTTGTTCCGGGCGTCAAGGCTTTTACCGCCGCTGTTCTCGGCGGCGTCGGATCGCTGCCGGGCGCCGTGCTTGGCGGCCTGCTGATCGGCCTGATCGAGACCTTCTGGGCGGCGTATTTCTCCAGCGATTACAAGGATGTCGCGGCTTTCTCGATCCTTGCGGTCACGCTGATTTTCCTGCCCTCCGGCCTGTTCGGCCGCCCCGACGTCGAGAAAGTATAGGCGCGAGATGCAAGGGTCGGCGCAGCCTTCTTCCAGCGTTTCCAGCCGGGATACCAGCCGTTCCAGCCGATTTCGCGCCGCCCTGATCGAGGCGGCGAAGGCCGGCGCCATCATGTTCGGCCTCGCCTTTCCCATTTTGGCCTGGCGCACCGATCTGAACTTCTCGAACGAACTTTTCCTGCGCAGCCGCTGGCCGGCTGTCTTTGCGGCGGCGCTGGCGGCTTTCGTCATCCGCTTCATCCTCGCAGCTTGGCCACGGCGCGCCGCGAAGACGGTCGCGGCGAAAGCCGGAGCGCCGCCGCACGCCCTCGACGATGGCGGCGCGTTTCGCCGGCGGCGCCGGGATCGCCGCGCTGATCGCCTTTCCCCTCGTCATGCTCGCCGCCTTCGGCCCGGCCGGGGCGCAGAAATGGATCGATAATTTCGGCGTCCAGATCCTTCTCTATGTCCTGCTCGGCTGGGGCCTCAACATCGTCGTCGGCCTCGCCGGCCTGCTCGATCTCGGCTATGTCGCCTTCTACGCCGTCGGCGCCTATGCCTACGCCCTGCTCTCGACGACATGGGGCTGGTCCTTCTGGGTCTGCCTGCCGATCGCGGGGGCGCTGGCCGCGCTCTGGGGCGTCGCGCTCGGCCTGCCTGTGCTGCGGCTGCGCGGCGATTATCTCGCCATCGTCACGCTCGCATTTGGCGAGATCATCCGCATCGTCCTCACCAACTGGACCGCGCTGACCAATGGCGACGCCGGCATCAGCTCAATTCCGCGCATCACTTTTTTCGGCTGGCCGTTCGTCGCGGGCCCGCATGGATTCGCGGCCCTGTTCGGGCTGAAATATGCGCCGGTCCACCGGCTGATTTTCCTGTTCTACCTCGTCCTCGCTCTGGCGCTCCTCGTCAATTTCCTGACTCTCAGGCTCCGCCGCCTGCCGCTCGGGCGCGCCTTCGAGGCCCTGCGCGAGGACGAGATCGCCTGCCGTTCGCTCGGCATCGACACGGTGGCGACGAAGCTCACCGCCTTCGCGCTCGGCGCGTCGATCGCCGGCATGGCCGGCGCGCTCTTCGCCGCGCGGCAGAATTTCGTCTCGCCGACGAGTTTCACCTTCATGGAATCGGCGACCATTCTCGCGCTTGTCGTCTTGGGTGGCAGCGGGTCCCAGCTTGGCGTCGCGCTGGCCGCGATCGGCGTCATCGGCGGCTCGGAACTGCTGCGCGAACTCGATGGCCTCAAGGCGATCTTCGGCGACGGCTTCGATCCGACGCAATATCGGATGCTGATCGTCGGCGCCGCCATGGTCGCGATGATGAACTGGAAGCCGCGCGGCCTCATCGCCATCCGCAAACCGTCAATCTTTCTCGTGAAGGCGAAGCCGGTTGTCGGCGCGCTGGCGCAAGAGGGGCACGGCTAGATGCGCTGGATCTCGGCCCCCCTGCTCGCCATCGAAGGACTGACGATGCGGTTTGGCGGGCTCATAGCGGTCGACAATCTCGACTTCACGGTCGGACGCGGCGACATCACCGCGCTGATCGGCCCGAACGGCGCCGGCAAGACCACTGTCTTCAACTGCGTCACCGGCTTTTACCGCTGCTGCGGCGGGCGCATGGCGCTGGCCCGCACCGGCTGCGCCGCCGCAAATGACGTGCGGGCGCTGACGCAAACGGGACGGCGCTCCGCCAGCATGGCCTCGGGCGAGATTTTCCTGCTTGAGCGCATGGCCGATTTCGAGATCGCGAAATATGCAGGCGTCGCGCGGACCTTCCAGAACATCCGCCTGTTTCAGGGCATGACGCTCATCGAAAATCTCATCATCGCGCAACATAACCACCTGATCGGCGCGGGCTTGAGCTTTTCCGGCCTCACCGGATTTGGCGGCTACCGCGCGCGCGAGAAAGCCGCGCTCGATTCCGCCCGCTACTGGCTCGACCGCATCGGACTTCTCGACCGCGCCGACGATCCCGCCGGCGCCCTGCCCTATGGCGCGCAACGCCGCGTCGAAATCGCGCGCGCCATGTGCGCGAGCCCGGTGCTGCTCTGCCTAGACGAACCGGCGGCAGGCCTCAACCCGCGCGAATCGCATGAGCTCAACGCCCTCCTGCTCAGCCTGCGCGACGAACATGGCGTGTCCGTCCTCCTGATCGAGCATGATATGTCGGTCGTCATGGAGATTTCGGACCATGTCGTCGTGCTCGACTACGGCGTCAAGATCGCCGACGGACGAGCGGACGAAATCCGCCATGACCCGAATGTCATCAAAGCCTATCTCGGCGTCGATGACGCGGCCGAAACCGGAGCGCCCAAAGGGGACAGGATCAGCGCATGAGCGCGGTATCGGCGAGCCCCCTGTTGTCGATGCGCGGCGTCAAGGCCTATTACGGCAACATCATCGCGTTGAAGGGCGTCGACCTCGACATCAACGAGGGCGAGATCGTCACCATGATCGGCGCCAATGGCGCCGGCAAGACCACCTTGATGATGACGATCTTCGGCAACCCGAGTGCGCGCGAGGGCGCGATCCAGTTCGACGGGCGCGACATCACGGGGATGAAAACGCATGACATCGCGCGGCTTGGCCTTGCCCAGTCGCCCGAGGGCCGGCGCATCTTTCCACGCATGAGCGTTTATGAAAATCTGCAGATCGGCGCTTCGCTCGGCCAAGGTCGCGCGCCCACCGATTTCGCGCGCGATCTCGAACGAATCTTTGCGATCTTTCCGCGCCTCAAGGAGCGCGCCGGCCAGCGCGGCGGCACATTGTCGGGCGGCGAGCAACAGATGCTCGCCATCGCCCGCGCGCTGATGAGCCGGCCGCGCCTCCTGTTGCTGGACGAACCCTCGCTGGGCCTGGCGCCCCTGATCGTCAAGCAGATTTTCGAGGTCATCAAGGAGTTGAACCGCAGCGAAGGCCTCACGGTGTTTCTGGTCGAGCAGAACGCCTATCACGCGCTGAAGCTCGCCGATCGCGGCTTCGTTCTCGTCAATGGCGCGATCACCATGTCGGGCGCCGGCCATGAACTGCTGGCGCGGCCCGGAAATCCGCGCCGCCTATCTCGAGGGCGGCCATTGACGCCCCCCCTTGACCTCCGCACCCTGCTGATCTTTCTCGCCCTCAGCGTCGTAATTGGCGGCGCCGCCTCCTTCGCCGCCGGGCGCGCGCTGGCGACGCGCTGGCGGCCTGTCTGGCAGGCTTTGGTCTATGCGCTGGGCATAGCGGCGATGGTGCGCTTTCTGCATTACGCCCTGTTCGCCGAACCGCTCCTTTCGGCGCAAGCCTATGGCCTCGATTTCGCCGCTGCTCTAGGATTCACGCTCACGGGCTTCAAGCTGACGCGGCGGCGCCAGATGCAACGGCAATATGGCGCCATTCTCGCGCGGGACGACGGACGCATATCGAAGGAACTCAAACCATGAAACGTCCTGTGAAACGCCGCGCCCTCGGGCGGCTCCCGATCGGCCTCCTCGCGATCAGCCTTCTGGCCGCATTGAGCCTTTGCGGCGCGGCCTCGGCCGAAATCCGGCTCGGCGTCGGCGTGCCGGTCACGGGCTCGGACGCGACATTCGGCGCGCAAATCCGGATGGGCGCGGAACAGGCGGTCGCCGACATCAACGCGGCGGGCGGCATTCTCGGCCAGAAGGTCAGCGTCGAAGTCGGCGACGACGCCGCCGATCCAAAGCAGGGCGTCTCCGTCGCCAATAAATTCGTCGGCGATCAGGTCGCCTTCGTCGTCGGCCATTTCAATTCCGGCGTCACCATGCCGGCCTCGGATGTCTACGCCGAGAATAACATCATCGAGATCACGCCCGGTTCGACCAATCCGAAAATCACCGAGCGCGGCATCGAGACGGTCTTCCGCACCTGCGGCCGCGACGATCAGCAGGGCGCCGTCGCCGCGAAATTTCTCAGCAGCCAGGGGGCGAAGAAGATCGCCATCCTCCACGACAAGACGACCTACGGCAAAGGTCTCGCCGACGAAACCAAAAAGAGCCTCAATGCGCTCGGCCTGAATGAAGTGCTTTATGAAGGCGTCAACAAGGGCGAGAAGGACTATTCGGCGGTCGTCTCCAGAATCAAGGAGTCGGGCGCCGACATCGTCTATTGGGGCGGCATCCACACCGAGGGCGGGCTGCTGCTGCGCCAGATGCGCGATCAGGGGGTCAGCGCTATATTGATGGGCGGCGACGGCATCGCCTCCGATGAATTCGCGTCGATCGCCGGCCCCGGCGCCGAGGGAACCTTCATGACCTTCCCGCCCGATCCGCGCGAGCGCCCGGAAGCCGCCGCGGTGGTGCAGGAATTCAAGGCCAGGAACTTCAACCCCGAGACCTATACGCTCTATTCCTACGCCGCGGTGCAGGTGCTGAAACAGGCGGCCGAGGCGGCGAAATCGCTCGATACGGCTGAGGTCGCGAAAGCGATCCATTCCGGCATGAAATTCAAGACCGTGATCGGCGACATCAGTTTCGACAAAAAGGGCGACGTCACCCGCGCCGACTATGTCGTCTTCGTCTGGAAGAAAGGCCCGGACGGGCGCATCAGCTATTACCAGCTGGAGAAATGAGGACGCGGCGCTCAGCCGATCGCCGCGAGGCCGGGAAAGGTCTGCAACAACCAGAAGGAGACGTCCTGGATCGAGCCGGTGAGGAAGCCGACGCCGGTCAGGATCAGGAGAACGCCGACGACGCGCTCCAGCACGCCGAAATGGCGCTTGAACCGCTTCATCCAGCGGATGAACGGCTCGATCGCCAGCGCCGCGACAAAGAACGGAGCCCCAAGCCCGAGCGAATAGGCGGCGAGCAGCGCCGCGCCCTTGCCGGCGGTTTCCTGCGACGCCGCGACGGCGAGGATGGCGGCGAGAATCGGCCCGATGCAGGGCGTCCAGCCGAAGGCGAAGGCGAGCCCCATCACATAGGCGCCCCAGGCGCCGACCGGCTTCTGGACGTCGAGGCGCGCCTCGCGATAAAGCAGGGCGAAACGGAATACGCCGATGAAGTGGAGCCCCATCACGATGATCGCGCCACCCGCGAGCACGGACAGAAGCCGCAGATGCTCGCGCAGGACCTGGCCGACGACGGAAGCGGAGGCGCCGAGGCCGACGAAGACGGTGGAGAAGCCGCAGACGAAAAGAGCGGCGGCGATCAGGATGTCGCGCCGCGCGCTGGCCTCGCGCACATTCGCAACCTCCTCGATCGTCGTTCCGGCGATAAAGGTGAGGTACGGCGGCACCAGAGGCAGCACGCACGGGCTGAGGAACGACAAAAGACCGGCCAGCGCGGCGGCGGGAAGCGTGACATCATGCGTCATATCTGCTTCTAACCGGTTCGCGGACGGGGCGGAAGCCGCAAGCCGGCGCCGCAACCGCGCGGCCGGGCCATTTTCGTAAACTTGGCGTGAATAGACTGGTCTTTCTTGACCGCCGGATGGTTCCATGAGGGGTTCGATGCGACGCTCAGCCAGGCCTCAGCCCGGCCCGGCGCTTGCTTGTCTGCTTGTTTGCGACGCAACGGGATTGCCGCGACCTTGACGCTTTTTTCCGCCCCAGCCCTGTCCCCGCGCGTCAACCCGGGCTTGACGCCGCCATGACGGTGTTTCTCGCCTTCTTCAGCAATATCGCGTTTAATTTCGCGGTCGGCCTCCTCGTCGCCAAGTTTCTCGGCCCCGAGCAATATGGCCGCTTCGCGCTCGCCCATGCGACGGCGATCGCGGTCCAGACCGCCTTTTTCGACTGGATCCGGCTCGGCGCGACCCGCTTCTATTCGGAGCGCATCCGGCTGGAGGATCCGACGCTGCGGGCGACGCTCGACTTCGGCTTCGCCATCATCGCCATCGGACTCGTCGCCGGCGCCTGCCTTCTGCTCCTCAGCGGCGTCACCTTCGCCCTGTCGGACAGCCTGATCCTGCTGGCGCTCGGCGTCGCCATCGTCAACGGCCTGTTCGACTATTACACAGCCCTCGTTCGCGCCCGCTTCCATGACCGGCTGTTCGCGCGGCTCGTCCTCGTCAAGAACGTCCTGACCTTCGCGCTGATGGGCGGCGGCGCGTTCTGGTTCGGCTCGGCCAGGATGACGCTGATCGGCGGCATCATCAGCCTTGGCGGATCGGTTTTCACCGCCCGCGCGGCGCTCGTCGATTCGACATCCGACCCGAAGCTCGCCCGCGCGAGCGTAGCGCAATCGCTGATGCGCTACGGCCTGCCGATCGTCGCCGCCAATCTGCTCTATCTGACGATCCCGCTGGCCAACCGCTCGATCCTCGCGGCGCTCTACGGCTTCTCGGAGACCGGCCAGTTTTCGCTGGCCTATGATTTCGGATCGAAGGCCGTTCAGGCGGTCGGCTCGGCGCTCGACATCGTGCTGTTCCAGATCGCCGTCGCGAGCCATGAGATGCGCGGGCCGCGGGAGGCGCGCCGCCAGATCGGCCGCAACATGACGATCGTCCTCGCCATGGTTCTGCCGGCCTGCACCGGCCTCTGGCTGACATTGCCCTCGGTCCAGCTATTGATCGTGCCGGAGCAGTTTCGCGGGCCCTTCAGCATGCTGCTGACCTTGATGATGACCGGCCTGTTCTGCATGGCGATCATCCAATACGCCATCGCCCCGATCTTCCAGATCGAGAAGAAGACCTGGCCTCTCATCGCCGCCGCCCTCGTCGCCTGCGCCGTCGATCCGCTTCTGATCTACCTTCTGCCGCATGGCGACGGCGCCTCCAGCCTCGCCATCGCGCAGGCCGGCGCCATGCTCGCCTCGCTCCTGACGCTGATCGGATTCGCCACCGCCGCGAAGCCGAAATGGCCGCGCGCGCGCGACATTGGCGCGATCATACTGGCGAACGCCGCGATGGCCGCCGTGGTTCTGCCGCTGCGCGAGCGCGATCCCGGCGTCGCGACGTTGCTCGTGCAGGTGGCCGCCGGCGCCGCGATCTACGCCCTTATCGTGATGAGCGCGGATATCGCCGGATTGCGCAGCCTGACGATGGCGCGGGTACGGCTCGCCTTCGCGCGCACGAAAACGCTGTCATGAGAGCCGATCCAAGAAGAATGGATTCATGAGCAAGGGCTGGTCTGCTCCAGCATACCAAGAACCGATACCAATCAGCCTATTAGATATAACAGCGGCAACATCGAATTGCCCCTGTGCCGACGCAGCCTCACCTTGTATGACGCCCGCCAGAATATCACGATCACTCATGCTACCGTAGAGCGATAGACTCCAATTCCTACTTGTCTGCGCCATGTCCTCTATTCCTCATCTATCGTTTCATTGATTTGTTTTCCCGATTTATCGATATATTGAATCCAGCATTTTCTGTTTTCTTTCTGGATTATTGTTATTGGGCTCCGGGGATTTTGGGGCTCGTCTACATCCGGACATCCATTTAGGAAGAGTATTGCGTGTGCATCTCCATTTCTATAATTTACGCAGGGGCTTGGAGATGGGTTTATGACACTTATACAGAGGGGTAGAGGCTCCCGGCTTGCGATGACGCTCCCATCTGCAAGATTTTGTTCTGAGTAGATCAATCCTTCTGGATTGGCGAATTGAGCCCCCGATGCGATCTGTATTGCTGAAATGATGACTTTCAGATGAGGCATCGCTGCTATCCTTCTGTAAGAGCCGATCCAAGAAGAAGGGATTCATGAGCAAGGGCTTGGCCTGGTCAAGCGTTTGAGCATGACGCGGATCATGGCGAGGCGGACGAAAGCCGCGGTGGTTCTGCCGCTGCTGGTGCAGGTGGCCGCCGGCGCCGCGATCTACGCCCTTATCGTGATGAGCGCCGACATCGCCGGATTGCGCAGCCTGACGATGGCGCGGGTGCGGCTCGCCTTCGCGCGCACGAAAACGCTCTCCTGAGGCGCGATCAGCGCCTCTGCATCAAAAGCGTGGCCCAGCCTTCGAGATCGAGGCGCTTGCCCAGCACCATGCCCTGCCGGCGATAGGCGGACAGCACGCCCGGGACATCGCGCGCGAGCAGCCCCGAGAGGATGATATCGGCGCCCATATCGGTCAGCTGCGCGATCTGCGGGGCCAGCGCGCAGAGGGGACGCGCCAGAATATTGGCGAAGACGAGGTCATAGGGCGCGCCCCGGCGCAGCGACTCATGCGTCGGGCCGTCCGCGAGCACGGGATCGACGAAGGCGCCGGCGCCATTGCGCCGCGCGTTCTCCGCCGCCGTCGCCACCGAAACGGGATCGATATCGCAGGCGTGAACCCAATGTTTGAAAAGCTTGGCCGCCGCGATGGCGAGAACGCCGGTTCCCGTGCCTATGTCGAGAATGGCGCGCGGCCGGCGCCGGCGCGCGACGAGATCGAGCATCAGGAGGCAGCCGCGCGTCGTCCCGTGATGGCCGGTGCCGAAGGCGAGCGCCGCATCGATCTCGATGGCGATGTCATTGGCCCTCACCTCGTCGCGGCTATGCGATCCATGCACGATGAAGCGGCCCGCCCGCACGGGCTTCAGGCCTTCGAGCGAGGAGGCCACCCAGTCCTTTGCCTCGATGCGGCCAAAACTCGCCTGCGCGGCAAGCTCGTCCCCGGTGACTGTGGCGATCAGCGCGCGCAGATTTTCTTCGTCCGGCGGCGCGCCGAAATAGGCCTCGACGAGCCAGGGGCCGCCCTTCCAGTCCTTTGTCGTCGGCGCCTGCTCGAAGGCGGCGACCGCCGCCTCGGCCGCATCGAAGGTCTCGATGATCATGTCGGAGACGGCGCGCGCGGTTCGCTCGTCGCAGGCGAGGCGCATGACATGGGCGGCGTTATTGGGCGGCAGACCTTCAAGCATTGGGGGACCTTGCAAGCATGGCCGCGCGTAGCACGCCGCGGGGGAAACGGCAATTTTGAAAGCCGTCCGGTCGCAGCGCAGCTTGAACTTGGGGTCCGGCCTGAAGCGGAAATCAGGCTCGGAATTCTCGGCGACGGGAGGTGAAACGAAGCGGACATTGAGGATGTCGACAGGAAAATAGCCAAATGGCGGTGAGCGGACATTCGCCCATGATTTCTGCACGTTCTAATTAGCTGAAATAATTGAGGTGACTTCGACGTGCAGATTTCTTGGTTTCTGCACGCTGGGTCGTACTATCGGCGGTCTAGGGACTTCGGTCGAGGCGGGATTGAGTGTGCCGTCAAAGGTGAGGGGATAGCGTGGATGCAGAAAAAGCGACTAGAAGCTCATCTAAAAACCATGCGGGCGATTGCTGCATCAAAGTCCGTCCGGAAATTTTATATCGGTTTCACATCTCGCGATCCCTACCTGTATTGCGCATGGTACAGAAGAAATGGGTACGACCATACGGTGATCTTAGCAGACTGGCTTACTGAAAAGGATGCAAAGCTTCTTGAAAAGTATTTGCAAGAGTGCTGCTACCAAGCCGACAAGCGGACGCCACTTTGGCTAAAGGCCCACGAGAACATACAAAAAGGTCGATATTATTTAGGAGCAAGAAGCCCGAGACCAAAAGAGAAAATACACGCGGTTTACATCGCTTGGTTAGGGTAAACGGAGATCGCGTCTGCCCCGCCGCTTCCGTCTCTCTCAAAGGTCCTCGATTTTCGGCATAATCTAGCTGTTTCAGAATCGTTTATTTATGACGCGACAGCTTCATCCAGAGCGATCACAAATTCCGGATAAAGGGCAAGATACACAGCCGTAAAGCCTTGAAAGCCAAACGCCGCCGGGCTTTTCAGCATCAGCTTTCCGCTGTTCTGGATACAATCCGCGACGAGCAGGAGGCGGACGTCGGGGCCAGCGGCTCCCGTGTATCTAGTCAGCTCTTTTGCCTTCTTTTCAATTGCGGCGGTGATGATTTTGCCAGGGTTGCGATCCACGAAACCAGCGCGGTCATTCACGCTATACCAATCCGAACGAAAGGCCTTTGTGACATGCACGCGGAGTCCGCTGTGGGAATCGAAAATAAAATGATGACCGACCGGCTTGGAAGAAAGGTCTTCTGCAACAAGAGCCGAAACAACTGTGGCCATGTTGGTGGCGGACATATCGCCTACAATTTTGACGATCAGCGGGATACTCGCAATCGCTTCATATTCGAGTTGAAGATCGTTCACACGGCGCTGCGTCTTCAATTCATTTGCCTTCATGGCTGAGCCAGCTCGGCCTTGTGGCCCCATGAAGATTTCGCATACTTCAAGCCCGAATGATTGCGCGCCTTCGGTAACAACGAAGTCAGGGTGCTCACGATCCTCACCGAAATTCCATGTTTTGCCGAGAGAGTGGGCGGCTTGCTCGGCAAAAAACCGCTCTCGATTTTTCTGAATCGGACGGGTCATTGCTTCAATACAGACTGGCTCGATTGCGATCGGAGATCATTCGATCCTGGTTCATGGGCTTTTTGGTGGCGTCGGTTGCTTTCGTGCCTCTCCACCTTTGCCGCCCTCTGCGCCGTAGACACTTACTTCCGGAGTTACGATAGTTGGGCCTTTTCCGCCGTCTCCTCCTTTTTGGAGGCCGCCGCCGCCGCCACCGGCGCTCCCCGCCGCAATAATTGCGCCATTAGGCAACTTTAAAATTGATCCGGCTGCCCCGCCCCCGCCAGCCGCTGGACCTTGACCGCCCCGGCCTCCCGCCGGAGGTGAAAGAGGAATACCTCCCGGTAGCTGTAGCGCTGCCTCCGCTGGCGGTTTCGGAGAGTACCAGGCCATGAAGGCCGATTGTAACTGTGGCAAACTCGTAAGAAGAGCTATCAGACCCACGACCAGACTGGCTGCGGCGGTGATTTTTTTGGTCAAGGAATCTAAGAAGCCCACAGGCTCGCGATCATTCTCCTTGTGAAAATCATCGTCACCCATGGCTGTTCCTTTCTAATCCGGCGCGCGCCCGTGCTCAAGATAGGTATTTCGCCAAGCCTTTCAATCGCGCGCCCCGCGATCGCCGGTCTTGGTGCTCCCGAAATAGGCCTCGACGCACGATTTGCTCAAAATCGTACGATACCCGAGCCGGACTTTCACCGGCTGGAACTCGCCAGCTTCGCCTTGCGCACCATAAGCCCCAATGTGGAACCCTATATCCCAAGCGGCCAATCGCTAGACCCACGAGCCGCTCGAATGTCAACTCGTGGCGCCAACCCGCCTATCGGGGCGGATGATCCGAAGGTCCGGTTTCCGGCCAAACCCCAAATTCAAACTGAGACATTGCCAGCCTTCGTTCCCTTAGTGTCTCGACCGCGACGGGAAAAACGCGATAGCGTCAAGCGGATGCCGCGCTCGCTTGCGTCAGGGACCCGGGATGGCCGACGCTATGCGAAAATCCGCCGCGCGAAAAACCGCCGCCTGCGCGGCGCTCGCTCTTTTCGCGGCGGTTTCGGTCCACGCGGCCGGAGCCCGCGCCGACCCGGCGCCGGAGCCGACGCTGCACGGCTTTGGCCGTCACAATGCGGACTGCATCGAATGGATGAACGGCTGCGCTGTCTGCCGTCGCCTGCCGCAGGCGCCCGCGCGCGCCGACAGGCCATGGTCGCGCCGGGGGCGGATTGATTTCGCCTGCTCGACGCCCGGCATCGCCTGCCAGCCAGGCGCAATCGTCTGCCTGCTGAAGAAACCGTCCTAGCGCCGCGGCGCGGCTCCCGCTTGCCCGGCGTTTCGCCGACATGATACCGAAGCACGGTCATAATAGCATTATGAAACTGACCCGCCGACATCAGCTTCGATACGCGACGCTCGAATTTCGCGGCCGAAGCCCCGAACGCCAACGCAACGGAAGGCAGCCATGACGAAGACGCAACTCAAGGCCATTGCGACCGCTCTTACGATCCTTGCGGCTTCAAGCCCCGCGATGGCGCAGGAATCCGACGTCCCGACGCAGCTCGTCGACGCTTTTAACAAGCTGTTCGGCGTTCATCCGGGCTTTCGCGCCAATCACGCCAAGGGAATCGTCGTCGAAGGCTCGTTCACCGCGACGCCGGAGGCCGCCGCCCTGAGCAAGGCCGCGATTTTCACCGGCGCAAAAATCCCCGTCACCGTGCGATTCTCCGATTCGACCGGCCTCCCAACCATCCCCGACGGCGACGCCAATGCGAACCCGCATGGCATTTCAATCAAATATCATCTGCCGGACGGCAGCGACACGGATATGGTGACGAATTCGCTGCATTTTTTCCCCGTCGCGACCGGCGAGGACTTCCTTGCGATGCTGACCGCCATTTCGCAAAGTCCGAAGGACGCGCCGCACCCGACGCCGTTCGAGCAATTCGTTTCGACCCACCCGGCGGTCCCGCTCGCCCTGGGCTCGGCGCATACGCCGGACAGTTTCGCGGATGAGGAATATTACGGGATCAACGCCTTTGTCTTCGTCAACAAGGATGGCGCGCGGCAGGCCGTGCGCTATCAGTTCATCCCGGAAAAGACCGTCTATCTCGATCCGAAGGACGCCGCCGCAAGGGCGCCTGATTTTCTTGTCGACGAACTTCCGATCCGCCTCAAGAATGGGCCTGTGACTTTTCACCTCAAAGCGCAGCTCGCGGCGCCGGGGGATCAGACGAAGGACGGCTCGAAACCCTGGCCCGGCGACCGCAAATTGGTCGACCTCGGCGTCCTGACGCTCGACCGGGCGGTTCCCGACAGTCTCGAAGCGCAGAAGGCGCTGCTGTTTCTGCCGAGTTCGCTGACCGACGGAATCGAGGAAAGCGACGATCCGCTGATCGATACGCGCGCCGCGGCCTATGCCGTTTCGTTCTCGCGCCGTAACCCTTGAGGCGTGGGGCGGCGCGGCTCAGACGAGGTAATACAGCTTTTCGGGATGGGCTTCATCCACGCCGGCGGCGGATTTCTCCGCCGCGATGAGCTGATGGACCCGGCGCACCGCTTTGAGGGTCGCCGAATAATCTTCATCCTCCTCCGCATAGATGCGGTCCGCCGGATAACGGTCGAGGAAATGCAGGCTTTTGATCGCCGCGAGGAAATCGGGCCGTACGCCCGCCAGCAGCACCGTCACGCCATGCTTTTGCGCCTCATGCAGGAAATGGTCGATGCGCTCGAGGCAGACCATGTCCGGATTGCGCACGCGCTTGACGCGCAGCACGATATAGCGCGTTTGCTGCGCCGTCGCGCGGCTCAGCAGGTCGCCGAGATCGCGTTCGAGTTCCGGCGCCGCGCCGAAAAACAATTCGCCCTCAAGATCGAAGAGAAGCGCTTCCGTGTTCGGCGGATCGCCCGGCAGGCGTTCGCGCACGACGCGCTCGGGGCTGACGACGAGTTCCCGGCTCTTCAATTTCGATGCGCGCGGGATGAACAGCGCCATCGACAGCAGCACGCCGGCGAGAATCGAATATTCGACGCCGACGAAAATCGCGACGAGCGCCGTGATGACGACGAGGCCGGCGTCGAATTTGGTGGCGGCGAAGGCGTAGCGCAGACGCGGAATGTCAATGAGCCGCGCCGCCGTCACGACGAGCAGGCCGGCCAGCGCGGCTTTCGGAATGAAGCGCGTCAGCGGCGCGAAGAGCAGCACGGCGAGGGCGACGCCCAGAGCGACGATGATGCCGGAAAAGCGCGTCGCGGCGCCAGCCTGAAAATTGATCGCGGAGCGCGACAGCGAGCCCGAGCCGGGCAGGCAGCGAAAAAATCCGCCGGCGAGATTGGCGAGCCCTTCGGCGAGGCACTGGCGGTTATAATCGAGCGGCTGGCGCGTCGTGTGGGCGATGGATTTGGCGATCGCCAGCGCTTCCAGAAGGCCCAGGAACGCGATGGCGAGGGCGCTCGATGAGAGTTCCCCGATCCAGGCGAGCTTGATCTCGGGAATATGCGGCTCCGGCAGGCTCGCCGGCACGTTTCCGGCGATCTCGATGAGTCGCTTGCCGTCGACGCCGGGCAGCGTCCAGCCGAGGAGAAACGCCGCGCCGGAAACGATGATCAGGGCGGCCAGCATGTCGAGTTGCGGCAGCCGGAAGGCGCGCACCAGCCGGCGCAGGACGAGCGCCAGAACGATGGTCGCCGCGCTGACGCCGACCGCCTTCAGATTCACCGGATCGCCCTTGGTCAGCGTCAGCCACAGGCGCGTCCAGATGTCCTGATGCCCCGTCCCGAGCTGCCGGACGCCGAGGAGATTGGCGATCTGGCCGATGCCGAGCAGCAGGGACGCGCCGACCATGAAGCCGAGGATCACGGATTCGGAAATATAGCGCGTCAGGTCGCCGAGCTTGAAGACGGCGATGAGGATCTGGATGGTTCCGATCATCACGCCGAGCAGCACGAATGCCTCGGCGAGCCCTGCCTTGTCCTCCGGATCGAGAAAGGCGAGCGCGCTGAACACGACGAGCGAGATCGCGCTGGTCGGCCCGTTGATGAGATGCGACGACGAGCCGAAGATCGAGGCGACCGCCGTCACCACGATCGCCGAATAGAGCCCGAAGCGCGGGTCGACGCCGGCGAGCAGCGCATAGGCCATGCCCTGCGGCAGGGAAATCGCCGCCACCGTCAGGCCGGCGATGGCGTCGGCGCGCAGCTCCGCCTGCGTGTAGTTCCAGCGGATCAATCGGCTGAAGCGGCCGGCGGGCGGGTCTTGCGTCGTTGGGGCGAGCATGGGCTTGCGACCTTAAATCCGTAAGGGGCTCTGGAATTAATGCGTCGCCGGCGGCAACACGGAATCGATGACGCCATTGTCGGCGAAGAATTTCTGGTTGGCGTCGCCCCAATCCCTGGCGATGAGGGTGATCGGGAAAAGATCGAGCTTCGGCAGCCGGGCGGAATATTTGTCCAGAATCGCCGCGTTGACCGGCCGGAAGCCAAGCTTCGCGATCGTCTCCTGCGCCTCGTCGGTGAAGAGATATTCGAGATAGGCCTTGGCGAGGGCTTCTGTCTTGTGGCGGGCGACATTGGCGTCGACCCAGGCGACATAGGGCTCGGCGATGATGCTGACCGAGGGATGCACGATCTCAAGATCGCCCTTCGAACTCGGCGACCTCGCGCAACGCCTCGTCCTCCCAGGTCAGATGAACGTCGCCGATATTCTCCAGCGCGAACGTGTTGGCGGAGCCGCGCGCGCCGGAATCCAGCACCGGAACATGCTGGTAGAGCGCCTTCAGATAGGCGCGCGCGTCATCCTCGCTGTCGCCGCGCCGGATGGCGGCGCCCCAGGCCGCGAGCGCGCTGAGCTTGCCATTGCCCGAGGTTCTCGGATTGGGCGTAATGACGAACACGCCGGGCTTGATGAGATCGGGCCAGTCGTGGATGTCTTTCGGATTGCCCTTGCGCACGACGAAAACGATGGTCGAGACATAGGGCTGCGAATGATGCGGCAGGCGATCCGCCCAGCCCTCGGCGATGAGGCCGCGCTTGCGCAGCGCGTCGACGTCCGAATAGAGGCCGAGCGTCACGACGTCGGCCGGCTGTTCGCCGCTGATCACCGCGCGCGACTGACGCGACGAGCCGCCATGCGATTGCCTGATGCTGACCGCCTCGCCGGTCTCGGCCAGATATTTGGCGACGAACTGCTTGTCGATGCTCTGATAAAGTTCGCGCGTCGGATCATAGGAGACGTTGAGCAGGGGCTCGGCGGCGCTGGCGTGGAGGTTTTTCGCCGCGATGAGGCCGATCGCGACGACGACGGCCGCCACGGCCCCGAGATTGCGCCAGGCGAGGCCGGACAATTTTGGAATTCTGCTCATTTTCGACCCGACACGGGCGACCGCCCCTCAAAACCGCTACAGTCCATAAATTTTATGGTCTATAACGGAAAAGGCGTCAAGCGACCGGGAGGGCCGCGCGGCGAGCCGCAATTCGGGATATTTGCTAAAAAACTCAACCCTACGCCGGGGCGCCGCGGCCCTTAGTCAGGAATGCCGACATGAAGCGCCTTGTTGCGCGCCATGATGTCCTGGCGCATCTGCTTGCGCATTTTGCCGGCCTCGAACAGGCGCCGTTCGATCTCGGTTTCAAGCTCGAGCGGCGGCGCGAGGGCGGGACTGCCATCCTCTTTAAGCGCGACCATCGTGAAGTAGCAGGAGTTGGTGTGGCGCTTCTCTTTCGTGGTCAGGCTCTCCGCCACGACCTTGATGCCGACCTCCATCGAGGTCCTGCCGACATAATTGACATTGGCGCTGAAGGTCACGAGTTCGCCGACCTTGATCGGCTCCTTGAAGATCACCTGGTCGAGCGAGACGGTGACGACATAGGATTTGCAGTAGCGCGCGGCGCAGGCGTAGGCCACCTGATCGAGCAGCTTCAGGATCGATCCGCCATGCACATGGCCGGAGAAATTGGCCATGTCGGGCGTCATCAGAACGGTCATGAAGAGGGATTTTTCCTGCTTGCTCATCGGGCCTCGCGATTGGCCTTCGCTACTTTTTGCCTTTGCAGATATTGCCGGCGGAAAGACCGAGGAAGGCCATCCAGTCCCCGCCATCCTTGTTGTTATCCGGCTTTCCGCCTGTGGTCCCATCAATAAATTTTAGCACGCGAAGCCGGGCCGCCTCGGCCGTCATATCCGGCAAGCAGACCGGCATTCCCCGCTTCTGCATGGTCCTTTGCATGTTGAGCCCATATACGAGCCCCTGCAGATAGGCGTGACATTTTTCTCTCGAAACAGGATCTTCCGCCGAACACATTGCGTAGAGCGCCTGCGTCGTGAACGGGCCGATGTAATCCTCGGGCGCGCCGCCCGCGCGGGCGGCCGAGGCCGCCGCGAAAATAAGACAGATCAACAAAATTTTGTTCATATTCGCCTCATCCGCATCAGTAAGGTAAAATCAGTTTCGCTCGAACTTCGCGCCGTCGCGGCCAACGTGACCTGGTGAAGCGCGCGTGAAGGAAAAACGCTGCGCGCAAAGAGTTCTTATGGCGGATAAACTTATCCTTTTCGATCTCGACGGCACGCTGGTCGACAGTCAGGACCTCATCGTCGAGGCGCAGCGGCGCGCCTTCGCGGCGCATGACATCCGCGCGCCGAGCCGCGCCGCCTCGCTCTCGATCGTCGGGCTCTCGCTCCGCGAAGCCTTCTGCGCGCTGGCTGGAGCGGAAGGCCCGGTCGAGAGCCTTTCGGTGGCCTATCGCGAGGCGTGGACGCAGATTCGCGCGGCTCCCGATTTCGCCGAGCCGCTGTTTCCCGGCGCGCGGGAGATCATCGCGGCGCTCGCCGGCATGGAGGGCGTGACGCTCGGCATCGCCACAGGCAAGGCGCGCCGGGGCGTCGACCACCTGTTCGCGCATACCGGCTGGCAGGGCAGCTTCAAGACCGTGCAGACCGCCGACGGCCATCCCTCAAAGCCGGCGCCTGACATGATCCTCGCCGCCATGGCGGAGACCGGCGCCGCGCCCGCCGCCACCTTTATGGTCGGCGACACGAGTTTCGACATGCAGATGGCGGCCAATGCGGGCGTTCGCGCGATCGGCGTCGCCTGGGGCTATCACAGCGCGGCCGAGCTGACCCGCGCGGGCGCCGAACGCGTCGTTGCGGATTTCGCCGAATTGCGGCATCTCATCGAGCATGAGCAAGGAAAAGACAGGCGAGGACGATAAGGGCGACGCCGGGACGCCGGCGCGGCGTCCGACGCTCGCGGACGATCTTGGCGCCACGCCCGCCGAGATCGGCGCGGTGACGCCGATCGACCCGGTCGCGATGGCCCGGCGCGATCTGCAGAAATCCCTGCCGAAGCGCTTCTATAAAGAGGCCAGCGCGGGCGAGCGGGACTGCGCCTTCGCGCTGCTGCTCGACGGGCGCCCCGCCAAGACGCCGGGCCGGAACGCCTTCGCCGCGCCGACCCGCGCGGCGGCCGAGGCGCTCGCCGAGGAATGGGGACGTCAGGGCGAGCTCATCGATCCCACCGAAATGCCGCTGACGCGAATGGCCAATTCGGCGATCGACGGCGTCGCGCAGGCGCGGGATGCGACGGCGGAAGACATCGCCCGCTTCGGCGCCTCCGATCTCGTCTGCTATCGCGCCGGCGAATCCGAAGCGCTGGCCAAGGCGCAGGCGGCGCGCTGGGACGAAGTTCTCGATTACGCGCGCGAAAAACTCGGCGCGCGGCTCCTTTGCGCCGAGGGCGTCAATTACGTCGAGCAGCCTGAAGCGTCGAAGCGCGCCATCCGCGCGGCGGTGGAGCGGATCGCGGGCGACGGACCGGCCGCCCCTTTCGCGCTGACCGCGCTGCATGTGATGACGACGCTGACCGGATCGGCGCTGCTCGCGCTCGCCGTGGCGGATGGCGTGCTGACGCCGCGGAAGCCTGGGCCAGCGCTCATATAGACGAGGATTTCCAGATGAATATCTGGGGCTCCGACGAGGCGGCGCTGGCGCGGCGGGCGCGGCGCTGGGCCGAGATGGAGGCAGCCGCGCGACTGCTGAAAGCCGTGCGGGCCAACGAGGCGACCCCGGACGCTGGTCAGGGCGCGGCCTGAGCCGGACTCTGCGCCCGCGGTCCGACGCGGCCGAGATGGGTGAACGCGAAACCCGCGCCATATTTCAAGCCAAAGCCGAGCGCGCGGTCGATGCCCAGATGCGCAATCCAGATCAGGGCGATCGCAATTCCCACCGGCGCCGCTAAAGCCGCTGCGACGGAGAGGAGGATGACAGGCCCGACATAGGCATGGACCGCGTTATAGGCGGCGGCGCCGATTCGCGGTCCCGCGAGATAGCCGAGCATCGACAGGTCGGGGGCGAGGATCAGGACCGCGAACAGGCCCCAGGAGCCGCCGCTCCGGCTGAAGGCTGCGATGGCCGCGAGCGCGACGGCGAGTCCCTCCGCCCGCAACAGGAAAAGCGGCGTCCCGTTGACGAAGCCGGGTTGCTTGAGTGTCATGTCGTTGCATCCTTCCTCGGAGGTCCTTCCGGCCTCAGGCTGGCGAAGGACGGGACAGGCTTCATGAACACCTCTTCCTCGCCGCCGGGCGCGCGCCGCGCGGCGCAAGTCGAGACGCAGCACGCACGCGGCAAACTCACCGCGCGCGAGCGCATCGAGCTTTTACTCGATCCGGGCTCATTTGAGGAACTCGCATCAGAAGACCCGAAAGATCCCGGCGACAGCGTCATCGCCGGGCGCGGCGCCGTCAGCGGCCGCGCGGTCTATGCTTACGCTGAGGACTTCACCGTCGGGGACGGCGCGCTCGATGAGGCCCACGCGCAAAAAATCGTCCGGGCGCTGGATCAGGCGCTCGCCGCCCGCGCGCCGATCATCGGCCTTTTCGATTCCGGTGGCGCGCGGTTTGCGGCGGGCGTCGCGGCGCTGGCCGGCTATGGCGAGATCTTTCAGCGCCATGTCCGCGCCGCAGGGATCATCCCGCAGATTTCGCTGATCATGGGGCCCTGCGCCGGCGCCGGCGCCTTTCGCCCGGCGCTGACCGATTTCACCTTCATGGTGGAGAATGCGAGCCATCTCTACGTCACCGGCCCCGAGATCGTCAGGACGATCGCGAATGAGGCGGTCAGCGCGGAGGAACTCGGCGGCGCCCGCGTTCATGCGGCGAAAACCGGTCTTTGCGATCGCGCCTACGCCAATGATTTCGAGGCGCTGAGGCAGATGCGTCGGCTCATCGACTTTCTGCCCGCCTGCAACGCCAGCGGCGCATCGGAATGGCCGAGCTTCGACAATGCGGAGCGGCAGGACGCCTCGCTCGATACGCTTATTCCGGACGATCCGCTCAAGACTTATGACATGCGGGAGCTGATCGAAAAAACCGTCGACGAAGGCGATTTTTTCGAACTTGGCGAGGCCTGTGGGCGCGGCATGGTCGCCGGATTCGGCCGCATCGACGGGCGCACGGTCGGCGTCATCGCCAGTCAGCCGATGGTTCTCGCCGGCGCGATTGACGCGGCGGCCGCGCGCAAGGCGGCGCGCCTCGTGCGCTTTTGCGGCGGTTTCGCGGTTCCGATCGTCACTTTCGTCGATGCGCCGGGATTCCTGCCGGGGCTCGCGCAGGAGCATGGCGGCCTCGTCAGGGAAGTCGCCGAGCTTATCTTCGCCTATGGCGCGGCGCGCGCGCCGAAAGTCACGCTCGTCACGCGCAACGCCTTTGGCGGCGCCTATGCCGTCATGGGCTCGAAACAGATCGGACGAGACGTCAGTTCCACCGCCAGTTTCGCCTGGCCGACGGCCCGGATCGCGCTCGTCGGCGTCAGCGCAGGCGAAAATGTCGGCGCTTCGCCGCATGAGGCCGCCGCGCGCGGCTATATCGACGCGGTGATCGAACCCCGCGCAACGCGCAGCGCAATCGCCCGCGCGCTCGCCGCGCTTCGCTGCAAGGCGCGTGGCGACATCCCGTCGTGATCTTGATGGCGGCGAGCGCGCGGACGTTTTCCTTCCCGCCCGCGCCGTGATACGCCTGCCATCGAAAATCGGAGCGCGACCGGTCGTGATACTGTTACGGCGCATTGGATGGAGCCTGTGGGTCGCGCTCGCGGCGGCCTGGCTCATCGCGGCAGGGCCTCTCCTCGGCGCCGCCGCGCCGCCGACCGCGGTCGGCTGCCGGGCGCCGGCGCCGCGCGAAATTCCGTCGGATCACGAACATGCGCCGGGCTGCTGCCTGATCGGCTGTCCGACGCATGCGCCGATGGCCGCGCCCCCTGACGTCGCCGGCCTCGGCGCCCGCCAGCCCAGCCCTTTGGCGCGCGAGGCGACGAACGCGAACGAGCGGCTCATTCTTCCGCCCGAGCGAAGCCAGCGCCAGCCCCGCGCGCCGCCGCGAATGACCTGAATCCAGCCTGTTGCGCCCTTCCCAATTCAGACCGGGCCATGCGCGTCGAACATCGGCGCGCGGCCTCGCGTGGAGACAACCAATGTTGACTTTTCTTCGCCGCCCCCTGGCGGCCTTCGCGGCGCCGGTTCTGGCGTCCTCCCTCCTGATTTTCGCCGCCGCTGGCGCTTTCGCCCATGAGTTCAAGATTGGCGCGATCGAGATCATCCATCCCTGGTCGCGCGCGACGCCCGGCGGCGCCAAGGTGGCGGCCGGCTATCTCGTCATCAAGAACGAGGGCGCGGAGCCTGACCGGCTCGTCGGCGCGACGGCCGAAGTCGCGGGCAGCGCCCTGCTCCACGAAATGGCGATGACCGACGGCGTCATGACCATGCGCCTCGTGACCGGCGGCATCGTCATTCCCGCCCATGGCGAGGTCGCGCTGAAACCCGGCTCCTATCATCTGATGCTGGAGGATCTGAAGCAGCCGCTGAAGGAGGGCGAAAGCTTCAAGGGAACCCTGACTTTCGAGAAGGCGGGAACCGTCGACGTCCACTTCCTGGTTGAATTGATGGGCGCGAAGGCCCCCGCCGGCGCCGACAAAATGGATCAGATGAAGAGCATGGACCACATGAAGGGCAATTAAGAAAAGATCGAAGATCGCTCGCTGGCGGGCGCCCAGCCCGCGGCGACGCACATGATATTCAAGGCCGGACGAAAAAGCGCATTCCGCCAGCGACGGCGGCAGGCGCGCTGGCGCGGAGGCCGGCTTGGCGGGGAGCGCAGGGATGACCCAGAAATTCACGGCCATTTTTCAGCCGGCTGACAGAAAGCGGCATCTCGAACAGGAGTGGCTGGAAGAAATCTTTGGCCGCTTTCTCGACAATCGAATTACCGATGGAGAACATAAGGTCGTCTGCGACAACGCCATCGTTTTCGATTCATTCATCCATACCTTCGATCCAGCCTATTACGGGAAGTTCAGAGGCAAGAACGCGTTTCTGGTGCATATGCTGGACGAGACCTACGCCGGATCGTACCACCTCTATAAAAATTTCAGGGGGGTCTACCGGAATCACTGGTCTTCCGTTTTCAATCCGGCCTATGTGCGGGCGCTGCCTTACGGCTATCGCATCGAGATCGACCGGACGCAGAAGACGCCGCCGGCCTCCCGTCGCCCCTACCTCTGGGGATTTGCCGGCGCCGTCACGCGCGGAACGCGGGCGGCGATGGCGGCTGCTCTCGGCAAGGTCGAACCTCACTATTTCTATTCGAGCACGCCGAGGCGCGGCCATATCACGCCGCCGCCCGAAACCGAGTTTGGCCTGCCGGGACTCCGCTATCAGCGGATTCTTTTGGATTCGATCTTCACCCCATCGCCGATGGGGAACGTCAACATCGAATGTTACCGCACCTATGAGGCCCTCGAATGCGGCTCCATTCCGATCGTGGAGCGTCGCCTGGGCCTCGATTATTACAAGGAGCTTCTCGGCCCGCATCCAATCCCGACGGTGCGGTCATGGCCGGAGGCGCGCGCCCTGATCGGCGGCTTGCTGCGAAGTCCCGAGCGGCTCGACGCGCTGCAGGCCGAGTGCATCGCCTGGTGGTCATCGAAGAAGGCGAGCCTCCGCGAGGAGGTCGGCGCGTTTCTCCAGGAGCGCTCCACGGACGCGGCGCCCGGCGAAAGGCCCATGTACAGTCCATGGGCGCAGAGCCGCGTCTGGCGCTATGGCGAACTCCTCCGGCATCATGATCTCGACGCGGTCTGGCGCCGCGCGATGCTGCAGGCGTCGCGCTGGACCAACGCCAGCGCCCGCCTCCCGCGCAAAGAAGGCTAGAGCGGGATGAGAAAAAGTGCGAGCACTTTTTCGCCCGCATCCCGCTCTAAACTATTGGAATTGATCACGTTCTTGATTTTTGGATCGATTTCGATCCAAAATCATCGTGATCTTATGCGCTTTTCGACCGAATGGATCATTCGGCCGATAAGAAATCGGCCCGCATTCAAAAGCTTGAGCATGTTCCTGTCGATCAGATTGTCTCAATCTGACCGGAGAGCGCTCCAGGCGCCGCGCGCGACTGTCGAGGCTTTACGGAGCCGGAATGAAGGCGCCGGGCGGGATCAGGCCGGGCGTGACATAGGCGTGGTTCAGCACGTCGAGCTGGCCCCACAGCACGTCGCATTTGAAGCGCACGGCGTCGACGCAGGCGTCCTGCTCCGCGCGGGTCTTCGCATTCGCTTTCACATAGGCGAGCGCGAATTCGGCGTCGCGCGGCGCCTGCGTCAGCCGCCGCTTGAAATAGGCCATCACGTCATCGCCGATGAAGGCGTAGTTCTCGAGCATTCCGGCGATGCGCTCGCGATGGATCGAGGGCGCGAATAGTTCGGTCAGCGAGGAGGCTACGGCGACGACGAGCGGCTCCTCGCGCACGAAGCGAACATAGGATTCGACGATATGCCGCGTCGCCGGCAACGCGCCGCGCCTTGAAGTGACATATTCGCGGTCGAGCCCGAGGCCGTCGGTCAGGACGAGCCAGCGCTCGATCCCGCCCGGCTCTTCGCCAAGGCCGTCATGATCGTGGATGCGGCTGATCCAGGCGCGCCGCAACTCGCGGTCATGCACCCGGCTCATGAAGGCGGCGTCCTTGCGCGGCACGGCCTCCTGATAGCAATAGCGGTTCAGCGCCCAGGCCTGAACCTGGCCCTTGTTCAGCTTGCCGCCATGCAAAGCCTTATGGAACACATGCTTGTCGTGATAGCGCTCGGCCCCGACCGCGCGGATGGCGGCCTCGAAAGCCTCCGGGGACAGGAGTTCGTCGGCGGCAGTCCGAAGGGGCTTTATCTCATTCATGGCTCTGGCTCCGCACCTTGTTCGGGGCGTCGCCAATGCGCCGCATCGGCCGTCCGCGCATTGGCGTTCCGCCCCTGATTATTTGCCCCGGACACTACCCGGCCGCTTTGTGAAATGAATTGAGCCAGATCAAGCGGGCGACCGCCAGCCGCAAAGTGTCGCAACGCCGCGCGGAAGGCCTTGCCGCCGCAACGCCGCGCCCGGCGCTAAAATCGCTGGGTCACGCCGGCCAGAATGGTGCGGCGAAGGCCATATTGCGGCGCGCCGACGCCGACGCCCGTGCCATCGCGAATTTCATAGCTGGCGTCGAAAATGTTCAAGACGTCGAGGCGAAGCTCGGTCCCCGCGCCAAAGCCGAGATCGAGCTTTTGCACGACGCTGCCATTGACGGTCGCATATTCCGGCAGGGAGGCGCCGTTTGGAACCGTCGGCGTGCTGGCGCGAAGGCCGCTTTGCGCCAGCAGATCGAACGAGACGCGGGTCGCGAACTTCTCACCCTGGTTGAAAGTGTAGGCGGCGCCGGCGGACGCCGTCCATGTTTGATCATGATCGAGATGGATGTAGTTGTTCTGGATATAGGCCAGCTCGTCCGGCGCGAAATTGAACTGCGCCGAGATGATGTTCAACCCCATGGCGCGGGAATAGGCCGCGTTGGCGTAAATCGACCATGGCCCCAAATCATAATTCGCCGTGAACTCGACGCCGCCGACGCGGGCGTTGGCGTAATTGAAGGCGGACAGAATGATCGGCGCGCCGAACTGGCCTTCGTCGATCAGATTCGTGGCGAGCTTGTAATAGCTGTCCAGCCCGACGGTGAAGCCGGGAAGCAATCAACCTGGGTGATCGCCGACATCGAAATAATGCGAGCGCTCGGCCTTGACCGCCCCATCCTGCAGGACGGTTGGGCGCGGCCGTCGTGTTGGCGAAAAGGCCGATGCTGGTCGGCGAGACAAGCTCGAAAGGCGGCGGCACGAAATAGCGCGAATAGCCGGCGTGGATCGTCGTCGAATCCGTCGCCTTCCAGACCGCGTTTATGCGCGGACTGAGCTGCGTCGCATTTGTGTATTCATTCACGCCATCGAAGCGCAGACCATAGTTCAGCGTCAGTCTCGGCGCGATCCGCCACTCGTCCTGAAGATAGACGCCATAGAGGCCGCCGGTCTTGCCGCCATTATCCGTGATTCCGATCGGTTGATCCGAGGTCTGCGCGCCTGTGCCGTCAACCGGAAGCACCTGCGAAAACGTATTGTAGCTCGTATGTTCGAGTTGCGCGAGGAAACCCGCGCGAAGCGTGTGGCTGTCATCGATGCTCCAGCTCGAGTCGGCCTGCACGCCGCCGGCGAGATTTGAACGCTCGGCGGTCTGTGCGATGCCGTTGAACAGAAGATCGCCCAGAACGTCCGGCGCATAGGCGAGATTGCTGTTGCGCACGAAGGCCGATATCTGCACATCCCCGGCGTCGAGATGCTTTTGCAGCGAGACCACGCCGAACTGGGTGTTCTCCGTCTGGTTCTCGTTGAGGACATTGCTGTTGAATGTGGTTGCGCCTTTGACGTCGAGGCCGAGCTGCGGCGTTTGGCCGGGATTGTTCGGGATCTGGAACGATCCGTTGAAGGCGCCGCCGAACACGCTGACGCGCGTATCGGGATCGAGAATGGCGTTCAGAATCGCGAAGCCATGAAATTGCTCCGTGTCATCGTGCAGCGCATTGAAAGTCGGCGCCGGATTTTCAATGCCGCGCGCATTTTGCAGATAATCGCCGGTGATGAACCAGTCGACCTTGTCGTAGCGCCCGCCATATTCGAAGCTCGGCTGCGCCCAGCCGAGCGTCCCGCCATAGGCTGTCAGTCCAAGCCCCGGATTGGTGAGGCCCGTCTTGGTCTGGATGTCGAGGACGCCCGCGGTCTGAAACCCATATTGCGCCGGCAAGGCGCCGGTGATCAGCGAAATGCTGCGGGCGAAGCGCGTCTCCAGCGCCTGGCCGAAGACCGAAAGCCCCTCGGGCAATTCCACGCCATTGATCCGGTATTGCACATTGGCGTGGTCGCCGCGCACATGGACCTGGCCGAAGCTGTCCTGCGCGACGCCCGGAGCCTGAAGCAGAACCTGATTGAGCGGCGCATTTTCGCCCTGCGGGATCGTCTGCAGCGCCGCCTGATCGAAAACATAGGTGCTGGCGCCGAGACTCGGCTGAATTTGCAGGCGCGCCTGATCGAGCCGCTGCGCGATGACATCGACTGAATCGAGGACGACGGCGCCGCCATTCGCGGCGGCGTCTGCGGAAGCGCCAGTATCGAGCGCGCCGCTGCCAGCGGCGGCTGGCTGCGCTGAAAGCCCCAGGCTCAAAACGAGAATAGTCCGGCGCATAGGCATGTTTCTCCTCATGGGCATCCAGCGGCGCCTCGCGACTTACGTTATATCATTACGTTATAGTATAACATTCTGTGCGTCCATAAGCGCTGAACTGCGAATGCCCGGGCGTGTCAATTGAGCCACATCGCCCGCGCCGCTCCCGCCGCGCCGGCGCATGGACGCGGCGCTCCGCCCTGCCTACAAAGGGGCGGCGGCGATTTGCCTGAATTGGAATTCAGGCGAACCGCCCGGTCGCGGTCGGGCCGCAAGGTGGGCGGACATGTTCGCAAAAATCCTCATCGCCAATCGCGGCGAGATCGCCTGCCGGGTGATCCGCGCCGCGCGGGCGATGGGCATCGCGACGGTCGCCGTCTATTCCGCAGGCAGACCGGCGCGCCCTGCATGTCCAGTTGGCCGACGAGGCTGTCGAGATCGGGCCGCCGGCGCCCGAGCGCTCCTATCTCGACATCGAGGCCATCATCGCGGCCTGCAAGGCGAGCGGCGCCGAAGCCGTGCATCCCGGTTATGGATTTCTGTCGGAGCGGGCGGATTTCGCCGAGGCGCTGGCGCGCGAGGGCGTCGTTTTCATCGGCCCGAACGCGAAAGCCATCGCCGCCATGGGCGACAAGATCGCCGCCAAGAATTTCGCGCGCGCAGCTGGCGTCGCCGTCGTTCCGGGCTTCGCCGGCGCGATCGAGGACGCGGCCGAGGCCGCGCAAATCGCCGAGGGCATCGGCTATCCGGTGATGATCAAGGCGTCGGCCGGCGGCGGCGGCAAGGGAATGCGCATCGCCGCTTCCGCGCCGGAGCTGATCGAGGCCATCGCACGCGCGAAATCGGAGGCGAAATCGGCCTTTGGCGACGACCGCATCTTCATCGAAAAGCTGATCGCCGATCCGCGCCATATCGAGATCCAGCTGCTTTGCGACAGGCATGGCGCCGCGATCCATCTCGGCGAGCGCGAATGTTCGATCCAGCGCCGCAATCAGAAGATCGTCGAGGAGGCGCCCTCCCCTTTCGTCGATGCGCCGATGCGCGAGGCGATGGGCGCCGCGGCCGTCGCGCTGGCGCGCGCCGTGGGCTATGATTCGGCGGGCACGGTCGAATTCATCGTCGACCGGGAGCGAAATTTCTATTTCCTCGAAATGAATGCGCGCCTCCAGGTCGAGCATCCGGTGACGGAATGCGTGACCGGCGTCGATCTCGTCGTTGAGATGATCCGCATCGCCGCCGGCGAGCCTCTCTCGATCCGGCAACAGGATGTGCGTCTCAGCGGCTGGGCCATCGAGACCCGCATCTGCGCCGAGGACCCCGAGCGCGATTTCCTGCCCTCGGCCGGGCGGCTCGCCGTCTGGCGCACGCCACCGGAAGAACATCGCGGCGCAGTTACAACGCGCCTCGATTCCGGGGTCTTCGAGGGGGCCGAAATCCCGGTCGATTATGATCCGCTGATGGCCAAGCTCATTGCGCACGCGGGCGACCGCGCGACGGCGATCGCGGCGCAGGCCGACGCGCTCGATCAGTTCGCCATCGGCGGCCTTCGCAGCAACGCGCTCTTTCTCGCCGCGCTGATGGCGCATCCGCGCTGGCGCAGCGGCGAACTCTCGACCGGCTTCATCGCGCAGGAATTTCCGGCCGGCTTCAAACCCCATGCGCCGGACGGCGAGCTGGCGCACCGCCTCGCCATCACGGCCGCTGCGATCGACCACAGGATGAACCAGCGCAGGCGGCTGATCTGCCGGCCAGACGCCCGGCCTCGCGCCGCCGCGCGCCGACGGCGCCCGCAGCGTGTTTCTCGGGCGCATGCGTTTTGACGTGCAGATCGAGGAAGGCGAAGACGGCCTGCTTATCCGTTTCGAGCCGGGCGGCGCCGCGCGACTTTGCGCATCGGACTGGCGCGCGGGCGACCCAATCTGGCGCGGATCGATCGATGGCGAAAGCCGTCGCGGTCGGCGTGCGGCCGATCCTCAACGGCCATGCGCTGACCCATCGGGGCGCCGCCATCGACGCTTATGTCTTCACGCGGCGCGAGGCCGAACTCGCCGCGCTCATGCCAGCGGCGACGCGGGGCGCCGAGTCCAACGCGCTGTTGTGCCCGATGCCCGGCCTCCTCAAGGCGATCCGTGTTACGGTGGGCGAAGCGGTGAAGGCCGGGCAGGCCCTTTGCGTGATCGAAGCGATGAAGATGGAGATGGTGCTTTACGCCGAACGCGACGCGACGATCGAGGCGATCTGCCAAAACGCCGGCGATCGCCTCGCCGTCGATGCGCCGATCCTGCGCTTCGATTAACGCTTAAACCTCAATGCTTGGTCGGCGCGTTGATCTCGATGCGCCGCATCTTCGCCTGCGCCGGCTGCGTCTTCGGCAAGGTCACTTTCAACACGCCGTTCTTGAACGCGGCCTCGATCTTGTCTTCGTCGATATCGACGCCGAGCGGGATCTGGCGCTCGAAACGTCCATAAAAGCGCTCGCTGAACTGGCGGTCCTTGTCTTCGGCTTCGCATTTCTTTTCGCCGCGAAGGATCAGGCGCCCCTCATTGAAAAGAAGCTCCACGTCCTTTTCGTCGAGACCAGGAATCTCGGCCGAAACGACGATCTCCTTGTCGGTTTCATTCACCTCGACGCGCGGCCAGTGCATCGACCCGAGCGCCTGTCTGCGGCCAAACAGGGCGGGCGCGTCGAAGCCGCGAAAGGCCTCGTCGAACAAGCGGTTCATCTCGCGCTGAAGGGTGGAAAGGCTGCTCAGCCCCTCGTCGCGAAAAAGTTCGGGCATGTGGTCCGAGCCGCGCGTCCAGGGAACAAGATCACGGATGTTCATGACTCTTCTCCTTAAATCCAGCTGCTGGAAACCGCCAAGCGCTCGAAATCAGGAAGGCCGCGACGCTTGACTTTGATTTGCAAAACGACGCCAGAATTCGCGCGAAAATTTTTTTCGCGGCGGGCGTCCGGGCCGGCGAAACTTGCTGCGCGGGCGGCGCCGAAGACGTATGGGGCGCCCCACCGGCTTCAAGTGGCGCGAGCGCCGCGATCTGAAATTTGAAATCTATCCTGCGCTTTGGCTTCCGCCGCGGCCCATATTCCGGAAACCTTGCGATTTTTCCGGGATTGGCGCGCAGGATCGCGATGATCGCCCAAATGCGCGGCGCCGAAATGTAGGACAATTTTGATGCAACATTCCGCGCCCGTCGCACTCGTGACCGGCTCACCCTCCGGCATCGGCGCCGCCATTGCGCGCAGACTGTCGGGAGAGGGATTCGCTGTCGTGCTGCACTCGCGCAGTTCCGCCGAGGCGGGGCGGGCGCTGGCCGCTGAGCTCGGCGCCGCCGCCTATGTGCAGGCGGACCTTTCGCAGGACGCCGACCGGACGCGGCTGGTGCGCGAGGCGGTCGCGCGCTGGGGACGGCTCGACGTTCTCGTCAACAACGCCGGGATCAGCCGCGCCATCCCCCATGCGGATCTCCCGGCGGCAACTCCGGCCATTTGGCGAGAGCTGCACGAGATCAACGTCGTCGCTCCCTTTCAACTTGTCGCGGAGGCGGAACCGGCTCTGCGCGAAGCGGCCCGGCGGGGACGGCCCGGCTGCATCGTCAATATCAGCTCCCACGCCGGGGTCCGGCCCAAGGGCGCATCCATTCCCTACGCCGCGACCAAAGCGGCGCTGAACCACGTCACGCGCTTGCTCGCTCTGTCGCTTGCGCCCGATATCCGGGTGAACGCGGTCGCGCCGGGCCTCGTCGACACGCCCTTGACGGCCAATTGGACGGAGGCGCAGCGGATCTGGCGGAGCAGGCGCCAATGCGCCGCGCGGCTCGCCCGGAGGACATCGCCCAGGCGTCGCAATGCTCGTCGCCTCCGACTACCTGACGGGCGAGATCCTGCTGTCGGATGGCGGCCTCAGCCTGACATGACTCGCCCGATCGCGGCTCGGCCGCCGATCCGGATCCGCGCCGGGACGTTCTCCTCACAATGCGGCTTGCGCGGCGGCGCGGGCCGCGCCATTCTCCATTTTAAGAGGCGGCGCGTGCGTTGGGCATGAACGAAATCGCCGCCACGATTGGAGAAGCCATGATCATTGAATATGATTTCGGCAAGAAGGAGCGCCCGGCCTCGAAGCGCTTCTCGAAACCGGCGAGCACGGAAGCTCCAGCCGGCCTCAAGGCCTTTGGCAGAGGCGCAACCCCTCTCGAACACGCCCTCACGCGAGTCGCGAAACTGGAGGCGGGGCTGCGCGGCGCGCATGCTGCGGCCGCCGCGCGCGACGAGGCCGATCCGGGGCAAGTTCTCGTCGATGCGGCGGAATATGCGGCGCTGTTGCGTTGCCAGGCGCTTGTCGCCGCCGCACTGACGGACGCGTGACGCCAGCCCTTGGGGCCAGCGCCCTAAATTAGGTCAGAGCCTCGACGCCCGGCGCGGTTTCGCTGAGCCTCGCCGCATAACGCGCCATCAAATCGACCTCAAGATTGACGGCATCGCCCGCGCGCCTGTCGCCCCATGTGGTGACCTGCAGCGTATGCGGAATCAATAGGATCGGAGAATTCGTCGCCTTCGACGCCATTGACGGTCAACGACGTGCCGTCAAGCGAAACCGAACCCTTCTCGGCGATGAAGCGCGCGAGCGCGCGCGGGGCGCGGAAAGCGAGGCGCTTCATGCCGTCAAAATCGTCGATGCGAAGTATTTCAGCGACGCCGTCGACATGGCCGGTGACGATATGGCCGCCGAGCTCGTCGCCGACCTTGAGCGAGCGCTCAAGATTGAGCCGCACGCCCGGCTTCCAGGTCGCGGCGGTCGTGCGATCCAGCGTCTCCGCGCCGACATCGACCTCGAACCAGGTCTTCGACCCGGATGCGCCAGACGCCACCGCCGTGAGACAGGGGCCGGCGCAGGCGATCGAGGCGCCGAGCGCGATCGATTCCGCCGGGTAGGCGCACAGAATGCGCACGCGCTTCAGCGCGCCCCGCGCCTCGACGCTGGAGACTTCGCCGACGTCGCTGACGAGACCCGTGAACATCATAAAATCCTTTCGCTTCGGGTAAGGCGATCCTCGCCGATCAAGCGCGTTTCGACCTTTGCGTAACGGGCGGGATCGGCGAGCGCAGCGAGGCTCGCGGGGCCAAGACCGGCGCGCCCTTCCCGCCCAAGCGGGTTCGGGCTCGCGAGCAGGCTGACTTCATCGGCGAACCCGCCCGCGATCAGGGCGTCCGCCAGAACCGGGCCGCCTTCGCAAAAGACCCGCGTAATTCCGCGCGCGGCGAGAAGCGAGAGCGCGCCGCCGAGATCGGCATGGCCGGCCGCATCGCGCGGCGCGCGGGCGACCGCGACGCCGAGCGCGGCGAGACGCGTCTCTTTCTCGGCGGAGGCGTCCTCCGCCGCGATGACGAGGGTCGGATAGACCGTCGCCGTCTCGGCGAGACGCGACTTCAGGCGCAGCTTCAGATCGCTGTCGAAGACGACCCGCAGCGGCTTTCGCGCCTCCATCCCCGGCAGGCGCACGGTGAGGAGCGGATTGTCGGCGAGCGCCGTGCCGGCGCCGACCAGAACCGCGTCATGCAGAGCGCGCTGCATATGCACATAGCCATTGGCGACGGGGCCCGTGATGGAAATCCGCTCCTCGCCGCTCAAGCCCGCGGCGAAGCCATCCGCGGTCAGCGCAAGTTTGAGCGCGACCATCGGGCGACCCTGCGTCACGCGCAGCACATGGCCGAGATTGGCGCGCCGCGCCGCCGCCTCGCAGACATTGGTCGTCAGTGCGACGCCCGCCTTCGCCAGCAGCTGGTGGCCGCGCCCGGCGACGCGCGGGTCGGGATCCTCAAGGGCCGTGACGACGCGCGCGATCCCCGCAGCGATGATCGCCTCGGCGCAGGGCGGCGTCGCGCCATAATGGCTGCACGGCTCCAGCGTGACATAGAGCGTTGCGCCGCGGCTGTCGGCGCCGGCCGCGCGGATGGCCTCCGTTTCGGCGTGCGGGCGCCCGCCCGGGCGGGTCCAGCCGCGCGCCACGATGACGCCGTCCCGGACGATGAGCGCGCCGACGGCGGGATTTGGCGCGCAGAGCCCGAGGCCGCGCCGCGCCAGCGCGATCGCGGCGGTCATGAACCGCGCGTCGGCATCGGAATCGATCATGCGCGGCTCGGCGAACGCGTCTTCGGCGCGCGGCCCTGGGGGCCATCCGGGCCCGGCTCGGCGAGCTGCTCTTCGGTCGCGAGCGGACCCTGCACGGCGCCGTCGCCGGCCAGCTCGTCGATCAGGGCGTTGAAATCGCGCGCCTCGCGGAAATTCCGGTACACCGAGGCGAAGCGCACATAAGCGACGCCGTCGAGCGCGCGCAGGCCCTCCATCACGAGTTCGCCGATCCGCTCGCTGGGGATTTCCGGCTCGCCCTGGCTTTCAAGCTGCCGAACGATGCCATTGACCATGCGTTCGACCCGCTCCGGCTCGACCGGGCGCTTGCGCAGCGCGATTTCGAGCGAGCGCATCAACTTGTCGCGATCGAATGGCGCCCGCCGTCCGGATTTCTTGAGAACGATCAGTTCGCGCAGCTGAACGCGCTCGAAGGTCGTGAATCTGCCGCCACAATCGGGACAGATGCGCCGCCGCCTTATGGAGGCGGCGTCATCCGTCGGTCGCGAATCCTTAACCTGCGTTTCGAGACTGCCGCAATAAGGACAGCGCATCGCGGCGCGTCCTTCAGTAGATCGGGAAACGCCCCGTCAGCTCCAGAACGGTGGTCTTGACCTTGGCTTCGACCGCGCCATTGCCGGCATCGCCATTGGCCGAGAGGCCATCGAGCGTCTCTGCGATCAATTCGCCGACTTTCTTGAACTCGGCGACGCCAAAGCCGCGCGAAGTCGCCGCCGGCGCGCCAAGACGGATGCCGGAGGTGACCATCGGGCTCGCCGTGTCGAACGGCACGCCGTTCTTGTTGCAGGTGATCGAGGCGCGCCCGAGGGCGGCTTCCGCCGCCTTGCCGGTCAGGTTTTTCGGCCGCAGGTCAACCAGCATCAGGTGATTGTCGGTGCCGCCGGAAGCGAGATCGAAGCCGGCGTCCTTGAGGGTCGAGGCGAGCACGCGGGCATTATCCACAACCTGGCGCGCATAGACCTTGAAGGAAGGCTGCAGGGCTTCGCCGAAGGCGACGGCCTTGGCGGCGATGACATGCATCAGCGGGCCGCCCTGGAGACCCGGAAACACCGCCGAATTGATCTTTTTCGCGATGTCGGCGTCATTGGTCAGGATCAGGCCGCCGCGCGGGCCGCGCAGGGTCTTGTGCGTCGTCGAGGTGACGACATGGGCGTGCGGGAACGGCGAGGGATGCACGCCGCCCGCGACCAGCCCGGCGAAATGCGCCATGTCGACGAAGAAATAGGCGCCGACCGAATCGGCGATCTCGCGGAATTTCGCGAAGTCCCAGTGGCGCGGATAGCCCGAACCGCCGGCGATGATCAGCTTCGGCTTATGTTCTTTCGCCAGTCTTTCGACCGCCTCCATGTCGATGCGATGATCGTCGCGGCGGACGCCATAGGGGATCGGCTTGAACCATTTGCCGGACAGATTGACCGGCGAACCATGGGTCAGATGGCCGCCGGCGGCGAGATCGAGCCCCATGAAAGTGTCGCCCGGCTGCGCCAGCGCCAGAAACACGGCCTGATTGGCCTGGCTGCCGGAATTCGGCTGCACATTGGCGAACTGGCAGTCAAAAAGGCGCTTGATCCGGTCGATCGCGAGATTCTCGGCGATGTCGACATATTGGCAACCGCCATAATAGCGCCGCCCGGGATAGCCTTCGGCGTATTTATTGGTCAGCACCGAGCCCTGCGCCTCGAGCACGGCCTTGGAAACGATATTCTCGGACGCGATCAGCTCGATCTCATGCTGCTGGCGGCCAAGCTCGAGCTTGACGGCCTCGGCGATTTCCGGGTCGGCATCCTTGAGGCTGGCTGCGAAGAAGGCGTTGGAAGCATAGCCTCCCTTGTCGGCATGGACTTGGCTCATAGCGAGAGCTCCTTTTCGAGACGGAAAATCAGGGGCGTCGTCAGCCGGCGGTCCGGCGCTTGGCGCGGGCGCGACATCTTAGCGTCGCCATAGCATGCCGATCCGGCGGCGTGAAGGAGAGGCGACAAAGGATTTATTTGTGGCGGACTCAAAGTTTTTTGGGGCGCGCCGCTCTCTTCGCCGCCGGCGCGGCGGACCACGATCGCAGCGCAAAGCAAAAGCGTCATAAAGTCAAGTTTGTGGCCGCCGCACGCGCGCGCAAATTGACAAGTTGAGGCGCTTAAGCTTCATTCGAGCGCTCGGAAAAAAGGCCGGGACAGACTAATATCCATTATACATGCGGCTCGCGGAGCCTTAATCCTCATTCCGCACGAGTTCAAACCGCCGCGCCGCGCGGAGTTGTCGGCCATGTGGCGGAGAAACCATCACGCTCAATCGAGCTGAGTTATTAATGGGAGCACTATCATGTCGTCGCCTATCGAAGAACTCGTCGATGCCGTCAAGGCGAGACTGGCGCTCGGACCCGCCGCCGGTCCGCTTCTCCAAGGCCTCTTGCGCACCATCTTCAGCGAGCCCGGTGGACTGAAGGGATTTCTGGAGAAACTCTCGGCCGCGGGTCTCGGCGCGCAGGCGTCGTCCTGGATCGGCAACGCGAACAATCCGCCGCTCTCGCCGCAAGGCGCCGTGCAGGCGTTCGGCGGCGAGACCATTGCCGCGCTGGCCAAGAAAGTCGGGATCGACCCCGGCATCGCAGCCGCCGCGCTCGCTTACGCGACGCCGAAGATCATTGGCTTCGTGACCGCTGGCGGCTCCGTTCCGAGCACAGTTCCCGCCGCGATCGCGGCCTTTCTCGGCTCCAGCCCCGCCGCTGGCGCGACGGCGGCGGCCAGCCCTGCCCCGAAAGCCGCGCAAGCGGCGCCAGCCAGCGTTGGCGGAGACGGCGGCGGATTGCGGCGGTGGCTGCTTCCCGCCATCGTCATTCTCCTCGCCATCGCCTTCCTCGCCCATTTCTTCGGGGAGAAGCATGAGGAGGCGGCGCCGACCGCGCCAGGCGCTCCCGCCCAGCACAACTAGACATTTTTTCGGCGAGAAGGTTTCCCGCTCCCGAAAGGAGCGGGAATTCGCGCCGAGGGAGCCAAAAAAAGCGGGATGGAGAAGAGCGGCGACCGCTTTTCCCCATCCCGCTCTTTTTTTTGAATTCGAGCCGCGGAGCCGAAGCTCGCCCCGCGCGCGCCTATTGCTCTTCGTCGTTCATGGGCTCCAGCGTCCTGGCGCTGACGGGCGCGGCGCGCGCCTCCGAACGAATCGCCTGCGGCAGCGGCGCCGTCGAAGCCGCGCTGTCCGCCGCCGGTCCAAAGCCGTCGCGCTGGTAAATGTCCTCGCGGAACTGGACCAGTCCGTCGGGCGTCCCCCAGGCGGTTATATAAACCCAATAAACAGGGACCGGCGTCGCCAGTTTGGCGTCGATGCGTTCGCCCGAGCGGATCGCCTCGTCGATATGCTCGCGATCCCAGCCCGGCGTATCCTTCAACAGCCACGTCACATAGTCGCGCACGTTCTGGACGCGGATGCAGCCCGACGACACGAAGCGGAAATCGTCGCCGAAGACGCCCTTCTCGGGCGTGTCATGCATATAGACGCCATAGGGATTGTTGATGTTGATGCGGACGACGCCAAGCGAGTTGATGTCCCCGCCCGGATCCTGCCGATAGCGGTAATTGGTGGCGTCGTTGGTGTTCCAGTCGATCGACGTCGGCGGGACTTCCTGATTGTCCTTGTTGAAAATCCGGATCTTGTGCTCGGTCAGATAGTTCGGATCCTTCTGCATCCGCGGAATCAGATCCTTGTGGATGAGGGACGGCGGCACGGTCCAGTAAGGATTGAAGTTGATGTCGATCGCCTTCGTCATCATGACCGGGGACTGGCGGTCGATCTTGCCGACGCCGGCCTCATGACGCGTCGCGACGACGCCATTCTCGACCGTCTCGACCGCCATGGCGGGGATGTTGGCCGTCACGAAGCGATCGCCGAGATTGCCCGAATAGGAGCGCAGACGAACCAGATTGATTTCGAGCTGATGCAGCCGGACGTCGGCCGGAACGTTGAGCGCGGCGAAGGTCTCCTTCGAGACGAGGCCGGTTTCGAGCAGGCCGTGCCGGGCCTGGAAATGCCTGACCCCGGCTTCGACATAGGAGTCGAAGATCGGCGAGCCGCCAGCCGCCGCGTCGAGATCGTCCGACGCCGCAAGCCGCTGGCGCAGGGCGACGACCGCCGGGCCATTGACGCCGAGTTTCAGCACATGGGTCGCGGGCACGGGCTGCCAGCCGCCTTTGGCGACGATCCGCTGATAGGTCTCGATCGCCTGTTCCGTCGCGGCCGCGGTCTGCGTCGACAGCACGGGCGTGGTCGAACGGCTGACCGCGAGGCGCGGATCGGCGTCGTAGCGCTGCGCCCATTCGGCCTGATCGCCAAATCCATCCGAGCCGGCGAGCGCTTGAAGGGAAGGGCAAAGCCAAAAGCTGGCCGAGAGACCGGCGATCAAGGCGGCCGCGGCGGGTCCGCGCCGCAAGGCGGAGCGCGTCGCGCTGAGTCAAATTCTTCCATCATTTTGAACTGCATCGTTCGCACGATCAAATTCCTTTGCAATCGCTTCGCCCCGCGATCTGGCGTCCGGCCAGACGCGGACGACTGGAGGCGCGGAAACAAAAGCAGGCGAAGGCGGCCTCGCAGCACCGAGGCTTCCCTAGCATCTTGATGGTTAACAAGACACAAATAGGGCGGCGATTATAAGGCAAGGCCGGATCGGGCGAGCGAACGGGGCAAGCCTCGGCGACGAACGACCAGGATCGCGCGCGCCGCTAAACACCCGTCGGCGCAGAGGAAAATGGCGTCGCGCTATTTTTGGCCCGCGCCGCGCGTCATCAGATCGATGCGAGGATCACGAGAGCGTGCGCGACGAATGGCGCCGGACGCCGCGGGTTTTGGCTCAGAGCCGGTAGCGGATCTGATCCGTCCAGAACCGTTCGAGCCGGACCAGCGCCACGTTGAGGCGTTTGAATTCGTCGGAGCTGATCCCGCCGATCTGCTCGACCGTGCGTCACATGCTTGTCGTAGAGGCCGGCGACGACGTCATGCACGTCGCGGCCCTTGTCGGTCAGGCTGATGCGCACCGCGCGGCGGTCGATGCGCGACCGGGCATGGTGCAAATAGCCGGTCTCGACCAGCTTCTTGACGTTATAGGAGACGTTCGAGCCGAGGTAGTAGCCGCGCGTGCGCAATTCGCCGGCGGTCAGTTCCTTGTCGCCGATATTGTAGAGCAGCAGCGCCTGCACCGAATTGACGTCGCTGCGGCCGCGCCGGTCGAACTCATCCTTGATCACGTCGAGAAGGCGGCGATGCAGGCGTTCGACCAGCGTCAGCGATTCGAGATAGACTGGCCGGACCTCGGCCGATCGCTCGGCGCGCGCCTGGCCCGCATCGCTCTTCAGAGCATTAATCATGGCATGTCCTCGTCTTTAGCATTTTGACCGCCTCACCCGCCGCGCCATCGCGATCGCCTCGTCCACGCCGCCGCCTTGATCGTCTCGCCTTGCGGCGCCCTGCAGCGTCGTCTTCAGGAGCGACGCCAATGCGCTCAGCGCTTCATCCCGCGAATGATACCGGCCAGTCCTAAAGACGGCTTTAAGCAACAAGCTGAACAGCGCGCTCAAATTTTAAGACGAAATCGATTATAATATTCACCAATGCACCGCATTCGTGAATATGATCGACATGAATACAATATACCAGCGCATGTATAAAACTCTCATCGATCTTAAGCTCGTTCATTCACCTTTCCCGGCGGCGCGTTGCAGAGACCGCGGCTCGCAAGACCAGCCGCGGCCGCTTTCGATCGCGCCCGAGCCGCGCGCGCGCCGACGCCCGGCCCCGGAGCGGCGACGCCCTGGATTGAGACGTCCCCAACCGAACGCGCCTCCGGTCCGAAAGGCGCCTTCAGTCGAATCGCTCAAACTTGTCCCTTTCCACCTTGTCGCCGCTTCGCCTTGCGCGGGACTGGAGCGCAAAGGACCGCTTTCAGTCCTTCAGATAATCGAACACGACCTCGCCGAGCCCGAGCGTCAGGTCGGTGACGAAATGCGTCGCCGAGACGACGCCGCGCACCGGCAGACGCGCGACGTCGCACATGGCGTGTTCGAACAGCTGGATGGCGGCCGGACCGGACCACGCCCCTTTGATCGTCACGTCCTCGCAATAATAGCGCACGAGTTCGCAGATGCGCGGCGTGCAGTCGACATGCGGGATGATCTTGATCATGAAATTCGGCCTGGCGAGGCCTTTCAGCAGCGGCGCCGGGTCGATCTCGCGATGCTTGTAGCCCATGGTCGCCGAGACGCACAGCACGGAGCCGTAATGCAGCGTGCAGACCAGCGTCTCGCTCTCGTGCGAAACCTTTGGCGTCGCGAGTTTTTTCGGAAAGCCCCAGATTTCGCGTCCGCCCGCGATCGGCGAATTGTCGTCAAGATACATCGCATGGACGTAGCCGCCCTCCTGCACCACGCCGTCCTCGCCCGTGAAGCGCACCGGGATCACCTGCCCCGTCTCGGTGTAATCGCCAAAGCCGGTCGAATCCGGCATGCGGATGAATTCGTAATTGACGGTGTCGCCGACGACTTCGAGCGGCTCCGGCACGACGGCGCGCAATTCGTCGGGGTCGGTCCGGTAGCTGATGACGATGAATTCGCGATTGTAGAATTTATACGGCCCGCGCGGATAAGCGGGGTCGTTCAAGGGCATGGCGAAGGCCTTCTGGCGAACGTCGGCGAGTTTCATGGGATGCTCTTTGGCTGGAGAAACGATTTGAAGCGTAAAGGATCAAGATGACGCGACGGCTTCGGGTAGAGCGGGATGATGAAAATCATCGTGGCCAGAAGGCGTTGCGCCCGCGGACGCCCGAAAATGAACACTTCCGGCGATTACGCAAGGCCTCGAATCCGTCCTCGATTCGCGCGGGGGCCTCGCCATCCGCGACCGGAGCATTGCATGACGAAGACGCTTTTGATCACGACCGCGCTCGCGGGATTATTCCTCCTGCCTTCCCTTGCGAAGGCGCAGGAGCGGCTCGGCGACGGCGCGATGGGAGCCTTAGCGGGCGCCCTCGTCGGCGGCCCGGTCGGCCTCGTCGCGGGCGGCGTCGTCGGCTACACGGCTGGCCCCTCGATCGCATCGAGCTGGGGACTGAAACACAAGCATCATCATCGCCATTACGCCCGCGCATCGGCGCGTCCGAACCACTCGTAAGGCGAGAATAGCGACCGGCTGGTGCGGACGACGGGAATCGAACCCGCATGAACCGCGCCTTCAAATCCTGTGACGACATCCCCAATCATTGCCGCCTCGCCTGGAACAAGCTCACAGACACGCCCTGGAAAATCATGTCCATCGTAACAAGAAACCGGGCATATCGGTCTTGATCAGCGAGACTTGGCGGTAGAGCATATTCTTATCGATCAGATCGATTCAATCTGATCGATAGGAATTTGTTCAGGCGTTTGACTTTATAGCGCTTTCCTTTCTAACGAACGATCCATTCGGTCGGAATGCGCTCTACAGCTTCATGTCGCCGACGCGATCGCGCGAGAGCCGCGTCTTCAAAACTTGCAGCTCGTCCAGGATCAAAGGCAGCGCGCGAGCTGGAACCATTTGGTCGACGTCGTCAATGTGCCAGTATTCGACGCGATCGGGCTCATTCGCTCCAAGCCAGGAAGGAAACCGTTCCCGCAGAAGGGGAAGATGCTCTGCTTTTTTGAGAGCGACGATGTGATCAGCCGTCTCAAGGTCTACAGTCTCTAACTGCAGCGGCATCCGCGCGAGCTTCCAGTTGAAATCCACGCCGCTGCTCCGAAGAGCATGAACCGCCGATTTAGCAATTGGACCTACATTATTGGCGCCCAAGTCAACGGCAAGCCCGCGCGATATTGCTCTCCATCCAGGGCATTCGACGGGAGCCGAAGAATTGAACATCTCTTCAGCGAAGCGGCTTCGGTAATAGTTTCCGGTGCACAGAAAGAGTACGATCTTCATTTTCGTCGCCCTGAAGTGTCGAGGATCATTTCGGCTGCAGCCCATACAAGCAACTGGGCGTCGAGCAGCCGCTTCATCAACCGCCCGAAAACATCCGTTCGATTTCCAGGCGCCCATTTCATCGAAGTCGCCGGGCGTCTGGATTTCGCCCCGCAGAAACCCGATGCGGATTTGCCCGGCGCGCGCCGGCGCGTCGGTCGCCGTGACTTTGACGATTGGCTTGCCCGATTTGGCGACGATGAACGGCTCTCCCCGCCGCTCGCTCCACGAGGCGCGATAGATGCGCTTTGGCTTCATGGATGTTGACGCGGCGCATTTCATCTTCAAAAGCTTCGCTTGAAAGACTTAGTTCACCGCGCGCAACGGCGTCAACAGGGATCGTTGTGAGACCGCGGCATTGCCGAGGATTAAGCGTCACCCGACGACCACGGATCGGTTCAGCCCGGCTGGAGGCATGACCGGGCTTACGATCAACCCATTGTCATCTTGCGGCATCCTTCGGCGCAGGCCTTGCAGGTGTTGCCGCGGTCCTTAGGGTTGAGCCTACGGAGCGCCCATCGAGGAGGGGCGCGCCGCTGCCGCGCCGTCGCATTTGTCGTGGATGCGCGGGGGCAGCGCCGCCGCAGGGCGCGTGGCGCTGCGCGGACGATAATAAAGATTGAAGAACACCGTCTGGCCCTGGTCGATGACTGCGGAGTGGCTACTGACGGGCTCCCAGTCGCCGGACGCGCCCTTCGGCGCCTCCGTCTCCAGTTCGAGCTTATAGTCGGCGACGTCGACGGGCGCCAGATTGCAATGGTCGCGATAACCCGTCAGGCTGTCATAGGCGATCGATTCAGGGAAGAAATATGGCGGAACTCCGCCCAGAGGAGAAGCGAAGACCGGGCCGTTAATCCTGCCGCGCTGTATCCAATGCTCCCGCGCCTCAATGCCGACGGTTCGCCACATACCGAACAGCGACGTGTCGTAATTCCACAGCGGCACGCGACTCTCGGCGAATTCCGCTGAGACGTGATGGCCGATGCGATCCAACACCAGAATATTCGCAACGACCGCTGGATTTACGTCGAAGCCGATGAAGAACGCCCAGAAAAAGACCGCGCATTGAAAGACCATCATCGTAGCGTAGGATACGGAACCGCGAATTTTCGATGCGCCCATCAGCAAATATACGAAGAACGGCAGATACACCACCCAATAGCGATAGGCGTGCATCATGTGCACGGCGCCCGCGTGCCAACCGTAGATGATGACAAGCAGCGCGGACCAAAGCCGCCAATCCCGTAGCAAAGGCGTTCGCTCGCTCGCTTCGACCACGCGCGGCGAAAGCCTCAAGTGTGGAAGAAAGAACCACAGCCCGCTCGTGCAGATGAAGAAGACGAAATACACCGTTCCCAAGGCCAACTGCTTCGTGGCGAAGCCGCCCTTCAGATAGAGGGAGGTTGGGAAAATGTCGCCGTAATAGAAGAACGCGAAGCCAAGCCACGCGAGAGCGGGGAGAGCGGCGATCGCCAGGAATATTGCCGTCCGCTTCAGGTCTTGGCTTTTGAGTATGGCCAGCAAACAGGGAGCAAAGAAAAACAGCACACTGTCGAATCTCGTCAGGAAGGCGATCCCGGCAATAAAATATTTGAGAAACTCATTCGCGCCTGCCGAGTTGAAGAAAGGGCGGACGCTGTGCGCCAAAAAAAGCTGACATAGAGCGGCCAGCAGGCAGGTCTCAAGCCCACCGACAGCCCAAATCGCCATAAAGGGCGAGCAGAGCGACAGGCACAAATATACAAAGCGGTCCTTGTCGGACGAAAATATTCTAAATGCCGCCCCGTAAAGGCTCAGGACGATCGCAATTGCGCACGTCCAGCGGAACGCGTCGAACCAATGATCGGGGAAGAGCGGCGTGAGCGCCAAGATGATGAAATATTGCAGCGGCGACGTGAGGGCGTTGACGTGATCGGTCGGATTGTAGCTGACGACGCCATGGCTCAGCGTGTTCACAATGTAGCGATTGACGATATAGGAATCGTCGACGATGAAGCGCCAAGCCAGGGTCATGAACGTTGCAGCGATCAGGAGAGGCGCCAATGTCAACAACCTGGTTTGTAATGTATTGGCGTCCTGTTGCATTATGAATTCCTGTGCTGGCTCGCTCCGACGAGCGCGCGTATTTTGGCGGTTGTCGTATGCTTGTAGTGGAGGCGCTCACCATATCCGCACAAGAGCCAGGGTCCGGACCCATAAATTGGCTGGTCGTGAGGCGCGGTGTGTGATTCACGGCTTCCGAAAGGAAGCAGCGATGAATCGGCGCCTGTTTCGGCGGCCATGTCCCGCCATTTCAACTTCTCGGCAAGAACGACGCGCCGGTCCGGCCTGGCTTCGAAGGCGTCACGCCCCGAGATTAAATAAATGCACGCTCCCCGGCCAACGCTTTTTCGATATCCATGGATCGTCTCTGCGATGGCAAGCGCAATGAAGAGTGGCGGGAAAAAAGACAGATGCGGCCAATCTGTTCAGCCGAAAGCTGCAAACATGCTTCATTTCCGTCAATCTGATGCAGCTCAGCGCGCCGCAGGCGTCCCAACCTCATTCACGAGTTCGTTGTAGATCGCGATTGTTCGTGCGATCACAATGCGTTCCTCGAATTCATTGAGCGCTCTTAAACGAGCCGCATTGCCGAGCCTCGCCGCGAGTTCAGGGTCATCCTGCAACTTCGCGATGGCGCGGGCGAGCGCCTTGGCGTCGCGAGCAGGAACCAGCAATCCGTCGACGCCGTCGCGCACAGCATGACGGCATCCAGGAACATCACAAGTCACGAGAGGACGAGCGCAGGCCGCCGCTTCGATCAGAGTTTTCGGCAGTCCTTCGCGATAGCTCGGCAAAACAACCATATCGGCTCCGGCCAACAGCGTCGGCATGTCATCGACATGACCGAGCCATTCAACGAGGCCCTCGGCCTGCCAATCGCGCAATGTGCTCTCGGGGATAGCAGCCGGATTGCCGGGATCGGGATCGCCTGCGAGAATGAATTTCAGGGGGCGATTTTCCGCGTGCAACCGCCGCGCCGCCTCGACGAATTCGCCGATCCCCTTGTCCCAGAGCATGCGCGCCGCAAGGACGATTCTCAGTTCCTCGTTCGACTCTTTGCTCCGCGCAACGCGCGGTGGCTGGAAAAGGTCACAATTTACGCCGGAGCCGGGGATCAGCCGAATTTGCTCCATTGGAACAAGGCCTGCGTGAATGAAGAGATCAATGTCATCCGGGTTTTGCAGAATAAGCCGCGCGCGTTTCCCGCCCAGTACAAGACGCATGAGCAGCCGGACGAATGGCCGCAAAATGCGCGCTTTCGGCGCATCACTAATAAAGACATATCCCATCCCGGCCACGGCGCTGACTCGCGCAGCGCCACAAACGCGGGCGACCAACGCGCCGTAGACTGCTGACTTGACCGTGAAGCTATGCACGAGATCCGGCCTTTCCGCGCGCATGAGGCGCCAGAGCCAGAACAGCAAGGCAAGTTCCCGAACGGGATTGAGACTGTTGCGCTTCATGGGCGCGGGCTCCCAGCGGAAGCCAAGCGCGCGGAGCTTCTCTCCGTAGGAACCCGGCGGCGAAACGAGAAGGACATCATGTCCCGCGCCCACCAAGGCGACCGCAAGCGATTGGCGAAAATTATACAAGTACCAGTCCGTATTGGCGAACAGAATTAGTTTCATCGCAAATATTCGCCTGCCTTCGGTCGACGCGATAGTGACGAATGACGGTTATGGCGCGGTGGTAGAGGCTGCGCGCAACGGCGTCGGGCTTATTCTCAGGCCGCGACTGGAATGGCCGGCGGACGGTTCCTTCGTCGAATGGAGACGCGCCTCCGGCGCGTTCGCCGCGCTCGACCGGCGAGACAGTCCGGACCGCGTATTAGATGTCGTAAAGGACGTTCCCGCTCAGCCGGATCGGCCGAAAACAGAGGCGACATGCGCAGACGAGATCATCTTTACGGAATTCGGCGACAAGCTCCGACAGACGCGCCCCGCCCGTCCCGCAAATGTCTGCACGGCAGCATGATAACAGCACAATATCAGTAACCTAGCCCGACCAGCGCACCGGGGTCAATCAAGGAGTATGGCACCCAGCAATTCGCGTTATCGGCAAAATTTAACCAAACAAGCATCACGCCGGCGGAATAGGTCACAACGCCTATAGTCAGCGCTGAATAATCCTTTGTGGTGCGCGCGAATGCGAGAGGCACACGGCCGAGCACGAATAACTGGATCGGGATGATGTAGAGCGCCATGCGATCGACAGCTGTCGATGATGGCGAAGCAATGAGCAAGCCGACAAAAAGGAGCGCGATCAGCGCGAGAACGTCGATGAAACGGCGTTCGTCGTCGTTTAGCGCGAATCGACTTCTGAAACCAAAATAGACGATCGCGGGCAGCGCATTCATCGCGACGCGAATTGCAGCCCCACTCGACGAATAACCGGTTCCAATATATCCGGTGAACGAAACTTCAGCTTTTTGTTGAAGAAAATATATATAGCCGACAATGAAAATCGGCGCGCCTAGAGCTATTGCCCAAAACTTATTTATCCGCGAGCCGAACACGAATACAGGCATCAGCGTCAGCGACGTGACATGCATTGAGGCGGCCAAAACGCTGTTGCGGAAGAACCGCGGCGCGGACCGCTCCTGCGTCGCAACCATCGCCAGCATGACGAAGCCGATCGCCACCGCTTGGCGGTCATAGCCCATCGCTACGACAATCACGAGATAGGGGATGGCGACGGTCATCGCCAACCACGGATGGACCTCGTTCAGACAGAACCTCGCGAGCCCATAGGCGAAGATTCCGCCGCCGACGAGATGAGTAAACCAAATATTAAAACCAGAATTCCATCCAAGCCACAGCAGCAATCCATAACCGGGATCCATTCCATTCACATAATCCGTCACGCCGCGATCGGCATAAAAAAACATGCGATGGATGTCCCAACCCCAGTCACCGCCCACCTGCCAACGAAAACCTATCATCAGCGCCAGTAAAGCGCCGAAGAGCGTGAAAGCTACGAGCCCGCCCCTTTTACGCGCCGCGCCGCGCGGAGCAATAATGGCAGATCCAGCCGCGAGAACAAAAATCAAGAAATATGGAACCATTCTGCGCAGCTTCTCGATGATTCAAGATTCGGATGAGTCGCGATGCGCTTGCCAGCTGTAAGTTCAATGAACGTGCATTTTCGCTCGCCTCAAGCGGAGCTGTTGCTTTTAATCGAAGCCGGCTAAATCCTCGAGACTGTTGAGCGACACTATCTCGATTTCTTTTGCGATTGGAAGAGCCTCGACGCGAAACTTGCGCTCGACCAGCCATTCGATGACATAAAGGAACCCATGTTCACCGGTGGTTTTACCGCGCTTCCCAGGCAACTCTTCCTTTAGCATGGACATGACCACGTCACGCCGGAACACAAACAGACCAATTTCGCGCTCACCTTGCTCGGGTGGGGCCAGCCCTTCCTCACGCGTCTCGCGGCACCGCAGGACCCCGCCGTCAGGCGTGCGCTCGACGAGCGTGTAAGGTCGATTTGTCACACGGGTCACGAATGTGAAATCATTGCTGCGTGCATGATGCGCATCGACCATCGCCGCCACGGTCTCTGGCTGAACGAATGGTAAATCGCCCCAGACCAAAAGGACGTGATCCGCCCCCTCGAAGGCCGGCGACTGCGAAAACTGCAACACGGCGTCGCCCATTCCCTTGGGCTCCATCTGGCGAACGAGATGCGCCGCGACCCCCGCCTTGGCGAGACATCCCCCGATATCCTTTTCCCCGCTCGGACTGACTATGATCGTCGGCTGCCGATCGCAGAGACCAAGCGTGTCGCAGATACGCAGCAATATTGGTTTGCCCTGCACCGGGAACAAGGTTTTGGGATAAGGCAGCCCCGCCCGCGAGCCGCGGCCCGCGGCTGCAATCAATACGCTTGTCTCAACCATCGAAATCCTTTCCAATCTGACCGCGCAAACCGCGAATGATCGCTTGATAGAAGACCGGGGCATTGCGGCCGAAAAGATAGGACAACGCCACGACAGGACCGTTGCGCTTTGCTGTCCGGCCCAGAACGGCTGCAACAGCGAGGAGATTGCGCAGCGCCACAGCATCGAAATACCGCCCATTCAAGATCAGCGTGTTCTTCAGATAGTAATAGAATTTCACTGGTGTGAAAGGGCGCTTGCTCACGTCAGGGTGGAACTGAATAGCGTCGAGCAGGGAAACGACCCTTCCCCCCTTTCGCAACCGGCAAAAATAATCGACCTCGTCTCCCGAAATGAAGTAGTCCTGATTAACGTTGCCAATCGCGCGCGCAGCTTCAGCACTTATCAGGGCACCATTGAACAAATGTGCAAAAGGATAGATTCCGGCGGGCGCGAGGCGGCGCAATTTTTCCAAGGTGTCGATTTTGCGCGGCGCCCCAAAAATCACCGGCTGCCCTGAGTTGTCGAGGAACGGCATCGGAAACACGAAATGCGTTGGTCTATCTTCGCGCAGAATGATAGACGAAGCGCAAGCAACTCCAGGCATCAACGCCTTCTCCAGGATGGCGAGAGCGCCTGTATCCGGAAATCCGTCGTCGTCCATGAGCCAAACCGCATCGAAGTTTTGTTCGATTGCGTGTTCGATGCCGCGCCGCCAGCCGCCAGCCGATCCAGTGTTTTCTTGGGTGATATACGGCACGCCGCGCGCGCGGAGCATTTTCTCCGTCCCGTCAGTACTTGAATTATTGATAATCAGAAGCTCATCCGGCGCTCGCACCTGCTTTAGAAGCTGGTCGATGCAGCGCCCGAGAAGTTCGCGACGGTTGTGAGTCACGACAGCGGCGAGTATCTTCATACCGATCTTCTCCAAATTACTCGAACGCGCTCGGCCCCCCGCGGTCACATGCGCTTCTTGCCGACCGCACACCAATAGGGTTCGCCTTCGCGGAATTCCACGTCGACGAGCCCGACGGCCGACATCATTGCAGCGATCTCCTGGCGGGTGAACCGCTTCTCCAACCGCGTGCCAAAGCGATCGAGCGCATCGGTGCGCATTGTGTAGAAGGATTTATCGCGATAGTAGGAAAGCGGCAAAAAGCTCGAAGAAACGCCGAGGCTTTCGAGACCCAGCGCGAGCCTGGCCAGCGGCCAATAGACGAGCAAGGCGATGACTTGCGACGCGAAATAGCGCCCCCCATGCGGAAGACGAGAGACGACACGCCGCACGACGTCGGTGATCTGCCAAACCGAACGGAACAAGAGTGAGCGATTGTCAAACCTGTAGTATAAATAAACCAAGAACGGAGCGCCGGGCTTGAGCTTGTCGATGCAGACTTTAAGACCGGCCAACGTGTCGGGAATATGATGGAGCACGCCCAACGAATAGCCGAAATCTTGCGACTCGTCGGGCAACCGCATCTCATCGACGCTCGCGCAGGCGAACGTGAGATTGCCAAAGCGCGCGAGTTTACGCCGCGCAACTTCAAGCGCATCCTGGCTTGCGTCGATGAGATGCAAACGTCCAACACGCGGCGCGACAAACTGCGCCCAGCGTCCACTTCCGCAACCCAAATCGAAACCTTCCGCATCGGGCGGCAAGTCGCGCCATGGAAATATGCTGAAGTATGAGGCGAAAATCATCTGCAGTTCTTCTGTCGAAAGGTCGGACTGGTCGAAACGCGTCCACTCGTCGCCAAAGCCTTCGACCACGGATTCGAGCATATTGCTCTGTGGTTGCGATTCATGATGATCGGGCGCTTCCTGCATGGAGTTGAGAACTCATCGTTGTTAGGATATTTCTGAAAATTCGAATGCTAGAACGATTTCGCGCGACTTGTCAGCGATAGCTGTTCGAAATTGACCTTCCAAGATCGGTCACAATCGTCGCATTCTCGTGCTCCGAACGGCCGATGCAACGGGCGAGCAATTTGCAGCGCTTATGCGTGGCCACAGCGGCGTCAATCTTCATGATGTCCGCTCCCCCAAAAACGTCGCGACTGCGACTTTCCGTTCGCATCGACGCGCGAGCGCATATCGACTGCTTCCCGCCGCAATTCCGTAAAGATAATATAGATTTCGCAGAATGATCGACAGCTTGCCGCCGCGCCGCAACAGGGGCGCAAGACAGGCCGCAAGGGGCGCGCGCAACGTCTCGCTTTGCTTGAGTGAAGCGTCCCCACTCCGCCACGCCGGCGCATAGAAGGGCTGGCTGACTTCAATCGCCGGGACATCAGCGAACTTGTGCGCAACACTTAGCAAGATGATCGGCTCGATCGACACGACTTCCACACGGACTCCGGGCTTCGCGTTCGGCATTTCGTACCACGATTTTGGATCGATGCTCGACGCGTAATAGACTTTCGTGTCGCAAAACCCGTTGTGCGCACTATAGAGCGCGTAAACGAGATCAGACGAAAACTGCCAAAAGCCATGTCCATTGAGATTATTGACGGGCAGGAAATGCATGATGCGGCCGCCAATTTCGCAAAGGTCGATGAGGTTTCGGAAGGCGGTAGCCACGTCGAAGATATGCTCCAACGAGCCTGCATCCACAATCGTATCGAAGCGCCGATTGAGTTGGCAGCGCTTCCCAAGATCGGCCACGATCGTCGCGTTCTCGTATTCCGACACGTCGAGCGATTCAACGCTCGCAGCGCCAAGCGCCAAAAACGCCGGTTCACAATAAGGCTGACGGTTCAACCGGCCGGCCGAGTCTTTTGCGCAAAAAGTTCTGGTCAACGTTGAGCGACTGACGACCAATTGTCAGTACGCGACCAAGAGGTGCGCGCGCCGCCTGGTGCATCACAAAATTGAATGCGTGAATATCGATCCCCATATTCGGCCTTCAAAGCTTTGTCGCTGCGTGAGAAAAATCGAATGATCTCGCATCGACCACAGCGAGACCGGCCGCGCGCGCTGCTTCGAAACCAGACTCGGCGTCCTCGAACACGAGCGCCTGGTCTGGGCGCAAATCCAAGGCCGCGAGCGCCGCGAGATAACCATCCGGCGCGGGCTTTGCGTATACGACGTCTTCTGCGCAAATAATCGGATCAAACCAGGCTTCATAGCCGAGCTTACGCAGCGCGAGTCCCACTGTCCCGCGCGATCCGGACGTCACCATAGCCATGCGGAAGCGGAATCGGGCTCGGACCAGGAATGCCTCGACTTCGCGAATCGGCGCAAGCTTCGAAGCTATCAATGCACGCGCGCGGCGTTGCTTCTCGGCCACAAGCGCCGGGAGGTCAAAATCTTCCTCCGAACCTCCGGCGTCCCGGATGGATCGTATAATCGCGTCCGCAGTCTTCAGGCCCGCGATCGAAGGATAATCCACGGGAACTCCGAAGGGGGCCATGGTCTCCGAAAATGCGCGCGCATGCAACGGCGTCGTCTGCGCCACCGTGCCGTCGAAATCGAAAATCAACGCTTGTTTGCCGGCGAACAGCGCGCGGAAGTCAGCATTCCCTTTCACGAACGTAACGTCGCAGAGCTGAACTGCTCGTAGAGTTCGAGAATCTTGTCAACTATTTTCGTCCCATCGTGCTTGCCGGGCGACGATGCGGATTCGAACACATCGACGATCCTGGGCACGGGCACGTCCGCATACCCCTCCTCATCGAATTGAACATAAGAACTCGCTCGACTTGAGATCGCTCTGGTTCACGAAGATCACATCGATGAGATCCTGCATCGGTATTAATCTGGGATTGGCGCTATTCAAGTAGCGGTGAGCTCCTCGCACAAAATCCGAGGCTTTGTAATTTGGGGTTTCGTAATCCGCACCGATATTGGTGATGAAAACCTTTAGCGCCGTCTTGTTGTAGGAAATCGTGCTCGCGAGGCCCGTTGACATGTAGGTCGGGTAGAGAGATGAATGTTGCGTTCCCGCCGAATAGACGACGATATCCGCTTGCCGCAATGCCAGTTCGACGCCGGGCGACATCCGCACCGGACAATGATGCCGATCCAGGAAAAACCGCTTCTCGTCGAGGTCGAGCAGATCAAATGTCTTTCGATCTACATAATTGTCGACAAGGTAGATGTTCTCGATCCGCACGTTCGAACGCAATTCGACGATTTCGGCCTCGGAGTAAAGGACCTGCCCGTTCTCGCGCAACGCCATCAGCTTTTTGTCTTCAATACTTACAGGGAGGACAGTGCCGCGCAGCTTAAAAAGACGATCGATAAATAGCGTCGCCTGTTCCATGTCCCGTCGCGATAGAAGGAATAAGCCAGCGTAGACAATATTCATCATCGCGCAGTCAGAAAAATTGAATGGCGTACCGAACACCCGCTCAATCGGCCCAAGGCTCTTCAGAAATTCATCAAGCGCGACCTGAAGCGACATCCGCACCTTCTGGCTTTCGAACGTAATGTCGCACAAGTTTTCGCGACGACTGCGAACGAAAGCGGCTATCTCGGTCACCGCGTCGTCGTGCGAGCAATCGACTGGAAAACGGAACTTGAACAGCGCCCGATTGGCGTGGAAGTCAGGATCGTCTTCCGGCAGCATGAGTTCCTGTACCTTACGTATGTCAGAAGGACCCAGCATCCCAAATCGACGTCTGATTTCACCGGTCGACTTGCCATCGTCATAGGCGTTGACCACTGAGGTGACGTGCAGACCCTGCCGCGCGAGCAAGCCCGGAATTAGCGTCGCCGCGCCTCTGCCGCCGTTCAAGACCACCACGTTGAGCATAAGCCCCCCTAGATCACGATGAATTTGGATCGAATCGATCCAAAATCATGAACGTGATCGATTCCAATCGTTTAGAGCGGGATGCGGGCGAAAAAGGTGCACACACTTTTTCTCATCCCGCTCTAGCCATGCAACAGTTGCGTATAGACGGCCGCGTATTTCGTCACGCCGGAGTCGAGATCGAATCCTCGGCTGTTTTCACGAATGGGGATCGTTTTGTCCATCGCCAATATCTTCTTCACCGCGGCGTCCAGAGAGGCCTCGGAAAAGTCTTCGACCAAGACGGACCCGTTGACCTCGGGAACGATGATGCGATCCATGTCGCCGACCCCGGAATTGGCGATCACCGGCACGCCGCAGGCAAAGAGTTCGGCGAGTTTCGTCGGTGAACAACCAGCCTTGGATATGTCGGCGCGAATAAAAATGACCGATAGATCGGCCGTCGCGAGGAAGCCCGGCACGTCATCTCGATCAGCTGAGGTGAATGAAATGCGATCGCGCGGGACGCCACGCTGGACGCAGGCCGCCCTCACCAATTCCTCGCCATTGTTCGACAGAAAGACGAAGCGACCGTTGGGCCGTTCTTTTAGGATCCGCACAAAAAGAGCCATCATCTGGTCAAGCAAATAATCCGGCCCCAGGCTGCCGAGGTAGAGCAACACATAGTCGCCGGGGCGAATGCCAGCCCTCTCCCGGGCCCGCGCCAGTGCCGATTCGGTCACGCGGCCCCGGTCAAAATGGCGGAAGTCAGCGCAGCACGCTACGACATGAAAACGCGTCGACGCTTCCGGATCGTCGGCGAGATACCAGCTCGCGAGAACCGAAGCCGCCTTCTCCGTGAGACACACGATTTTGTCGGCCGCGCGGATCATTGGCCCTTCGATGTGCTTCAACCCGTGCGCCAGCGCCTTTTTCAGCCCGTGCGCCTTGGCGATGCCGCCGTCAGCATAAAAGTCACGAAAGTCGAAAATGAATTTTACGCCGAATCTGCGCTTTAGCTCCCAACCGATCAGCGCAGGCGGAAAACTGCGGCAATGAACGACGCGAATGCCTTCCTCACGCACGATACGGCGGGCGGCATCGCGCATCGCGAGTTGTGTCCACGCCTGCCCGATGTAAGGCGGCGTCATTCGGTAAGGAATGTGCGACCAGCGAATGCCCACCGCATCGAAATCACGACGGTAACGCACAACCAAATCTTCACGGCCGGGCTTCTCCGCGCTCAATACATGGATTCCGAAACCCTTTCGCGCGAGTCCCGTCAAGTAGGGCGCCACCTGCGATCGGCCGATGTGATCAGTCACGCCATTTTGCGTGATATAGAGAACGTCGGTCATGAGCGGATTATATACCTAGAATGTTGAACCATTTTTCTTTCGCACGCTCAGCGCTGAATAATTTCGCCCGAGAGAGAGCGCCGGAGCGCCATGCCCCCCATTGCTTTTCGTCATGCAGAGCCTCGGTTAACGCCGCGCGCCACAGTTCGAGGCCGTGCGCATCCCCGGCGTGCGGCACTGGAAGCAGCGCGCCGGAGGAAGTTGGTTCGGCCAGTTTGCGGGCCGGCTCGAATGAGCCAAAGCCGGAGAGCGCGGCGCGCACGCCGCCCGCCGGGCAATCGGCGGCGAGCACGGGCAAGCCGAGCGACAAGGCCTCGAGAACCACCATCGGCAGCCCCTCTGCGATCGAACTCAACGCCAACGCGCGCGCGCCCGCCAAGTAGCCGGCCGGTTCTTCGACCATGCCAGTGAATACGACCTGCGCACCTGGATCGTTAATCACGCCGATTCGCAAACCGATCTGCGTGGCGAGACGCTCTAGAGCGGTCCGCTCGGGTCCGTCGCCAATCAGGACGAGTTGCGTTTCCCTTTCGCGGGTGACAAATCCGCGCCAAACATGAAGCAGGCCTGCGACGTTCTTGACCGCCGACATACGGCCGCACCAGACAAAGCGCTTCACGCTATCGTCCGGAAGCCGCGAGACGGCGCCGGGAAGCTGAACGAAATTATCGACGAATCCGACGCGATCGGACGACAGCCGATAAAGCTCCGCAAGCTCCGAGGCCAGCGCCTCATTGACGCCAATCACCCGATCAAAGCGTCTGTAGACGGCAGCAACCAACGGTCGCAGCCACAGCATTATTCTGTTAGCCGGATTGCCGACAATATTGATGTGGCAGAGCGCTATTTTGCGGTCGCGGCCGCCGGACAAAACGCTGACAAGATCGGAACGCCAGAGATTGCTCACGGTAGCGTCAACATCAAGTTGTGCTTTGAGGACTCTGAGTCGCCGCGCAGCGACAAAATATTCGAAAGGTCGCAAAAGCAATGGCAGGCGCGGCACGGCCCCCAAGGCATGGAAGGCCGCGGCATTTTCGAATCGCCGCTTTGAGCCCGATGGGTCGAATGACGCCTCAAATACCTCGACGCCTTCGAACGAGAGCAAACGCGACAGCCCATCGACCATTCGCTCCGCGCCGCCGACCCCGGTGAGCGACGGCATTAAGAGTAGGACGCGCACAGACAGTCTCACTCATGCCTTAACGAGATGACGTAATGATCCCAACCCGAGCCAGTAGGTATGTGCCCCACCATTGCAACATCTGGTTTACCGTCAGGCCTGCTTCGTTGCGCCGCCATCATCTTCAGATCCCCGAAAGGCGGAATATGCCGCGGAAGCGATTGCCAGAGGTCCAGGCCATATCGGGCTAACTTTCCGCTTGTTCCCGAGTTGCCGCCAGCCGCGGCGCTTGCGACGCCAGCCACGCCTGAAACATCAGAATGTTCCAGAGTTGACTGGTCCAATCCCGTGCGCCGTCCTGATGTTCGCGCCAAAGCCTGCGCGTCTGCGCGACATCGAGATAACCTTCGTCGCGAAGACGACCATCGTCGAGCAGCGCCTCGGCCCAATCGCGCAACGGGCCACGCAGCCATAGTCCAACGGGAATTCCGAAACCGGATTTCGGCCGGTCGATCAGCTTTTTCGGCACGCGTTCGTTCAATATTTGCCGCAACGCCCATTTTGTGACGCCGCCTCTAATTTTCATGGACATTGGCAGGCGCCATGCGAATTCTGCAAGGCGATGGTCGAGGAACGGCACGCGAGTTCTCGAGGCTCATCGACATGGCCGCGCGATCGACTTTCGCGAGGATATCGTCTGGCAAGTAGGTCAGTGCGTCGAGCAGCATCATACGCTGCGCCATACCCTCTACCCCCGCGATGACCGAAAGATCGTCGAGCCGCGTCGGCAAGACCGCGGCCGCCAGCGCCGGATCCTCCGTAGGGCTCCATTCCGTCACCATGCTTCGGTAAACGTCGTCAGCCGTCTCCATGGAGCGAAGCCGCACCGCCATCTTGTGAGCCTTATCGCCCAGCAACGTGACACGTTTGCGCAATAGAGGCAGGCGGCCGATATCATTCCATTGCGCCGGCGACAATTGAAGCAGCGCCGCTGCCCCCCCCTTGCGAAGGGCGTTGGGAGCGAAATTCACCAAGGACCAAAATCTCGGCCCGTAAAGATAGCGGTTATAGCCGCCAAAAAGCTCGTCGCCTGCGTCGCCCGAAAGCGCAACGGTCACGTGTTTGCGCGCGAAGGCGCACATAATGCTGGTCGGGATTTGTGAACTATCGGCGAACGGCTCGTCGTAAGAGAGTGGCAAATCTGGAATGACGGCTAGCGTTTCCTTGGGCGAAACATGGATTTCATAATGCTCGGTTCCAAGATGGCGCGCAACTGCGGCCGCGAAGGGCGCCTCGTTGAACGCGGCGTCGTCAAACCCAACTGTAAAGGTCTTGACGGGTCGGCTCGACAACTCCTGCATTAAGGCGACGATGGTAGATGAATCCACGCCTCCGGACAAAAAAGCTCCGAGGGGCACATCGGACATCAACTGCCCGCGCACGGACTGACCGAGCAGCTTTCTCAGTTCCTCCAACGCTTCGTGTTCGTCGCGCACGGGGTTGGCCAACCCGTCGAGCGCGGCCTGCACGGGGCTCCAATAGCTGCGTGTCTCGATTTGCCGGCTGAGCAGGTTTTCGGCGTCAAGCGTCAGGATCGTCCCGGGCTCGAGTTTGAAAACATCTCTGAAAATCGAATAGGGGGCGGGCACATAGCAGAAACGCAAGAACAGCGCCAACGCATCGCGGTTAATGGCGTTGTCGAAACTCTTGTTTGCTTTCAGCGCTTTGAGTTCCGATCCGAAAGCGAACACCGTCGCGCGGCCTTGACCCAACCACCCGTAATAGAGCGGCTTCTCGCCGAAGCGGTCGCGCGCGAGCGTAAGGCGCCGCTCGGACCGATCCCAGAGACCGAAGGCGAACATGCCGACAGCGCTTTTGAGCGTCGCTTCCACGCCCCAAGCGGCGAAACACGCCAGCAGCGTTTCCGTATCAGACGTCCCGCGCCAGCTCATCGGCGCGCTGGCTTCAAGCTCCGCCCGCAAATCGAGGTGATTATATATCTCGCCGTTGAAAGTGAGCACGTAGCGCCCGCAAGCCGAATGCATCGGCTGGGCGCCACGTTCGGACAATTCAACAATCGCCAGCCGGCGATGGCCGAGCGCGACGCCGGCTAGATCGTCAACCCAAACGTCGCCGGCGTCCGGCCCGCGACGTACGAGCGTGGCGGTCATCGCGACGATCTCGGCGTCGGGCGCGGAGGATCCCTCCCACCGGACAAAGCCCGTTATGCCGCACATATGCTACTCGCGCTCATCGCAACGTCAGACCGAAAAGTCCGGAAACATGATGCGCAAGTAGTTTGTTGCGGCAATTTCCGGCGAGAAATCCGCGGCCCGGCGGCGGAGGGCTTCGCGGTCGTGGGTTTTGTTCAAGGATTGCGCCATGGCTTGAGCGAGCGCGTCGGCGTCACCGACCGGCGTCAAAACGCCGTACCGGCCGTTGTCGAGAATTTCCCGCGGGCCGCTCTTGCAGTCGGTCGAAACAACAGGAAGACCGTAGGCCATGGCCTCAACGATTACGTTTCCAAAACCTTCATAGTCCGACGACAAGACGAAAAGATCGGCGGATTCATAAAAAGGACCAGGAAATCGACTGGCGCCGGGCAGGAAGACCTTCTCTGCGAGTCCCATTTCCCTCGCCAGATTTGCGACAGCGTCGAAAAGCTCGCCTGACCCGAGGATCATCAGGCGACAGTCACGCATTTGCAGAAGCGCTTTGAACGACCTGAGCAGCAAAGCATGGTTTTTTTGCGCCTTCAGCGTCCCGACGGTGATGACCCGCGGTCCCCTCCAACCGTTCCACGCTCTCTCGGCCGCCTCATGCGCATCCCCATCAAAAGCGGGCTTCGGGATGGGGTTGAAGACGACGTCCATAAAATCAGGTTTACGTCCGCCGAGCGCGCTGACGTCCTCCGCGACGCCGTGAGAAACGGCGATCCGGCGATGAGCGAAAGGATAGATCAGGGCGATCGAGGCCCGCAGCGCCACCCAGTTGAGGGCGCCCCAACTCGCATACTGGATTGATAACGTCGCGTGATCGATCGTGATGATACGAGTTTTTTTTGACCCACTGACTTTAGCGACGAGAACCGCCGTCGCAGTGAGCGGCCAAAGATTAGCCAATACGACGTCGGGTGCGCGCTCTCTGAGATATCGCGCAAAAGGCCTTACAACATTGCGAAGCTTCGGCGCGTTCAGATCAACGACGTTAACCCCCTCCGGCACTTCTTCGAGAAATTCGCCGCGGCTCCGCATCAGAACGAATGCGACTCTGTATCCCCGTCGGACGAATTCGCGCGATAGATCGAGCGATACACGTTCCGCGCCGCCGATGCCGAGGTCGGGAAGGAGGATTGCGATATGCTTGGCAGACATTACCGTTACGATTCTACTTCGGTTTTCGGACAGCGCTTGAAAAACTCTTGATCATTTCACTTGCCCGTTCGACGTCGCGAGGGCGTAAAAAGTTATAAAGCGCGCGAACAACCGGCGTCCCGTTTCGAGCGTCACGTCCGGCAATCTCCCGCGCTAGACTGACAAATTCGTCACCGGCTTCAGGCTCCTCGGCCCGGTAACAGGTCCTGCCCATCGACCAGCACCATTGCGCTAACCGAACGCGGTCCTCACAATTATCCGGGAGAGAAAACTCCTCGCGAAATGTCCGCCACGTTCTCCGAAATAACGAACACATGGCCGAATACCGCTCGCCTGAAACGTTCCGCGTCAGCTTTGGGCCGAAATGCAAGCGAACATCGTAAACATGCTCATCGATGAGCTGAAATTTGCCTCCCGCCATAAGCATTCGAAAATTTAAATCGTAATCCTCACCCAACGACAAATTTTCATCATATCCTCCCGCCTTCAAGATAAGCTCTTTCGGAATCAAACAAGCGCAATTTGAAGCCCATGCGCTTAGAATTCGGGTCGCTGGCACTTCACTCGATCGCCAGGACGACGGTCTTTTATAGATCATGCTTTCGCACGCCGCCCCGCCTTCATCAATGCAGCGCGCCAGCCCCAGAAAAATTGTCTCCTGATCGCCTTTCGCAACAGTTGAATAGGCCCGCACCGCCCCAGCGGCAAGGCGATCATCTGAATCAAGAAATATGATATATTTTGCGGAGGACAGCCTTATCCCCATGTTGCGCGCCTTCGCGACCCCCCCATTTTCCGTTCTGACCGCTTTCACCTTATCAGCGAATTTTGCTATTTCATCCCATGAACCGTCGGTCGAACCATCATCAATAACAATAACCTCTTGATTATCGCAATTATGCCTTAATGCGCTGTCGATTGCGTCTGCGATAAAGAGCTTTCGATTATAACACGGTATAATAATGCTGATAAGCTGCCGCATTGTAGTCTTAGCTCCCGCGGCGTCCAGTGAGAGCACTTCTTGCGAGGCAAAACAGACGAAGGCCAACGACCCTCGGAGCGTAATAAAAAAACGCCTCCCGCTTGCTAATTATTAACAGCTTGAACAAATACGCCAATCGCCCTAAAATGTTAGAATTCCACCAAGATGCCTGAATGGTTACATCATCGACTTGCATACATAGTACTTTATCATAACTATTATATTCGATATCGGTAATTAATTTGTTTGCAATTGCTACTTTTAAATCAAGACGATGCTGCGCCAAAGTACATAGTGCATTCCTTTTCCGTTCGATCGCCCGTAGTTCGTTCGCTATATTTTCGTCAAATGACGAGACAGGCGTCGCGACGCGATGGTGGATGTTCGAAGAATGAGACCTATATTGCACGAGAGGATCAACAACATATACGATCCTGTCCAGCAGCCATGCCCGAAGCGAAACCACATTGTCTTCATGAATGACGTTACGCTCAAGTGGACCGAACACCTCAGGAACTCGGCGAGACCAGGCTTCCGTGGCGCCGAGTAAAATTCGCCCCTCATTCTTCAGAAGCTTGCTCATTGATATTTGTCTAGGCTCGTCTGCTTCGGGATAAGTACCATCGTACCAGGTAAATCTCTCCGAGATAACATCACCCTTGTCGTCTATAATGATAGCTTGAGAACACAGCGCGGCCGGCTTTCCCGCCGCCAGCCAGTTTTCTACAAGAACGGACGTGCGGTTGGGAAAAGATATATCGTCTCCAGCCGCGAGAACAATCAGGTCTCCTCGAGCTTGATCTAAAACAGCGTTTACGTGCTGAGCCGGTCCGAAGTTTTTGTGATTCCGCCTTAATATAACGGACCGGTTTAGCCGATCCGCTGAGCAAAGCTCCTCCATAATCTCGAATGTTCTGTCGCTCGAACAATCATCTGAAAGGATAATTTCCAAGGGGTCATAATCTTGCGAAAGCGCCGCATTTACAGCCTCCCGGATGAATTGCTCTTGATTATAAGCGATCAGCGCAAAAGTTACCAAGGGCCGTTCAGCGCCTTCCGAATGCTTGAAAATACCTTTCTCATTTTGGCTTAAGTCTTTCTCGACCACAACCAATGCCTCATTCGGTGAAAATGGGATGAAGGGCTAAATTGGACACTGCGGAAACCGACTGCCTGGCAAAATGAAAAGCAATTTCCTCAATCGCCTTTTGGAGAGGGGCTGTGAACAACTGTACATCGGGGCCAAGATTTCGGCCTGTGGTAATGGCGGCGCCAACCTTGAAGCATGATGGCGGCGAATGAGCGGAACGACAGTCGCGTTTCATTTGCGCACGCGCCTTTGCCCTCTTGGATCCACTGCGCAGGCGCAGCGCGTGTTGTAAAAGACCATCTCGATCAGCGCAGGACGACATGCTGAAAATTGCGCCTCAACCGTCGGATTCGCACAACACAATCCAACAGGATTCTGCATCATCGCAGAAGTGCGGCTTCTTCATCAACCTTCTCTCTGCAACCTTTGTATTTTCTGACTAAAACGCCACTTTGATGGATGAACGTTAGTCCACGACAAACCGTTGAAAATACCTGGTATCCAAAAAAACGAAGCAACTGAAACCTGATAAATATTTTATATCTCGACATAAACTCAGGGTGAAACCTGGTATTTTTCAGAGCCATAAAACATTGGAAAAGCCTCGAATCCAGCATCCAGGATAAATTCATTCTCCATCGCGCCGCTTGAAGATATCAACAACTCCTTCATCGCGTAAAGGCTATCAATCGCGTTCTCGATCTGTTTGCTACACACAGCTTCATCGAATTCGTTTTTTAGTAGGAAACTATATAACATATAACAATTATACGGATAATCGAATAGTTTAGGACTAAATTTTTTAGAAATCGCGTTAGGGTTATCTATGCGGTAGTAAAAAACACCATCGCAGAATGAAATCCTATTGCAATTGAAGAACCAAACCCTAACTGAGTACTCATCCGCATACATTCCAAATGTTTCCATTGGAAACTTCCTAATAATCCACACCCTCCACATAGCGTTACCAGGAATTGTCCAATCTAACGATAGAGTTACGCCATCTCTATTTGAAATAACAATGTCTCTATCGCCATTTACCCCTACGAGATTCTTGCTGTTATTTAATATTCCCACTCTTATCTTCAGTATAGAACACAAGATCCGGTATGACAGCATCGGAATTGGTTTCAACGGCCCTATTAAGCATTTTCTCCAGCCAATCTTCGGAAAACAAATCATCCTGAGATGCGTATACGAAGAACTCGCCGCGAATATTTGGAATGATAAAATTTATTACCTTTGGAACAATACCTAAATTACAACATGTCGTAAATACCTTAACGCGATCATCCTTATTTTTGTAGAAATTAATTACGGATAGACTGCTGTCAGTCGAGCAGTCGTTGATGCACAACAACTCGAACGACTGAAACGTCTGACTTAATATGCTATTTATTGTTTTGTGGAGATAGGCTTCCCCGTTAAATACCGGCATCAGAATGCTTATAATCGGGGGGGCCTCACGGGTCTGATCCGGATCAGTAAAAGACATGACATCATCTCCCGAGACGCTCTCTAAAGGTTGCGCCCCCTCGAAAAAAGCCGCCTATCGCTATCTATGCGGCCCAGGCCTGCGAGCGCCCGCGGGCGTCGCGCCGAAAGCGAGCAAATATCGCCCGCCCGGCAATGCGAGCAGCCATTTGAGCGCGCGGCTTCCGTCTCCCAATCTACGCGCGAGTCCGCGCACGCTGAAAAGCAAGCCCGCTAACATCAGCACGCCGCCAGCGATGAACGAAGCGGGATCAGGGACAAGGGAGCGCGTGGCAAAGGCGGCGGCGACCAATGCGGTGGAAACCATAATAAGCCTGCGAGCTTCAGGCGACCAGGAAAAGCCGATCAACGCGTCTGCGACCCACAGCATCGCCGGAACATACAATGCGTAAGCCACCGCGAACGCATAGGCCGCGCCGACGATCCCGAACCGCCCGACCATCCAAAAGGTGAGGAGAGCCAGTCCTCCCGCAAATATGGTCTCGGAGGCAGTAAACCAACGCGAAGCGCCTTTGGCGAGCTGGATATAACCCAGCGGCCACGAGATGACTCGACCGAAAACGCCTAGCGCCATCCAGGGCAGCAAGTCCGCTGCGCCAAGAAACTTTTGCGTATAAAGCAGCGTCATCGCCATTGGCGCAAACGCCAGGGCGGCGAGCAGGCCCGGCAACGCAAGCAGAACGCCAATCTCCGTCTGCTCGTTCACTGCGCGCGCCGCTTGGGTGCGATCATGAATCGCCGCCGTCAGGCGCGGATAAAAATCGGCGCCCATAGCGGAGAGGATAAAGCTCGCGAAAACGCCCGCAAGCGCCCATGCCGCTTGATAGAGGCCAGCTGCCTCGACGCCATATTTGCTCACGATGATGGATCGCGTGAACATGTCGAGTTCGGCGCCGAGAACGCCGCCCCACATAAAGGCGAGGCCGAGGCTGATCAGCCGCCGGGAACCGAGGCAGGTTTCCGGCCAGCTGACAGACACGGGCGATACGAAAACGCGTCGCGCAAACCAATAGGAACAAACCAACCCGACCAAAGCGGCGGCGATCATCGCCGAAACAATTCCAGCTTCGCCAAAAACGAAATAAATCAGGATGGTGACAATTGATCCTGCGAAAGCGCCAACCACATTGGCGCGCGCCAAATCGCCGATCCGGCGCAGGCCTTGCAAAAGCGCGAGTTGCCCCGAGCTTATCGCGCCAAACAGAAGCGTCGAGCCCAGAAGAGCGATGGTCCCGGCATATTGGGTCGAACCGGTCATGATGGAACTGATCGATTCGCAAAACAAAACCGTCAGCGCCCAGCCGAATAGTCCCGTCGCCCAGCATACGCGTCGCAAAATGACGACTGTGCGCGCGGCGTCAATGGGATTGTCCTTGCTGTAGGCTCGCACGATCTCGCGGACTCCGCTGGAGCCGACGCCGAGGCCCGAGACCGCGCCAACGAAACCGATCCCGGAAGTATAAAGACCGATCAAGCCGACACCCACCGGCCCAAGCAGCATGGCGACGATTTTGATCCGCGCGAGACTGATGAGGTAATTCGCTGCCTGGGCGCCACCGACGATCGACGACGAGCGCAGAATGTGACCGTAGGAGCTTTTCGCGTCAGTCATCGCGCGCAGATTTCAGCCACAACCGCAGCGACGGCTCTAGCCTGCTCATTATGGAGATGCGGTCCCATTGGCAAGCTCAGACATTCTTCGGCGATCTGTTCGGCAACTGGAAAGGCGCCTTTGGCCCAGCCGTTCGCGCGATAGGCGACCTGCAAATGCGGCGGAATCGGATAGTGGATCAATGCGCCTATCCCCGCCTCTGTCAAAGCATTTAACAGGGCGTCGCGGCGCGGGCTGCGCACGACGTAAAGGTGCCAGACGGGATCGGCCCAGCCCGGCGCTTCAGGAATGGTCAGACCGCAACCAGCGAGGCCTTCCCTGTATTGATCCACGATTGTCGCGCGGCGAGCGTTCCACTGGTCGAGATGGGTGAGCTTCACCCGCAATATGGCGGCCTGCAGCGGATCCAGCCGACTATTAAAGCCTTGCGCCTCGTGCACATATTTCAGGCGCGAGCCGTAATTGCGCAAGACGCGGATTCGATCGGCGACTTCTGGGTCTGTTGGTCGTGACCGCACCGCCATCGCCCATCGCGCCGAGATTTTTGCCCGGGTAAAAGCTCCAGGCGACGGCGTCGCCATGCGCGCCCAGTCGTTTTCCTTTGTAGCGCGCGCCATGCGCTTGAGCGCCGTCTTCCAGCACATAAAGCCCGTGTTCGCGGGCGACTGAAAGGATCGGATCGAGATCTGCCGGTTGGCCATAGAGATGCACGGGAAGAATTGCGCGCGTGCGCGGCGTGATCGCCGCCTCTAACAAAGAAGGATCGATATTGAACGTCCGTTCATCCGGTTCGACAGGAACGGGAGTCGCGCCACATTGACTGACAGCGAGCCACGTCGCGATATAGGTATTCGAAGGCACGATGACTTCGTCACCCGCTCCGACATCGAGTGCGCGCAACGCAAGGTGCAATGCGTCGAGTCCGTTCGCAACGCCGACAGCATAGTTTGCTTCGCAAAATTCGGCGAACTCGGCCTCGAACGCCTCGACCTCCGGACCGAGTATGTACCAACCGCTGTCCAGGACGTGCGAGACGGCGTTGTCGATCTCCGTCTTGAGCTCCAGATATGCAGCTCGCAGATCAAGAAAGGGAATTCGCATCATTTCAGGCCGCGGGCAGAAAGGTAACTATCGTAGTCACGAAAATAATCGTCTTCAGTATACTTATTGGATGCCAAAACCAAGCAAACAGACCCAGAAGAAAAATTATCAAGCTCACGCCAGATCATTGGACAAACATAAAGCCCGTAGTATGATCGATTGAGATGAAAACGTTTTTTCTCAGTTCCGTCATCGAGAACAACGTCGAAACTGCCGGACATCGCGATGATGAGTTGCGCCAAGCCCTTATGGGCGTGGCCGCCGCGCTCCGCTCCACCCGGAACATCGTACAAGTAATAGACGCGCTTGATCGAAAAAGGAACATGCGCATCGCCTTCGATAAAGGTGAGATTTCCGCGCGGGTCAGAGATTTTTGGCAACTCTACGATCTTGCAATCGGCAAGAAGCCTCAGCGGAGCCTTCGAGAGTGCATTGGTCATGTGGCGCCTGACGATTTACCCGCGACGATGAATATTTCACCCGCAATGTCGGGGTAACGCTCGCCAAGCCGCATGAACGCATCAAGCATATGAGGAGACCAATCCCGCTCAATCTGGCTGTTTGACACCGGCTTCAGCCAGTAGCCGCCGAAGAACTCAATTTCGAGCCCTGCAAGAAGGAAATCACGCCGGAAGGTTTCGGGGTTATAGACGCGCCGATGACCGTGATGATGATCGGTCTCGTTCAAGGCCTCCTCAAACGGGAGCAGGCCCATGATCACGGCAGCCTGCCGATGAAGGGAGCGCGCGTTTGGCACTCCGCCGATGATGCGCCCGTCGGGCGCAAGCCAATCGCGCGCTAAGGAAAGGATACGTACTGGATCTTCAACATGCTCCAAAACGTGCCCCAGCACAATCGAGTCGAAATGGCTGATCGGCTTGAAGTCCTCGAAAAGCGAGTGGTGGACGTCAATAGTTGGATGTTGCTGCTTGATCAGAGCGCAAAACGTCGCGGTGCCCTCCACAACTGTAAGAGACTCGGCCATCCCTACGAGATGTTTGGTCATAACGCCCTCGGCCGGACCCATTTCCAGCACCCGTCCGCCGCGAATGAATCTCTTGAATGCTTTTGCGCTATACTCGATCGTCGCCTTATTGGCCGGCTGCAAGTACCAGGAATCCGCCGCCACTTCTTCCAATCGCGCCTCTTCCGTTCTAGCCATGTGTCAACTCCTACCGCTCGGCCCGGAATATTTTGAGTCAGATTTTAGCTTGTTCCAGACGGAAGCCAAATCCGAGTAGACTGCCAATTCGGAGGCTCGCGCGAGGAACGCTGCATCGCGCTGACCGGTCTCAACAGCGTAAAACGCCACCCTGGCGGAAGACGCGGCGCGCATATCGGATTCCGTGTCCCCGATGAAAGCCGCGACGGATTCTTCCGACAAGCACTGCGCCTTTTCTTGCGTTGCGCGCGCTGGTGAAACGACAATGACTGAGCGGAAATAGCGCGACAGACGCAAGTGCCTCAACTGTTGCTCCAACCACTCGCGCCTGCTGCGCGCGGTCAAGAGCATCAAATGCGCTGACATGCAGCACATTTCATCGAGCGTCTCGTAAACCCCATAAATGACTTGATCCAATGCCAGCCACGCCGGCGCTTCGATCATCCTTCTCCAATCCCTGGCGACTTCGCGGGCGTCGGCGCGGGACAGGCCGACGGTGACCAACGCGTCTTCAGTGGAGGCGCCATTGCGCTTAAGGCCCCAAACGCGCCTAGTGTCCACAGAGAGCCTACGCGGTTTAAGCGCCGCCTCAAGCACCGCGGACTGGCGCGGCTCGCATGTGATCAGGGTGCCATCGAGATCCAGCGCAATTCTCACGCCGGCGTCCCCATCGCGAATTCGGCGTATTGGCGCGTCACCCAAAGTTCTTCGCGCAGGGGCGCGAAATACCGCTCGATCCCCTCGCCCCAGGCGCGCGCGAATGACGCGGCAAAGAAATCGTTGCCCGACAGGTTGCTCATTGCCGAGCCCGCGCCGGGCCTTGGATTCACATCCGTAACAACCCACTCTCCCGGGGAACGCATGACCTGAAAGCAGAAACTGCCTTCGAAGCCAAGCATTTTGGCGATGGCGATGGCGTAGTCGTTGAGCTGCCGATCCGCGAAAAGTCGGCATTTGGTTGCAACGCCGGACTTGACCTCGATTCTCTCCCGACAAACCGTCTGGCTGACGCCGGACAACGCGCAATGAAATGCGTCCACCGTGACTTCCGGTGGGACGCAGCGCGCCTGAACAATCCAGTCATCGCCGCCCTCTTCGGTCGCAGCCCTGAGTTCGCTCGCGCCGATCAACTTTGCACCGCGACTACCCGCGCCCAGTCTCGGCTTCAGGAAATATGTCTCAGACGGAAAGGGCTCCGAGGCCAACGCCGTGCGCGGGGTCGGAATTGAATGCATGTCCAACTCTCGCGCCAACAGCCATTTGTCCGCGCAAAGCGCGCTGCCCTTCGGGGGAGGCCCCAAGAGCGCCATGTGCTTCGGAAGATCGCCCCGCTCTCGCAGATTTGCGGCAACCTCGATCTCGTCGGGCATCAGCGGCAAATAAGTGTCCACGCCGTGGCGATCTACAATGTCCCTGAGCACATAGGGAAATTCCGGCGCCGCCGAAAGCGGAACCTGCTCGAAATAGTCGCTCAACAAGCTGGTTGTAACGAGATGCCGCGGATTCGTGTCCATCGCGACGATGCGGACGCCTCGGCTCCAGTGGCGTCGTAAAGAACAAGCCGCGCCAAACGCGGTTCCCGTGCCCGCGGCCCCTAACAGGACGGTGTGAGAGAATTCAATTCCGCTCATCTGATTTCACCGCACCGCCAAGGCGACGTTCAAATACCAAGGCATCGCCAGTTCCAACCCCTCGCCAATCCGATTGGGCGGTTCATATCCGAGCACGCGCCGAGACTTGGCGATGTCCGCCTGGCTGTGCCGCACGTCACCGGAGCGAAAATCCCGATAGGTCGGTTGAGCGCATGCGATACGAGGGAATTGCAGCGACAATAACCGCTTCAATTCCGCATAAAGTCCATTCAGCGTCGTCCGGTCGCCAACCGCGCAATTGTAGACTTGGTTGACGGCTTCCGGCGCCTCGCTCGTCGCTGCGAGCAAATTCATCTGCACTGCGTTGTCAACATAGGTGAAATCCCGGCTCGTCTCGCCATCGCCATTGATATAAACGGGCTCACCCGCGATCATCGCCGCGGTCCATTTCGGAATGACTGCGGCATAGGCGCCATCCGGATCCTGCCGAGGGCCGAACACATTGAAATACCGCAACCCAATCGAGTCAAACCCATAGCAGCGCGCAAACACTTCTGCATAAAGCTCGTTGACATATTTCGTCACCGCATAGGGACTCAAAGGCCGTCCGATCACGTCCTCGACCTTGGGCAGGCCGGGATGATCGCCATAGGTCGAACTGCTGGCCGCATAAACAAAACGCGCGACCTTCGCGTCACGCGCCGCGACCAGCATGTTCAGGAAGCCATCGATATTGGAGGCGTTGGTCGTGATCGGGTCGAGAAGACTGCGCGGGACCGAGCCGATCGCCGCCTGATGAAGGACATAATCCACCCCCGCGCAGGCGTTCCGGCAGGCTTCGAGAGAGCATATGTCGCCCTCAATGAACCGGAAACGCGCCCATTGCCCGGCGGTCGCCAAACCCCTGCACTTCATCGAGATTGCGCTGATGGCCTGTCGCGAAATTGTCGAGACCGACCACGGTCTGATCGAGCTTCAGCAGCGTCTCGAGAAGGTTCGAGCCGATAAAGCCGGCGACGCCCGTGATCAGCCATCTTTTGGGTGCTGCGGCGAGCTCGCGCTTCAGCTCATCGTAACGCGTCGGTGCGTTCATGCTCATTAGAGGCGCAAGTCCGCTTGTTCGGGACGAAGAACATATTTCAGGTCATAGAGGACATGGCCAGGCTTGCCCCAAACCCGTATTTCGTCCTGCGCCCATGTCGCGGAACTTATCATGCGCCACCGCCAGAATGATGGCGTCGTAAGCCGCTTCCGACGGCTCGGCGACAGGGTCGAGGCCATATTCACGTCGCGCCTCGACCGCGTCGACCCAAGGATCGTGAATATCGACCTTGACGTTATAGTCGGCAAGTTCGCGCACGATGTCGACGACGCGCGTATTGCGAAGTCGGGGCAATTTTCCTTGAATGTCAGCCCCATGATCAGGATGCTGCGCGCCTTCGACATGGATGCGGCGCTTGATCATCGCCTTGATCAGCTGTGACGCGACATAGGCGCCCATGCTGTCGTTGAGACGGCGGCCGGCGAGGATGATCTCCGGATGATAGCCGATCGCCATCGCCTTATGCGTCAGATAATAGGGATCGACGCCGATGCAATGGCCGCCGACGAGCCCGGGGCGAAAGGGCAGAAAATTCCACTTCGTTCCGGCAGCTTGCAAGACTGCCTCGGTGTCGATGCCCATCCGGTTGAAGATGATCGCCAGCTCATTGATCAGCGCAATATTGAGATCGCGCTGCGTGTTCTCGATGACTTTCGCCGCCTCGGCGACCTTGATGCTCGCCGCCTTATGCGTGCCGGCGGTGATGATCTCGCCATAGAGCGCATCGACGAAATCCGCGACCTCGGGCGTCGATCCCGAGGTCACCTTTTTGATCGTCGGCACGCGATGCGCCTTGTCGCCCGGATTGACGCGCTCCGGACTATAGCCCGCGAAGAAATCGCGGTTGAAGGTCAGGCCCGAGACTTGCGCTATGATCGGCACGCAATCTTCTTCTGTCGCGCCCGGATAGACGGTGGATTCATAGATGACGATGTCGCCTGTCTTGATCACCTGGCCAATCGATCGGGTGGCCTTGATCAGCGGCGTCAAATCGGGCCGTTTGTGTTCGTCGATCGGAGTGGGAACCGTCACGATGAAGACGCGACAATCGGCAATGTCCGCCAGGTTGCGTGTGAATTTCAGGCGCGTCGCTGAACACATTTCGACTTCAGAAACCTCGAGCGTGGAATCACGCCCTGCGCTCAGGGCGTCGATCCGAGCTTCGTTGATGTCAAAACCGACAACGTCGCGCTTCTTGCCAAATTCGACCGCAAGCGGAAGCCCAACATAACCCAACCCGATGACGGCGATTTTCGCGTTGCGCAGGACTTCAGCAGAGAATGCCATTTCACGAATTTTCTCGATTTGGTTCGGATCGAGCTTTTTGCATCCGAAGGCGCACAACTAACTTGTCGCAACTTGACCGACGCGAAACCGCGAAATCTCATCACGAACAGAAGGCGCGAAAACGATCGCGCACGCGCGATAACGCCATTTATGAAAAGTCCGCGACCCGCGCTCGACGCTATCGGATCCACGGAGCAAAACGTCGCTCGATTTGATGGGACAAGAGTTGTTTCGCTCCAGCCGAGGCGGCGTGACGGTTCGATCAATGCGTGGCGCCCTCGGCGCGCGGCGCCGGGTCCTCGCGCCTATCGCCAGTTGCGGCAGCCGGTGGCGCCAGGGCTTGTCCCGCGGCGTCAGTCGAAACCGCGGGCGCTACGTCCAGCGGCGCGCCGAGCCCGAGTGCTTGGGCGACCGGCGCGGCCCCTTCGCCGGCGAGCAACAAGGCGGCGCGAATTTCCTCACGCGCCCTCGAGCTCTGTTGGCGCAAGGCGATGCGCAACGCCGTGCGCTGGACGCCGGACACTTCCGACCAGCCGCCGACGAGATCGGTGACCGCGGCGCGGCGGCTGTCGGGGGGCAGGACCAGCCATAGCGGAACGGCGAGAACGGCGCGCGTCGCCATGAGCCAGCCCTCGTTGGGGGACGTGAGATCGGACATGGCGAGGGCGCTCGAACCCTTTTCCGCTGGAGCCCCCGATGCGAACCGCAGGGCCGCCAACGCCGCCCAGGCGTTGCCATCCAGCGGCGCGAGAGCAAGGAGATCGGCAGTCGCCGCCAGTCTTGCTTTCATATCTAGCTCGTCGTCGCGCGCTTCGGCCAGAATATGTCGGCGCGCCAGGATTGCGATGCCGCGCGCGTTCGTCCATGGCGCGAGGCGCGTCGCGACAGTCGCTTCGTCCGCCGACATCTCGGCGACGGCGAAGCCTGCGAGATCGACGCCACGGGAAATGGCGAAAGCGGACACGCCAATGATGACGAGCGCGCTTGCGAAGCGGGGATCGCGGATAAGCAACATTGGCTCTACTCTCTGTAGTATTTCTTGTAGTAACTGCCCCCGCCGTAATAATAGGAATAGGCGTATTTGCTGTATTTCTGGGCCTCCGCGTCGTTGACATGATTGAATACGATCCCCGCGACCTTCGCGTGCCCCGACAGTTGCTGAACGGAGCGACGCACCATTTCACGCGCCGTCGAGGCCCAGCGGGCCACAAAGACCACCGTATCGGCGAGGTGCTGAGCCACTATCACCGCGTCCACGACCGGACCCATCGGCGCCGTGTCGACACAATCAGATCGAAATTCGTCCGCAAGCTGCTCGATGAGCGTTTTTAATCGATCAGAACCAAGGAGATCGGAGGGATTTTGCGTGTCGCCGCCGGCGGGGATCACCCAGTGTCGCGACGTCTCCTGGAAGTGCAGGACGTCCTTGAGTTCCGCCTCGCCAATCAGATATTCGACGAGACCCTTTTCCTTCTCGAGCCCATGGAAACGTGACGCGGAAGGATGACGCAAATCGCAATCGATGAACAGGACTTTCAAACCCGATTGCGCCGCCGAAACCGCGAGGCTCAGCGAGAGCGTCGTCTTGCCCTCGCCGGGAAGGGTCGAAGTGAACTGCAGAACTTTCGGCGGGTGATCGACATCGGCCATCTGGATGCCGCTGCGCAGCGATCGGATCGATTCGCTGTAGCGCGACATCGGCCTCAGCAGCGGAAACATCGATATCGCCGTCGCCTTGCCGTCGATGGCCAGATCAGTCTCACGCATAAAGGAAATCGAGGCGAGGAGCGGTAAATGCAACAGGTCTTCGACCTGACGCGGCGTGGTGAAGCCGGCATTGAGCAATTCGACGGCATAGGCGCCGCCGACGCCCGCCATCAATCCGGCGACGACGGCAATCAGCATGACGAGCGCTTTCTTGGGGGCGCTCGGGCCGGCTGGGGGAAGCGCCGGCGTGATGACGCGCAAATCGCGGACCTCGAATGTCGATTGCTGGTCCGATAGGCGGGCGCGCTGCAGGAAATCCTCGAACAGGCTCTTGTTAACCGCGGCGGTCCGCTCGAGTTCGCGTAAGGTGATGGCTTTCGACGCATCCAGATCCGTCTGGCCGGTGACTTCCTGCAGGGCCTTGGCGATGGCCGCCTGACGGGCCTGGGCCAATTGATAATCTTCTCTGATCTTGGCGGCGCTGCGCTGGGTCTCGGCCGCTATTTCGCGGCGAACGTCCTGCATCTGCGCGTGGATATTGACCAACGCCGGATGTTTGTCGGAGTAGCGCGTCCGAAGATCGGCTTCCTGGCGCGACAGGTCGGCCACCTGTTTGCGGAGATCGGCGATCGCAGGGCCGTTCATCACCTCGGGCAGCAAAGCCACATCGCCACCGTTGTTCTCGATCTTCTGCAAAATGTCGAGTTGGGCCTTTTTCTCGGCGGCCTCGGTGCGAGCCGAAACGAGACTGCCGTTGAGTTGACCGAGCTGTTCCTGACTGAGCGTCGCACTCGAACTTGCTTGCGCAAGATTGTTTTCCGCCCGAAACTGCGCGACCGCCTCCTCGGACTCGCGCAATTGCTTACGCAGATCTACAAGACGGTCGCTCAACCAGGATGACGCTCGCTTCGCCGCCTCGAAGCGAGCGTCGAGCTGATCGACGACATAGGCGTCGGCGACGGCGTTGGCGAGACGCGCCGCTCTGCGCCGGATCATGCGGAGGTGAAAGTGATGTTGATCAGATAGGCCTGACTGGTGCGGCTTGACGACCATCGCGCCCTGGAGATTGCCGATCGTCGCCAGCACATCGGCGGGAATGACGCCCACCGGGTTTTCCTGCTGCGCCGATTTGTGCGCGTCCGAACGCGGGTCCGGCGCGGAATTTCGCGAAAAGAACGACTTGACCGCTGCGACGAGCGTCCAACCGTCGCTCGCCGCCGGCGACGATCCGAATTCGGGATCGTTGACCAGCCTCTCCTTCTCGACGACGCGCCGCAAGAACACGGTCGAGCGAATGATCGCCATCTGACCTTCGATGCTACGCAAGATCGAACGTCGACTTCCTGGTCCTGGCCCAGCGCCTTGGACGACTTGGGCGGATCGAGCAGGATCTGCATGCTCGCTGTATAGACCGGCGTGGCGCGGGCGAGATAAACAGTGCCGACGAGAGCGGCGAGCACGGTGACGCTGACGATGAATTTCCAACGCCGCCAGAGAAAATTGGATGATGTCGCGCAGATCGAAGCCTTCGGCTTCCGCGGCTGCGTCCAGAGCTGGAGTTTTCAAGGTTTTCACTTGATCAAGCATTGGTTCGTCCACTCTTCGTCGTCAGCCGCGAATGGATCTGTCGTGAGCCAGGCAATTCAATCGGACGCGACCAGCCGGGAGCTTATGGATTGGGCGAAGCCCGCGCCGAGGAGCGTCATGAATGTCAAAGTCACGGCCTGCATCTCCAGACTGAAATCAACCAGCGCATGAACAGCGGCCAGCGCGGCGGCGGCGGTGGCGACGATCGCCGGAGTTGCGTTTTGCCGCCGTTTGGAAGCCCCGATCGCGCATTGCGCGACGAGATAGGCGAGAGCGGCGAGAAGCAGCGTCCCGAAGACGAGCCCGAGCCCCTGGAAAATCTCGAGATAGGTGTCATGCGCCCGGTCCCAAACCCCGAGCACGCTGATCGAACGGTCCCGATACATCGGGAACACATCGGCGAAAGTGCCGAAGCCGAAGCCGAGAAGGGGAATATCGAGAATCGACTGCAGCGTGATGGAATAAACGGAGAACCGATTGACGTCGCCAAAACCTCCGGACGCGATGCGCCCGACGAAGACATCGCCGAAAAAGAAGAAACAGGCGACGACGGCCGCGGTCACGAAGACGACCGCCTCGATCCGTTCGCTGGCGCGGCGCTTGTCGCGCGCCAAGGTCATCACGAACAGAACGAACAAGCCGAGCGCCGTCGCCGTGACGCCGCCGCGCGAGCCGCTGCCGAGAAGCGCGACGAGAGTGACGAACCCCGTTCCCAGAAGAAACCAGCCGCGCTGTCCTGTCGCTTCTATGAAGACGGAAAAGCGATGCGAAAGCGAGCCGGAATTCGCCGGCGCCTCGCGCCGATAGAGGCGCAAGAGCGCGCCCGCGGTCGCGACGAGGCCGAGGCCGGCATAAGTCGCGAACGAATTGCGATTGACGAAAGTCGAGCGAATGGAACCCGCGCCGTCGGGAACGTCGAACCAGAAAATGGCGCTGGAAAAGAGCGCATAGGAAACGAGGCCATAGGCGGCGTAAGCGGCGGCGATCACCGCCGACCGCGCGAATGACGAGATGCGCGCGATCGGCCCTGGGGCAGAGCTGTATCGAGATCCAGAGGGCGCTCGCCGCGGTCAGCAGGCGAAGAAGAGCGAGAGCGGTCAGATCGCGGTTGACGGAAATGCTGCCGTCGACCGGACGTTCGAGCACGTCGCCCGCCATGGCCCAGATCGGATGCTGCAAGGCCTGCGTCAAGGTCGACATCTGGATGAAGATCCAGGCGACGACAATTGCGAAGAAACTCGCGGGGATCGCCAGACGTCGAATGCCGACAGGATGGCGGCGACCCCGCACAAGCAGCGAGATTTCATAGACGAGTACGAGGCCAGGAAAAAGAATGGCGTTGACGCCCCAGGCGAACGGTCGATTGCCGCCGAGCCACAAAGGCGCCCAGGCCAAAGCGGCGACCAGGGCGAAGAACAACGATCCCTCGATCGGATCCTCGGCCCATAGTGCGCGCAATGACGGACGCGACGCACGGGTTTCACCGCCCGACGCCTGAGTTATGAGGTTTTGCTGGTCCACGATCTCGTGGTTCTTGAGGAGCGAGGGAAAAAGCTTTGCCCGCGGCGCCGGGAGCCGCGCTGCCGCGCTAGAACCGAGCCACGCTACCGCAGTTCGGGTGAAGCGTTGCGCCTCACTCGTCATGCATGATGAAGGCGCCGCGCCGAGAAGGCGGAGCCGCTGTTCAGGCCGCTTCGAGCGCGGCGCGATCGAGGAGAGCGGAGACTTTTCCACCCATGATGTCAAGAAGAACGCGCACACGCCCGTTGGCGTCGAGCCGCTCCAGGCGGCCGAGGACGCGCGCGAACGGACCGGTGGTGACGCGGATCGATTGGCCGGCGCGCAGGTCGCGATCGAATCGCGCGACCCCCGTCTCATCCGTGTAATCAAGCAGTTGTTCGATGACGCCCTGAGGAACCGCCTCTGGCATCCCCCCCGCCATGATGAGGCGGGCCACGCCGAAAGTGCCGTTGATCGATCGCCATCGGTGCTTTTGCAGGTCGAGGGCGACGAACATGTAACCAGGGAAGACGGGAGCCTTAACGGCGCGGATCTTCCGCGCGTGCCTGACCGTCGTGTTCACGCGCGGCACAAAGATGCGAAATCCCTGCGCAAGCAGATGCATCTCCGCCTTCGTCTCCTGCCGTGAAAGCGAACAGACAACATACCATCGTTCGGTCTCGTTCAAGACCAAATCATGGCGGCGGCGCGGCCACGGTTCTTTGTGGAGTGCAGCAGAGTCGCCAATTGCCATCCCGCCCCCCCTTGTACAACAATCGGCCGTCGCCGCGACAGCCCCCCTGTCCGGGGAAGTAATCTTCGCGGCTTCCGCCCTCCGTTTCCGAGACCCGGATATCGGAAGGCGCCAAATGCCGCCACGCGAACCGCGCGAAAATATGCGGATCCCGTCCCTCCCCGCGGGCGCGGATCTTGATTTTGCATTCCGCGACTAATTAGGACGGCAACCCGACGAAAGTGAGGCAATAGCCCAGATTGACATTCGAGGGGCGAGCCTCGCTCCTACGATAAGATCAATCCCATCTGCTTAATTATTCATGCAAATCTTGGACGATAAATTTCGTTGTATTTATACAACGGAGGTCTATTTAATTTCTAAAGCAATATTATTTCGGATAGACAAATAACCCGAGGCGCTCTAGCTTGTTGCAGTGGAGAGCGTCCAGTGCGACACCCCGGCTCATTGCATCAGGGCATATCCAAGCTAGGCCGTTACGGTGCTACTTGCTTGATTTTGCTTGCTGGATTGGCGGTGGGGGCGGCTGCCCTAGCCGAGGATTCCGCACAGAGAGCGAGTTCGGGACCGGGCGTCGCCACGGGTCCCAATCCCGATCAGGGCCTTCCGATCGAAGGATGGATGGTCTATCCGTCTTTTACCGCCGGTGGCGTATTTACCAGCAATGTACATAATTCGGTCTCGAACAAACAATCGGCCTTGGGTATCGATTTGAGCCCGAGGTTCGATGCGACCCTCGACAACGGCATCCATCGGACAACGGTTTATGGCGCGATTGACGCGCAGATCTATCCGGGGGCCTACGGGGGCGGGTCAAGCTATCCTGGCCAATTGAGCGGCGCCGCTTCATCGACCTCGGCTAACAGCATCCAGGGGCGGGCGGGCGTTGCGGAAGTTTACGCGCCCTTCGAGGATCTAACCGCCAACGCAATTCTAGATTATACGCGTCTACTCGGCGTGTTTGGATCCGGTTTGGGGGTGAGCGCGGGGGCCGTCGCTGGAGCGCCGTCGTTTTATGTTGCGAACGCGACGGCGCCAACGGGATTGGGGCCGCAGTATTCCAATCAATTGACAGGCCAGCTGTCGGTTCAGAAAAACATCACCGATCGAACGTTCGTTACGGTTACGGGCGGCGCTCAGGGCTTGTTTTACGACACCTCGTCTAGTCCCGCAGCGGCGGGATCGTTCGCCGCGCAATCATTGTCCACACAGCAGAATGGGGTGAATTATACTGCGTCGGCCCGAGTCGGCTATTGGGCAGCGCCCACGATTTACGTCTTTGCGGAACCAGGACTTTCGTTCCGCCGCTACCAATATTCCCAAAGCAACACGAGCGGTTACAGCGCGGTCGGCGGCATCGGATCGGACCAGATTGGTTTTTTTCGGGGCGAGATCTACGGAGGCTTTCAAAGCCAGTCCAGCGCCTATGGCCAGACCGGGGCGATATCGAGCCCGGCGTTCGGCGCGCGTCTCCTCTATTATCCAACCCCCTATCTCACCATTTCGGGGACGGCCGCCGAGACGCTTGGCTCGACCCTGCCAAGCGTCGCCACGGCTGGAGGAGGGGGCTCCACCGTCTCAGGAGCCAAATCCATTCAGGCTACGCTTCAGGCCTCCTACGCGTTTTCACCCGTCTGGCAAGCCTGGGCTCAGGGTGGCTATGGCAGGACGACATACACCAGCTCCTCGGCCGTTAGCGCGGCTTGGACGGTCGGCGCGGGCATCAGTTACACATTCTGGCGCAACCTCGCCCTCACCTTGAGCGATCAGTTCAACCTGATTTCAAACACAAATGTCGTGGGGTCCGGGCTCGGCAACTACTCGCAGAATATCCTTATGGCAGGCGTAACATATAGATATTGAGGCGAGAGATTGGAGATCGTCGTGGAAAAAAAGAGGATTTTGATCCTTTCAGCGGTGGTGGCGCTTGCATTGGCCTGCCCGGCGTTCGCCACCCCGAAATCGAGCCCTTCGGGCAGGGCCGACGACCAGGGCCAACAGGTTTCTCCGGCGTTGACCAACCTTCTGCGGGAAAACCCGCAAGGGGGCGACGCTCTCGCGGCGGCGATCGTCCACATTCTCGCCGCGGATCCTCCAACCGCTGGCGCGATCGTCGCGCTGGCGAAGGCGGCCAGTCCGGATCAAAAGGCGGCGATTGCTCTTGGGATATTGCGGGTGCTGCATGGAGCTCAAACCTCTCCCGAAGCCGTCCGGATCATTCGCGCCGCCATCCAAAGCGGCGACCCCGTTTTTCGCGCCGTCCTCGCAGCCTTGGAAAGTCAGATCTACGCTCAGGGTGGAGAAGCATCCGAAGGGCGCAGCGGAAGCGCAATATTCGGAGGCGCGGGTGGTGGTGGATTTAGTTCGGGATCGCCGGGTTCGCGTCCAACGCCAACTCCCGTTAGTCCGAATTGAACATCGGCGGAACCTTGGCTGGTTGGCGCGCCGAAACGGCCATCGGGCAACGTGGTCGAGAGATCTTGATTGTTGGCGTTTGTAAGCGTTGAGGAGATCCAGATCGCCTTTGAGTTCAATCCGGATTCCGCCCGAACAGCGACGATGAGCCAAACTCCCCCTCTTCCATACCGACCGATTCGTCTCACGTGCGCCGACGGCGAGCGTCAGAAATATCGTTCGGGAATCCTGATCAGGTCGCCGGGAAGAATCGGAATCGTCGGCAACAGGGGATATTCCCTGAAACCAGCTTCGCCGATATGCTGGATGAGGACCGTCGATCGGCTCGCGCGATAGGTCGTGCCCCCCGCAATTGCGATCGCGCTCATAACATTCAGCCCACTCTTGAATGGGAATTCGCCGGGCTTGCTGACCTCCCCCAAAATATAAAAGGGGCGGAACGATGAAACGTCGACCGTCACCTTGGGATCGCGAAGATACTCACCGCTGAATTTCTTGGAAAGGCTACGCTCCAGTTCCTGTTTGCTCAGTCCCGCGGCTTTCACTGTTCCGGCAAGAGGAAGCGAGACAAATCCCGCGGGATCGATCTCATATTCGCCGGAGAGGCGATCCTCCCCAAAAACCGTGACGCGTATTTTTTCGCCCGGCTGCAAAGTCGGGGATGTCGTCGCGGCGGATTCGATCAAGGCGCGCTGTTCGGCGGGATCAATCGGGCCAAGGCTTGCCCCCGAATCACAACTCGCCACGACCAGAGCCAGAAGCAAAAGGCCCCATCGCGGCAAATTCAGACTTGTTGCGCCTTCGCGAATATGGAGCGCCATTCCCCTCTCCCTGATATGTAATGCGAGGAACGATCCTTCCTCGTCATCGTCAACGATGCAACAATCTTCACGCCACTCAAGAATGGCGCTTTCAATCCTTGGAGGAATGGAGGCCACACTCCGCCGCCTCGAAAGCACACTCGCAAATTAAAAAGCGACGACAAAATGCCTGCCGAACTCGGCGCAAGCGTCGACGGAAAGGTTTGCGCGGAATTCCACGCTGAAATTCTCGCCTCCTGTCTTACGAAGTTTAGTTTAACAGTTTGGCTATAGATAGACAAATAGATGCCTCGATGCCATCCGTCGGATAACTTCGTCATTTCGGGCCATTGGGGAGATTCGATTGAAATATTTGGGCGGATGACTTTTCGACGCGGCCTTGCCACGCGTCGACCTTGTTCGCCGTCACAACGCCTTGCCGGGCGACAGATGCACGCGCGATGATTGCGCGCGGGCGACGCTTCATAATGGCGTCCGGGGTCGGCGCCGCATTCCCGGGATCCACCAGCCCAAGCGCAGCTGTTTTTGGCGGAATGTATGAATTTCGCATATGTTGGCGAGAGGCAGAGGACCTGTCGTCTGTGGCGCAACGGTTGTTATGAGCGCAGGTGGACCAGGGGTTCGACAACGGCATGTTTGCGATCTATCAATTCCGCCAGCGGCTCATGATTTTTCTTTGTCAAAGGCGGTCTTCCTAAAATGCTCCAGCCCGCGGCGCCCAGTGTGCCTACAGGATTGAGGATCTATGCCGTTGGCGATATCCATGGGCGCCGGGATTTGCTTCAATCCCTGGCGCGCAAAGTCACAGATGATCTGCGAGGGGGAGGCTTCGACGAGGCGATCACGGTGTTCCTCGGCGATTACATTGACCGCGGACCCGATTCGGCAGGTGTTGCCGAGCTACTCTCCGCGGGCGAGTTTCCGACGCCGATCATCCCGCTGCGGGGAAATCACGAAGCGGAACTCTTGTGTTTTCTCGAGGACGAGAAGGTTCTCGAAAATTGGCGGCGCTATGGCGGCCTGGAGACCCTCGTCTCCTATGGGGTCGACGTAAAGGCCGCGATGCGCGGTCAAGGTTATGATGTTGCGCGCCAGGCTTTAAGACATCATCTCCCACCGCAGCATCGGATGTTTTTCGAACAGACCAGACTGTATTGGAGCATCGGCGATTATTTTTTCTGCCATGCCGGCGTGCGCCCTGGCGTTCCATTGGCGCGTCAAAGCGAACAGGACTTGTTGTGGATCCGAGACGAATTCAACGCCTTTCGTAGCCCCTTCGAAAAGATCATCGTTCACGGGCACACGCCGGTTCGAGAACCAGAAATATTGCCAAACCGGATTGGCATCGACACCGGCGCCTATGCGACGGGCGCGCTCACTTGCCTGATTCTCGAAGACAGGGGTCGCCGTTTCATTTCAACCTGACGGGTCGAGGGCGAGTCTTGACAGGCTCGGCTTCATCTGAAGATCGCAAGCTGGAGCGCCGGCGATGGTCAGCGGCGGCGCGGCAGCGCCAGCGGACAAGCAGTCTCCGGTTTCGAGCCAGCTTCGAGCAACGCAGCACAATTGAAATTCGGGGCGGCCGGCGGCGGCGGCAGTGCGCCATGGTCCGCGGCGGACGAAAGCGTATCCAATCCTGTTGATCCGGCCCCCGAAGCTCCGGAGGAGCTCCGCATGCGCCAGTCATCCTGCGCGCGCCGGGCAATCTCGGGATCGATACGCGTATCCTTCTTGAGGATGGTGCGCGGCGAAAATCCAATCACAGTTCCAGCGACATAGGGAATAACAATCATCTCGCGTTCGGACGATGCCAGGATGCGGAAACCCACTTGGCGCGGCGTAAAATAGACCCCGGAATTCTTGCCCGCCCAACCGTCGGCGCCAGAAAAGCCGACGCTGCAGCCGGCGCTTCCAAATATGCGCTCGCACTCTTCTCGTGTTGAAAAGTGTGGCGCTTTCTCGTCGAATTCAGCTTGCGCATTGGCCGCTGCATTGGCGCACAGTTCTCCGCTGAATTTCCCGCTGGCGGCGCAACTTCGTTCGACGCCGAACGAAGACAGGCCTTGTTTGACCTCCCCCGCTGCGGAGACGGCGCAAATCATGACAGACGCCACAATAAGAAAAACGCGATAAGACAACTGATCGTCGCCCATTGGAGGATACCTCCCCGTCGAGCCCAAATGGTCCAACCCGGATCCGCGCATCCGCGGATGTCGGGACACGTCGGCCCACAACATCTTGATCCGGTGGATAGGACTGACACTTGGCAAGTCTCAGGCTTTATCCGCTAATCCCCTCCAGGCGATTGACCTAGGCGCGCCGGATTAGGTTTTGCGGCCGCGACGCACCTCCACCCGCGCGTGGCAGCCGATAGAATGATGACGCTTTCCGTTCGATCGGCAGGATCACAGTTAAGCGCCTTTGCGGCCCGAACACGATTTTCGCTTCTCGGCCGTTGGTCGCGGATCGCTGCTCAGCTTGCGGGTCCCACCTCCGATACGCGTCAGGGCCCAGCTTTCTTCGTCGCCTGGATAAGGCACTGACGCAAAGCAATCTAAACATTTCAAGACATCGCTTGCGCCAGGCCGTTAGTATTGGCTTCACACCCTAAGAGGCGGCGCAATATTTTCTAGATGATTCCTTGCATGGTTCCTTGCATGGAGGTCGCCCGTGATTAAAAAGAGCACGGTCTTGAGTACAATTTTAAGATCGAGCCATAGCGATGCATTAAGGACGTAATATTCGTCGAGCGCATTTTTCTCGTCAGAGGCAACAAGGTTTCCGCCATGGACCTGGGCCCAACCGGTTATGCCGGGCGGCACGCTGAGCCGGCTTCCCACGTCCGACGGCTGATCCACAGGCAGCAACGGGCGCGGTCCGACGAATGACATTTCCCCGCGCAAAATATTAAAGAGCTGGGGCAATTCATCCAACCTCGTGCGACGCAAAAAGGCGCCCACGGCGGGCAGTCTTGCGGATTCATCGCGCAAACGACCTTGCGCATCGAAGGGAGCAAGCAAGGTTCGGAACTTGAAAACGAAGAACGGTGTCCCCAGACGCCCAACTCGCCGCTGCCAGAAAATAACCGGCGATCCAATTCCAAGACGCGTCACCAAAGCCACCACTCCAAACAACGGGGCCAGTATGACCAACAAGGCGCCGGCAATGATTATGTCGCCGAGACGCTTCAGGCTCCAATAGTAGCGTCTCAGGCGCACCTCGGCGCCGTTCACAGGATGTTGAAAGGCGGCATCCATCGTCTTGGCGCTTGGCAATTTGCCTGAATGCCGCGTGAGTCCTAACCGTTCGGCGATAAATTCAATATTTATTTGTTGGGAAGGTGGAAGTTTGAGGTAAAGATCCTCCCACACGGTCTCCGGTAATTCCGACTTATCGATCGTTACAACAAGTTTATGAATATCAATTCCGTGAATCTTGTATTCGCTCAGAATGTCGGGGAGATCCGCAGGCGCCCCGATGACCTGGCGCCCGAGGATGGTTCGATTCCGAAGACGCGGGTTCGCATCGATGACCGCCAAAACTTTCCGATTTCCATGGACCAAGCTGTCTATCATCCGGATATAAAAGCTGGCGACGCTGTTGGCCCCCAAAACAATGATATTCTCTTGCTCTCTTAACCCATTGTTCTCGCCGTTTATTTTCTCTCGTCGCACGAATCTGGCGCGAATAAGCCGGCCAACGACCAAGAACGCCCCCAAAACAAAGAAATGAATGATTGGCAACGATCGCGGAATTGTATCGAGTCGCGTGACGAAAAACGCCACCATGGACGTCGCCGAGGCCGACGTGAAAGCGGTTCGAAGAATATGATAACCGTCCGCTGCGGAAAAATACCGGGCGATGATATTGCTGATCCCCGACCAAATCAGGACCGCGACAGCGACCAGTAATGAAATGGCGCTATAAATAATTGCTTGATCTATGAGCCCGGGCTCAAAACATCGCGGATCGCGGAGCGCAAAAGCCAACCATGGAGCCGCGGACGCACAGATCACATCATACAATTCGATGCGGCGCGGTCGATTTGCTCTCGACGTTGGAATAAAGCCAGACATGGAAGAATTCCGCGGACAGCCCAATCACTAAATTTTTACTCGCCAGCTGTGACGAAATGAGGGCAACCGAGGCCGTAACGCCCAAAAATGGTTCCATGCCGCGAACGCAGAGCCTTACAAAAAAGGTAACGCTAATGAATAAAAAACTTCCAAACCATCACTAAATAGCACAGCTAATCAAATTAGAGTTAAGAAGTTCGCGGATTGCCTCCGCCAAAGACAATTATAGCGCCACGTGACGCCCGAAATACACCATCCTTTTCAATGCAATGCGGTGTATGTATAACAAGCTGCCGCAATCTGAGACTGCCGGTTGAAATAGGCCTGATGTGGCGTCTGCCGGTCAAGGCCGGAATGCGGTCTCATGGAATTATAGAACCACAGGTAGCTGCCGATCGAGGCGCGGGCCTCCGCCCACCCTCCTGTAAGCTTTGAGGCAGACCTCCTCGTATTTGACGGATCGCCAGAGCCTTTCGACGAAGCCATTGTCCCGCCAGGAGCCCCTGCCGCCCATGCTGATGGCGACGCCGGCTTTGAGGAGAACATCCGTGAAGTCCGCGCTGGTGATCTGTGAACCTTGACCCGTGTTGAAAATCTCCGGCCGCCCATGTCTCGCTAAAGCCTCCTCCAGCGCCTCGACGCAGAACTCGGCCTCCATCGTGAGCGACACGCGATGAGAAGGCACGCGCCTACTGAACCGGTCGACGACGGCGGCGAGATAGACGAGGCCGCGCCGCATCGAGATGTAGGTTATGTCCCATCCTTTACTTAAGGTTGGCCCACACTTGATCGGGCCGGACGACCTTTGTCTTGCGCAGCAATACGGGTAGATCCTGTGCCCCGGCGTCGGATTGGTCGTGTTCGGCTTGTGATAAATCCCTTCGATTCCGGTACGCTTCATCAGCGTAGCGACATACTGGCGGCCGACTTCGACGCCGTTGCCATTCAGAAAATCGCGCAGCATCCGGCTGCCTGCCAACGGAAAGTCGAGATGCAATTCATCCATGCGGCGCATGACGGCGAGAGCGGCCGCGGACGGCAGCCATTTTGGCCGCTATCAGGCAGAAGCTCCACTTATCCACGGTCCAAATTTGGCGGGCAGGCTCTCAGTCACTCGTGGTATTTGATCGAGACATATTGGGCGGATTCAATTGGTCGTCCCAATGATCACAATGGAGGCGGCGATGGCCGCATGCCAACGGGGGTCCATTGTTAGGGATTGGGCAGCTGGCGAGGCTGGATTTTGGCGGCTTGGGGCGCCGAGGAGCAGAAAGCCGCCTGCGCGGCCGCTTCGCCGGGCTCTCGTGGAGCGAGGCCAGGGTCTCGTGGAGCTAGACCATTTGAGATGGTTGCGGGGGCAGGATTTGAACCTGCGGCCTTCAGGTTATGAGCCTGACGAGCTACCGGGCTGCTCCACCCCGCGGCAATGGATTGCGTTTTTGGCGTCTGCCGGCTGCGACGCCGGCAGAGACGCGAACGGCGGCCCGTCTTGCGAGGGCCGCCGTTGGCGTTGGTTGCGATAAAGGAGGATTTCTT
>CAVYFP010000027.1:0-2500 GCA_963767805.1 uncultured Alphaproteobacteria bacterium | reverse complement strand
AAAGGTACGCCGTCACCCTTGCGGGCTCCGACTGTTTGTAAGTATCCGGTTTCAGGGACTGTTTCACTCCCCTCGTCGGGGTGCTTTTCACCTTTCCCTCACGGTACTAGTTCGCTATCGGTCGCTGAGGAGTACTTAGGCTTGGAGAGTGGTCTCCCCATGTTCAGACAGGATTTCACGTGTCCCGCCCTACTCAAGTCTTCTGTATTTCGAAATCCGTACGGGGCTATCACCCACTAAGGCCCGATTTTCCAATCGGTTCCAGTTAGAAAAACAGAAGCACTGGCCTGGTCCGCGTTCGCTCGCCACTACTAACGGAGTCTCGTTGATGTCCTTTCCTCCGGGTACTTAGATGTTTCAGTTCCCCGGGTTCGCCTTTGTTCCCTATGTATTCAGGAACAAATACCTTCTCTTGATTCCTGCTAGTCCAAAAGCGAGCTTTTGGACGCCCCTCGCATCAGCTCGGCGTCGCGTTCGCTCCTAGCATCGCTTCGCGATGCATTCGCCAACGTCGCCGGTTCTTCCGCGCGGATCGTCTTTGCTCGAAATCTTTTCCCATGCCGTGCGCACCGGAAAAAAACTTTTGGAATAACAGGAATCGAAGGTGGGTTTCCCCATTCGGAAATTCACGGATCAAAGCCTGTTCGCGGCTCCCCATGACTTATCGCAGCGTACCACGTCCTTCTTCGCCTCTCAGCGCCAAGGCATCCACCGAATACTCTTAAGACACTTGATCGCTCTCATTAATCGATGCCCATCCGCAACTTCAAAGCCTCAAAGAAGCTTGAAAACGCAGAACCTGATCCAAAACGCCTCGGCGACGTTCTGGGGCCATGCGCGCGGCGGATCCTTTCAAACCCAAAGGATCCAGGCACGATCTTTATTTTAAAGACCAGTTTGCTTCAAACGCACCCGGGAGCGAAGCGGTCAAGCTCGCTCACGACTGGTTGCTCGGCTTTTGGATGACGCCGGCCGCGCCGCGTTTAAAACGCGACGAAACCCGATGTCGGCCAAAGCCAACCGGATGCATTTCCTCTTTACGATGTGGATTAACCCGCCAAAGCGACGTCAAGATCAGTCAAACGACTTAATCTCTCGGATCGCGCATGGCGAAACCTTATGGTGCGGACAGGATCGGCGGCGCGCCGTCAACAATCAACCAATCTGGTGGAGCCAGACGGGATCGAACCGACGACCTCATGCTTGCAAAGCACGCGCTCTCCCAACTGAGCTATGGCCCCTTTGCTTGAGCGCGAGCCAGCGGCTCGCATCCCTCGCATCAGCTCGGCGCCGCAGTCGCGGCTAGCGAACCTTGCGGTTCGCGTGCCCCACCCTGAACGGCCTAAGCCATACAGAAATCCCCGGCGCGAAGCGCCGCAAGGCCGACCGGCCGCCGCGCCTGATGACGCGAAAAGCCAAGCGGACGGATGTCCGCGCCGGCGTCTGAGGCTAACCAAAATGGTGGGCCTGGGAAGACTCGAACTTCCGACCTCACGCTTATCAAGCGCGCGCTCTAACCAACTGAGCTACAAGCCCGAACTCTAAGCTCAAGGCTTGCCTGGGCGGCCGCCTCCTTGAAGAAGCGAGCGGCCCCTCGGAAAGCGAGCCTGTCCATGGAAGAAAGAGAAACGAAGGCGGCGAAGTCCCGCATATTGGCCCTTCATCCGGCGTCAGCGCGTGAGCGCAGCGCGCGCGGATGGGACCTTGTTCCAAGTGATCCGATAGATCGAGGCGAAAGCCTCGATGACTGAAGGATCATCCTTAGAAAGGAGGTGATCCAGCCGCAGGTTCCCCTACGGCTACCTTGTTACGACTTCACCCCAGTCGCTGACCCTACCGTGGTCGCCTCTCTCCTTGCGGTTAAGAAAACGCCTTCGGGTAGAACCAACTCCCATGGTGTGACGGGCGGTGTGTACAAGGCCCGGGAACGTATTCACCGTAGCGTTCTGATCTACGATTACTAGCGATTCCACCTTCATGCACTCGAGTTGCAGAGTGCAATCCGAACTGAGACGGCTTTTTGAGATTTGCTCGGGGTCGCCCCTCCGCATCCCACTGTCACCGCCATTGTAGCACGTGTGTAGCCCAGCCCGTAAGGGCCATGAGGACTTGACGTCATCCCCACCTTCCTCTCGGCTTATCACCGGCAGTCCCCCTAGAGTGCCCAACTGAATGATGGCAACTAGGGGCGAGGGTTGCGCTCGTTGCGGGACTTAACCCAACATCTCACGACACGAGCTGACGACAGCCATGCAGCACCTGTGTTCTCGCCACCCGAAGTGAAGGAATCCATCTCTGGAAACCATACGAGACATGTCAAGAGCTGGTAAGGTTCTGCGCGTTGCTTCGAATTAAACCACATGCTCCACCGCTTGTGCGGGCCCCCGTCAATTCCTTTGAGTTTTAATCTTGCGACCGTACTCCCCAGGCGGGATGCTTAAAGCGTTAACTGCGCCACTAAGCAGCAAGCTGCCTAACGGCTAGCATCCATCGTTTACGG
>CAVYFP010000026.1:0-60307 GCA_963767805.1 uncultured Alphaproteobacteria bacterium | reverse complement strand
CATTGACGATTTCTTCTTTGAGGAGCTGCGCGGCAAGCGCGATATGTTGATCGATCCCGCCATTCTTGATGGCATCGTCGACGATGTGCTGGCATCGGCTCGCGTGCGGCTGGCTCAATGAGGACGACTATGACCGGTCGCCCGGCAAGCGAGCAGATCGAAATTTGCTGGGGTGAGCGTCGGGTCATCGCGGAGCTCCTTCGCACGGATAGGCGTGCTCTCCGGATCGACGTTCGGCCGACGGGCGAAGTCGCTATTTTTGCGCCTGCGGGTGAGGAAATCGACGAAATTCAGAGCAGAGCGCGCCGGAAGGGCGCTTGGATATTCGCTCAGATTGACACGATTTCCCAAAGGCCGAAGGTCACACCGAAACGCAGGTTCATTTCCGGCGAGACGCATCTTCTGCTGGGTCGACAATATCGGTTGTCGATTGAGCAATCTGACGATCCCCATGTTCGGCTCGAAGGTGGGCGCTTGGTGATATGCGCCCGAGCGCCTGACGACCAGCCCCATTGCCGGCGTCTGCTTCAGACGTTCTATAAGCTCCGAGCGCGCGAGGTATTCCGGCAACGATTTGAAATCGTTGTGGAGCCATTCGTTCGTAAGGGCTTGAAACGGCCTTCCCTCGTTATCCGGCCGATGTCAAAGCGATGGGGGAGCTTCACCCCTGGCGGGCGGGTTGTGCTCAATGTCGATTTGGTGTGGGCAAGCCCCCGATTGATCGACTACGTGATCTGCCACGAACTGGCGCATGCGTTCTTCCCGGATCACAGCGAGGGATGGCGTGCTTTGCTTGAGACGATGATGCCCGATTGGGAAGAACGAAAAGAGAGGTTGGAGGCAGCCCTCCGGTAGCGGCAGTGCGCCAGAACGGAGCCGGAAGAGGACATCCGAAGCTGGCCGGCGCAGCTCTAGGCTGGTTCGCCTTGGGCAGCCACTTTGGATTGCCCTGTCTCGGAAATGTGATAAAACCTCTGCTATCTTTGAAATTTGCCAAGGAAACATCACATCGCTATGGACTCGCAACGCGCCCAAGCACTCAAGCTGCTGAAGACGTGTCCCATGATGCGGCTGAAGGACTTTGCCGCCAGCGGCATCGCGCCCGAAACCCTGGCGCGTCTTGTCCGGGACGGCGAGGTCGTTCGTCCCGCGCGCGGTCTCTATCAGCTTGCGGATAGTTCGGGCGATGCGGCTCGCATTCTGGCGGAAGCTTCGGTGCTCGTTCCCAAAGGCGTCATCTGTCTGACCTCGGCGCTGCAGTTCCACGAGCTGACGCTGCAAATGCCGTCGGCCGTTTGGATGGCCATCGATCGCACCGCCTGGCGCCCCAAGATCGACTATCCACCCATTCGCTTTGTGCGCTTCACCGGTCCCTCGCTGACAGAAGGTGTGGAGCGGCGCTCCATCGAAGGCGTCGAAGTGGCGATCACCAATCCGGCGCGGACGATCGTCGATTGCTTTCGCTATCGGGCGAAGATCGGACTGGATGTCGCTCTGGAAGGCCTGCGTGAGGGACTTCGACAGCGAAAAGTCACGAGCGACCAGCTCTGGACCTATGGGACGAAAGGAAAGGTCTGGTCGACCATGAGGCCCTATGTGGAAGCGACGGTAGCCGATGGCACATGAACCAAGAAAAAATGTCGGCGCCTCGGTCCGGGCTCGCCTGCTCGACCGGTCTCGTGTCGAACGCACGGACTTTCAGATTCTGCTGACGCGCTATGCGCTGGAACGGCTTCTGTATCGACTGAGCCTGTCACCTCATCGCGACCGCTTCATCCTGAAGGGTGCGATGCTATTCGTAACCTGGGTGGCAGATCCTTTCCGGCCTACACGCGATCTCGACTTTCTCGGCTATGGCGAGAACCGCCCGGAGGCGATCGGAGAGGCCTTTCGAGAGATCTGCGGGCAGCCGGTCGATGACGACGGCGTCGTATTCGACATCGGCGCTATCACCGCTGTTCCGATCCGGGAGGATGTTGAATACGGCGGCATCCGCGTGCGCACCTCCGCGACGATCGCAGGCGCCCGCATTCCGATCCAGGTCGACATCGGTTTTGGTGATGCCGTCACGCCGGGACCGGTCGAGATCGTGTATCCGCCGCTGCTCGACGCACCAGCGCCCCACCTTCGCGCCTATCCCGTGACGACCGTGGTTGCCGAGAAATTCCAGGCACTCGTCCTGCTCGGCATCGCGAACAGCCGGCTGAAAGATTTCTACGACCTCTGGCTGATCGCACAGACATTCGAATTTGACCGGGCATCGCTTGCAGAGGCCGTCCGCCAGACCTTTACGCGGCGCGGAACCATGCTTCCAATCGAGAAGCCGACCGGCCTGAGCGATGCTTACGCCGATGCCTGGGGGCGGCAGTGGAAGGCCTTTCTGGGGCGAGAGCGAATGGCCGTGGCGCCAGCGGAGTTGGCTGCCGTCGTCTCCGATCTCGCCCGATTTCTGCTTCCCTTGGTCGAACTTGCCGACACTGACTGGCGTTGGAAGCCCGGCAAAGGCTGGACGCCGTCGAACGTCGGTCAAGACGGCTGACGTAGGCCGAGACTGGCCACCCTGAAAGCGATGGAGGCACCGCGAGATGGCCGCTGATTTGTTCGCCAGCGCAACCGTGACGACCGTCACCGGTGTCCTCTGCAGAAGGCGCCCATCCACGCGCCTGGCTACGCCATGCGCTGCCGCGCATCAGGCCGAGCGGACTTGCTTCCGTTACGTCTTCGAAAGCAGGCGAAGTTGGGCAAGAACATTGTCTACCTCTGCACGTTTGCGGTAATTGTTGGGAATATACGCCCATGCGATGATGCCATCCTGGCCGATGACATAGGTGGCGGGGTCGGCAAAAGCGTAAGTGCTATCGCCGTTCGCCTTCTCCACGTTCACCTTGAAAAGTTCGAGTATCTTGCGGTGTGACTCGGGCAACGTGAAGGCCACGCCGAATTGCTTGGCAACGGTGGTGCTGGCGTCGTGCAGCACATCGAATGCCGGTGCGCTGATGATGGTATCCTTGGTTTCCTGCGGCAAGTTGGAATCCTTGATCGCCTCGGCCCCATCAGGCCCCTCGGAAGAAATGGCCACGAGGTTGGCGCCCAACGCCTTGATGTCCTCATAGCGCTTATTGTAGGCCGCAAGCTGCAGGTTGCAGTAGGGGCACCATAGTCCGCGGTAGAAGGTCAGCACCAGCGGGCCGGCCTTCAGATAGTCGGCCAGACTGCGGTCTGCGCCGTCATAATTCTTGAGGGAAAAATCGGGCGCTCTGTCGCCCGCCTTGAGCGCGTTCTCGACGATCGGCATGGCGCTGATTTCGCCTGCACCAAGCTCGACCAGTGTGTTCAACTCCGGCGAAAACGTCGACCGAAATGTTTGAATGAGCTGCTGAATTTGGGCATTGAGGGACATGGGGATACTCCCGGTTTTGAGGGTCTCGACTGACATTGGCAAGGCGGGCGTCGACACGGCGCGCGCCGCCGCCCGCGTTTGCAGCGGCGCGGTCATGGCGCCGCGTCGATCAGGGATCTGGCCGGCATCGCTCCGGCACGGCCGACGCTCCACGCGAGGTAGCGGCTCAAGGCCGTGAGATCGAAGCCGGTTTCTGACGACCAGCTGTTCATGGCGGCCTGGATGGCGTGCATCTGCGCCTTGCTCGTCGGCGGCGACGTGATGACGCCCTCGCGGATCAGCGCGGCGGTCACGTCCTTCGTCAGCACGAAGGCGGGCTTGCCGAGCGCCCGCAGAAAGCGGGTGCCCGTCTCGCCGCCGAGGCGGCTTCCCCGCCGCTTCATCAGATCGAGCAATTCGACATTGCGATCATCCGGCCAGCCGGAAAAGAACCGCGCCGCGGATCCATGCTCGCGCGCCAATTCGACAACCCAGCGCGCGTTGTCTCGCACCGAAGCGATCTTGGCGCCGTTGCGCACGATCGCCTTGTTCGCCAGCAGCGCCTCCAGGTCGTCGTCATGCATGAAAGCGCAGCGCTGCGGCGAGAAGTGCCAGAACGCCTCTTCGAACGCCGGCCATTTCGCGTCGATCTGCTTGCGGGAAAAGCCCGAGCAGAACACCCGATGGGCCATCAGCGAGAGAACCCGATCGTCGGGCAGCCCCACGATTTCAGCCGCAGGACGGGACCGGACATCTTCCAACCCCCGGGCGATCTCTTGCGGCCCATGATCCCTGGCCGCCATGGTCACGATTTCGGAGAAGGGCCGCATCTCAAGTTCGCTCCACCGAGAACCAATCGGTCAGCAATGGTTGAGACTGTGCCACCTCGAACTCGGTGACACGGGTGAAGACCATCTTCTCCTCGCGCACGAATGGTTCGGCCGCGAGCAACGTGTCGAGTTCGTCGCGTGTTTCGGCGCGGGCGACCAGGAAGCCGCCGTGTGGCGGCACCTGCGGCCCGGAGAAGAGGAAATGCCCTTTATCGTATCCGGCCTGGAGATAGGCGTGGTGCTCCGGGACGAGGTGCTGGAGCTCCGCAAAGGGCACGAGATGTTTTCCTTCCAGCAGGTAGTGCTTCATGCCTTCACCCTCCGACTTTGCGGCTTGCTCGCCGCAGGCAATCGTTCTATACCGATCACTAAAGTACGGTGGCGCGCTCGTCAAGGCGATTCTATATCGACCGCTAAATTTGAAGAGGATGGATGGTGGGACGTCCCAGGACTTTCGACATCGACCACGCGCTCGGCATCGCCACCGACATGTTCTGGCGGCGGGGTTACGACGGCACGTCCATCGGCGACCTCACCAAAGCCATCGGCATAAGCGCGCCGAGCTTCTATTTCGCCTTCGAGAGCAAGGACGCGGTTTTCCGCCGGATCATCGACGCCTATCAGGCGCGTCAGGACGAGATCGTCGAGAGGGCGTTTGACGAGGCTGACTCTCGGTCCGTGGCGGCAACACTGTTATCGGGGTTCGGCGACTTTCTCACGAGTGCCGACCACGCTCCTGGCTGCCTGATCCTCAACAATTCGTTGCCGATCAGCGACGATCATCCGTTCCGAGCCGAATGGGCCGAGGGGCGGCGCATCATGCGCGAAAGGCTCGCCGAGCGCTTCCTCCAGGATCAGCGATCCGGACGTGGATTTCCCTTTGAATGGAATCCGGCGGACACGGCTCGACTCATTGTCTCGCTGATCTGGGGTATCGCAGTGGAAGCACACTCCGGCGCCAGCGGATCTGAGATTCAGCTGATGATATCGCAATTTATGGAGATGTGGCCAATAGAATAAAGTAGGCGTTCTTGTGTACGCCAAAAATGTAAGAACCAACGTCGCTTAGTATTGCTTCATGAGCGAAGCAAATCCGTGTGGAGACAGATCTGACTTGCCGATCCAAATTCGCCATATCCAGTGCGTCATGGCGGCCGCAGGTGACGGGATCTTCTGCAGGGCTTCGGCTGATCGAGTCTGCCGACGGGCGTTGGAAGCCTGGTGAAGGTTGGAGGGCATCGGATGCCGGCTAGGATGCGTAGCCTGGAGGGTAGCGAGCAATGCGCGCGCGGCAGAATCGGTTTCGCCACGTATCGCAGTCAATCGCGGACGTTTTCGACCGGCTATAGCTATTTCTCCTGCACTTCGTATATAATACGAACGAAGAGATTGACGCCGCGCACCGCGCCACATTTATTGTGGAAAAACAATTGCGTATGAATCTGACGGTATATCTGACGGTAATCGTCAAATTCTTGCCATTACACTCATCGAAAATTCAAATACTTACCACTTCTGTTGATCATCGAGTGGGAATGAGGGAAGTAAAAGCGGCGATGTTTATCGCGACCGTTAGCGCGAATGGTATGTCTACCAGGGTCAACCGCCTTTCTCGGACTTGACGGCGAGCTTCGGCGCGCCGCCGTAGCCGTAGACATCATGCAAGATGGTCAGCAGTTCGTGCGCGATCGTGGCGTCATCGAATGTGTCGATCGGATAGTTCTTCCAGTAGTTGGGCCCGCGCCCGGGATCGGCGAATCCGGCCGCGTGCAGGCGCGCCAGGCGCTCGGGCGTCAGGACGTTCGCCAGCACGGGCCAGCTGTCGGCGGATACCGCCTCGCAATAGATCGTCGCGGGCGAGGTCTCTGACTTACACTGGAGATATCCCATCTCAGTATCGAGGATGACGAAGACCCGACGATCGATATTGACGCGCAGGCGCTGAATCTCGCCGGTCACTCTCGCTCCATAGGTGTTTATCAGATCCGCAGCCGAGTGGGGCGTTTGCGACTGAAGGTCAGACGCGGGCGTGAAGATGCACGAATGAATGGCGGTTGCGGCCATGCTTGGCGCATCATTGACAACGCCGGCGAGATTCTGGGTCGGCCCATTGCGCGGTGGGCAAGGTTGCGTCGCGATCCAATCGGTTCGCACCTCGAGATTTGCGAGGTCGGCGTCGTAGACTTCAGCCAGAGCTTGCAAGATCTTGTCCACAGTCTCCCTCGTTGGCGCATCGGCGGCGAAGATCTGGATGTAGTTGCCGAAGCTGGGATCATAGCGCCAGCCGAGCTCGGCGAGCCGCCCGAGTTTTGCGGGGACAAGAACATGGCCGAGCGAGGGCTGCATCAGAGCGCCCGCGGCCTCGCAACGCAGGGCGTGGTCGGGCATGCGCCGGCATTGCACGTATTTGTTGCCGTCCCAGACTGTGGCAAACCCGTCCTGTTTTGGGCGTTCCAGCGCACTGATGTTTTCAAGCGCCGCTTCGACGCGGGACTTTGTAGGCTGGGGCGAATCGGCGACGCTCGTTCCAGCCGACCCCAGCAACGTCGAAAGCATGACGAGGCATCCAACTGTACGTAATCCACAGGTTGACATGCAACAAACCCATTGGGAAATAGATTTCCCTTAAGCTATAGGTCAAATGTGCGCCTGTCGCAACAGAGCGAGAGCAGGCCTATCGCCTCAGGATCTGGCGCATCCCTTGCAGCAGCGAAAGCCTTGGCGCCTCATGCGCGGCGATGACGCCGGCTTTGTCCGGAAGGGATCAGCGATGGAAGAGCTTTTTGTCGTTTGCCGGACAATCGAGATTGATGATGAACAGGCGGCGGGTTTTGTGCTGGCGCGCGTGGAGAAGGGCGCCGCGCCAAAACCCTGGCCGATCATCGTGACGCGCAAGGGCGGCCAGTTCTTCGGATTCGAGAACGCCTGCCCGCATCAGGGCGCGCGGCTCGATACGACGCCCGGGCAGTTTTTGGACGAGGATGGCAATTTCCTCACCTGCGGCAAGCATCATGCGCAGTTCGACATCGACACCGGCCATTGCTTCATCGGCCCCTGTCAGGGCCAGCGCCTGACGCCGGTCGCGCTTGTCATCGACGATGGCGATGTTTGCGTCACGGGGGTCGAACTGGCTGACGAGGACGGGCTCGATCTCGCCGATCCCGCCGCGATCGGCGAGGTCATGATCACGAGCGATTAGGGCATCGGACGCGAAAGCGGGAACCGGTTTCCGGAAGAATCCATGTGGCGGCCGGCGTCATGCCTTTGGCTCGCGATGGACGGCGAGCGGCGCGAAGGCCTGCGTCACCGGCATCATTTCGATCGCGTTGATATTTACGCGCGCGGGCAGCGTTGCGACCCAATGCACGGCTTCGGCGATATCCTCGGGGGTCAGCGCATCGGCGCCTTCATAGAGTTTGGCCGCTTTCTGCGCGTCGCCAAAGCGCACCGCGGAAAACTCCGTGCCGCCGACGAGGCCCGGCTCGATGTCGGTCACGCGGATCTTCGTGCCGAGGAGGTCGGCGCGCAGGTTCAGCGAGAATTGGCGGACGAAGGCTTTGGTCGCGCCATACACATTGCCGCCCGGGTAGGGATAGGTCGCGGCGATCGAGCCGAGATTGACGATCTGGCCGCGATTGCGCGCGACCATGCCGGGCAGCACCGCGCGGGTGACGTACATCAGGCCCTTGACGTTGGTGTCGACCATGGTCTCCCAATCGTCGAGATCGGCCTGCGGCGCCGGCGTCAGCCCGAGGGCCAGCCCCGCATTGTTGACCAGAAGATCGATGTCCGCGAATTCCGCCGGCAAGCCGGCGATGGCGGCCTCGACCGCGGCGCGGTCGCGCACGTCGAGGACCAGCGGATGAATGCGGTCGGGACCGAGCTCCGTGGCGAGCGCGTCGAGGCGCTCGCGACGCCGCCCCGCGGCGATGATGCGGGCGCCGTCGGCGGCGAAGCGCCGTGCGATGGCCGCGCCGAAGCCGGCGGTGGCGCCTGTGACGAGAATGATCATATTGCTCTCCGGGTAATGAAGCTGGACTGCGCCGGAAGAGCTTAAACCTGTCTTTGGCGGGTTGCGATTCCGCTGAGCGAAACGAGCGCCGGACCAAGCGCCGCAGCGCGACTCACGTTCAATCGGCGGCGCCGGAGCGCCGCCGAAGGAGACGGATCAGCTGGCCTTGGAGAATTTCGCCGCCTCTTCCGAGCCTTTCGTCGCGTTGCCGGCGCTGTAGGAATGGGCGCCTGTCCCTGCGAGCTTGCCGCCGTCGACGATGAGATATTCGTCGCGGATCGGCCGGCCCTCGAAGAAACATTCGAGGATTTCCCGCGTGCCAGCCGCATAGCGGGCCTGCGCCGATAAAGACGTGCCGGAGATATGCGGCGTCATGCCGTGATGCGGCATGGTCCGCCAGGGGTGATCCTTCGGCGCCGGCTGCGGAAACCAGACGTCGCCGGCGTAACCTGCGATCTGCCCGCTTTCGAGCGCCCGGACGATCGCGTCGCGGTCGCAGAGTTTCCCGCGCGCGGTATTGACGAGATAGGCTCCGCGCTTGAAGAGCTTCAGCGTTTCGTCGTTGATCATATGCTCCGTTTCGGGATGCAGCGGGCAGTTCAGCGTGACGACGTCGCAAACCTTGTACATCTCTTCACGGGTCGGATGCCAGATCAGGCCCAACTCCGTCTCCACCGCTTCGGGCAGGCGGTGACGGTCGGTGTAGTGGAGATGCATGTCGAAGGGTTTCAGCCGCTTCAGCACGGCAAGGCCGATGCGCCCGGCCGCGACGGTGCCGACATGCATGCCCTCGACGTCATAGGAGCGGGCGACGCAATCGGCGATGTTCCAGCCGCCCTTCACCACCCATTGATAGGACGGGATATAGTTGCGCACGAGGCCGAGGATCATCATCACGACATGTTCGGCGACGCTGATCGAGTTGCAATAGGTCACTTCGGCGACGGTGATCTTGCGATCGATCGCCGCCTGGAGGTCGACGTGGTCCGAACCGATGCCGGCGGTGAGGGCGAGTTTCAGTTTCGGCGCTTTCGCTATGCGCTCCGCGGTCAGATAGGCGGGCCAGAACGGCTGCGAGATGATCACCTCGGCGTCGTGCAGTTCACGCTCCAGCACCGAATCCGGGCCATCCTTGCTGGAGGTCACAACCAGGGTGTGGCCCTGCGATTTAAGATATTTGCGCAGGCCAAGCTCGCCTGTCACGCTGCCGAGCAACTCGCCCGGCGTGAAGTCGATCGCCTTTGGCGTCGGCAGCGTCTGGCCGCCGGGATAATGATCGATCTTCGGAAGATCGTCCCGTGCATAGGATTTCGGATATCCATCAACGGGATCGTCGTAGAGAACCAATACGACTTTTGCCATAGTTTCTTCCCTTTAGCTGAGAGCAAAAGAGAAAACGTCAAACCGGCATGAGTTTACAGGCTGAAGCCGCGCACTTTAGAATGAATGACCAAGTTTAAGTCTATTCAAGTCCAGCGCGTAGCTATAGACGTTTCCTCATTCGAGCGATCTGGACGTTTGTTTTAAGTATGTCCGCGCCGAACGGTTTCAAGACTTAACTAATGCTTCGCAGAAAGATAATGAAAACATTGGTATGCCTGATAGTTCGCCCCTATCGGGTCCCGTTGAACAGGGCGGCGAGTTTGGCGTCGATATCGATCCCCTTGAGCGCGGCGATCAGGGCGCCGGCCATCGGCGAAGGGGGGTCGCGATCGGAAAGGACAAGGCCAACCGCCTGGGTGTGGATCGGATCAATGAGATCAAGGCGGGCGAGATCGGGCGCCTCGCCGAAGACATAAAAAAAATTGTGCGGCACGATGCTCGCCCATTCGCCATGGCGCAGATGCGAGCAGACGCCAAGGAATGAGTTGCTGACGACCGCCGGCTTGATCGTCACGCCGATCGAGGTGGCGAGCTTGTCGAGGATGCGCCGGTTCTGCATGTCCGGGCTGAGCAGGCAAAGCCTCTCGGCGGCGGCCTCCGCCCATCCGATCGCAGCCCGGCCTGCCAAAGGATGGCGATGGTTCACGACGAACACGTAGCGCTCGTGATAGAGCGGCGTCAGGCGCACATTGTCGAGCGGCTCATTGTCGAGATAGGTGACGCCGCCATCGATCTCGAACGCCTCCAGCGCGCGCTCGATGGCGCGCGAGGTCAATGAATGAACCTCCACGCTGGCGTTTGGATGCGCAGCCGAAAAGCGCGACGTGATGAAAGAGATCGCCGGCATCGCCGAAGGGATGACGCCAAGACGCAGGACTCCCGTCAAACCCTTCCGCAGGCCGTTGAGATCGTCCCGCAGGCTGTTGTAGTCGGCGAGAATCCGGCGGCTCCAGGCGAGTAGCTTTTCGCCCTCGGGCGTGAGGCCGATGAATCGATGGTCTCTCTCGACGAGTCGCGCCTTGAGGCCGTCTTCGAGCGTGCGGATCGCCGCCGAAAGAGTTGGTTGCGCGACATTGCAGATTTCCGCTGCACGCGCGAAATGACGCTCGCGGGCGAGCGTCACGAAATAGGAGAGGTGTCGGATCAGCATGATCGGCGGCCAGAGCAAAACTAAAGCTATTCCTGCGACGATACAGATGCAAGCCGACGTCCACTTGGCGGCTAGTCGCGCCGATCCGGGGCGACTAAACTGCGCGCGATGACGGTCCATCTCATCAAACTCTGCGTCGGCATTGATGCGCTCTCCGACCTCGCGGCCTGGCAGGCGCAGCGGCTGGCGGCCTTCGGGCGCGACGGGCGTAGCCCTGAACTCATCCATGTCACGCGCCAGACGCCGAAACGGGCGCTTGAGGTTCTGGATGGCGGATCTCTCTATTGGGTCATCGGCGGCTGGATCGCCGCGCGGCAGAAAATGCTGGAGCTGCGGCCGGTGCAAAAAGACGGAAAGCCGCATTGCGGTCTGGTCTATGCGCCGGAATTGATCGCCGTCGAGCCGCGGCCGCGCCGGCCATTCCAGGGCTGGCGATATTTCGATCCCAAAGATGCGCCGCCGGATCTCGCAAAGCATTCAGGCGGCGACGCAATGCCCGAAGCGATGCGCCGCGAACTCATCTCGTTGGGTCTGCTTTAGTCGCTGCGGCGTCCCTCGCGCGCTGTGCAATGCATTTTCAATATAAGGCGCATCGACGGCGCAATACCCGGAGAAGGGCCGGAACGGCGACGTCCTGAATTGGACGCGCCGCCAAATTTTTTCACGGAACGCGGGTCGGGACGGCGGCTTAGCCCGCGGCCTTGCCCTGCTCGTCGAGCGTGCGGAACTCGTCGACTGTGAGCGTGATGCTCGCGGCTTCGACATTTTCCTCAAGATGTTTGACGCTGCCCGTGCCGGGAATTGGAAGCATGACGGGACTGCGCTTCAAAACCCAAGCGAGCGCGATCTGGCTTGGGCTCGCGCCTTTTTTCTTTGCGATGGAGTCAAGGATGGAGCCGGGCTTTGCGAGCGATCCTGCGGCGAGCGGGAACCACGGAATGAAGCCGATGCCCTCTTTGGCGCAATGTTCGAGCACGTCTTCGCTGGCGCGGTCGACGAGATTGTAGCGGTTCTGCACTGATGCGACGGGGAAGAATTTCTGCGCCGCGCCAATCTCCTCGACGCTGACTTCGCTGAGGCCGACATGGCGGATCAAGCCTTCCTTTCCGCATGTCGCGAATGACGCCGAATTGCTCGTCGCGCGGAACTTTCGGATCGATGCGATGCAATTGCCAGAGGTCGATCCGGTCGAGCTTGAGGCGCCGAAGGCTCATCAGCACGCATTGGCGCAGATATTCGGGCCGCCCCAGCGGCGCCCAGATGTCGGGACCATGCCGCGTGAGGCCGCCCTTGGTGGCGATCAGCAGCCCATCATAGGGATAGAGCGCCTCCGCGATCAGGTTCTCGCTGACGGCGGGGCCGTAGCTGTCGGCTGTATCGATGAAGTTCACGCCAAGTTCAGGCAGCCGGCGCAGCGTCGCCAGACTCGCGGCGCGGTCCGCCGGTTCGCCCCAGACGCCCTTTCCGGTCACGCGCATCGCGCCAAAACCCAAACGATTGACGGTGATGTCGCCAAGGACGAACTGGCCGGAGGCCGCGGCGTTGGGATCGCTCATTGAATGAACCTTCTGTGAATGGCGGGAGGGCGGCGAACCGAAGGCGCCGCGGGTTGGAGCGGCGCCCGGTCCATTTCGCTTTCAGGTTGAAAGGCTCGGTCTGATATAGCGGTCAGAACCAGCGAAACAAGGTCGGGGCCTTGCAAGGCCCACGCCCGGCCGGAGCGGTTCATTGGCGGCGAAGAACGGTCTGCGAGCGATCCGTCGGCGCTAAAAGCAAACGCGTGGGTCGCCTTTCGTCCGCGCCCATGCTAGCTGACGGGGTTCCGGCGCGAGGATCGAAAGCCGGCCAAGGGCCCAGAGACGCATATGAGTGGTGATTTTTTCCGCGAAGTCGACGAAGACTACCGCCGCGACAGGCTTGTCCAATTCTGGAACAGATACCAGTCCTGGCTGATCGGCGCGGCGGTCCTCGTCGTGGCCGCGACGGCGGGCTGGCGCATCTATCAGCATTTCCGCATCGAAAAGGCGGAGGCGGCTGGCGCGCAATATGAAGCGGCGCTGCAACTATCGGCGGACGGCAAATCCTCCGAGGCCGAAGCCGCTTTCGAGGCGTCTGGCGCGGACGGGGCCGAAGGGATACGCCGCGCTTGCGCGTCTTCGCGCCGTCGACGAGATCGCAGGCCGTGATCCCGCCGCCGCCATCGCGGCTTATGACGCGCTTGTCGCCGATCCGACTTACGATCAGGCGTTCAAGGAAATGGCGCAGATCCGCGCGGCCATTTTGCGCGCCGACAGCGAAGATCCCAAGGCGTTCGAACAAAAATACGGCGCGCTGGCCGGGCAAAGCTTCACCTATCGCAACAGTTTGCGCGAATTGCTCGCGCTCGCCGCCTTCAGGCGCGGCGACATCGAATCCGCCGGGCATTGGCTCGACATGATCGTTTCGGACCCGCGCGCCCCTTCGGCGCTGCGCCAGCGGGCTGAAGCGTTCCTCGGCCTCGTGCAGGCCGGCAAGGCGCCGCCGCAGGCTGCGCCCGAAAAAGCCGGCGCCGAGCCCGCGGCTCCGGCCGAAGCCGCGCCGCCGCCCGCTGACAAGGCTCCGGCTGCTGATGAGGCGCCCGCGAAGTAATGTTCACCATCGCCATCATCGGTCGCCCGAACGTCGGCAAGTCGACCCTGTTCAATCGGCTTGTCGGCAAGAAGCTTGCGCTTGTCGATGATCGGCCCGGCGTCACGCGCGACCGGCGCGAGGGCGAGGCGCGTCTCGGCGATCTCGCCTTCAAGATCATCGACACGGCGGGGCTCGAGGAAGGCGATCAGGAATCCTTGCCCGGACGCATGCGGGCGCAGACCGAAATGGCGATCGAACTCGCCGACGCGATATTTTTCGTCTTTGATTCGCGTACGGGGCTGACGCCCGACGATCGCTTCTTCGCCAGCCTCGTGCGGCGCGCCGACAAGCCGCTGATCCTCATCGCCAATAAAGCGGAAGGGCGCGCGGGGGAGGCCGGCGCCGTCGAAGGCTATGATCTTGGCCTTGGCGATCCGGTGCCGCTTTCGGCCGAACATGGCGACGGATTCGCCGAACTTTACGCGGCGATCCGCGAAGCGCTTCCGGAGCAGACGGAATTGCCGGCGGAGGAAGACGAAGCCGAGGCGCGGCTCGTTCTCGGCGAAGACGAAGACGGCTCGGAACTCGATATTTCGAAGCCGCTGCGCATCGCCATCATCGGCCGGCCCAACGCCGGCAAATCGACCCTGCTGAATACGATCATCGGACAGGACCGCCTGCTCACCGGCCCCGAGCCGGGGCTGACGCGCGATACGATCGGCCTCGATTTCGAGTGGCATGGCCGCAAGGTCAAGATGTTCGACACGGCCGGGCTGCGGCGGCGCGCAAAGGTTGAGGACAAGCTCGAAAAGCTCGCTGGGCATGATGCGCTGCGCGCGGCGAAATTCGCCGAGGTCGTCGTCCTGCTGCTCGACGCCACGATTCCCGTTCGAAAAGCAGGATCTGACGCTCGCCGATCTTGTCGAACGCGAGGGCAGGGCGCTCGTCATCGGCCTCAACAAATGGGATCTTATCGAGAACAAGGGCGCGAAGCTTGCTGAGTTGCGCGAGGAGGCCCTGCGCCTCCTGCCGCAGGTCAAGGGAGCCCCCGTCGTTCCGCTCGCCGGCGCCACAGGCGATGGCATCGAACATCTGATGCATTCCATCTTCCGCGTTCATGAAGTCTGGAACAAGCGCATCTCGACGGCGCGTCTCAACCGCTGGCTCGCGGCGGCGCTGGAGAAAAGCCCGCCGCCGGCCGTTTCCGGACGCCGCATCAAGATCCGCTACATCACGCAGCTGCGCGCCCGGCCGCCCTATTTCATCCTGTTCGGCAATCAACTCGACACCTTGCCCGCGAGCTATGAGCGTTTCCTCGTCAATGGGCTGCGCGAGGCCTTTGAGCTGCCGGGCGTGCCGATCCGCCTCTCGAAGAAGACCAGCGACAACCCCTATGCCGGCCGCAAATCGCGCCAGCGCTAGGTTTGCGACGGGTTGGTTTGCGAAAGGTTGATCGATTGCGAGGCGCAGCGAGACCATTGCGTGAAAAATGGAGCCGGACACAGGCGGTTCTCGAGCCGCGCCGCTCCAGCATTGAGTCGCTCGCACGGCGCGCCTTCCCGGACGCCGAAGTCGTCAGAGTGGAGAAGACCTTCGGCGGCCTCGCCAACACCAATTTCCGGCTGGAATTATCCGGGCCGGGCGGCAGTCGGCCAGTATTGCTGCGCTATTGGCAGCGGGACCAGCAGCAGGCCGCAAAAGAGATCGCGCTTCTGTCCTTCGTCAGTTCGCGCGTGCCGGTTCCGGCCGTGCTCGCCAGCGGCGACGCCGATCCCGATTTCGGCCTTCCTTACGCATTCATGCAGTGGGTCGATGGCGAGCGGTTGGATACGCTGGCGCCCCGCCTTGCGCCCGCCGTCCTGAACGATGTCGGCCGAAGCGTTGGCGGCGCGCTCGCCGCAATTCACGGATTCGCCTTCGAGAGACAAGGCTTTTTCGGCGCCGATCTCGCGCCGCGCGATGACCTCGACATGGACATGAGAGGGATCGTCCTCTGGCTCGACCATTGTCTGCGCGAAGGGCCCGGCGGCGCGCGCCTCGGCGCCGCTCTGACCGAGGCGCTTTACGCTTTCGTCGCGCGAGAGGGGCATGTGCTCTCCTCCGCTTGGGCGAGCCAGCCGATCCTGACGCATTCCGACTTCAACGGCTCGAATATTTTGCTCCAGCAAGAGCCGGAAGGGCGCTGGCGCATCGCCGCCGTGCTCGACTGGGAATTCGCCTTCGCCGGCGGCCCTTCGTTCGATTTTGGCAATCTGCTGCGCCCGCCTCTCGGCGACGACCCCGATTTCATGGCGGGCGTGATCGCCGGCTATCGGGCGGCGGGAAGAGCGCTTCCAGAGGGCTGGCTCGAAGCCTCGCGCATGGCCGATCTTCTGTCCTGGGTTGATTTCGTCTCGCAGCCCGTCTGTGGCGCGGCGGTGATTAAATCGGCGCGCCACATGATTGGACGCGTCATCGCCGCTTGAAATCCGGCGCGGGGGGCTTGCCGCCTTCCCTCTTCGATTGCGCCAAGGCGTTGGATAAGACAGAAACAAGCGGGATCTTGTTCCCTCCATTTCATCGGCGACGGGCTTCACGAATGTCATCATGGACGCAAATCGCGGCGCAACGCTTGCGCCACCTCTTTCTGCTGTTCGCGGAAGCGTTGATCATTGTCTATCTCGCGCTCGACGCGCTTCGCCGCGCCGCTTTTTCGTCCGCTCATCCGCTGGTTCTCGAGGCTGCGGTTCGTCATCCGGCTGCAGGATGTCATCGCCGCTCTGCCGCCCTACGCCATTTTGGTTTTGCTCGCAGTCCCATTCGCCATTGCTGAACCGGCCAAGCTATACGCCGTCATTTTGCTCGCCACGGGCCATGTCGTCATCGGCGCCGTTCTCTTCATTCTCGCCTATTTCGTCACCTTCGTCGTGGTCGAGCGCATTTACAGCGCGGGCAGGGACAAGCTGCGGTCGATCGGCTGGTTCGCGCGGCTGATCGACTGGCTGTTCGACTTTCGCGACCGCGTTCTAGCCTACGTGCGGGCGACGCGGGCCTGGGCCTTTTTCCGCGCCGTCAAACGCCGCATGGCCGCGACCATCGCGAGACTGCGTCTGCGTTTTGGCCTCCAATAGAACCTGCCGCCGCAAGATGCGGATGACAGCGCAAAAGGTAGGGCGCGGACGCGTCTTCGGGGGGGCGAGCGCGCGCTTGCGGGCGCGGCGCCGCGCGCTATGTTGGCGCCGATGAAGGGACCCTCCTTGACGAACCGCACGCCCGATCCCTGGCGCGACCATGGCGCGGCGGCGAAAATGGCGCGCGAGCAGGAGCGCGACTTCGACGCCTTCGATCCGCCGCCATTGCGCAAGCGCCGTTTTCGCGCCGTTCCCGTGCGCGTCATTCTGCCCAATCTGGTTACGCTTCTCGCGCTTTGCATGGGCCTCACCGCGATTCGTTTTGCGATCGAGGGGCAATTCGAGATCGCCGTCATCGCCGTCATCATCTCCGCCATTCTGGACGGACTCGACGGTCGCATCGCCCGCGCGCTGCGCGGCGCCACCCGCTTTGGCGCGGAGCTTGATTCCCTCGCCGATTTCGTCGATTTCGGCGTCGCGCCGGCGCTGATTCTCTATTTTTGGGGCTTGCACGAAATCAAGAGCCTTGGCTGGTTCGCCGCGCTCGTTTTCGCAATCGCGGCGGCCTTGCGCCTCGCCCGTTTCAACGTCATGGCGGAGGAGCCCGATCGCCCGGCCTGGCGCGATCATTTTTTCACCGGCATGCCGGCGCCGGCCGGCGCCATCGTCGGGCTCTTGCCGCTCTACCTCAGCCTGTCGATTTTCGAGGCGCCGCATGGGCGCTTCATGGTTTGGCTTTATATTGCCTATGTTCTGGTCATCGCTCTTTTAATGGCGAGCCGCATTCCGCATTTCTCCGGCAAAAAAATCGGCCGCGTGCCGCGCGACTACGTCATCGTGGTCCTGTTCGGCGTCGTCGCCGGCCTTTTGCTGCTTGCGACATTCCCGATGGAGATGCTGATTTTCTTCGCCGCGGCCTATCTGGCGACAATTCCCTTTGCGATCCGCCGGTTCAGGGCCTATGAGGCGGCGGACGCCGAAAGACTAGGCCCGGCGCCTGCGTCCCGTCCCTGATTCTGCGGCCGGATGCGGCGCTGATCCGGCGCCTGTTCACAAACGCCCGGTTCTCGACTAGGGTCGCGCCCATTCGTCTTCGCCGGATTCGTCTTGGGTCCTGCAGGGTTCCGTCTGGTTCCCGCGCGCCCGGGAGGGGATTTGCGAGTTCGTGACTGGTCAAGCGCGGTTTTGCGGCCGCCGCGTCCGGTGCGCCCTTTGCGGCGCGGGCGGCGGTGGACGAAGGCCGCTGAAGTATAAGGAAACAGATGTCGAAAGAAGAACTGCTTGAATTTCCAGGGGTTGTCGTCGAATTGCTGCCGAATGCGACGTTTCGGGTGCAACTTGAAAACGAGCATGAGATCATCGCCCATACGGCCGGAAAAATGCGCAAGAACCGCATTCGCGTCCTCACCGGCGACAAAGTGCTCGTCGAAATGACGCCCTATGATCTCTCCAAGGGCCGCATCACCTATCGCTTCAAGTGAGCCAATCTTGGAAATCGTGCGCGGCGGCGGCACGGCGAAGCCCAGGACCGAGAGCGAGACATTGACCGGGGATCGCCGTCGTGACCAGCGCAGATAAGGCTGACGCCGGAAACCCTTCGCTCCGGCCTTTGGCCAGCCGGCGAAGGGTCCGCAATTGAGGGCGCCCGATGGCCTGGGCTGGCGCCCAAAGCTCGTTCTGGCGTCGGCGTCGCCGCGACGGCTTGAACTTCTGCAGCAGATCGGCATCGAGCCGGACGCGCTACTGCCCTGCGATCTCGATGAAACCCCGGGCAAGGCTGAATTGCCGCGCTCGCTCGCCATGCGTCTCGCGCGGGAGAAGGCGCGAGGCCGCAGCCAAGATCGCCGGGACGCGCCCGGAACTCGCCGATGGCTACATAATCGGCGCCGACACGGTGGTCAGCGTCGGGCGCCGGATCCTGCCGAAATGCGAGATCGCGAGCGAGGCGGCGCAGTGCCTTCGGCTCTTGTCGGGCCGCGCGCATCGCGTGCATACGGGCGTCTGCGTCATCACGCCGAAGGGTGGCGAGCGTCACAAGCTGGTCGAGACAAGAGTGCGCTTCAAGCGCCTGTCGTCGAGCGAAATCGAGATCTATCTTGGCATTGGCGAGTGGCGCGGCAAGGCTGGCGGCTACGCCATCCAGGGTCTCGCCGGGGCTTTTGCATTGAAACTCGTCGGCTCGTATTCTTCCGTCGTCGGTCTGCCGCTCTACGAGACGATGTCGCTGCTTGTCGGCGAGGGCTATCCTGTCCATGCCTTCTGGCGCGATCGCATATGACTGCCGCATGACCTCAAAAGCGCGCAAACCCTCGGCCTCCCTCAGCGACGATGGAGGCAATGTTGACGGAACTTCCGCCGCGCCTTCAACGCGGCCATGTCCGATCTGCGGCAAGCCTGCCATTGAAAAAATGCGCCCATTTTGCTCGAAGCGCTGCGCCGACGTCGATCTCCATCGCTGGCTCGGCGGCGTCTACGCCATACCCGCGGCCGAAATCGACGACGCTTCGCAAGCTGACGTTCAGTCCGATGAAGATTCGCTCTGAACAGGTTTCCGCCCTCGCCGCGCGGGCGGCGGCGCGCAGAGTTTATCGCAGCATTTGTTGAGGCGGCTCAATGTTCTTTCCGGTCTCCAAAATTTTCTGGCTGATCGCGGAGCCTGTCGGCGCCTTGGCTCTTATCGCCTGCGTCGGCGTCGCGCTCGCCTTCACCCGGTGGGCCAGGATCGGCCGCTGGCTATCGGCTCTGGCGGCGCTCGGGCTGTTCATCATCGTCTTTACGCCGGTCGGCGCAGCGCTCCTGCTTCCTTTGGAGAACAGGTTTCCGCCGCCGCCCGCCGATCTTCCCGCGCCGACCGGCATCATCGTTCTCGGCGGCGGGATTGAAGCGGCGAAATCGGAAGCGCGCGGGCAGGTGATCCTCGACACTGAAGGTTCGCGGCTCACCGCGGGCCTTGAACTGGCGCAGCGCTATCCGAAGGCGCGACTCATTTTCACGGGCGGGTCTGGCAGTCTCGATGAACACGCGCCGTCGGAATCGAACGGCGCGCGACGGTTCTGGCTGGATCTTGGCGGAAACGCCGACCAGATGAGCTTTGAAGGCAAATCCCGCAATACCTGGGAGAATGCCCTGTTCACGCGCGATCTCGTCCAGCCGAAGCCCGGGGAGACCTGGCTTCTCGTCACGTCCGCGTGGCACATGCCGCGTGCGATGGGGATTTTCCGGCGCGTCGGCTTCAATGTGATCGCTTATCCCGTCGCCTATCGCACCTTCAGCGACGGCAGGGACTGGGGATTTCTCGTCGCCGCCTCGGATCGGGTATTGACGCTCGATCTCGCAGTTCGCGAGTGGATCGGTCTTCTCGCCTATCGGTTGACGCATAAAACCAACGCCCTGTTTCCGGCGCCATAGAGCCACGGTTTTCAGGAATCTCGCGCCAAGGCGGCGCGCGCGGCCGAAAAGAACTCGCGCCTTATGACGATCAGGAAAAGCAGCGCCGTGGTCGCCATCAGCACATGGGGGCTGACGAACCAACCGATATAGGCGAAGGCGAAATAGACGGTGCGCAGGCCCCTGGCGAAATGGACGCCGGCGTCGATCGTCATCAGTCCGGCCCGGCGCGCGGCCTTTTCCCGCATCTCGGAATCCGGGAATTCCGGGCCGGGCGTCGCGCCGACAAGGATCGCCGCATAGATGAACAAGCGGTAGGCCCAGGCGAATTTGAAGAACGAATAGCCAAAGATGAAGGCGAGGCCGATGACCTTCAGCTCCCAGTTTCCGCGCGTCACCGTGAGGCCGAACGGCAGGTCGCCGAAAACCTTGAGGACGTCGTCGGTCGCCCGCATCGACGCGGCCGCGCCGCCAAGAACGATCAGCGAGGTCGAGGCGAAAAAAGCGGCGCCGTTTTGAAGGCTCGACATGATGCCCGCGTCGGCGATGCGCGTGTCGCGCTGGCTCATCGCCCGCATCCACGCCATGCGCTCCCCGTCCATGAGGACCGACAGGCTCGTCGCCTTGCCGAATCCGCGTTCGTTGACGAACTGACAGAAGACCCAGACGCCGACGAAGACGGCGAGGCCGATGCTGTCGGCTGTGGAAAGGTCAAGCATGTTTCCCCGTAACGGTTTTCGCCGCGCAGCCGCTCTGGAAATCCTCCTCGAAGGCAACGCGAATCGAACATATCAATTCTCGCAGCGTGACGATGCCTGAGCCGCGGTTCATGATAAACGAGCGGGAATCCCTCGTCCTAACCCGAACTTCAGGCCCGCCGTGACCTATACGCTCATCATCGCCAACAAAGCCTATTCCTCATGGTCGTTCAGGCCCTGGATCCTGATGCGGCATTTCGGCATTCCCTTCGAGGAGGTGACCGTGCCGCTCGGACGCCCGGAGACGCGCGCGGAGATCCTGCGCTATTCGCCGACCGGCAAATGTCCGGTTTTGCGCGACGGCGAGCGTCTCATCTGGGACTCGCTTTCGATTATCGAATATCTGGCTGAAGCCTGTCCCGACCGCGCCATCTGGCCGCGCGACGCGGCGGCGCGGGCGCAGGCGCGCTCGCTCAGCGCCGAGATGCATTCGGGGTTCACGGGTCTTCGGTCGCATTTGCCGATGAACATGCGCCGGCCGGTCAAAGAGCATCCGTTGACCGCGGAGGCGGCAGCCGATGTCGCGCGCATCGAACAGGCGTTCGCGCTGGCGCGCGGCGCATTTGGCGCCGGCGGCGGCTTCCTTTTCGGCCAATTTGGCGCTGCGGACGCGATGTTCGCGCCCGTCGTCAACCGGCTGCATGTCTATGCCGCGCCGGTTTCGCCGCCAACCCGCGCCTATATGGACGCCGTGATGGCGCTGCCGGCCTGGCGCGACTGGAGCGCTGGCGCCTTCGCTGAACTCTGGACAATTGAAAAATACGAAATAGTTTGATGGCGAGAATTGCGAGGAACACGTGCAGAGCCCGTCGGACCGCCGCTCCATCGTTGGAAATGCCGACTCGAAAGCGGATATTGATCAATTCATCGCCGCCGCCAGCAAGCCCGCGCCGGCCGCCTCCGGGCGAGGACGGCTAATATTCGCGCTAGACGCGACCATGAGCCGGCAGCCGACCTGGGATCTGGCGCAAGGACTTCAGGCCAGAATGTTCGAGACCGCCGCCGCCCATGGCGGCCTTGAGGTCCAGCTGGTCTATTATCGCGGGTTTGGGGAGTGCAAGGCTTCTCGCTTCCTCAGCGGAGGCAAGGATCTCGGCGCGCTGATGACGAAAATATCCGTCGCGGCCGGGCATACGCAAATCGCCAGGGTGCTGCGTCATGCCCTCGACGAAGCGCGCCGCTCGCCGGTCCGCGCCTTGATATTCATTGGCGACGCGATGGAGGAAAAATCCGACGATCTCGCCGACCTCGCCGGGCAGGCGGGCCTTCTTGGGCTGAAGGCCTTCGTATTTCAGGAGGGAACCGACCGGAGCGTCGAGCGGTCCTTTCGCCAGATCGCCTTGCTGAGCGGCGGCGCCTATGCGACATTTGACGCTGGCGCGCCGCAGCGGCTTGCCGCGCTGCTTTCCGCAGTCGCGGCCTACGCATCCGGCGGCCGGCCCGCCCTTGAGGCCGAGGCGCGCTCACGCGGCGCAGCGGCGGATCTTCTGTTAGCGCAAATGCGCTGAGTGGCGACGCTTGATGGTTTATCTCCTCGTTGGGTTTCTGCTGCTCTGGCTCCTGATGGGGGGGCTTCGGGCGTTCGCTCAGGCGAGCCCGGCGACGCTTGCGCGGCTCATCAAACGCAGCGGCGGCGCGGCGGCCCTGGCGATCGCGGGCATCCTTCTGTTGCGCGGCGGCGTCGCCCTCGCCATCGGCTTCGCGGGATTGGGGTTCTGGCTCCTGAATCTCGGCAAGGGTGGCCTTTGGGGCATTTTCACATCGCCCGCGGGCAAAGGCGGAGGCGCAAGCGGATCCGGGACGCGGCGGGGCCGCGTTTCCTGTGTCCGATCCGCGATGATCGAGATGGAGCTCGATCACGAGACGGGCAAGATGCGCGGCAGCATTCTCGCCGGGCTCGACGAGGGCAGGGAGCTAGAATTCGCTGACGCGGCCTCAGTGCGAAGTCCTCTATGATCTTTGCCGTCGAGACGATCCGGAGGGCGCCCGTCTTTTGCAGGCTTATCTCGACCGCCGGTTTTCCGGCTGGCGTCCGGCAAATGAGGCTCAGGGCGACTCTTGGAGCAGCGAGGCGCGCCGACGCGCCGGCGCGATGTCCAAAGATGAAGCGTATGAGGTCCTGGGGCTTCAGAAGGGCGCAACGCGCGAAGAAGTCGTTCGCTCGCACCGGTCCCTGATGAAAAAACTTCATCCAGACCATGGCGGGACGACGGATCTGGCGGCGCGGGTAAACGAAGCGAAAGAGGTCTTGATGCGGCGTCATTCGTAGCGCCCCGAGCGTTTGGAGGTCATGCCTCGCGCCAGGGCGGTCAAGACTGGCTGGCGCGTTGATCCTCACAATGCCGGCATAAGGTTAGTTTTTCGTTGCGAAGCAGGAAAATCCAGTCCGCTTCAACGTTTTGCACGCAAGTTCCGCACTGTCGGCCTCAAGTCCGGCGAAGCGCGCCCGGTAGAGGGTCGACGCGCCCTTCTGCACCTTCTCGGTAAACGGTTGCGCCCGGCCCAGCGTATTGCGTCCATCCGCCTTGGCCTTCGCCAGCAGGGCGTTGGCCTTGGCGACGTCGTCGGTTGCGCCGATCTGGATCATCCAGCCGGTGCGGGCCGCAGCCGGACGGCGGGCGGTTTCCGGCTCGACGTTGTCGGCCGGTGCGGCCGCCGCATGCTGGGGAGCCGCCTTTTCAACCGGCTTATCCGCTGTCTTGCGGTCTTTCGCGGGCGCGGGGCCGGCAATCCAGCGCATTGTCGACGGGGTTACAATCGAGGCTGTGGCGTCGCCGGACAGGGCTGTCGAACCGTCAAGCGACGTATTTCTCGGGAGCGCTGCGTTCGCGGGCGCTTTCTTGCTGGCGGCTGCGACCTGCGGCTGAGCGGCGCCGGAAATATAGGCGGGCCGTGTTTTGGCGATCGCAGCGTCAGGTGCGATCGAGGCCTCGCGAACAAGATCGGCCGGGGGAAGGGGCGCCGGCGCAAGCGCCCGCAGCGTGATTTTTTGTCCCGGGATCATTGCGGCGGCGGCCTGGGGCTCGGCGTAAGCGAGAGCGGCTGGCGGCGCCGGCCGGGGGTTATCCTGGGTTTCCGGCTGCGCCTGCGCCCGCGGCGGCAGGTCGGGCGCGGCCGGGCGCGCATCGGCGCGTGCGCGCGGCGGCAGGTCGGGCGACGCATTGTCCTGGATCGCCGAAGCGGTGCGAATCGTCGCCCCATTGTCGATCTGGTCTTCGATCAAGCCGGCCATGATCCGGTCGCGCGAGGCCGCGCTGGTCCCGCCCATCACGACGGCGACGATGAAATGGCCATTGCGCTTCACTGACGTCAACAGATTGAAGCCCGAGGCATTGGTGTAGCCGGTCTTGATGCCGTCCATGCCTTCGACGCGATCCATCAGATGGTTGTGGTTCAGGATCGTCTGGCCGGCGTAATAAAAGGCATGGGTCGAGAAATAGCGGTAGTAGCGCGGGAAGCGCTCCTGAACGGCGCGGCCGAGAATTGAAAGCTCGCGCGCGGTCGTGATCTGCGCGTCGTCCGGCAGGCCCGAAGCGTTGACGAAGCGCGTGCGGCTCATGCCCAGATCATGGGCCTTGCGGGTCATGAGTTCGGCGAAATGCTCTTCGTCGCCGCCGATGGCTTCGGCGATGGCGACGGCCATGTCGTTGGCCGAACGGGTCACGACGGCCTTGATGGCGTCTTCGACCATGATGCTCCGTCCCGGCCGCAGGCCAAGCTTGGTCGGCTTTTGCGCGGCGGCATGCGCGGAAACGCGCAATTGGCTGTCAAGGCTGAGGCGTCCCCGCTCGAGCTGCTCGAAGAGCAAGTAGAGCGTCATGACTTTGGTTATCGAGGCGGGGTGGCGCGGCTCGTCTTCGTTTCGCGCGTAAAGCGTCTCGCCGCTATTGCCGTCGACGACGATGGCCGCAAAGTTCCGGCTTGGCGCCGCGGGGCTCGCGTGACCGTAGCGAGACCAACGCGCTGAATGTCCCGCATGTGCAAAATGCCTCGGAAAGCTCCTCGCGACGTGGTGGTGAGCGCGCCCCCTGTGATGCGCTTCCGCAGGCGCTGCGAGGAGGCAGGCGAGGAAAAAACTCGCCGCGAAAAGACCCGCCGCCGCTCGAAGCAGGAAAAGACCAAATGCGGCGGCGCCTTCCATCATGCGGCGATCCGTCACGCCTTGCGTCAACATTCTGGCGACCCCGAAATTTAGCGAAATAAACAGTTGGAAAGACGCTAGTTCCGCTCGGTTACCGGCGGGTTAAGAGAGAGATTTCACGTGGGCGTTGTCAGGTTTATGCCAAAATGGTGCGATGCGATATAAACTTGACGTGATTTGTGCGGTGCGGTATAAAAAGCATGGGAGCAATCTTTGGCTCTCGGCTTGCCGCCTCGAGCTGAGAAAGAGTTGGCCTACGTTCGACCAAGGGAAATCAAAATGGCAAACGGGTTCGAAGACATCCAGAAATTCAGCAAGACGCAGCTCGAAACGGCGGCTGTAACGTCTCAGTCTTTCGTCAAGGGTTTGCAGGCGATCGCCGCCGAGACCACCGATTATTCGAAGAAGTCGCTCGAAAATGGTTCTGCTTTTCTCGAGAAGCTGCTCGGCGTGAAGTCGCTTGAAGCGGCTATTCAGCTGCAGTCCGAGTTCGCGAAGACGTCCTATGCCGATTTCGTCGCCGAGGCGACCAAACTTGGCGAACTCTATTCCAACCTCGCCAAGGAAGCGTTCAAGCCGATTGAAACTGCGATCGCGCAGGTCCAGGCTTCCAAAGCTCAGTAATCTTTAATCCTGCGATTTGGGTTCTGGCGCCGTTGTCTGCGCGGCGGAACCTCCAGCCCGCGCGGTCGCCTCTATCGAGGCTCCCGTGGCGAAGGCCTTCGATAGAGGGAATCTCAAGGTTCGCGGCGGCGAAAGGCGCAGGCACGCGAAGACCGGGTCTGTCTCTCTTGATTTTGGCGGCCTTGACGATGCCGCGCGGCTTTCGCGTTCGTCGGCAAGTTAGGCGCGACCTGGAACCCGGCTTTTGCCGGGTTTTTTTTATTTTACGCCGCCTGATTAAGGCGCCCTTCACAAAACCGGCGCGGAATGTATTTGACGGCGCAATTTTTGCTAATCCGTTGGAAGCTTTTTTTTGAACTGAGTTGTCCTGCGGTCGCTGGTGAACCTTGAAGTTGGATGGGTCATTTCTCTCTTGCCGGATTCTTCAGCGCGTTGTTCACTGGAGTTTCGGGGCCGGCATGCCTAAATGGAGTGAGCCGATATATTGCAAGGACGGGGTTTGAGGTGACGGACGGAATTCCTCCAAGATCGTTTCCTCGCGCGGCGCGCGCGGCTCTTGCTTTGACGCTTGCGCATGATCCCGATCCCTTTGGGTTCGGCGCGTGGCGCGCCGCGAAGGAGCCGCAAAAAGGCGGCGAGGGGGGCGGTTCTGGCTCGGGGACCGCCGTCATCACGCGGACCAAAACGCAGACGCGGCGTCCCAATATGTATCGCGTCCTGCTTCTCAACGATGACTACACGCCAATGGAATTCGTCGTCGCCGTCTTGAAAAAATACTTCAACAAGGGTCCGGAGGAGGCGACGCGCATCATGCTCCACGTGCATCAGCACGGGGTCGGCGAATGCGGCGTCTTCACCTACGAAATCGCCGAAACCAAAGTGACGCAAGTCATGGATTACGCCCGCAAGCACCAGCACCCCCTGCAGTGCATCATGGAAAAGAAATGAGAGGTTGGAGTCTATGCCGTCCTTCTCCCGCAATCTCGAACAGTCGCTCCATCGCGCACTCGCGGTCGCCAATGAGCGCCATCATGAATACGCCACGCTGGAGCATCTGCTTCTCAGCCTGACGGATGATGGCGACGCATCGGCGGTTCTTCGGGCCTGCTCGGTCGACCTCGACCAGCTGAAAAAGAACCTGCGCGATTACATCGACCAGGAGCTCGACAATCTCGTCAGCGACGGCCGCGAAGACGCCAAGCCGACGGCGGGCTTTCAGCGCGTCATCCAGCGCGCCGTCATCCATGTGCAGTCATCGGGCCGGGAAGAGGTGACGGGCGCGAATGTGTTGGTCGCGATCTTCGCCGAACGGGAAAGCCACGCCGCTTATTTCCTGCAGGAGCAGGACATGACGCGCTACGACGCCGTCAATTACATCAGTCACGGCATCGCCAAACGGCCGGGACTGTCGGATTCTTCGAAGGCGCCGCGCGGCGCCGATGAGGAAGCCGAGGCGCGCGAGGCGAAGGAAGGCAAGGACGGCGGCGATTCAAAGAAAAAGGAAGGCGCTCTCGACGCCTATTGCGTCAACCTCAACAAGAAGGCGCGCGAGGGGCGGATCGATCCGCTGATCGGCCGCGAAGCTGAAGTTCAGCGCACCATCCAGGTGCTGTGCCGGCGCCACAAGAACAACCCGCTGCTGGTCGGCGATCCCGGCGTCGGCAAGACCGCCATCGCGGAAGGGCTTGCCCGCAAGATCGTCAAGAGCGAGGTGCCGGAAGTTCTAGCCGAAGCCACGGTGTTCGCCCTCGACATGGGCACGCTGCTCGCCGGAACCCGCTATCGCGGCGATTTCGAAGAGCGCCTGAAGCAGGTCATGAAGGAGATCGAGAACCACAAGAACGCGATCCTCTTCATCGACGAGATCCATACCGTGATCGGCGCCGGCGCCACGTCGGGCGGGGCCATGGACGCGTCCAACCTGCTGAAGCCCGCACTGGCGCAGGGTACGCTTCGCTGCATCGGATCAACAACTTACAAGGAATATCGTCAGTACTTCGAGAAGGATCGCGCGCTCGTGCGGCGCTTCCAGAAGATCGACGTCAACGAACCGTCGGTGCCGGACGCCATCGAAATCATGAAGGGGCTGAAGCCCTATTTCGAGGAGTTCCACAAGATCCGCTACACCAATGAGGCCATCAAGGCCGCGGTGGAGCTGTCGGCGCGCTATATCCATGATCGTAAATTGCCCGACAAGGCGATCGACGTGATCGACGAGACGGGCGCCAGCCAGATGCTGCTGCCGGAAAACAAGCGCAAGAAGACGATCGGCATCAAGGAGGTCGAGGCGACCATCGCGACGATGGCCCGCATTCCGCCTAAAACCGTGTCGAAGGACGACGCCGAGGTTCTCGAACATCTGACCGAGACGCTGGAGCGGGTGGTCTATGGCCAGAACAAGGCTATCGAGGCGCTGACTTCGGCGATCAAGCTCGCCCGCGCGGGTCTGCGCGACGGCGAAAAGCCGATCGGCAGCTATCTCTTCTCGGGTCCGACCGGCGTCGGCAAGACCGAGGTCGCGCGTCAGCTCGCCGTCAGCCTCGGCGTCGAACTGATCCGCTTCGACATGTCCGAATATATGGAGCGCCACACCGTGTCGCGGCTGATCGGCGCGCCGCCTGGCTATGTCGGCTTCGATCAGGGCGGCTTGCTCACCAATTCCATCGATCAGCACCCCCATAGCGTGCTGCTTCTCGATGAGATCGAAAAGGCCCATCCCGATCTCTACAACATCCTGTTGCAGGTGATGGATCACGGCAAGTTGACCGACCATAGCGGCAAGCAGGTCGATTTCCGCAACGTCATTTTGATCATGACGACCAATGCCGGCGCGGCCGACATGCAGCGGGCCTCGTTCGGCTTCACGCGCGGCAAACGCGAAGGCGAAGACGTCGAGGCGATCAACCGCATGTTCGCGCCCGAGTTCCGCAATCGTCTCGACGCCGTCGTGACCTTCGGCCATCTGCCGCATGACGTCATCATCAAGGTCGTCGACAAGTTCATCATGCAGCTTGAGGCGCAGCTCGCCGACCGCAACGTCACGATCGAGCTGGCGGACGAGGCGCGCGCGTGGCTCGTCGAGCACGGCTATGACGAGCAGATGGGCGCGCGGCCGATGGCGCGCGTGATCCAGCAGACCATCAAGACGCCGCTGGCTGACGAGGTGCTGTTCGGCCGCCTGAAGAATGGCGGCGCGGTGCGGGTTGTCGTCATCGAGGAGGAGGGCGAGACGAAGCTCGGCTTCGTCTTCCCGGAAGGGCCGATCCTGCCGCGTCCGGAGCGCGATATCGTCGAGGCCAGCAAGAAGCGCGTCAGGGCGGAGCCGGAAGTGCGCCGCGCCAAGGCCCGCCGACTCAAGGGCGGCGAGGCCGAAGGTGAGGATGACGAGTCCTTTGGCGACGATGACGAGCCGGAGCCCTTCGGAGCCGCCGACGAGTCGGACACGAAACACTGAGAATGGCGTCCTGACGACGGCGGGACGAGCGAAAATAAGAGCCGCGACTATGTCGCGGCTTTTTCTTTGCGTTTGGTTCAGGCCGCGTCGAGCGCCGCTGCGATCTTCTCGCGGAAGCCGGCCAGGGTCTCGGGCTTCTCCATGACTCCGCTATGCGGCCGCAGCGGGACGCCGGTCCAGCGCGGCACGACGTGAAAATGCAGATGGAACACGGTCTGGCCGCCGGCGGGCTCATTGAACTGCAAGATGGTGACGCCGTCCGCTGCAAGAGCGGTCTTGACGGCGCGGGCGAGCTTTTGCACGCGCGGCATCAGGGCGGAAAGAACTTCGGGGTCGACGTCCAAAATGTTGCGGGCGCCGGATTTCGGCAGCACCAGCACATGGCCATCGGCCTGCGGCATCACATCCATGAAGGCGAGGGCGACATCGTCCTCGTAAACCTTGTGACAGGGGATCTCGCCGCGCAGGATTTTGGCGAAGATATTGCTGTCGTCGTAGGCTGACCCGGCCATCGCACGAACTCCATTTAGGGAAGCCTGATTAGGCAAAGCCCGCGGCGAGGGTCAAGGGCCTTGACCGGGGCCGCGCGTCAGGCGCCCTTGCGGAAGGGCGTCATCTCGGCCAATTGCTCCAGCGCCATGTCAGCGTGAATGCGCTCCTTTTGAAGATAGGCGTCGATCGCCGTCGCGAAGCGCGGATCGGCGATTTCATGCGCCGAATAGGTCGCGACGGGTCCGTAGCCGCGCGCGAGCTTGTGTTCGCCCTGGGCCCCGGCTTCGACGCGGGCGAGCTTCCGCGCGATGGCGAATTCGATGGCCTGATAATAGCAAACCTCGAAATGCAGGAACGGGTGATCTTCGATCGCGCCCCAGTTGCGTCCATAGAGGGCGTCGCGCCCAAGGAAATTGATCGCCCCGGCGATATAGCGGCCGGCCCGTTTCGCCATGACGAGGAGAATGCTGTCGGCCATCGACGCGCCGACGGCGGAAAAAAAGGCGCGGGTCAGATAGGGCGTGCCCCATTTGCGGGCGCCGGTGTCCAGATAAAACTGGAAGAACGCGTCCCAGTGCTCTTCCGTGATGTCCGGACCGGTCAGCGCTTCGATCTCGATTCCATTGGTCAGCGCCTCCTTGCGTTCGCGCCGGATCATCTTGCGCTTGCGCGAGGCGAGGTCGTTCAGGAAGGCGTCGAAATCAGAATAGCCCCTGTTAAGGAAATGGAATTGCTGGTCTGTCCGCTGGAGAAATCCGGCCGCGCCGAGCGCATTCCAGTCCGCTTTTGTCGGGAAAGTGACATGGATCGAGGATGCGTCGGTCTTTTCGCGCAGCGCGCGCAGGCCGGCGATGAGCGTTCGGCGCGCCGCCTCGCCCTGCCCGGGCGCAACAAGCAACCGTCGCCCCGTAACGGGCGTGAAGGGCACTGCGACCTGAAGCTTCGGGTAATATTCAACGCCGCTGCGCTGATAGGCGTCGGCCCAGCCGAAGTCGAAAACATATTCGCCCCGGGAGTGGCTTTTGAGATAGGTCGGCGCGGCCGCCGCCAGACGCCCCCCGGCGTCCTCGACGAGCACATGGACGCTGGTCCAGCCGGTGCGCGACGAGACCGATTTCGAGGTCTCCAGCGCCCGGAGGAAGGCGTGCGTCAGGAAGGGGTTGAAGCGTTCCCCATCGCCGGACTCCAGTCTCCTCAGGTTCGCCGCGGCCGTTCGGCGAATCGGAATCGGCTGCCGGATTGGCGCAGGCGTCCCATTGCGCCGCGTCGACCTGCTCGATCGAGGTCGCAATCTTCACCTTGTAGGGCTGTGCCATGCGGCGGAGTTCCGGCTTGTACGCGCTCTCGCAATTGCGAAAGGTGGCGCGTTTTTACATGCTGGGTCAAGACGCTGGCTTCGCGAACCTGCGCTTCGCCCGCCGCGCCGCGATGGCCGCCTCGGCCGCCTCGACGCCGGTGAGATAGGCCCCATGTGCGGTCGAGAAGCTGTGCTTCGAGCAGGCTTCCCCGGCGAAATAGATCCTCCCGTCGACGGGAGCCGCAAGGGTTGCGCGGGCGTCCGAATGGCCCGGGAGCGCGTGCGAATAGGCGCCCCGCGACCACGGATCGCTGGCCCAGGCCGTCTCGCTCAGCGGCGTGAGGCGCGCGGCGAACCCGTTTCCGAAAAGCTGAGCGAGTTCGCTTCGGGCGAAATCGAAGAAGGCGCCGGGGCCGGCTGCTTCCAGCTCATGGGCGAGACGCCCGCCAAAAAAACCCTCGATCAGAGGCCGGCCGAAGGGGCGCAGCTGGTAGCTTCCCGTCGCGGCGGCGTCGGGATTGCCGAAGAGATGACCGCCAACCGGCAGGTCCGGCGCATCGACCATCATGACGAGCTTGTCGGCGAGGCCGAGCGGCAGAACGGCGGCGGCGCGCGCTCTTTTCCGGCAGCCGCGGCGCAAACGCAATGGCCTCTGAGGCGATCAGAGGCGGCGGGACGGTGATGATGACGGCATCGGCCGTGAGGCGGCCCAGCGACGTCTCCAGGGCGATCACAGCGCCTGCGTGATCGACCCGCGCGACGGCGCAGCCAAGGCGAATGGGAAGGCCGGCGCCGAAGGCGGCGATCGCCGCGCCATAGCCCTCGACCACGCGCCAGTTGACGTGGCTATCCTCATAGCGCTTCCAGTCCTTGACCGAGACGGAGGCGAGTTCGGCTCCATTCATGAAGGCGCTCTCGGCGTCGAGCAGAGCGTTCCAGCGCGATCCCGGCTCAAGAAGAAGGGTCGCCGGAAAATCGTCGGCCTCGGGACTGGCGGCGTCGAGGCGGGCGTAGAAACGCGTCGGAAGCCGCGGCGAAAGCGGCCTGGTCCTGCCGGCTGAATCCAATGTCAAGGCTTTGCCTCGTCCAGACCGGCGCGGTTCTGTCGATGGTGAATCCAAGGTCGGCGGCGATCCCGGTCCATGGGTTGCGGTCGGCCGAATGAAGCCAGCCGCAGCCGAGGTCGAGCGGAAGGCCGTTGACGATCCGCGTCTGCGCCCGGCCGCCGATGCGTTCGCGCGCCTCCAGAATGACGAACGACAGGCCGGACGGCGCGAGCCGCTTGCCGGCGGCCAATCCGGCCGCCCCCGCGCCGATCACGACGACATCAAAATCGCTCGGCGTTTTCGTCATGGCGCCTCCGGTCTTGGCCGCGCGCCGCGATCACGGCTTGGCGGCCTTCTGGCGGAAAGGTCTAACACTTGCAACGCAGCCTCGACATGCGACAACACTTAATAGTGACAAGGCGGCGCATTCTCTTACCCGGGATCAGGCGCCGCGAGCTTCAGACCGGAACGATCATGATTCTTTATGTATTTTCTCTGACGCGTGACGCAGTCGCAAAGCGCCGCGGCTTTTCGGGCTTGCGCGCCGGATCGAAGGCGAGGCCGGCGTGAGTCTCTGGATCACCAAATCGGTCGCCGAGCTTAAAACCGAGGCGCATGAGGCGGAATTTGGCGCTGAATCGCCCAATCTGCGGCGTACGCTCTCGCTGGCGAGCCTGATCTCGCTCGGCATCGGCTGCATCATCGGCGCGGGCATTTTCGTTCTGACCGGCCATGCCGCCGCCGCCTACGCCGGGCCGGCGATCAGCCTCTCCTTCATTCTCGCTGGCCTCGTCTGCGCGCTCGCTGGCCTCTGCTACGCCGAAATGGCCTCGACCGTTCCGGTGGCGGGCAGCGCCTATACCTACGCCTACGCCACCATGGGCGAGTTCATCGCCTGGATCATCGGCTGGGATCTTTTGCTCGAATACGCCTTTGGCGCGACCACCGTCGCAATCGGCTGGTCCGGCTATGTCGTGAGCTTCCTGCATGGCCTTGGCGTCGATGTGCCGGCGGCGCTGGCGGGCGCGCCATTTTCCTTCGATCCGGCGAGCGGCCATTGGGCGCGAACGGATGCGCTGGTCAACGCGCCGGCGGCGCTCATCATTCTCGCGTTGACCGCTCTCCTCGTCGTCGGGATCAATGAATCGGCGAAGGTCAATAATGTCATCGTCGCCATCAAGCTGGCGATCATCGTCGCTTTCATCCTGGCCGGGATCTCGTCCTTCAGCACGGCGAACTGGGTGACGGCGAACAACCCGGCGGGCGCTTTCATTCCGCCGAACGCAGGACCTGGCGAGTATGGATGGAGCGGAATCCTTCGCGGCGCGGCGGTCGTGTTCTTCGCCTATATTGGCTTTGACGCTGTCTCGACGGCTGCGCAGGAGGCCAAAAATCCGCAGCGCGACATGCCGCTCAGCATTCTCGGATCGCTGTTGATCTGCACGATTCTCTATGTGCTGGTCAGCGTCGTCATCACGGGGATTGTTCCTTTCGATCGCTTGAGCGTCCCAGACCCGATCGCCCTCGGCGTTGACGCGATCGGATTAGGCTGGCTTTCGACCGTGATCAAATTTGGCGCGATTCTCGGGTTGAGTTCGGTCGTTCTCGTATTGCTGCTTGGGCAGTCCCGCATTCTTTATTCGATCGCGCATGACGGCCTGCTGCCGCCGATCGCGGCGAAGGTGCATCCGCGTTTTCGCACGCCTTATCTCACGACGTTGTTCATGGGGGGCGTCGCCGCGATCCTGTCGGCGCTGCTGCCGATTGGCCTTGTCGGTGAACTGGTCAGCATCGGCACGCTATTCGCCTTCACCGTGGTCTGCCTCGGCGTTCTCTACCTGCGCTTCACGCATCCCGAGATTCATCGCCCCTTCAAGGCGCCGCTGATCGTGGTCGTCGCGCCGCTCGGGGCCGCCTCCGCAGTCCTGCTGATGCTGGGCCTTCCCGGCGACACCTGGATACAATTCGCCGTATGGCTTGCGCTTGGCCTCGTCATTTACTTTTCCTATGGCCGCAAGCACAGCCGCCTTGCGAAAGCCCGCGGCGAATAGGGCAGTCAGGGGACGGCGTCGGCGAGCCAGCGCAGACGGTCGAGCGCGCCCTGCAGAATATAGGCCGCCGCCATGCGATCGACGACTTCGGCGCGCTTGGCGCGTGAGGCGTCCTGTGCAATCAGCGAGCGGGTCACGGCGGCGGTGGACAGGCGTTCGTCCCAATAGACGAAGGGGCGCGAAATGAGCGCGCCGAGATTGCGCACGAAGGCGCGGGTCGCCTGCACGCGCGCGCCTTCGGAGCCATCCATGTTGAGGGGCAGGCCGATGACGAGCGCGGCGACGTCGAACTGATTGGCGAGCGCAACCAGCCGGGCGGCGTCCGCCGTGAATTTGGTGCGCCTGATTGTCTCCAGGGGCGTCGCGATGCGCCGCTCGACGTCCGACAGCGCGAGGCCGATGGTCTTCGTGCCGAGATCGACGCCGATCAGGCGCTGGCGCGCGCCGATGCGCGGCGGCAGATCGACGATATCAAGGATTTCCACGGCCATTCAGTCTCGAAATCTCATCACGCGGTCATGGGGTGGTTATCTGGGCGTTCCACATTACGCCCGGTCGCGGCGCGACGCCAAACTTCGCACCGCGCCGCGGCAGCAATTCATTGCCTCTGCGCGCTATTCGATATTATTCATGATAGCGACGTCAGGGCTTCCACCATCTCGCCAGGAGACTTCAAGATGAAACTGACTTGGCTTGGTCATTCGGCGTTCCGGATTGAACTGCCCGGGGCGGTTATCCTGATCGATCCGTTTCTCAGCGGCAATCCAAAATTCACCGGCGCCGTCGAACAAGCCTCGCAAGGCGCGACCCATATCGTCCTGACCCATGGCCATGACGACCACATTGGCGACGCCGCCGACATAGCGAAGGCGACCGGCGCGCAGATCGTCTCGAATTTCGAAATCTGCATGTTCCTGAACGGGCAGGGCGCCGAAAACATCAACCCCGGCAACACCGGCGGCTCGATCGATTGCGGCGCTTTCTCCGTAAGCCTGACCCAGGCGCTTCATTCCTCCGGGACGGTTTTCAACGGCCAATCCGTCTATCTCGGCAATCCCAACGGAATTGTCATCAAGCCGAAAGATGGGCCAACTCTCTACCATATGGGCGATACCGATATTTTCTCGGACATGGCGCTCATCGCCGAAATCCACCAGCCGAAAATCGGCATTCTCCCAGTTGGCGATCGCTTCACCATGGACGGCGCGATGGCGGCCCTCGCCGCGCGGCGCTTTTTCCAGTTCGAGACGGTGGTTCCCTGCCATTACGGGACGTTCGCCGTCCTCGCGCCGGACCCGAGCGCGTTCATCGCCGCCATGGCGGGCTCGCGCGTCAGGGTCGATGCGCCGTCCATCGGCGGCAGCGTCTCCTATTGAGCGGAGCGCTGTTCTCCGGCATCCGATCGACTATCGACCGCGTTTAGCCAGGCGATGATTTTTTCCGCTGCGATGTTGCGCCAGGCGGTATCGATCATCAGTCCGTGCGGGGCGCCCTTGAGCAGATCGAACTCAGCGCCCCAGATGTCGGCAGTTTCTTGCATGGCCGATCGCGGCAGGAAGACATCGGCGTCGCCGCCGAGCACGAGCATCGGCGGCCTGTCCCTGGCGGCAGGCGGCGTCAATGGCGGGGGCGCCAGCAATTCGGCGCTTGCGCGGGGCAATTCACGCTGAATTCTTTGCAGCAATCCATCCTTTGATTCAGGCGTCGATTTCGTGGAAAAAAGCGCCCGCGCAATGACCGCCGGCGCGGCCCATTTGGGTCCGAGACTTTGCAGCAGCGAGAGCTGAAACAGCACGTCGGGCGCAAACATTGTCATGTGCAGGGCGGAGGAGCGCAGTCCCGAAGGCGGCGCCGAGGCCAGCGCCACCATCGCCGCCGCCTTGCCGCCGCGCGCCAGATAATGCTGAATCACGAGGCCGCCCATCGAATGGCCGATGAGGACCGGCTCGGCCCCGATAGCGCTCGCAGCGGTTTTCACGTCGTCGACGTAATCGCCGAACGAGGCGCTGGCGAGATCGCCCTCGCTGCCAGCGTGGCCGCGCAGCGACAGCGCATAGGCCGGATAGCCGCGCTCGGCGAAAAGGCCGAGAAAATACTCCCAGATCCAGGCGCCGCAGTAAGCGCCATGGACGAAAAGAACCGGCGGACGCCGGGTCTCGCTCCTGGGAAGAAATCGCAGGATTTCCTGTCTCACGAAAAACTCCGCCCTTGCTCCGGACTTCCGATCCCTCGGCGCTGCGGTCCGTTCCTGCATCGGCCATGCCACCCGCCGATTGCTCCCCGCCAACCGCCAGTGCTATAGGCTGCTGCTTCTGGAGTCTTGGCAAGGAGAACACATGTCCGTCGATCAGGCGACAGTGCGGCGTATCGCCCACCTGGCGCGCATCAAGGTCAGCGACGAAGACGTGCCGCAGCTTCAAGATGAACTCAATGCGATTTTGCGGTTCGTCGAGGAATTGTCCGGCGTCGATGTCGAGGGGGTCGAGCCGATGACTTCGGTCATGCCGATGCCGATGAAGAAGCGCGCCGACGTCGTCACCGATGGCGGCATCGCCGACGCCATTCTCGCCAATGCGCCGGAAAGCGAGGACCATTTCTTCAAAGTGCCCAAGGTCGTCGAATAGCGGCGGCGGCGTGAAATCTTCGACGCTCGTCGTCGGCCATCGACATCAGGAACTCAAGGCAGAACGGACGCGACATTGACCGCACTCACCGACCTTTCCCTCTCCGAAGCGCGCGACGCCCTCTTGAAGGGCGACGTCTCCGCCGTCGAACTTGCGCGGGCGCAGATCGCCGAGATCGAACAGGCGCGGATCCTCAACGCCTTCATCGTCGAGACGCCGGAAAAGGCCGTGGCGATGGCGGCGGCCTCCGACGCGCGGATCGCCAAAGGCGAGGCGGGACCGCTCGAAGGGATACCTCTCGGCATCAAGGATCTTTATTGCACGCAAGGGGTCCAGACGACCGCCGCGAGCCACATCCTCGAGGGGTTCACGCCCGCCTATGAGTCGACCGTCAGCGCCAATCTCTGGCGCGACGGCGCGGTGATGCTGGGCAAGCTCAATCTCGATGAATTCGCGATGGGCTCGTCGAATGAGACCTCCTATTTCGGACCTGTGATTTCGCCCTGGCGGCGCGCCGAATCGGAAACTCCGCTGGTTCCCGGCGGATCGTCCGGCGGCTCGGCCGCGGCGGTCGCGGCCAGACTTTGCTTTGGCGCGACGGCGACGGACACCGGCGGCTCGATTCGCCAGCCCGCGGCCTTTACTGGCACTGTCGGCATCAAGCCGACCTACGGGCGCTGCTCGCGTTGGGGCATTGTCGCATTCGCTTCGTCGCTCGATCAAGCTGGTCCCATCGCCCGCACGGTTCGCGATGCGGCGGTCCTGCTGCGGTCGATGGCCGGTCATGACCCCAAGGATACGACCTCGGTCGATGCGCCCGTGCCCGATTACGAGGCCGCCGTCGGCCGCAGCGTCAAAGGCATGCGGATCGGCATTCCGAAGGAATATCGCCTCGAAGGAATCCCGGCTGAAATCGACGCGCTCTGGCGCCAGGGCGTCGAATGGCTGAAGGAGGCGGGCGCAATAATCGTCGATATTTCGCTGCCGCACACGCGCTACGCCTTGCCGGCTTACTATATCGTCGCGCCGGCGGAAGCTTCGTCGAATCTCGCGCGCTACGACGGCGTTCGCTATGGCCTCAGGGTTCCCGGCAAGGACATCGTCGGCATGTATGAGGCGACGCGCGCGGCGGGCTTCGGCAAGGAGGTGCGCCGGCGCATCATGATCGGCGCCTATGTGCTTTCCGCCGGCTATTACGACGCCTATTATGTGCGGGCGCAAAAAATACGGACGCTGATCCGGCAGGATTTCGAGCGCGTCTATGCCGATGGCGTCGATGCGATCCTGACGCCGGCGACTCCTTCGGCGGCGTTTGGCCTCGGCGAAAAGGGCTCGGCCGATCCGGTGGAGATGTATCTCAACGATGTCTTCACGGTTACGGTCAACATGGCGGGCCTGCCCGGCATCGCCGTGCCCGCCGGGTCGTCGAGCGAAGGCCTTCCGCTTGGGCTGCAACTGATCGGACGACCCTTCGACGAAGAGACGCTCTTTGCTGTTGCGAGCGTCATCGAGCAGGCGTCGCCCAAGCTGAAGCCGCCGCCGAAATGGTGGGCTTGAGCCGGTTTTCACCCCACCCGTCGGCGAAGCGTTGCTTCGCCGCCACCCTCCCCGTGCCGGGGAGGGATGCGCGCTTTGATGTGAGATGGCCAATGAAATTGCGCGCGCTCTGCGCAAGCGGATGACGCCGCAGGAAGTGAAGCTATGGGTTCATCTTCGGGCTCTTAAGGCGCAAGGATTTCATTTCCGTCGCCAGGCGCCGCGGGAGGGATTTATCGTCGACTTTGCGTGTCTGAAAGCAAAGCTCGTAATCGAGGTTGACGGCGCCCAGCACGGCGAACCAGGGCAGATGCAACGGGACGCCGAGCGCGATGCGAAACTCGTGGCTGCGGGGTTTAAAGTGCTTCGCTTTTGGAACAATGAGGTGAACGAAAATCTCGACGGAGTGGTGGAGACGATCTATCGGCATGCCGTTGAGCGCGGGAAAATCCCTCCCCTGAAAGGGGAGGGTGTCGGCGGAGCGTAGCTTCGCCGACGGGTGGGGTACGTGTCAGAAGTCATGATCGAACCGACAGGCAATGACGTTGGAAAAAGTCGCGCAGGTTGCGGCAATCCTCAGCGTGTCCGTGCCTCTCGCTGCATTGGCGTGGTCGGCAGTCGCCTACGTTCGCTTGCGCGGAAGGGAAGTTCAGCGGGAGCGATACCAGAGGTTTTTCGAGGTGACGGACAATCTCGGCAAGCCGGGTGGTTCAGTCGCCTCCAAGATGGGGGCCGTTTACGAGCTGAGGAAATTTCCGGAATATGCCGATGTCATCGTCCGATTATTTGACCAAGTCGATGTGGATGGCCAATCTGCTCCCATGTTGAAAGCCGAAATGAGTTTGACGGCCGATTTTTTACGACGGAAGGCGCGATCATGAACACCCACGCAAAACCCTCAAAGCTCATCAAGGGCGCGACCGGCGACTTCGAGGTCGTGATCGGCCTTGAGATCCATGCCCAAGTCACGTCGCGCTCGAAGCTGTTCTCCGGCGCCTCGACCCAGTTCGGCGAAGAGCCCAACGCCAATGTTTCGCTGATCGACGCGGCGATGCCGGGGATGCTGCCGGTGATCAACGCCGAATGCGTCGCGCAGGCGATCCGCACGGGGCTAGGTCTTGAGGCGCAGATCAATCTTCGTTCGGTGTTCGATCGCAAGAATTATTTCTATCCTGATCTGCCGCAGGGCTACCAGATCTCGCAGTACAAGAGCCCGATCGTCGGCGAGGGCGTCGTCAAGGTGGACGTTTCGCCGACCGAGCAGATCGAGGTCGGCATCGAACGGCTGCATCTCGAGCAGGACGCCGGCAAATCGCTGCACGACCAGTCCGCGACGGAGTTCCTCGTCGATCTCAATCGCTCAGGCGTCGCCTTGATGGAGATCGTCTCGAAGCCCGACATGCGTTCCGCCGATGAGGCGCGCGCCTATGTCACCAAGCTGCGCACGATCCTGCGCTACATCGGTTCCTGCGACGGCAATATGGAGCAGGGTTCTCTGCGCGCCGACGTCAATGTTTCGGTGCGCCGACCCGGTGCGCCCTTTGGCACGCGTTGCGAAATAAAGAACGTCAATTCGATCCGCTTCATCGGCCAGGCGATCGATGTGGAGGCGCGCCGCCAGATCGGCGTCATCGAGGATGGCGGGACGATCCAGCAGGAAACGCGCTTGTTCGATCCCGCGCGCGGCGAGACGCGTTCGATGCGCTCAAAAGAGGAAGCGCATGACTATCGCTATTTCCCGGATCCCGATCTGCTGCCGCTCGAATTCGACGCGGCTTACGTCGAAGAGCTGAAGGCAGGGCTGCCGGAACTGCCGGATGCGAAGAAGGCGCGTTTCATCAAGGACTACGGGCTGCCGCCCTATGACGCCGGCGTGCTCGTCGCGGACAAGGAGACCGCCGATTATTATGAGGCGGCCGTTGGCGCCGGAGACGTGCAAGCGCGACCCGAAGCTTGTCGCCAATTGGATCACCGGCGACGTTGCGGCCTACGCCAATTCCGTCGGGCTGCCGGTCGCGCAAACCCACATCAAGCCGCAGCAGATCGGCTCGCTCGTCGACCTCATCGCGGACGGCACGATATCGGGCAAGATCGCCAAGGACGTTCTCGCCATCATCATCGGCGAGGACAAGGATGGCGATCCGCGCGCGATCGTCGAAACGCGCGGACTGAAGCAGGTGACTGACCTCGGCGCCATCGCGGCGGCGGTCGAGGCCATCATCAAGGCCAATCCCGACAAGGTCGCGCAGGCGCAAGCGAAGCCTTCGATGATCGGCTGGTTCGTCGGCCAGGTGATGAAACAGACTGGCGGCAAAGCCAATCCGCAAGCCGTCAATGACGAGCTGAAAGCACGGCTTGGCATCTAGACGTTCGTCATCGTCGTCGCGCCAGCGCCCATGCGCCAGCCTTGACGAAGCGCATGCCTAGCGTTGATCGCGATGCGCCGTCGCAATGCGCGAAAAGCGGAGGCGAATCGCGAATCATTTTCAGCTGATTCGCGACTCGCATGATGATTGAAGCGCTGCGAATGCGCTTTTCGGCGATGTTCTTGTCGATGTGCACGAATTTTTTTTAGGCGTCGCCCCGCGATATTTCGACGTAGGCCAGGGGCTCTTTCGCGATGCGCGAGGGTCTGTTGATCTGGCGCCTTCACGCCCTTCGGCGGCGTGAGTCGCGCGCACTTTCAAGGCTTTGCCATCGCGCGAATATCACGCATGAATCACCTTCCGGCGCGCGTTTCAATCTCTCTAAGAAATTGAATAGAGCCTCAAAAAACAATGGCTTTGAAATGGAACGCGGAGTCTGAAGAAAGCCTTTCGCAAGCGTCGTTCAGAGCGGCCTCGATCGTTGCGCGCGGCTTTGCCAATGTCGCGACGCGCGCGATGATCGATGAGGCTGCGATCGGATGCGCGCGCGTTCGCGAGGGCCGTCCGCATGGTCGCGAATGCAGGGTCGCGGGTCTCTTCGCATGCAATCCATGACGCTGAACATGCAATGCCTCTTGCGCGTCTCATGAACAGCGGTACGCTGATCGCGCCTCTAGTCGGCGTATGAACCGACTGACGACTATCGGAGGGGAGTTCGAGCATGGTTAAGGCAGCTACAAAGAAGACGCCGGCGAAGAAAGCCGCCGCGAAGACTGCGACCAAAACGACGGCGGCGAAAAAAGCCCCGGCGAAAAAGGCGGTCGCCAAAAAGACAGTGGCCAAGAAGACAGTGGCCAAAAAGGTCGTGGCCAAAAAGGTCGTGGCCAAAAAAGCGGTTGTGAAGAAGAGCCCGGCCAAAAAGACGGTGGCCAAAAAAGCCCCGGCGAAGAAAGCTCCCGCTAAGAAGGCTCCGGCCACGAAGGCCCCGGCAAAAAAAGCGGTCGCAAAAAAGGCAGTGGCTAAGAAGGCCCCTGCGAAGTCCGCGCCCGTCAAGAAGGCCGTCGCCAAAAAAGTTGTACGGAAAGCAGCGGCCCCAAAGCCAAAGCCCGTGCCGCCTGTTACGCCGCCGGAGCCGGTCTGACGACGGACGATCCGGTTCGCATGAGACATGGATCCAGCAGGATTTTCCTCCTGACCGGCGATCGAAGCTAGAACATTTTCCGGTGTCGTCGATGTCGGAAAATGTTCCACTTCGTTTGTAGGGATGCTGTTCCTTTTCGCGAATCCATTTTCCGGATGCCTGAAAAGAAATCAGATCCGGCGCGCAGTTGTCGTCCTTTGTTTGCGCCGTGGGCCATCGCTTCGCCGAGTTGACGCGGTAAGTCTGCGCAGCTTCCGCGCCCACATTGACTGGCGAACGCGAGGCTCCGCAAGCGCCGCGCCGACCCCGGCGCAGCGCGTCCGCTCAAATCTCGAAGTGATTACCGCTTGATGGGGCGGGTGGAACGAGGCGCAAGCGACCATCGGTCCAGCCGTTGATGCTTCTTAGCGAGACAGGCTGCTTAGCGAGACAGGCACGCCTCGGCGAAATCACGCCAGGTCTTGTCTGTCGCACGTCCCGCCATTTTGATCGCCTGCCATTCGAGGCCGCACGCGTGCATGCGCTGGCGCGAGGCTGTCGGCAAAGGACCCGTGGCTCCAAGCACCAAAGGCACGTTATCCGAATTTGGTTGGGAGGCTGGATCCTTGCCTTGCGGCGAGGCGGGGGGGTCGGCTTCCGGCGAGGTTGGCGCCTGGGCCTGCGGCGATGTCGGCGCCTGGACTGGCGGCAAAGCCTGCGGAATTGCTGGCGTCGTCGCAGGCGACGGCGGGACGCCTGCGATAACCGGACCGCCGCCAATTTTGGCCGGCCGGGCGGGCGGAAGCGGCGTGGCGGCTGCCGACTTCATCCTGGCTGCGGGATCCTGCGCCGCCGCGCCATTCATTGACGCGACCGCCAGCGCGGCGGTCAGGCAGCCAAGGATGCCGATTCGGGATAAGCCGCGGCGGCCCGCCGCGCGCGAGCGGGCGGTGTGGTCGTTTGGTTCAGGCACAGCGTGACTCAGCGCCTTTGACTCCGAAGCGTAAATTTCATTGCTTCGGAATCCAGCGGGGGCAAAAGCATAGTTGGCATCCGGGTTTCGCCGCAAAGCGCCGACCGCGCCGTCAGGCGGCTTGGCTGACGCCGCAAGTCCGCGTCGAAGTCTTCCATTTTCGAAGTGTCAACTCATGGCGGCTCATGGCGATGGCGGAGCTATTTTGGCACGGTTTGCGTTTTGGTGAAAACATCCGTCTTGCAAAAAATCTTCAAGACGCAACCTTCGATTTCAGCCTTGTCTCCCGCCGCCTTGTCGGGGATGACCTTGAAGGTGACGTCATATGTCTTCCCATCCTGCGGATTATACGCCTTGCCGCGCCAATGGTCTTGCTCGGCAGAAAGGTTCCTGAGGATTTGGAGGCCGATCATCGGCTTGCCGCGCGCGGCCGGATCTTCGTTTAAACTGTCTGTCTTGGGCTTTCCGTCGGGTCGGTCGGGTTCCTTCAGCCAGATCAGCGCGCCGCAAAAATTCTCGCCGCATGGCGCGATCTTGATGACCAATTCGTCATTCGCCGTGAACCAGAGGCCGGCCGGCGAATCGGGGGCGGCGATCGCCGTGCTCATGGCCGAGAGAAGCAGGACGGAGGCGCCGGCGCTGGCGGCGACCAGACTGGTTCGGCGCACCCGCGCTCCCGGGCGAAAGATCAGAAATCGCGCCCGAATCATGAGCTTCTCTCCAGATGCGCTGGCGCGCTGGTCCGGCGTCCGCTCGAAGATCGCGGAGGAGCGACCCGAGTGGTTCGCAGGCTGGACGGCGACTTTCGCGTTCCCGCCCAAAGCACGATCCATGCGGTCCTGTGCCGTCATGGTCTGGTCAAGGCCCTCGGCCGGCCGCGCCGCCGCGCCGCCGGCACGGCCCTATCCGCGGGGCGGCTCCAAACGATCTCTGGTGCGCCGATTTCAAGGGCGAGTTCAGGCTCGGCGACGGACGCTATTGCTATCCTCTCACCGTCACCGACCACGCCTCGCGCTTCCTGCTCCTGTGCGAAGCCCTGGAGTCAACGCGCGAAGACCTCGCCGTCACCGCTTTCGAACGGCTCTTTCGCGAACGCGGCCTGCCGGACGCCATCCGGTCTGACAACGGCGTTCCCTTTGCCAGCCCCAACGGCCTGTTCAATCTCTCGAAGCTCGCCGTCTGGTGGCTGAGGCTCGGCATCGCCATCGAGCGCATCAAGCCGGGGCATCCCCAGCAGAACGGCCGCCATGAGCGCATGCATCTAACCTTGAAGAAAGAGGCGACGCGACCGCCCGGCATGAACGCCTTGCAGCAGCAGGCGCGCTTCGATGATTTCGTGAACGAATTCAATAGCGAGAGGCCCCATGAGGCGCTCGCCATGAAGCGCCCCGCCGACATCTATACGCCCTCCTCACGGCCCTATGACGGTCTGCCCGACCTCGCCTATCCGCTGCATGACCGCGACGTACTCGTCACAGCCTGCGGCCGAATTTGCATGCATCGCAAAAGGGTGAACATCTCGACCGTGCTCGCCGGCCAGCGTCTCGGAATCAAGGAAGTCGATGAAGGCATTTGGCTCGTCAGCTTCATGAGCTACGATCTCGGCTTCATCGATCTGGAGCAGAAAACCTTGCAACCCCTCGACAACCCGTTCGGCCCGAGGTTGTCACCCATGTCTTAGGTACGTTCCGTCACCCATCTCTTCGGGCTGGACAGAGCCGAAATGGCGGAGACGGAGGGATTCGAACCCTCGATAGGGCTTTACAACCCTATAACGGTTTAGCAAACCGCCGCCTTCAGCCTCTCGGCCACGTCTCCACACCAGCGGGAGGGCGCTGCTCGGCGCTGCTCCCGATCGATGTCGCACATATGCCCGAGCCTTGTGGCGAAGGCAAGAGCGCGCGCGCGAGAGTGGGCCCGGCGGCCTTCCTGGCGCGCCGATCAAGCGGGAAGGCGTCAAAAAGTTGCAGCAAAGCCACACCTTTCGATGGAACGCGGCTGAGACTTTAAAATCAGTTTCACGGAAAGCGCCCGGCCTCTAGTATAAAAATGCGAGCGAAAGGGGGGCCAACCCGATCCTCGACCCGGGTCAAGCGCCATCGAGCGTTTCATTCGGACTTAGCGCGGGATGCAGGTTTAACAGACTTCCGACGCCGGTTCGCGGTTCAACAATCGCGCAGGCGTCTCATGTCAAGCCGGTCCTGATTGGGTTTTTTTTGACGGAGGTTTGACATGAAGCTCTTAAAGGGCCTTCTCCTGGGATCAGCTGCGGCCCTGGTGAGCGTGGCCGCTGCGCAAGCTGCCGATCTGCCGACCCGGCAGGCTGCGCCTATCGAATATGTCCGCATCTGCGACGCTTACGGCGCGGGATTCTTCTATGTTCCCGGCACCGAAACCTGCCTCAAGGTCGGCGGCTTGGCCATGACCGAAGTTCGCTCCTACGACCAGAGCTACAGCATCAGCCCGGTCGGCGGCACCGGGACGCTGGCCTATAACACGACGAGCCCCTTGTCCACGGGCGCCCGCACGGGTGGCGGCACGACCTATGCCGGTTACATCCCGACCACCGGTCAATACGCCAACCAGCGCGCGCGTGACGCCTATGGCTGGGATTCTCTCGGCCGCATCGAACTTGATGCCCGTACGGGAACCCCCTGGGGCGTTCTGCGCTCCTTCATCCGCGTTGACGCCTATGTCGGAACCGGCACGGCGAACACGGGCGCTCTGACCTCCGGCAGCAGCTACAACACCAATCCCTACAACGCTAGCGCCGGCGTCGGCGCGACCCGCGAAACAACGATCGTCAACAAGGCGTTCATCCAGTTCGCCGGCTTCACCGCGGGCCGCGCGCAGTCGATGTTCGACTTCTACGCCAGCGCCTATAACTATCAGAACATCGCCGGCTCCAACGCAACGACTCAGTTGCTCGCCTATACGGCGACACTGGGCAGCATTTTCAATGGCTTGTCGGCGACTCTTTCGGTTGAAGACGAAAACGCGCGCCAGGCCAATGTCGGAAGCACGATCGCTGGCGGCAATGGCATATCGGTCGCCGGGGGCAGCACGGTCAGCCAGAACTATGGCGGCGTCTCGGCCACAAGCTTCAACGGTACGCCGGCTGGCACGCGCTGGCCGGACATTGTCGGCAATATCCGGATCGATCAGCCCTGGGGCGCGGTTCAGGTCTCGGCCGCCGGGCATGAGGCGACCGCGAGCCTTTACGCGAACACGGCTTACGGCGCGAGCACCAGCTACGCTTTTCCTGCCGCGACGTCGAACAACTATGGCTGGGCGGTGCAGGGCGGCGTTCAGCTGAACGTCAATTATCTCTCGGCCGGCGACAAGCTCTGGTTGCAGGCGGCCTATGAAAGAGGCGCGATCAGCTATATCTGGGGCAACAACCTCGCCTCTTCATATGGCGCCGTGAACGGCAACCGGTTCTATGGGTCCGGCTATACGCCGGCGGACACCAGCGCGGGCTGGAACAGCAATATGTATGACTGCATCTTCACCGCGAGCGGCGTTTGCGAGCAGCAGACGGGCTGGTCGGTCGTCGCGGCCTACAAGCATTACTGGATCCCGACGCTGGCCTCGGCCATCTTCGGTTCCTATACGCAGGTCAACTACTCGCAAAATGCGCTGAATGGCTACGGCGGCGCGGTCGGCGTGCCGAACCTGAAAACCGCCCGCGTCGGCACCAATCTCGTCTGGACGCCGGTCAAGGGCTTCGATATCGGCGCCGAGTTCATGTATGTCAACGTGCAGCAGACCCGGCCGGTTGGCCTTGCTCCCGACGCCGCCCTCAACACGGTCGGCTTGCCGAGCTGGAGAGGCAGCAACAACGAATACGAAGGCCGCGTCCGCGTTCAGCGCGCGTTCTGATCCTTCGGACCAAAACTCCGTCTCATAAGAAAGGCCCGGCTGCGAAAGCGCCGGGCCTTTTGCTTGCAAGATAGAGGATGCGCAAAGGCCCGTGCGTGACCGGCGCCAAAGCCGTTACGAGGCGCGCAAAAAGAAGCCCCGCACTTCCGTGCGGGGCGCGTCGATCGAGGCTCTTTTCCCGCCACGAATGGCAGGCGAGCAGGCGAAGCCTTTAGCGGTCGCCGAGGCTGCCGCCGGCGTCGGCGAGAGCGGCGCCGACCTCAAGGCCAAGATCGTCCATGGTGGTTTCCTCGACGACATTGATCTCTTCGCCGATCGCCTGGCGCTCGGCTTCGGCGGGCGAGCGGGCGACATTGACCGTGATCGTCGCGGCGACTTCCGGATGGAGATTGACCGGAACCTCATGCAGCCCGATGGTCTTGATCGGCGCCTTGAGGGTAACCTGATTGCGATTGGCGCTGAAGCCGCCTGCCGTGATGGCGTCGGCGATATCGCGGGGCGATACGGAGCCGTAAAGATGGCCGGTCTCGCCAGCCTGTCGGATGATGACGAAGGCCTGTCCGTTCAGTCGCTCCGCGACGGCCGCGGCTTCCGCCTTCAATTCGAGATTGCGCGTCTCAAGCTGCGCCCGCTGATCCTCGAAGCGGGTTTTGTTGGCGGCGGTGGCGCGAAGAGCCTTGCCGCCCGGCAGCAGGAAATTGCGCGCGTAGCCGTCTTTCACGCGGACGGTGTCGCCCATCTGTCCGAGTTTGGCAACGCGCTCCAGCAAAATGATTTCCATTGGTTCAGTCCTTTACATTCACATCAGGTTTTGGGTGAAATTGATTTCTTCTTGCGGTCGCGCAAGGAGAAGGCGGATTCGACGAGGCCGACCAGGGCGAAGGCGATCAGCGGCCATGGCATGAGCAGGGCGATAGAGGCGTAGACGAGGCCGAGAAGCGCGCCGCGGTATTTCAGGCCGCGCGACAGGTCATGGATCGTCGCCAGGCCCTGAAGCGAAAACGCCATGCCGAGCGCCGCCGCCACGATGGCGCTGATGACGCCGGGAAGCCCTCCGACGAAGGCGACCGCGATGGCGGCGAGCAGGATCGGCGCGTAAGTGCGGGACAAGCGCAATTGGTGCGGAACGTCGGGCCATGGTCGGGGCAGCCGCCCGGAGACCTCGGCGACGCGAGCGGCGATCCACAGGTTGAGCATCAACATCAGAAGGTTCGAGGCGGCGACCACAGGCGGCGCTGCGAGCACAAGCAGGCGCGCAAGCTTGCGCATGTCGATTCCGTGAGGAAAGGGCGTCTCCGCGGCGACGCTTTCCAGCATCGGCGTCAGAGCCGCGTCGGCCCAGTTCAGCGTCGCGTCAAATCCGCCGTGGCGCGCGCTGAAGATGATCGTCGCGACGACCGCGATCGTCGCCGAGACGGCGGCCGCATAGGCGAGGAGCCGGTCGAGCGGATAATAGTCCCGCCCGAAGGCGCGCCCGGCGCCCGTCGCAACGCTCCACGACGCTGCGTCCTTGGGGCGGCTCAGGGCAGCGAGAAAGCTAAGCCACAAGGCCGGCGCCGCGAGGCTGAGGGCGAAGGCGAGACCCGAAAGCGCGGCGGCGCCGAGAACGCCTTCGGACGTCTCCTGGGATTGCTGAATGAATGAAATCGCGATGACTGCGAGAGAGGCCAGCGTGGCCGCGAGGAGGCCGGCGGCGCGGCCAAAACCGATCATCGCGATCATGATCGGAAGGGGAGCCAGATAGGCGAGGGCGATCGCCAGGAGCGTCCCTTGCGCAACGAGGCTGAACAGCACTGCGGAGGCGAGACCGGCACCGATCGCAACGGCGTAGGTCGCGCCAAATTGGGGAATGCCGCTCTTCATGTCGCCCTGCTGTCCCGCTTGAAGCGGTTAGAGGCGGGTCGGAAGCATGCGCGCCCGCCCGGCTCAACACTAAGTCCGAATCGGCCGCTTAGCCGATCCTCGGATACTGGCCGCTCCGGCGAAAGCCGGCGCGGTCGATGGCTTCTCGATGGTTCCGACATGACCGCTGCAAACCGTAGCGATCATGCGCTGCAAATCGCCGGTTAGCGAATGACGTAAGGCAGAAGGCCGAGGAAGCGGGCGCGTTTGATCGCCTTGGCGAGTTCGCGCTGCTTCTTGGCGGAAACGGCCGTAATGCGCGACGGAACGATCTTGCCGCGCTCGGAGATATAACGCGACAGGAGGCGCGTGTCCTTGTAGTCAATTTTCGGCGCGCTCGGTCCCGAGAAGGGGCATGTCTTGCGGCGACGGAAGAAGGGGCGGCGGGGGGCGGCGGCTGCGGTCGTCATCAGAAATTCCCCTCGTTCGTCGCGTCGTCGCGCTGGCGGCGCGGGCCGCGGTCGGGACGCGGGGCGCGGCTTCGGTCGCCTCTATCCGGCCGGTCGCCGCGATCGCCACGGTCGCCGCGATCATCGTCATCGCGTTTGCGCATCATCGCGGATTGGCCCTGTTCGTGCTCTTCGACGCGAATGGTGAGGAGACGGATGACATCTTCATTGATGCCGGCCTGACGCTCCATTTCGGTAATGGCCGCCGGCGGCGCGTCAATGTTCAGCAGCGTGAAATGCGCCTTGCGATTCTTGTTGATGCGGTAGGCGAGCGACTTCACGCCCCAATATTCGACTTTCTCGATTTTGCCGCCGAGCAATTCGAGGATCCCTCTGAACTGCTCGGTCAGCGCTTCCACCTGCTGGGCGGAAATGTCCTGACGCGCGAGATAAATATGCTCGTAAAGAGCCATTTCATTGCCTTTCGTTGCGTTGTCGCGATGCTCCGGCGCAGAGCCCTTCGAGCCCCGGAAAGGCTCGACGAGACAGACGAAGGCGGAGACACTGGAAAACGGACTACTGCGTAAACGCTTAAGTCCTGCCCGATGGTCGAGCTTTTCCGATCAGCCCCCAGCCGCAGTCGCGAAGGGCGCTTTATAGCGTCATTTCTCTGACACGCAAGGAGCTTCGGCGAATTCCGGCGTTTTGCACCCCTCGTGCGACCCGAAAGGCATCAGATGCACGGACCGCTTTCGCCGCTCGGCCAGATCCGCCAGGACTTAAGACCGGCCTTGGCGACGACCATCCGGCCGGCCTTCGCCATGGCGACTAGATGCCGGAAGACGAGCGGATTGCGCCAGGCCAAAGGCTTGGCCGGATCGCAAACGGCGCGATATTCGTCCGAATCGGGATCTTCCATCAAGATGACGCCGACACGGTCCGGACGCAGCTGCGCGCCGAGCCCGCGATCGCCCTTCCACAGACATTCATAATCCCGGCAGACGTCGGGGCGCGTTTCGTAGACGCCGCAGCCGCCGGACTTCTGGCAATGCTCGCACCAGACGCCGGCGGGCTTTTTGAATTCCGTGATTTCAAGCACCTTGCAACAGAAGCTGCATTCGCCGCAGGCCTTGCCTGGAATTGACCCCATCGCGGCTCTCTCGTCCTCGTCGATTCGCCTTAGTCATTCTTCTTACCGCTCGCGACGGTGCGCATGGCCGCGCCGCGGCGCAAGCTATTTGACGCGTCACGCCACATCATCCACAGCGGGGCGGCGGCTATTCGCCCGCGTTGCGGCTCAGTCGAACGTCGCCACGCTTGACACGCGATGGCGGCAATGCGAGCAGCTGACCCCGCAAGACTTGGAAATTCCCTAGGATGGCGCATTGAGCCGGACGTCGAAAGCTTTCATTTTCCCCGGGCAGGGATCTCAGTCCGTCGGCATGGCCAAAGCCTTGTCGGAGCGCTTCCCGCAGGCCCGCGCGCTTCTCGATGAGGTCGATGAGGCGCTGGGCCAGAAATTGTCGGCGCTCATGTTCGAGGGTCCGCAGGACGAACTGACGCTGACCGCCAATGCGCAGCCGGCCCTGATGGCGGCGAGTCTTGCGGCGATTCGCGTGCTCGAGGCGGAAGCCGGCCTCGATATCGCGCACGACGCCAGCTTCGTTGCGGGTCATTCGCTCGGTGAATATTCGGCGCTCGCGGCGGCCGGCGCGTTGAGCGTGGCCGAGACCGCCAGATTGCTCCGCGTCCGCGGCGAGGCCATGCAGGCGGCGGCTCCTGTCGGCGCCGGGGCCATGGCCGCCCTGCTTGGGATCGAGGTTGACGCAGCGCGCGACGTCGCACGGCGCGCGGCCGAGGAGACTGGCGGCGTCTGTTCCGTCGCGAACGACAATGGCGGCGGCCAGATCGTGGTGTCGGGCGCGGCCGCCGCGGTCAACCGCGCCATTGATATCGCGAAAGGGGCGGGCGCGCGGCGCTCGGTGCTTCTGCCTGTGTCCGCGCCATTCCATTGCATCCTGATGCAGCCGGCCGCCGAGGCCATGGCGGCGGCGCTTGCGTCGGTCAAGATCCGGCCGCCGTCGCCGGCGCTTGTCGCCAACGTGCTGGCGGGCGAAGTTACCGATCCCGACGAAATCCGCCGCCTTCTGGTTGAGCAGGTAACTGCTCCCGTGCGCTGGCGTGAGAGCATGATTTTTATGGCTGATCAGGGTGTTACAGTCTTTATTGAGTGTGGCGCAGGAAGAGTGTTGGCGGGACTCGTTAAACGCGTCTGTCCGACGGCAAGCGGCGTTTCGATCGGAACCCCGGAAGATATCTCCCTTTTTCAAGCGCTGACCTGATCTTGCGCCCCTTCTGCGCTTCACTCGGCGCTTTAACTGGCGCTTCGGAGTTCATCTGCAAATGTTCGATCTGACCGGCAAAACGGCCCTCGTCACGGGCGCAAGCGGCGGCATCGGCGAGGCGATCGCGCGCGCCCTGCACGCCCAGGGCGCGACCGTCGCGCTGTCGGGAACGCGCCGCGACGCGCTCGAATCCCTCGCCGCCGCGCTAGTGACCCGCGTGCACGTCACGCCCTGCGACCTCACCGATCCCGTCGCCGTCGAGGCGCTCGTTCCGGCCGCTGAAGCCGCTCTGGGCGGCCTCGATATTCTCGTCAGCAACGCGGGCGTGACCAAGGACAACCTTTTCATGCGGATGAAGGACGAGGAATGGGACCAGGTGATCGCCGTCAATCTGACGGCGACCTTTCGCCTCGCCCGCGCCTGCCTCAAGGGCATGATGCGCAAGCGGCACGGTCGCATTATAGGCATCACCTCCGTCGTCGGCGTCACCGGCAACCCTGGCCAGGGCAATTACGCCGCCTCTAAGGCGGGCATGATTGGCATGTTCAAGAGTCTTGCGGGCGAGGTCGCGACGCGTGGCGTCACAGTCAATTGCGTTGCGCCGGGCTTTATCGAAACGCCGATGACCGCCGTACTCAATGAGAAGCAGCGGGCCGCTATTCTCGCGGCGGTGCCGATGGGTCGGCTCGGGACCGGCGCCGATGTCGCCGCCTCGGTCGTCTTTCTGGCGAGTTCGGAAGCCGCCTATGTGACTGGGCAGACGCTGCATGTTAATGGAGGAATGGCAATGATTTGAAGATGTTAAGCAGAGTTTCCAGCGCGTTGCGCTGGCTCTCGCCAACAGGAATGAAGTGTGTTACGAAGCCAGCGTTGAGCAGTCAGGTAGCGATTTTGCGGGATTGAAGAACCTGTTTTGGGACTTCGGCTCGCCGCCGCGCGTGCAATCTCGAACCGTCGGACTTTCCGATCAAGACAGCGAGCAGCGCGCAAGGCGATGTCGCCCATCGCAGCGCATCGACGTCGGCCTATGTCGACAAATGAGTGAGGACGAGGATTAAACGACCATGAGCGATGTCGCCGAGCGGGTAAAAAAGATAGTGATTGAGCATCTTGGAGTAGATGCGGATAAAGTCGTCGACAATGCCAACTTCATCGAGGATCTCGGTGCGGATTCGCTGGATACCGTCGAACTGGTCATGGCGTTCGAAGAGGAGTTCAGCGTTGAGATTCCGGATGACGCCGCTGAGACGATCGTCACTGTTGGCGATGCGGTGAATTTTCTCGAGAAGGCGACGACGGCTTGAGTTTTTGAGTCGCCGCCGGACGACCGCGACAATTTTTCTCGTGAATTGCGCTGGAGTGGGGCCAGGGCGTCCGGCGTTCGCCGGAGCGCGGCGTGGCGTATTGGCCAGGTTTGAACATGCGTAGGGTAGTCATCACCGGTCTCGGCATGGTGTCGCCGCTCGCCTGCGGCGTCGAGCCGACCTGGAGACGCTTGCTTGCGGGCGAAAGCGGCGCCCGCATCATCGAGACATTCGACACATCCGATCTTGCCTGCAAGATCGCCATGCCTGTTCCGCGCGTCGGCGATTCGGCCTTCAACCCAGATGACTGGATGGAGCCGAAAGAGCAGCGCAAGGTTGACGATTTCATCCTGTACGCCGTCGCTGCGGCGACTCAAGCTCTGGCCGACGCCGGCTGGAAGCCGGAGAGCTACCAGGATCAGATCGAAACCGGCGTTCTGATAGGCTCCGGCATCGGCGGCCTCGGCGGAATCGCAGAGACCGCGGTGATTTTGCACGAGAAAGGGCCGCGTCGGGTTTCGCCCTTTTTCATTCCCGGCCGGCTGATCAATCTGGCTGGCGGCTATGTCTCCATCCAGCATGGTCTGCGCGGCCCAAATCACGCCGTGGTCACGGCCTGTTCGACGGGCGCCCACGCACTCGGAGACGCCGCGCGCCTGATCGCGCTCGGTGACGCCGAGGTCATGGTGGCTGGCGGCGCCGAATCGCCGATCAGCCGCATTGGCATCGCCGGATTCGCGGCCTGCCGGGCGTTGTCCACCGGCTTCAACGACAGGCCGAAACAGGCGTCGCGGCCCTATGACAAGGATCGCGACGGGTTTGTCGTGGGCGAGGGCGCGGGCTGCGTCGTTCTCGAAGCCTATGACCACGCCAAGGCGCGGGGCGCACGCATCTACGCCGAACTCGTCGGCTATGGCATGTCGGGCGACGCCTATCACATCACGGCGCCGCAGCCGAGCGGCGATGGGGCCTTCCGGGCCATGAGCAGCGCTATCAAACGCGCCGGCATCTCACCGGGCGACATTAATTACATCAACGCACATGGCACCTCGACGCCGCTTGGCGACGAGATTGAGCTGCAGGCGGTGCAACGCCTCGTCGGCGACAGCGTGAACGCGCTGTCCATGTCTTCGACGAAATCAGCGATTGGACATCTTCTCGGCGCGGCTGGGGCCGTCGAAGCAATTTTTGCGGTCCTCGCCATCCGCGATCAGATCGCGCCACCGACGCTGAACCTCGATAACGTCTCGATGGATACGCGGATCGATCTTGTTCCCCACAAGGCGCGTAAGCGCAATGTCGAATTTGTTCTGTCGAATTCTTTCGGTTTCGGCGGGACCAATGCTTGTTTAATCTTCAAGCGCGCCGAATAGGCGCGTGCGGCCGCGTCCTCGCAGCCTGAACCCGAATTAGCCATATTTTTTTAGTTGTGTGGCGGCGGGAGCGGACCAACGAAAATTGCGTCGGTCAAACCGTCGACTGGCGATATAATGATAGGTTCAAGGCGGCCGGGTGAGTTGATTTGATGAGCGGCGAGCCACCAGAAGACCAGGACAAAAAAGCTGGGCAGCCCCCGGAGTCGCGCGCCGTCGGCCGCTTTGGCCGCGCCCGAGTTGCGCCGCAAAGCCCAAACGAGGCCCTTCAGCCGGAAGCAGCGCCGCCGCCGCCGCCTGTGCCGCCAAGCCGGCGCCGGCCGATCCTTTCGGCCGTCAGCGGTTTTCTCTCATTTCTGCTTATCGCCGCAGTCGTCGGCATGCTTGGCCTGATCTGGAGCGAGCAACGCATGCGCGAGCCCGGTCCGCTGACTGGGGACAAGGTGCTCTATATCGTTCCCGGCGCCGACCTTCCGGAAATCATCGGCGAACTCGAGCGGGAGGGCGTGATCGACAGTCCTTTCGCGCTGAATGTCGCGCTTCTGGTCGAGGGCAAGCGCTCCAAAGTGAAGGCCGGCGAATATTTGTTCAAGCAAGGCGCGAGCCTGCGGGACGTGATGGACACGCTGGTCAGCGGAAAGCAGATCCTGCATGCGATCACAATTCCGGAAGGATTGACCACGCTCCAGATCGTCGAACGCTTGCGCGACAGCGACGTTCTCATGGGCGATATCAAAGACTTGCCCAAAGAGGGGAGCCTGCTGCCGGACACCTACAAGGTCGCCCGCGGGGATTCGCGGGTTGGCCTCCTCAAGAAAATGCAGGACGACCAGAGGAAGTTCGTCGATCAGCTCTGGACGCGACGAGCCGGCAATCTTCCGCTTCATTCGCCGTACGAACTCGTGACGCTGGCCTCGATCGTCGAAAAGGAGACCGGCAAGGCCGATGAGAGACCGCATGTCGCCAGCGTGTTCCTGAACCGCCTTGCGAAACATATGCGGCTGCAGTCCGATCCGACGACCGTCTATGGAATCGCCGGCGGCAAAGGCCCGCTTGGGCGCGGACTCACGCAATCGGAGCTCGTCAAGCCGACGCCCCTACAATACTTATACGATTGACGGACTGCCGCCGGGCCCGATCGCCAATCCCGGCCGGGCGGCGCTTGAGGCGGTCGCCAATCCCTCGCGGACGCAGGATCTTTACTTCGTCGCCGATGGGACCGGCGGCCATGTCTTCGCTGAATCGCTCGACCAGCACAACCGCAACGTGCAGCGCTGGCGAACCATTGAAAAGGACAAGTCGGGACCTGGCGGCGAGCTGGACAAAGCAACGCCGCCGACGCGCCGGCGCGGAGCCGCGCGTAGCGATCAGCATGGCGATCTCGCGGAGCCGGGCTCGATCTATGGCGCTTTGCCGAGCTCGCTGGAGCCATCCGCAGCCGCGCGCGCGATCGGCTCACCCACTATGGCGCAGGCCTACGGATCAGGCCTGTTGAGCCTTGCCAGGCCTGCGTCCTGGGCATCTGACGGCCATGCGAGTAAGACGGCAGACAGCCAGAAGGCCGCGGCCGCCGCGAGCCCGTCGCCGAAAGCGCTCACGTTGGGGCCGGGTCTTGCGGAGCTTGGCATTTCGCTGCAGGGCGCCGTCGGCGCGGTCGACCTTGACGGTCCGGTCGGTGATTCCGGGGCGGCTGGCGGAGCCTGAGACTCCGGCTTCCGTGCAGAGTCCGACGCCAGCGTTGATGAGAGCCGGAGCTGATCAGACGGAACCCGTCCAGGCGGCTCAACCGCAACCGGCGGCGCCGCGCTCTCCCCAGTTCGCCAGCGCTGGGCAGGTTGATCGAGGGCAGGGCCGCTCACGCTCCGGTCATAGACGTTTCGGAGGGGACTTCTCTCGATCCGCTGCTCGACAAGACCTATGATTTGAATACGGCCAAGACGGTGCCGACGGCGAAGCAGCTGGCCTTGCCGAATTAGGGCGTTCGCCTGGAGGGGGTGAGGTAAGGCGGCGACCGCTTTTCCGCTCGCGCCCAAGTTCAAATTGTTGGAGTCGGCCACGCGGATTTTGGTTCGGTCCAATCCAAAATGCTCGCGTGCTCTAAACGGCCGTTCCGTGGAGATCATAGGCGTCGGCCTTTTCGATCTTGACATTGACGATCTCGCCGACGCGCAGGGGGCGCTTCGAGAAGATGTGGACTTTACCGTCGATTTCGGGCGCATCGCCCTTGCTGCGCCCAATAGCTGCGCGCGGGCCGGCCTGATCGACGATTACCGCAAGACGCTTGCCGATCTTGTCCTTTAGCTTGCGCGTGCTGATGGCCTGCGCCTGCTGCATGAAACGGCGGTAACGCATCTCTTGAATTTGTGGCTCGACCGGCGGCAGACCGAGATGATTGGCGGCGGCGCCCTCGACAGGCTCATATTTGAAAGCGCCGACCCGGTCGAGCTTCGCGCTCGCGAGCCAGTCGAGAAGGAAGTCGAAGTCGGCTTCGGATTCGCCCGGAAAGCCGACGATGAAAGTGGATCGGATGGTCAGCTCGGGACAGATTGAGCGCCAGCGCCGGATACGCTCCAGCGTCTTCTCCTGATCGCCCGGCCGCTTCATCGCCCGCAGAACGCCCGGACTTGCATGCTGGAACGGGATGTCGAGATAGGGCAGCACGAGGCCTTGCGCCATCAGTTCGATGACTTCATCGACATGGGGGTACGGATAGACGTAGTGGAGACGGACCCAGACGCCGAGCGCGCCGAGTTCGCGGACGAGATCGATGAATTTGGCCCTGACGGCGCGATCGTGAAAGAGGCTTTCTGAATAGCGCAGGTCAAGCCCGTAGGCGCTTGTGTCCTGGGAGATGACGAGCAGTTCCTTGACCCCGGCGGCGACGAGCGTTTCGGCTTCGCGCAGGACTTCGGCGGCGGGGCGCGAGACAAGATCGCCGCGCAATTTTGGAATGATGCAGAAGGAGCAGCGATTGTTGCAGCCCTCCGAAATCTTCAGATAGGCGTAATGGCGCGGCGTCAGCTTGACGCCCTGCGGCGGCAGAAGATCGAGGAACGGATCATGCGGCGGAGCGACGGCCGCATGAACCGCCTGCATGACCGACTCGAAATCCTGCGGGCCGGTGATGCTGAAGAGATCCGGAAACTTCGCTTCGATCACCGCGGGCTCCGCGCCCATGCATCCCGTGACGATGATTTTGCCGTTTTCGGCTGCGGCGGCGCCGATCGCCGCAAGCGATTCAGCCTTGGCGCTGTCGAGAAAACCGCAGGTGTTGACGATGACGGCCGCCGCCCCGTCATAGGATTTGGTCAGTTCGTAACCTTCGGCCCGGAGACGGCTGATTATCCGTTCGCTGTCGACAAGGGCTTTTGGGCAGCCAAGCGACACGAATGCGATTCTCGGCGCGCTGCGCGCGGCGGCGTCGCCGGAAGCTGGTTCACAAAATTGACGGTCGGGGATCATGGGCGTCCTTGCCACGCCAAGAAGCGGCTTGCAAGAGAAAGACGCTGGCTGGAGTTCCCTAAAATGCAGAAAACCCGGCCATTGCTGGCCGGGTTTTCTTTTGTCTTCCGTCTTGAAGGTCGAAGCTCGAAAGCTTTGTCTCAGTACTTGGCGACGACCGGAGCGGGCGCGGCCGTGTCGAACTTGTAGCTGAAGCCGACCTGGACGCGGTTCTCGTTGATCGTGCGGTTGCCGTAAGCGCCGACCGCGCCCGGGAGTTAGTCTGACGCGCCGAACGAATTGTTGGCGTAAACGGTTGAGTGACCGAACTGGGCATAGCGATATTCAGCCCGGACCGACCAATTGTTGGTGACGGCGTATTCGAGACCGCCGCCGACCGTCCAGCCGACGCGGGTGGTCGAGGTGCTGTCATAGCCATACGGGGTCGAAATGCTGCCGTTGAAGCCGCCGAAGGCGACGCCGCCGGTGGCGTAAACAGAACGCGATCCCAAGCGTAGCCGATGCGGCCGCGGATCGAACCCTGCACGCCGAGGCTACCGTTGATCGACGTCGGCTCGACGAGGCCGAAACCATCGATGTAGTGGCTGCTGCTGATGGTCTTTTTGAGGCTCGATCCGTCGACGTCGCCTTCGAGGCCGATGACGAACTGGCTGAGCTGCAGATTATAGCCAACATGCGCGCCGCCAATGACGCCGCTATTGTTGGTGCTGAAGCTCGCATAGTCGCCGAAGTCATCGCCGAGGTTGGTGTTGGACTTGCCCCAGGCGTAACCGATCTGGCCGCCGATATAGATGCCGGTCCAGGTGAAAATCGGAGCCGGCGGCACATAAACTGGCGGCGGCGCACGCGAGGGAAGATCGGCGGCGAGCGCCGAGCCGGCCAGCGCGATCGCGCCGACCGAAGCCAGAAGAATGCGACGATACATAATGCTTTTCCTTTCAAGGGTTCAAAGCTGCCGCAACATACCGCGTTTCCGCGCGCGCACAATCGGCGAGCAAGCAAAGAGGTCGTAATTTGGCGAGGTGTGGCGACGGTGCAACAGGAATACCGTCGGTTGAAAAACGCACTGCCACAAGCGTTTCTGAATTGTTAAAGTAAGAAAACCCGGCCATCGCTGGCCGGGTTTTCTTTTGCTTCCGTCTTGAAGGTCGAAGCTCGAAAGCTTTGTCTCAGTACTTGGCGACGACCGGAGCAGGAGCCGCCGTGTCGAACTTGTAGCTGAAGCCGACCTGGACGCGGTTCTCGTTGATCGTGCGGTTGCCGTAAGCGCCGACCGCGGCGAGGCCCGGGAAGTATAGTCGGACGCGCCGAACGAGTTGTTGGCGTAGACGGTCGAGTGGCCGAACTGGGCGTAGCGATATTCAGCCCGGACCGACCAGTTGTTGGTGACGGCGTATTCGAGACCGCCGCCGACCGTCCAGCCGACGCGGGTCGTCGAGCCGCTGTCATATCCAACCGGCGTCGAGATGCTGCCGTTGAAGCCGCCGAAGGCGACGCCGCCGGTTGCGTAAAACAGAACGCGATCCCAGGCGTAGCCGACGCGGCCGCGGATCGAACCCTGCACGCCGAGGCTGCCGCTGACGACGTCGGAATCGATGGGGTAGAAACCATCGACGTAGTGGTGCTGCTGATGGTCTTGCTGAGGCTCGATCCGTCGACGTCGCCTTCGAGACCGATGACGAACTGGCTGAGCTGCAGATTATAGCCGACATGCGCGCCGCCGATGACGCCGCTATTGTTGGTGCTGAAGCTCGTATAGTCGCCGAAGTTATCGCCGAGGTTGGTGTTGGACTTGCCCCAGGCGTAACCGATCTGGCCGCCGATATAGATGCCGGTCCAGGTGAAAATCGGAGCCGGCGGCACATAAACTGGCGGCGGCGCACGGGAGGGAAGATCGGCGGCGAGCGCCGAGCCGGCCAGCGCGATCGCGCCGACCGAAGCCAAAAGAATGCGACGATACATAATGCTTTCTCCTTTCAAGGTGTGGAAGCTAGCGCAAACTAACCTGTTTCAGGTGGTCCTCAAACAGAGTCGGGGCAAAAAGGGGCGGTCGCGGCGCGTAATTTCCGGTAGTGTGTCTTTCCCGCAACGGGTTCGATGGCGAATGGGCTGGTCTTTCGCCCAGCGGGCCGCAGTTCGCATCCAGTGTGGAATGCGGATCGGGTCAAAAAAAAGGCGCGACGGATCACTGTCTCGCGAACGCGGCTGGGGCGCCGAAGAGCCCGTCGAACTTGTAGCTGAAGCCGGCGCGGACGGCGTTCTCTGTCACGTGATGTGTGACGCCGCCGCCGGGAACCGCTGCGTAGGGATAGTCCGTCGTCGAGCCGAAATCGGCGTAGCGATATTCCGCGCGGACCGACCAATTGTTGAATAAGGCATATTCAAGGCCGCCTCCGATGGTCCAGCCAGCGAGCGAGCGCCCGATCGAATTGTAGCCGAGCCAGGACTGATAGGTGTTCGTGACGCCCGCGAAAGCCGCGCCGCCGGTGACATAGAATAAGGCGCGGTCGAGCGCGAAGCCGAGGCGGGCGCGAACCGATCCCTCAACAGGAACCTGACTGCCATAGGTGACGGCTCCGAAGCCGTAGGATCTATTGACCCCGGTTCCCTCGACATCGCCCTCCAGACCGAGGACAATCTGATTGAACTGGAAATTGTAGCCGGCGTGGGCGCCGCCGATGATGCCGTTCGACGTATAATTGACGCCGGAGAAACCGTAATAGGGGCCCCAACCATTGAGCTTTTCGCCGACCCAGGCGTAGCCGAGCTGGCCGCCAAGATAGAAGCCGGTCCAGGTAAATATCGGTGCGGGCGCGTAGCCGGAGGGGGCCTGGCCATAGGGAAGATCGGCTGCGATCGCCGGTCCGGCCAGGCCGGCCGCCGCCGCCATCGGCAGGAGCAGTCTGCGGATCATCGTCGTCTCCTTTCCGAAACCGGCGCAGCGAGCTGTCACACGGGCTTCGAACAAAATTGCGGTGAAAGCTGGTCGAGCTTTCGAGCGGCCGGCTTCAATGGGTCCGGCCGCCGCCGGAAAATGCGATTGTGCGTTTCCACTGGGTTAAGGAGATACGGTGGAACTCTTACTAAAATGTCTCGAAATGTGCTTACCAAATTCTGTCTGCGCCGCGGCTGCGAACGAATGCGGCGTTCGCAGCCGCGAAATCATGGCGACGGGAGGTTAAATGGATGGTTGGACGAGCGCGCGCTTTATGCGAATAAGGCGCATCCGCCAGGGAAGGGTGGCCGAGAGGTTTAAGGCAGCGGTCTTGAAAACCGCCGTGGGTGCAAGCCCACCGTGGGTTCGAAT
>CAVYFP010000025.1:0-31351 GCA_963767805.1 uncultured Alphaproteobacteria bacterium | reverse complement strand
ATGGACCGGCGCGACCGGCTCGCCGAGATCCTGACCGACGACGACGTCGCCACCTTAAAACATCTGGCGCGGGAAGGCATGGGCGAGAACAGCCTGCGCGCGCTCGCCTCCGATCTCGCCTATCTCGAGGCCTGGGCGCTGGCCTCGACCGGAAGCCCCCTGCCCTGGCCGGCGCCCGAGGCCCTGGCGCTGAAATTCGTCGCGCATCATCTCTGGGATCCGGCGCGGCGCGAGGCCGAGCCAGGCCACGGCATGCCGGCCGAGGTGGCGGAGTCCTTGCGGGCGCGCGATCTGCTGCGGGTCGAAGGGCCGCATGCGCCGGCGACGGTGCGGCGGCGGCTCGCCAGCTGGTCGACCCTGCATCACTGGAAAGGCGCGTTGGGCCCGTTCAAATCGCCGGCGCTGCGTTCCGCGCTCCGGCTTTCGGTGCGCGCGACGGCGCGGCCGCGCATGCGCAAGAGCCAGCGCGCGGTGACGCGCGACGTGCTCGAGGCCTTGCTCGCGACCTGCGGCTCCGACCGGCTGGCGGATACGCGCGACGCCGCGCTGCTTCTGGTCGCCTTCGCCTCCGGCGGGCGGCGGCGCAGCGAAGTGGCGAGCCTGCGCGTCGAGCAGCTCGTCGAGGAGCAACCGGTCCTCGAAGATCCGAGCGAGCCAAATTCGCCGGCGCTGCCCTGTCTTTCGATCCGGCCTTGGCCGCACCAAAACGGCCGAGGCCGACGCGGACGCCCGCGTGCTTCTGGTCGGGCGTCCGGTCGAGGCGTTGCGGGAATGGCTTCTGCGCGCCGACATCGAGAAGGGCGCGATCTTTCGGGCGATCGACCAATGGGGCGGGCTCGACGACAAGGCGCTGACGCCGCAGGCGGTGAATGCGATCCTGAAGCGGCGCGTCGCGGCGGCCGGGCTCGATCCGAAGCTTTATTCGGCGCATGGGCTGCGCTCGGGCTATCTGACCGAGGCGGCGCGGGCAGGGGTGTCGCTGCCCGAGGCGATGCAGCAATCGCAGCACCGTTCGGTGCAGCAGGCGGCGAGCTATTACAATGACGCCGAGCGGCGGCTCGGGAGGGCCGCGCGGCTGGCGTGACGACCAATCCCTGGCGTCATCCCATGAAGGGTCTTTCTCGCCCCTGTTTCGCTGGTCTTAGGAAAGCGTTAACCCAATTTTCCTTGCCAGTCCTTACAGAATCGGACATACTGGCGCTAAATCAGACCATACGATTAGTTTAGCGCTATTTTACGTCCGGGCACCAGAGCATGCTGTCGCTTCCATCTTTCGAATTCGACGACAAGATTCTCATGCAGGGTGCGGAGATTTCGCGGAAACTCGACCAGCTTCGACAAGAAAAGTTTCCTCCGGATGCAAAGAAGACTCTGCGTCACTTCCCGATGTCCGAGGTCGCCCATTATCTCGGGGTCAGCCCTAACAATCTGAAGAGACTTCATCTTGAAGGAAAGGGGCCGGAGCCACTCATCACCAGCGGCGGCCGCCGTTCCTACACCGCCGAGCAAATGGTAGAATTGAGGCACTTTCTCGATAAAGATCGCAGACCCGACGCCAAGAAATACGTACCCCAGCGAAGAGCCAGCGAGAAGCTGCAGGTCATTGCTGTCGTAAACTTTAAGGGGGGCTCGGGTAAAACCACGACGACTGCCCATCTCGGGCAACACCTCGCCCTGACAGGACATCGTGTTCTAATCGTGGATTTAGACCCACAAGCGTCACTTTCAGCTCTCCACGGATTTCAACCGGAAATAGATCGAAACCCTTCGCTCTACGACGCCCTTCGGTATGACGATCATCGAAAACCGATTCAAGATGTCATCCTAAAAACGAACTTCCCTCTCCTAGATATCGTCCCAGCGAATCTCGATTTGCAGGAATACGAGTACGATACTCCTCTCGCAATGCAAACTTCACAGGAGGGCAAGCGATTCTTCACGCGCTTGGGAAGGGCGCTCGCTGAGGTCGACGACCGTTATGACGTCGTCGTCATCGATTGCCCTCCCCAACTTGGCTACCTTACTCTCACCGCTCTCACCGCGGCCAACTCGGTGCTGATCACGGTGCATCCCCAAATGCTTGACCTGATGTCCATGAGCCAGTTCCTGCTGATGCTCGGGAACATTACGAAAACGATCAAGAAGGTTGGCGCGAACGTCAGGATGGATTGGCTCCGCTATCTGATCACGCGTTACGAGCCCACTGATATCCCCCAGGCCCAAATGCTCGGCTTCATGCACTCGATGCTAGCGGAGGAAATATTGAAGAGCCCGATGGTGAAGTCGACCGCTATCTCGGACGCTGGCTTGACCAAGCAGACCTTGTATGAAGTGGAGCGCGCAAATTTTAATCGCGACACATACGATCGGGCGATCCAGTGCATGGACGCAGTCAACTTTGAGATCCAGGGCTTGATTCATCAGGCATGGGGGAGGGGCTAATGTTGACTGCCGTAAAAACACCGAAGAGTCGCTTTTGTTTCAATGCTCTAGGTCGATTGGGAGGCGCGGTTGGCCCGTAAAAATCCTTTCGCTAATCTCCTAGATGATGGCGAGGCTCGAAAGACCCAGCCTGCGGTCGACTACGCGATGAAAGGCGCTTCGCGGTCCATTCTGAGTTCGATCGACGAGATAGCGGCGCGCGCGGACAAGCTCGTCGAGGGCGAAACAATCATCGACCTGGACCCGAACTTCGTAGATATCTCGTTCGTTCAAGACAGGCTTTCTGCGGACGATCAAGAGTTCAACGATCTCCTGGAAGCTGTCCGCGAGCGCGGACAGGATTCCCCTATACTCGTCAGGCCGCACCCTTCTATAGCAGGCCGATATATGGTCGTTTTCGGCCATCGCCGTCTCCGTGCAGCGAAGCAGCTCGGCCGCAACGTGCGCGCCGTCGTGAAGGAGATGAAAGATCGCGAGCATGTCATCGCGCAGGGGCAAGAGAATTCCGCTCGCGCGAACTTGTCCTTCATCGAGAAAGCAATCTTCGCCGCCAATCTCGCTCGGCTCCATTACGACGAAGATAACGCGGTCATTCTGACCGCTCTCTCGATTGACCGGACAACGCTCTCCAAGATGCTGTCGGTCGCGGCGCTTCCGGGTGGGATCCTTCAATCAGTTGGTGCAGCGAAAGGCGTTGGGCGTGACCGTTGGTACGAGCTAAAGCTCCTGCTCGAGAAGCCCACCAACTATGAGGTGGCGCTACGTGCCATCAGCGAAGATGGCTTCTCAAGCCTTCCGAGCGACGACCGCTTCAATGCCCTGATGGTGCGTCTCAAAACTGCCAAAACATCGACACGAGGCCATTCGGAGCCGCAAAAACGAAGCTGGGCACCAGAGGACGGCTCGCTCGCAGCCGAAATGACGGCTGACGGCAAGCGTTTCACCTTGGCTCTCAAGGCCAAGGGAACCGACGCAAAAGCGTTCGGAGATTACTTGTCTAAGAACCTCTCCCATCTCTACGAGGCTTTTAGACAGGATACAAAATCAACCAAGAATGGAGAGTAACCAAGCAAACGAAAAAGGCCACCGAAAGCAATTTCCGGAAGCCCTTCTCTTCGTGTGGTAACACAGAATCGCATTTCCAGAAATCACGGTCAAAATCTTTGGCGTCGTTTTGGCGGATCGAATTCGTTTGCCTAGCGGCAGGTGAAGGAAATGGAAGTGCATTTATCAACGGTGCCCTACGGGCATCGAACGGTGGCGCTTGCCCGCATAGCAAGCCAACCGATCACTCGTCCACCAAAGAGGACTCCGTTCGCAATCGGGCTGTCTTCCAGCATATCTGCGCCGCACGCTCGCCCATCCATGTGTGTGGTACAATCACTTGCTACGCATCCTTCCCAGTTAAGTCTTCGGCCGAGACCGCGCTCTTCAGCACCACTTCAAACCAACAGACCTCCTCGCGCACGCGAGCGAGGGGCGCAGTCAGGTATGGCGAAATTCACTCCTGCACGACAGCGGCCCAATCGTCCGTCGCGATAATCCAACGGTAAAAGCATCACCCTTGAGCGCGGGAAGGGGAAATCCACCTTTCTTTTCAATTCTACCTTTCCCACATCAGTCAAGCGAAGGTATTCATCTTCCGCCGAAAGTGCTCGGGCCGAAGCAAGGCCTCATACAAAGTCACGGCGAAATGATCAAGCCCCCTTCGTTCGGTGAGAAGGGGGGTCATCTTCCGGACCAATGCTCCCAGGCGAATAAGCGCACCAACCGGGCGGCGCCGAGGCAAAAACTACCTGCCGTTCGCTTCGGGGAGAAGGGCAGGCGGCAAGTCTGTGTTCCCCTCCAAAACATTTCTCAAGATGAATGCCGCTCCTCCATTTGCGTTCGCAAACTGCCGCCGGACACTTGGCGCGCGCCCGCTGCCGATTCGCGGCGGGCGGCGTCAAGGCATCTGCCCGTTCGCGCGCGGCGCCCATAGGAGGGGTGTTTCGAAATCAATTTCAGGCGAGACCGGCGGCCAGCGACAAATCCTAACTTCCAAGGTCCAGCCAAACAGTTCTTTGCAGCATCAAGGCGCTGCGCAGAGGCGTGAACCGCGTACCCGTCAACCCATCAGGAGACATTTAGGCAAAGAAAAAGCCCCCGAAACGTCGCCGCTCCGGAAGCTCTATTTGAAACCCACAATTTCTAGATAGCGCTTCCCGCCATTTTTTGTCAAGGCCTAACGCCGTTTCAGCGAACGCTTTTGCTTTGCCCGAAGAAAGGCAAAGACCATGCAATCCTCCCTATCAACGACGCCCTTCGGGCGGCGGCCGTACACGCTCGCCCAAACGCAGGCACAGATCGTCGCAAGCGAATGCGCCCAAACGCCCTCGTCCGCAAATGGCTGGTCTTTGACGACATTTGCGCGGCCATGGCGCTGCTCGGCCTCTCCGACCGCACGCTCGCCGTTCTGAAGGCGCTGCTGTCCTTCTATCGCCCGGACACGCTCGCCGGCGGCAAGCCGATCATTGTCTTCCCTTCGAACAGGGCGCTGGCGCAGCGGGCAGGCGGAATGGCGGAAACACCCTGCGGCGGCACCTAGCGATCCTCGTCGCCCTCGGCATCATCATTCGCCGCGACAGCGCGAACGGAAAGCGCTACGCGAGGAAAGGGGAGGGGGGCGAGATCAAGGAGGCCTTTGGCTTCGATCTCTCTCCGCTCGTTGCTCGCGCCGAGGAATTCAACCAGCTCGCCGCCGAGGCGGCGGCCGAGCAGCTTCTCCTGCGCGCTCCGCGAGACCATCACCATCCGGCGGCGCGACATCGACAAGATGATCGCGACCGGCGTCTATGAGGGCGTCCGGGCCGACTGGAACGGTTTTCCAGAAGGCGTTCATGGCGCTCAGCGGACGCTATCGCGCGAACAGCAACCGTGGAACGCTCGAACCGTTGGCCGCTGCGCTCGAAAGCCTTGCCGACGAGATCCGCGCTATCCTCGAAATCCCATGTCAAAACATCAAAAATGAGCGGCAATGCCACCCAAAATGAACGGCACATACAGAATTCAAACAAAACCCTATTTCTGAATCTGAACATGGCTCGCCGATAAGCCATGGGCGACCAACGAGCCTCACCCGGAAACAACGCCCACTCCAGCATCGACCCCACAGCAGGAAACGCCGCAAAAGGCGACCTTTCCACTCGCTATGGTCCTCGACGCTTGCCCCGACATTGCCGAGCAAGCACCCGACGGCATCAACTCATGGCGCGACCTCATCGCCACGGCGGACATGGTGCGCCCCTGGATCGGCGTCAGCCCCAGCGCCTGGGAGGAGGCGATCGACATTCTCGGCGCCGAATGACGCGGCCGATCATCCTTGCCGCGATCCTGCAGCGCGGCGACGCCATCGCCAGCGCCGGCGGCTATTTGCGCAGCCTGACCCAGAAGGCGAGGGCAGGGGCCTTCTCCCTCGGACCGGTGCTCATGGCCCTGATCCGCGCGAACCTGAAAAAACGCGGCGAAAAAATGCGGGCCTGATTTCGCGTTCGCGTCGTGCGCTGCTTCAATCGATCCAACCATTCGCAGGAGCAAGGCAGAGGTCCAAAATGTGTCCGACCGATTTCCAGAAACTCATCGCCGACGAGGGGTATGTCTTCGCGCCGAATTTCGCCAAAAAGCGAAAAGCGCTCGCGAAAACCGCCAGACGCGGCGACGTCGCCGCCCAGGTCGCGCTGGGGGCGATGTGCTATCACGGCATCGGCGTGCCGCAAAACCTGCCGGAAGCGGCAACATGGTTTCAGATGGCCGCAGACAAGCGCGATCGCGAGGCCCAGTTCCTCCTCGGCCAAATGTATTGGAACGGCCAGGGCGTGCCCCAGGACACGGAGCTGGCGACGAAATGGCTCCAGAAAGCGGCGGAACAGGGGGACGTCGACGCGCAAAAACTCCTTCAATTCATTAGCGCCGACGCGATCCAGATGAATTTGGATCGCGCATGGCGTCTCCACTGCAGGGCAGCGAGAAAAAGGGCTCGACCCGTCAACAGCAGAATTGCACGGCGGAAAGAAAAACGTCCCTGGTCCCGGTTCTCGTTCGCGCCGCTATCGGTTTTAACTATTCGCCGAACTCAGCATCGTAGGAATAGCCGCCGATGGATGACCCGGACCTTATCGAACGACTGCTTTCGAGGCGAGAAAAGCAGATCCGAGCAGCTCGGGAAATGCCAGGGCCGGATAGCGGCTCTCGAGGCCGCTATATTGAGGTACCGGCCTGCCTTCGACTTTCCCCCGATCGAGCAGATAATCTCGCCGCGCCAATCGCTCCCGCCGAAGCCGCGCCCTCGGACCTCGATCCGCTTGCACCCATTCAAACCCGGAGACTTGCTCAAACTGTCGCTGGCCGCTTTGAAGGAACTTGGCCGGGCCGCCTATACATCGGAAATTGCGCAGATCGTCACTCGTGACAGCCGCTTTGATGGAGCGACCCTGCCCGCAGTCACGCTCCGCCTCTACACCCCTCTTCGAAAGCCGCCGCGGCAGGCTACGTGGAGCGGCTCCGCGGAGACGACGACGTCAGTCAATGGCGGCGGCGCCGACTTCAAGGGAATATGCTCGCACGATAAGTTTCAAGACCGGCGAGGCGATGCGGCTGACGCTCGAAGCCTTACGAGAGCTCGGCCGGCCTGCCAGCGCTTCGGAGATCGCAAACATCCTCGCCGAGAAAAAGGGCTTCGACAGCAACAAGCTTTGCCTGATAAATATTGCTCTTGGCGGCGTCTTTCGCACAGGCTTGAAGGTTGGCTTGATAACAAAGGCCCACCACGACGCCGGCGGCGTCAGATGGGCGCTGGGCACAACATCTGTTGTTCCCGCGCGAGTAACCCGGCTAAAGCGCGGCGAAGCAAGAAACCTTATATTGAGCTCCCTAGCCAAAATCAACGGTCCCGCTCACCTAAAGCAAATCTCTGAAATAATTGCCAAAAAAAAGAAATTGGATGCCGAACAACGCCAAGCTGTCGAGAAAAGCCTGTATGGCACGCTCGGCCGCGCGGTGAAAGACAAGCTGCTGAAACGAGCGAGCAATGATGAGTTCGGCGCTAGATGGCAATTGGCCTCGCCATCAAACTCTGCTCTCGCCGAACAAATATCGCCCAGCGCCGACGAAAAGCTTTCAGTTTCACCAGCAACACACGCGAGCGCCCGGAACGCGAACGAAGGCAGCGTGATTCTTTGAACCTGGGATTCCATCAGTTACCCGCCCGCCCTCAACCTCTTCGCCGAGCAACTTTCAGCTAAGCTGTGGAGTCGCGTCTTTCATCCGAACCACAATTCAGTCGGTTAAGATCACGGCGTCCCCCATTGAACCCCTGATCTCCCATTCGAGGCCGGCCGCGACGACAAAAGGCAAGACCTCCGGCGAGGCCTCTATCACCGTATAGGCCACGCCGCAGGGGCGCTTAGCCGATCGACGCCGGCGTAGTCCCTTCCGAACAAATTCCCGCGCCAATTTCTCTGACTCAAACACGCGCGCGATCGTTCGTCCGCGCGAGCCAATGCGGCCGTAAGAAACGCGCGCCGTCCACTCTCCGAAAAGATCGATCCCCGCTTCCACGGCCCATGACCGTCGCCGATCGAGCGTCGGATCGCACGCCCTCAGCACAACTTTTATCCCGTCAATCGTCGACATCCGCCAGTTCCCGAAAAAGGCATTCGCGTTCGCGCACGCGTGACTCACGAAAGAAAGGAGAGAGCAAAGGAGGAGCGAATGGCTACCGCAATAACGGACGCACAGACAAGGGGTCGGGCCGGCGAGCCGCTTCGCTGGTCTCGACGGCCCCGCTTGCGCGCCCTTGCAGCGCGCCCGCATCGCGGTCGGCTGGAGGGTATCAGGGAAGCAGAATGGAAGCAGGCGAAGCGCGCCTCTCCCGCTCCTGAAAACAGGAGATGGGAGCCCAGATCATGACCAGTTATGACCCCGAAATCGAAAAGCTGCGCGCCGACGTGAGCTGCGCGACGCTGCTCGAGCGCCTGCCGCCGCCATGGCTGCTCGATCGGGCTGAAAGCACCAAGAACTGCCTCAAATACCGCCGCGGCGCGGGCGAAGTCATCATCGTCAACCACGGGGGCAGGGGATGGTGGGATGCACAGAGCGACGCGAAAGGCGACGTCTTCGACCTCGCCCAGCATCTCGATCCAGGCCTTAATTTCGGCCAGGTGCGCAAGCTTCTGCGTCCTTTCATCGGCCTCGCCCCGGCTTTCCCGGAGGCGTCCCGCCGCCGGCGCCGGGAGTTTCCCGATGCGATGCCCGCTGAGAGATGGGAACCGCGGCCGCCCCTTCGGCCGGCGTCGCCGGGGTGGCAATATCTGGCGCTCGATCGCGGACTGCCGGACCAGATCCTCAAGGCCGCCACCGCGGCGGATGTCCTGCGCGAGGGCGCCTATGGAAGCCCCTGGTTCGCGCACCGCGACGAGGCTGGACGCGTAACCCACGTCGAAATCCGCGCGCAGAATTACAAAGGCTCGCTCGCGGGCGGCGTGAAGACACTGTTCCGCTTTCCAGGCGGAGACCCGCCGTTCAGACGTCTCGTCGTAGCAGAGGCGCCGATCGACGCTCTCAGCATCGCCGTCATCGAGCAGTGCCAGCCGCACACACTTTACGCCGCGACCGGCGGCGGCATGGGCTCGGCGACGATCGCCGCGATCAAGCAGCTCCTCGCCGGAATGGCAGGGCAGCCCGACGCCTTCTGCAGCGCGACAGACGCCAATTCCGCGGGAGACCTTTACGCCGCCCGACATCGAGAGATCGCCGAAAAAGCCGGCGTCGGCTTCGTGCGATTGCGACCGCCAATCGAAAACGGCGACTGGAACGACATCATCAAACAACAAGCCCAGCAAAGGAATGGATCATGAAACTTCCCGATTTTCTCCGCTTTGAACCGTTCAACAGGCTCAGGGACCAAATGAACATCCCTCGCGAGGGCGACGGACCACTCATCGAAAGCAACCCGCAAGAGGACTCCCCACCGCCCCCGCCGGCGGCCCCTCTCGCCCTTCCCGCGCCGAAGGGGCGCGCCTACATCCTCCTGAAATCAGGCAATCGTCTCGATCTTCTCGATCCCCAGCCCGACGCGTGGACGGACGAAGACCTCGCGATCGGATTGTCGCGCACCTATCGCTGGGGCGGTCACTCCAAATGGCCTCTCCCGCTCAGCGTCGCCCAGCACAGCCTCACCGTGCTCGCCCTGCGCGAAGCCGGGGGACCGCTCACCGCCCGCGAGGCCTTGCGCGAGCTGCTTCACGACGCAACCGAGGCTCTTTTTGGTGGGTTTGATCCAGTGGCGCCGTTGCGTCCGCACCTTGGCCCCGACTTCGCGCGTCTGGACGCAAGCCTCCAGGCTGCCGTCGACCGGCGCTACCGGCTCCCGGCCTGGACCGAACTATCCTATGCACAACATAAACACGCCGATCGCCTCGCCGCCGCGAGCGAGGCTTTGCACATCGTCGGGTGGACCCGCGAGGAAATGCGTTCGAGCCTCGATATCGGGCTCGAACCAATTGACGACGATCCTCTGTTCCCCCCGGACGGCATGAGAAATTGGGAGCCATGGCCGCCGACGATCGCCCAGGCCATGTTCTCCAAACGTCTCGCGCAGCTTCTCGCCAGAGCGGCGCTTGACGATACGCTCGCCGAATTGGCGCCGGTCTTCTCACGCCTGATCGCGAGAACCAAATCCAGCCGCCTTCACCGGTTGCAGCCTGTGACCGGCAACAGCCTCAAAGACAAATACGTCTTCGTAGAGGCGCATGACGGTTCGGGAGCGCTCGAAGGGGTCGTTGTAGACGGCCCGCGCGACGAGGATGGCGACTTCGATCTCGAGCGCAAATTCACAGTCTTCACCACCGACGGAAACCGCGACGGGGAACTCATCGTCTGCAACGGGGCCAACTGCCATGTCGAAATTCTCTGATCCTGACTTCGTTCCTTTCCTGGATGAAGATGATTACGCGGAATACGCCGCCTCCATGCGCGACGTCGATCCTCAATCGACGGCGTCTTTCGACTCGATTGCTGCTGGCCTCACCCAGAAGCAGGTCGAGGCCGCCGCGCATCAGGGCGCTATCCTTGTCCTCGCCGGCGCCGGAACCGGAAAGACGTCGACGCTGACGGCCGCCGTCGTTCACCGGATTACGAACGATCGCATCCCCGCTTCTCGCATCCTCGCCGTGACGTTCACGAACAAGGCCGCCAATGAAATGGCGACCCGCATTCGCGACGCTCTCGGCGGGCAGGCGGCCCCAAACTGGCTAGGCACCTATCACGGCCTCGCCGCTCGGCAGATGCGAGAGGCGCCGGAAGTCGCCGATCTCCGGCACAACTTCGATATTCTCGACGCCGACGATAGCCGCCGCATCATCAAACGCACCATGAAGGCCCTTAACCTCGCCAGCGACGACGACGAACCAAAGGCCGGTCGCGATCCGCTTAAGCTCATGTGCAACCGGATCTCGCAGTTCAAGGATAATCTGATGACGCCGAAAGGCGCTCTGGCGTGGGTCAATAAACGCATCGCCGACGCCGAGCGCGACCGTGAACAGCTCGACGCCGCGGGCCTCCGCGCTGCCGTTCGCGTCTACGCGGATTATCAGCAACGCCTCCGCGAAGCCAATGGCGCCGATTTTGGCGACCTCCTGATGTGGCCAACGCTCGCCATGCGCCAAAACGAAGAATATCGCGACCGTTGGGCCTCGAAATTCGACTGGATTCACGCCGACGAATATCAGGACGTCAACTTCGCGCAATACACATGGCTCAAATCCTTCGCCGAAGATCACCAGCGCATCTTCGTCGTCGGCGATGATGATCAGGCAATCTACAGCTGGCGCGGCTCTGATATTTCCTACATCCGCCGCTTCGCAAAGGATTTTCCCAGCGCCGTTCAGGTTCGTCTCGAAGAAAACTTTCGATCCACGGGCCATATACTTGACGCAGCCAACGCCGTCATCGCCCAGGACAAAAAGCGACTCGGGAAGACTCTCTTCACCCGAAAGGGCGAGGGCGAACGCATCGAAGTGCTCGCCTACCGTGACGCGCAGGCCGAGGCGACCGGGATCGTCGCCGAAATCGTCGAACGCCACGCGAAGGGCGTTCCCTTCGAGCAGATGGCCATTCTTTACCGGAACAACTTCCTCTCGCGCGGCTTCGAGGAAGCTCTTATGCGCGCGCGCGTCCCATATTGTCTGATCGGCGACGTCGGCTTCTACGCCCGCTCTGAAATCAAGGACGCCATCGCCCTCCTGCGTCTCGCCACGACGCCCGACGAGCGCCAGTCCGACGAAGCGTTCCGGCGCGTCATCAACGAACCGCGCCGCGGCTTCGGCGCCAAGGCGCTGGAGCTTCTCGACGCCGAAGCCAGCTTCTTCAACGTCTCTCTCTTCAAAGCTCTCGACACCGTCGCTCTGCCGCCGAAAACGAAGGCCGCCGGCGTCGAATTCGCCCGTCAGATCCGCGCTGTCGCAAACGAGCCTTCGCATACGCTCGCCGACCAGATTTCCCTGCTGCTCGACGCCACCGGCTATCGCGCCATGCTGCGCGACAGCAAGGCCGAGACCACCGAGGACAAGCTGGAGAACCTGCAGGAGCTTCTCGAAATCGCCGGCGGCTTCCACACAGCTCGCGAACTGCTCGACCATGTCGCGCTCGCCACCAACCGGCCCGACGAGGACGACACCCGAGTTGTCCGCCTCATGACCCTCCACAAGGCCAAAGGGCTCGAGTTTCCCCATGTCTTTTTGCCGGCCTGGGAAGCCGGCACGATCCCTTCGGAATATAGCGACCGCGACGAGGAAAGAAGGCTCGCTTATGTCGCGCTCACCCGCGGCATGAGCCGCGTGACGATCTCTCATTGCGGCTTTCGTCGCGGCCCCGCCGTTCCGTCACCCTTCATCGACGACATCCCTGACGACAATCGCGTTTTTGGCTGGCTGCGCGACCAGAACCGCGCTCGACCGCAGCCTTCACCCCGCGCCCCGCCTGCCTTCCGCGCGCCCGCCGGCCGCTTCCGCAGCTTTTAGACCAGCTGGCGTCCGGCCCTGCGCAAGGAACCGCACGCTCCGCTCGCCACGAGGAAAAACAGACCCATGATCTTTGAACTCACCAAACTAATCGGTTCGATCGAGTCCGATAGCGGCTATCTGACAAGCAAATGGCTGGAGCGGCTGCGGACCTTCGACTTTTCTCTTCGTTCGGCCGCGCGCTTCCTCGCCTGGCTACCCGGCATCAAACCGCATCTCGCATGCTGTTCCATCACCATCGAACATGGCGAAAATGACCTCGGCTCGCCTGTTGAATTTATCGAGTTCCACACCGGCGGATGGTCCGGCGCGGAAGACCTCATGTCCGTCATGCTCGGACAAACCTGGATTGCCCATTTTCACACCAAATGGACCAAGGGCGGCCATTTCTATTTCGAAGTTCCGAGCAAGCTTGCCGGCATCGCCGCGCCGGCGCCCGCCGCCGGCTCGCATGAGACCGCCGCGTTAAAAGAAATCATCGGCTTCATGCTTTTCACCGCATCGCGCTCTGGCTCGTGGGCGGCGTGGCAATTGTTCAGCCCCGAGGAGCGCCAGCGCTTTCTCGAATGGGCGGAGCAGGAACTCGCCCATCTCGGCAAACTTGGCTGGAAACTATCGGTTCGGCGCCGCGAAGCGCATCCCCTCTCCCTTATCGAGGAGCGAACCGCATGAAGATAGATCTGCCATTCGATGATTTCACGGAAATCGCTGACGCCCTGATCGAGCAGGCGCGCGGCCGGCGTTCGCCCCACCTGCTCCGATTGGCTGCTCGCATCCTGCGCGAACAATGGTCCACGGCCGTCGCCACTGCGATTGAGGCCGAGGCCGACAAGCTCGAACAAGCGCTTTCCACCAGCCCAACCGACGCTCCGGAGCAATGAACATGACCACGACCGTCATCCGCCTCGATGTCTGGGGCGGCAAGGCAAGTATGGATCATCTCGCGCGAACCCATTTCACCACGATCGAGGCGGCCGAGGATGTGCTGGCGCGCGAAGTCAAGAGTGGTTTTCTCGTGAACATCCGCGCGCTTGGTCCCGGCGAAGGCTGGGGATCGAGCGATGAATTTGACGCTCGCGCACCACTCACCACTGGTCACGCGTGACCGTTCGCCCACCAAATACCCATCAATCACAGGAGCTAACGAAATGTCGAAAATGCCCCCCGAATTGCAAGCCATCATCGACAGGGCGCGCGATTGGTTAACCGAGCGCGCGCCGAACGACCCGGCTGAAAAGCGGCTCGCCGCGGCGATCTATCGCGCGTTTCCGAACGAAGCGCAGATCAAGGAAAACTGTTCCTGCGACGATCCTGCCGGATGCGACGAGTGCCTCTCCCGCGCCGACGCCGATGCCCTCGCTCAGCGTTGGGATGCCGCATCCGCCTGATCCCGCAACGCCCCGGAGACCAAAATGAACATCATCCTGACTGTCGCCGACCATGAACAGAACGGCTTCGTCGCACTGGCGACGTGGAACGGTCTCCCAGAGCCAGAGGCTCGCGCCCTCATCAGCGCGATCGACGCCTCGATCTCGGATGAAGCCGAGCCCGACATCAAAACCGCCGCGTTTACATTCATTCTGGATTTGATCAACGGCGACGATGATATTCTGGATACCGGGAGCCGGTGCTTACCTACGCAAATCGCCATGGCCATCGCTCCGGCTGAGGTCCAGCGCTGGCTCAATGAGCGTCCCGCGCCTGACAGCGTTTTTCACCAAAGACCTCCGATCCTCTCGATCGCCGCGCTCTCGATCTCACGCCTGTCAAACACGCATTCCAATCCAATGACCGCCCGGAGACCTCACCATGTCGATTGACGCAGCCCTCGCCGCCGCAAGGTCGGACGCAATCCATTGCGCGAACGAAGCCCATGCCGGAACCGGTTGGCGTAAATCCCCTGCTCAAAGCCCGGTCGTTGCGTCCCTCATTCCCGATCGCCCGAGGGCTGACCTCCTGGCGATCCTCAAAGCATGGAATGACGCCTATCAGACCCGCATTCTCCACCTCAACGCATCCCTCTGAACTTCGGAAAAACGACATGCCCATATTCAAGATCCGCGCGACCGAGGAAGTCCGCACCACATGCGAAATCTATGTCGACGCCCTCGACGCAAAAACGGCGGAAGTTTATGCCGCCGGTCTCGAACTCGTTGCAGGATGTGCAAGGCGCCCATGTGATCGATGCCCAGTCCATCGGCGGCGAAATCGAGGCCGTTGAGCAAGTGGAGCTCGCGCCCGAAGGGATGATTCCGGTCAAGGCTCAATGGAGTGGCGGCCTTGTGAGTTTACGCCCCAGATGACCCCCGGAGCGATCACAAAAACCGCTCGGGCAATGGCCGAAGAAAGAGAGAAGCGGAAGCTGCCGCTTGCGCGCCGTCCGCCGCAAGGGTTCGCCGCGAAAGAGCGGCCGCGCCATGGCGCGCCCTTGCCCCGGCCCGCGCGAGGCGGCTGGGGGAAGATATTGCTGACAGGAGACAGCAAAAAACACGGCAAGCGACGAGCGAATGGGCGAGACCGGTGACAGACCTCTTCAGCCAGAAAGCCGCTCCCAGCCCGTCCGAGACCCGTTCGAGCCACCCCCATGGCCCAACCCTCCGACCCGACGGCCAGCATGCCTGCGCCGTCTGCGGGGAGCCTGCATGGTTTGGCTTCGACATCAGTCTCCGCGCCGGCCGCCCCGGACGCTGGGCGTGCTCCGCGCATCGCCTCGAAGTGAAACGCCTGACCACCGCATGAACAAGGATCTTCCCCAATGAGAATAACGCGCCATTACACCAAAGAAGGCCGCTCGCCTTACGCCGACATTGCTTTTCACAAGGTCAAGAGCGAAATCCGCAACCCCGACGGCTCGATCGTCTTCTCTCTCGCCGAAGTCGAAGTCCCGATAGCCTGGAGCCAGGTCGCCGCCGACGTTCTCGCGCAGAAATATTTCCGCAAGGCGGGCGTGCCGGCCGTGCTGTCGCCGGTGCCCGAAGATGGCGTGCCGCATTTCCTATGGCGCTCCGAGGCGGATGAAGCGGCTCTGGCCGGCCCTTTCTATTCCGACAAAAACCGCTACGGCCCTGAGACGTCGGCCAAACAGGTCTTCGACCGGCTCGCCGGCGCATGGACCTATTGGGGCTGGAAGGGCGATTATTTCGACGGGTACGACGATGCCCTGGCCTTTTTCGACGAGCTGCGCTTCATGCTGGCTCGCCAGATCGCGGCGCCCAACTCGCCGCAATGGTTCAACACTGGCCTGCATTGGGCCTATGGCATAGACGGCCCCAGCCAGGGGCATTTCTACGTCGACCCGTTCACCCGCGAACTCGTCGAATCGAACTCCTCCTACGAACATCCGCAGCCGCACGCCTGCTTCATCCAGTCCGTCGCCGACGATCTCGTCAACGAGGGCGGCATCATGGATCTCTGGACCCGCGAGGCGCGGCTGTTCAAATACGGCTCCGGCACCGGATCGAACTTCTCGAAGCTGCGCGGCGAGAAGGAAAGGCTCTCCGGCGGCGGCAATTCATCCGGTCTCATGTCTTTCCTGAAGATCGGCGATCGCGCGGCCGGCGCCATCAAATCCGGCGGCACGACGCGCCGGGCCGCGAAAATGGTCATCGTCGACGCCGATCATCCGGACATTGAAGAGCTTATCGAATGGAAGGTGCGTGAGGAGCATAAGGTCGCCTCGCTCGTCGCGGGCTCCAAGGCCCTGCGCAAGGCGCTGAAGGCAATCCTTCGCGCCTGCCTCAATTGCGAGGGGCCGAGAGAAGACTGCTTCGACCCGGAAAAGAACCCGGCGCTGAAAAAAGAGATCAAGCTCGCCCGCCGCGCCTTCGTGCCGGACGCCAGCATCAAGAAGACGATCCAGCTCGCCCGTCAGGGCAAAACCGACATCGACTTCGAGACCTTCACGACCGATTGGGACAAGGAAGCCTATCTCACAGTCTCCGGGCAGAACTCGAACAATACGGTTCGCGTCACCGACGAATTTCTGCGCGCAGTCGAAAACGACGGCGACTGGACCCTGACGCGCCGGCTCGATGGCTCCGCTCATAAGATGATGAAAGCCCGAGGCCTATGGGACAAAATCGGCCACGCCGCCTGGGCCTGCGCCGACCCCGGCTTACAGTTTCACACGACGATCAACGACTGGCACACCTGTCCCGCGGAAGGCCCGATCGTCGCCTCGAACCCGTGCTCGGAATATATGTTCCTCGACGACACGGCATGCAATCTCGCCTCCTTGAACCTGATCAAGTTTCGGACAAGCGCCGGACAAATCGACCTTGACGCCTATGAGCACGCCATCCGCCTCTGGACCATCGTGCTCGAAATCTCCGTGATGATGGCGCAGTTTCCGGCCCGGGAAATCGCGCGGCGCTCCTTCGATTACCGCACCCTCGGCCTCGGCTACGCAAACGCCGGCGGCCTTCTGATGACCTCCGGCATCGGCTACGACTCGGACCGCGCTCGCGCGCTCTGCGGCGCGCTCTCCGCGATTCTCACCGGCGTCGCCTATTCGACCTCGGCGGAAATGGCCGCCAAGCTCGGACCCTTCGACCGATACGAGGACAATGCCGCCGCCATGAAGCGTGTGCTGCGCAATCATCGCCGCGCCGCCTATGGCGAATTCGGCGGCGAAGGCCTCTCGATCGCGCCGATCCCGCTCGATCACGCCGCTCTGCCCGACAAAGCGCTCGGCGAACGCGCGAAAGCTGGGTGGGACTGCGCCCTCGAACTCGGCGCCAATTTCGGCTATCGCAACGCGCAGGTCAGCGTCATCGCCCCGACCGGGACGATCGGCCTTGTCATGGACTGCGACACGACTGGCATCGAACCCGATTTCGCGCTGGTCAAATTCAAGAAGCTCGCAGGCGGCGGTTATTTCAAAATCATCAATGGCTCCGTCCCCGAAGGGCTGCGCTCGCTCGGCTATGGCCAGCGGGAGATCGACGCCATCGTCGCTTTCGCAATCGGCCGCGCGACGCTCAAAGACGCGCCGGGGATCAATCATGAAACGCTTCTGACAAAGGGCTTCACGCAAGCCAAGCTCGTCGAGCTTGAGGCGACCTTGAAGAGCGCCTTCGACATCAAATTCGTCTTCAACAAACAGACGCTCGGCGCTGAATTCCTCACCGGGACGCTCAAGATACCGGCCGAAAAACTCGAAGAGCACAATTTCAACCTCCTCTCTCACCTCGGTTTTTCCCGCGCTGAGATCGACGCCGCCAATGTTTTTGTCTGCGGCGCCATGACCGTCGAAGGCGCTCCACACCTGAAGGAAGCGCACTACCCGGTCTTTGATTGCGCAAGTCCGTGCGGACGAACAGGCAAACGCTTCCTATCTGCCGAGGCCCACATTCGCATGATGGCCGCCGCGCAGCCTTTCATCTCTGGCGCAATCTCCAAGACGATCAATATGCCGAACGAGGCCACGATAGAGGATTGCCAGGACGCCTATATGCTCTCCTGGCGCCTCGGCCTCAAAGCTAATGCTCTCTATCGCGACGGCTCGAAGCTATCGCAGCCCTTGAGCAGCCAATTGATCGAGGACGACGAGGCGGAGGACGCGATCGAATCGTTGATCGCAGCCGACGCCCCCGCGCGAGCCGCCCTCGTCGCCGAGCGCATCGTCGAGCGAATCGAACGCTTGCGCGAACGCGAGCGGCTCCCCGAGCGACGGAAGGGCTATACCCAGAAGGCGCGTGTCGGCGGTCACAAGGTCTATCTGCGAACCGGCGAATATTCCGACGGCCGTCTCGGTGAAATCTTCATCGACATGCACAAGGAAGGCGCTGCCTTCCGCTCGCTGATGAATAACTTCGCCATCGCGATCTCTGTCGGCCTTCAATATGGCGTGCCGCTCGAGGAGTATGTCGACGCTTTCACCTTCACCCGCTTCGAGCCAGCGGGCCTGGTGCAGGGCAATGACGCAATCAAAAATGCGACCTCCATCCTTGACTACATTTTTCGAGAGCTTGCGGTGTCCTATCTCGGTCGCAACGATCTCGCCCATATCGATCCTTCAACGGCCTCGGCGGATGGGTTGGAAACTGGCTCCCGCGCTAATTCTCTCGCCCTTGCATTGAGCGGCGGCGCCGCCTCTCCACTCATCTCCCGAGGGTTTGTGCGTTCCACTGTCGAAACGCATGCTCTCATCAGAAATGCGGCTCAAGGCTCCGCAGCCATTGATCTACAAAGCTCTCAAACATTCGACCACACGTTCGACCATCTCCCGTGGACTGTTCGCGGCGATGAGTCTACGATAGCTGAAAAGATCGCTGTAGCTAAACTCCAAGGCTATGAAGGGGAAAGTTGCCCCGAGTGTGGTAATTTCACAATGACCAGGGCCGGGCATTGCCTCCGCTGTGAATGCGGCGCCACATCCGGTTGTTCATAGGTAGAGTAGGAAATGGATGCGTGTCGGTTGCCAAATATAATGTCACTCCGCCAGAAACACTGTCACCATTTGTGTCGGTTGCCAAATAAAATGCGAGTCCGCCTGAAAAATTGAGAGCATGTTGCAGTTCGCCAGATAAAATGCGCGTGACAACAAATGCCAACTGCCAGTTGCCACGTATCGTAAGACCGGAAAAACGACGCTAGAGACGAAGGCATCATCGGCGAGCTAGTCATGATTTAGCTCGCCGATGATGACTGGCCGTGAATCGACCCGGTCATTGTCCCTTGCTGACCCGGACGTCTCCGATTGGCGCGCTGTAAAGATAGCCGGCCGCCCTCCTTAAGGGCCGCTCGGTACAACGGCGCCGCTGCTCCGAAGCAGACATCCGGCTCGGAGGCATAGACGGCGAGGATGGGTGGGTTTCCGCCAGTCTGCTCCGAAGCTTGCAATATGGAAAGCGGTCATTCAGTCTATGGCGTGGTCGGGCCGCTTGCCGAAGGGCAGCTCACATCTACAGCAGCGAACTCAGGATAGCTGCCGTTCAGAGGGATTGGTCTTTAATTGGTAACTGGAACTCTCGCGGCCAATCCGGACGGACGACCGTTTGTCAGTGTACGGGCAAGACGCTAGAACCGCCTCGATCACTACGCAGCCAAGGGCAGGATGAGGATATTTCGATGAATGCCGGCGAACGCAAGCGATTGCGGATCGAGCTCCTGCGCGAGGCGGCGATTGGCATAGTGGGCCAGCCTTGGCACTGGTTCAGCTACCATTTTCAGCGTCTGCCGCCGCAATGGGAGCACGGGCGCGCAAGGGTTCCCTTCGCGCTCCATGAAACTGCAGTTCTTTGGCTCGAAGGCCAGGTTCGGTTTCGCCGGCGAAGGTTGGGCCAAGGCTAGCCAAAGCAGGATGACGCCGACGACGATCGCCACCTCCGATGCCAAGCGCGCCGTGTGATGATGCGACAGGTGGCGAGAATCCTGGCCCATCCCGATCCGATCGAGTTTTGTTCCCACCTGTCCTCCGGAATGAGAGAGAAGCATTTGAGTCCGCCAATTCAGCTTGAGCCGATTTGGTGCGGATAAGCCATTACGCCGCAAACTTTCTATTCAGAACCGGGGCGCCAAAAGTGAGGAAATCGTAAAAAATCCGCGACGCCTGGAGGTTCGGCCAGATCTTCGCTATAATTCGATCTGGCCGCCAAGTTCGACCACCCGACCGGGCGGAATGCGAAAGAACTCCGTCACGGGTAGCGCGTTTCGATGCAGGAATTTGAACACCTGCATTTTGACGCGCCACCATCTCGAATGACCGCGCGGCGTGACGCTCAGGCGGCCGACGAAGAACGATGTGTCCATCATATTGAAATGCAGAGGATATTCGCCCTTTTCGTCGCTCAGCGCGACGGGGATGTCCGGCTGCTCCATGAATCCGTAGCGAACGCATAAGGAATGGAAATCGTCAGGGAGGTCAGCGCTGCGCACCCGATCTTCCGGCTCGATTCTGGGAACCTGTTCGGTCACCACATTGAGCAGCACGATGCGATCATGGACGACCTTGTTGTGTTTCAGATTATGAAATAGGGCCACGGGAACGACATCTGTCCGGCTTGTGAGATAGACCGCCGTGCCGGACACGCGGGCCTTTTCATGGAATCTGCGAATGAAATCCGAAAGCGGCATGGTGTCTCGCTCCAGCGCCGCGCGCAGGGCAGCATAGCCCTGGTCCCAACTCGTCATCAGGAAATAGATGAAGCTTGCGACTAGGATCGGAATCCATCCGCCCTCGAAGAATTTGACGAAATTGGCCGCGACAAAGGAGCTGTCGACTACAACGAACAGCCCGGCGACGGCGATGCTCAAGGCTAGGCTCCAACGCCAGACTTCGCGCATGGCGACGAACATCAGACAGCTGGTCAGCAGCATTGTGAGCGAAACGGCCACGCCGAAAGCCGCCGCCAGATTGTCCGAGGATTGGAAGGTCGCCGTGAGCACAAGCGTCAAAGCCATCAGGGACCAGTTGACCATTCCGACATAGATCTGCCCATAGCTCCGCGCCGAGGTCTGCGAGATGCGCACGCGCGGCAGGAGGCCGAGCTGGATCGCCTGGCGTGTCATCGAATAGGCGCCGGTGATGATCGACTGGCTCGCAATGACGGTCGCTGCCGTCGCCAGCGCCACGAGCGGAAGCTGCAAGGAGCCCGGACAGAGCGCGTAAAACGGATCGAAATCCTTGTCGGACGGCGCGTCGAGGAGCAGCCCCGTCTGGCCGGCGTAACAGAAGATCAGGGCCGGGAAGACTAGCCCATACCACGCCAGCCGAATCGGTTGGGCGCCGAAATGGCCCATGTCTGCGTAAAGCGCCTCAGCGCCGGTGGCGCAAAGGAAGACCGCGCCGAGCACCAGAAAGCCGGCAAATCCGTGCCCGAACAGGTAATGAAGGCCGACGACGGGGTTGAGGGCGACCAGCACCTGGGGATGCCGGACGACCGACCAAATCCCCAGCACGGCGATCACGACGAACCATGTCACCATGATCGGGCCGAAAAGTTTGGAAATTCGTCCGGTGCCTTGCGGTTGCAAGCAGAACAAGGCGATGAGGACGACGATCGACAGCGGCACGACATAGGGCGCGATGGGCGGCGCAGCGCCTTTCAGACCTTCGAGCGCGCTGAGCACGGAAATCGCCGGGGTGATAGCGCCGTCGCCGAACAGTAAAGCCGCGCCGACCATGCCCATGGCGATGATCTGCGGGCGGCGGCCATGCTTGACGCCGAGCAGGGACATCAGCGCCAGAATGCCGCCCTCGCCGTCATTGTCCGCGCGCATGATGACGGCGACATATTTGACCGACGTAACGATCACCAGGGTCCAGATGATCAGTGACAGCATCCCGAGCGCTTCTTCGGGGGTGAACGCCCGTCCGGTCCATGCGACCGCCGTCTTGATCGTGTAGAGCGGGCTGGTGCCGATATCGCCGTAAACGACGCCGAGCGCGCCTAGCGCCAGCGCGCCAATCCCCTCGGTGTGGACATGGGGCCCTTCCTTAGCAGCTTCGGCAGTCATGACGCCTCCTTAATTCGGCAGTCGGCACGAAATATAATGCGACGATCCTGCCTCGAAGATAGCGGCTCGGGCTCGGTTTGACATTCAGCTTGTCGGGTGAGGGAGTTCCTTATCAAATGCTTGTGCCAGATCGACGTTGAATACCATTATGGCGCACCGCTTCAGGGCGCGCCCGGCTCCTGCCATCGACGGGATCACCAGGCGCAGCCGCGCTGTGAAAGCGAGGCTTACGAATAGCGCAGATGAACTTGCATCGTGATTGAGATGGAATCAACAGATTGACCGATTCATTAAATGTCCGCTTTCAGAAGCGCTCCACGCAGACACAGGTAGGTCGCGGCTGTCGCCTAAGGGTCAACTCCTGTCATTGAGAACCGTGAGCCTAATTTCCGCTTTGGGTCGCCTCCGGCCCTTCCGGGGCGCAAGCGCGCGGGGGAGTGCGCCAAGGGGAGACATTCGGCAGCACTGCGCTCATGGTAGGGACAACCAAACTGAGCTATACTGGGCGGCTATTTCAAGAGCGGCCCTGATCAATGGGTTAACAAAGTAATTCTTATGCAGCCGATTTAGCCGAGAAGAGCTTTGTGATGGCAGAGATCTGAGGACCGGTGGCCGTCTTCGTCGACGACCCAACACGAATGAAGCATTGGTCTCCAAGGAAAGTCGGCTGCGCCTGGCTAGGAACCCGGATGCGGATAACCTCAAGACCCTTGTAGGAAATTGAATCGAGCGAGGTGAGGACGTTGGTCTTCAGCGGCTCGCTCAATTCAGACCGAGCGATTCCATCCTCAACAAGGCGTACATATTTGTCAATTGGAAGGCGAAGCTGCTTCGCCTCGCGTTCGATACCTACGATCTCAACATGGCCAAACCTGATCGGTTCGATTTTGTCTAACTCCTGAGCCCGCTCCGCGTCTTGAGGCTTGTCGGCGATGCCAATGTAAAGGAACCCGTCCGCATCGGGTCCCACATTCGCAATGCCGCAAATAGTCTCCAGAATCGTCTGAATGATTGCCGGATCTCTCTGCCGCTTGTCATCCAGCCGGAGAAGGCCCTGCTTAAATTCGTATCGAGTCGTTTCGGTCCGAGAGCGACGAATGGAGTTCTCAAAGTCGAAGATCATCCCCGGGCCGTGACGTAGGGCGGCCACGTCCGCGGCCACAAATTGATCCCTGATTAGCCCTTTGGTGACCTTGATGTTGTTCCGGCGGTCCTCGCTCTTAATATGCTTCTGTCCAATTTCAATGCGCCTTGTCAGATCATTTAATGCCACTATGATTTTATCATCGAGAGCGGGAGTCAAGTTCTCTTGAAAGATCAGCTCATAGAAGGCCATGAAGACCGCGTAGAATGGCGACTTCTGAGCGTTGGACGTTGCTTTTGGGTATACGGTGCTTCGGAAACAGAATCGCGACGGGTCATGATTTTCGATGACCGATCGGATGGTCGAGAAAACCGTTTTGATTTCATATTCCAGTCGGTCCCTGCCGAACGCAGCGAGCTTCTTATTGATCTCGCCGTATTCGTCGCACTCCTTTGAATAGAGACGGTTGAGGAAGTCTCCCGAAGCCTCCACGGGGCTTCCGTGCAGGATCGAAGCTGCGATGTCCGCAATTGCCTGCTCATCGTCGCTCTCACGAAGGTCGCCAGTTCGTAGGATCCCTTGGTAGCACCAGAAGATGTCCTCCGCCTTGAGAGAGTAACCATGCGGATTTCTGCTTGTTTCGATGCTGATCTCGGGCATCTCGCTGAGAAGCAGCGTCTCTCGAGATACGTCGCCTCGGATTTCGGCCGCCAAAGACCTCACCAGCTCCGCGAAGGGTGATAGGACCCCCGCCTGACGGCGTTCTTGGTCACTGAGCTGCTTTCCACCAGAGTTGATGCGTCCGAACACATCGGTGATCCGGGTGTCCAACTCACCGGGAAAGATGGTCACGGCTAATTGGTAATCGAGCATATCGGCGCATTCTTGCGCTGAAAGACGGGCAACCTCCTTAGAAAAGACGTTGAATTCGCCCCTATCTGAAGCTTGGCGAGCGCGGGTAAATTCGTCAATATTGAAACACTTTTCGTCTACGAGAAAGCCGTGCTCTATGTAGCTGAAGATGGCGTTCAGCCTTTGCATACCATCGATAACCTCAAGCGTAGTTGACTTTCCGACCTCGCTCGCCGGCTTCTCGGCAAGCAGAAACAACGGCAGCGGATAATCTTTGAGTATGCTGTCTATGAGCTTTTGCTTCTCGGCCACCGTCCAGACCAACTTGCGTTGATATTGCCTATTTACGATGAGGGAACCGTCTCTGTAAGAGCGGTACAATGACTGGACACTCATTCCTTGTGGGGAAACGGTCATGACCCAGTTCGTCCTCCTTGCAGCGCATTACGCATTAGATGGTGACATTACTCGATTTTCACTGCCGGCGTCGAGACGATGGAAGCCCTCCGAAGCGCGCGCCCGATTACAGCTGGACTATCGGCAACTCGGCTCGATGTCCGCTTTGTTTCAAGCAAGGACAAAGATTCGTGTTTCCTAAAGGATCGCTTTGAGCGCTCTGCAGTCGGCACCCCAACTTCCTGAACGACTGCCTCGGAGAATCGGAAGCTGGTCTCGGAACGACGAGGTTGGGTCGAGTGCTGCCCATGGACGCGCGGAGGCGAATGGCCGTTTCGGTGCCCCGTTCGTCCAAAGCTGCTGTTCTCAGCTCCGGCAGCGTCATTTCGTGGCACGCCTCGGACGTGCGTTCGTGGCGCATTTTTGATGCGGCGCCGATTTAGGAAGCCCTCCCCGAGAACCCAACAAAACCGCCAAAAAACCCTTTTTCGGTATTGGCGGTTCGCCTCAGACCCTCCAAATCAAAAAAAATTCGGGATGCTACTCTCTCCGCTGCCCAACCTGTTGCGAAGGGCTGGAAATCTAACCGAACATGGCCGCGCCGGGACACGTTGCGCAACCCGGTCCGGCGCCGACGTTCGAGCAGGTCGGCGGCGCATCGCTGTCACCGCCCTTCGCCGGAGAGCCAATCAAGGACAATTGCTGCTCCAGTTCGACGGCACCGCAGGCCGGGCATGTCGGCTCATCGCCAGAACGCACTAGCGTCTGGAAGGTCTCGCCGCACTTCTTGCACTGATAGCCGTAAATTGGCATCGCTAAACCTCGCCTGATTGATGGGTGCCCTGAATGCCGCAAAGCGGCCTTTGATGTCAATCGGTTGGGTCACGCCACCGCAATCAGGCTTTTCAATTTTTGCTCCGTCCTGATGCGCGGGACGCTTGCTAAGGACGCACAGACATGAAAGCGGATGCCACGTGCAGCGTCCCGCCAACCCAGATGGTCCGCTCTTCGCATATTCAACGAGCCGAGCCGTCTTCGAACGCGGCAAACTTGCCGCCTGGAAGTTTGACATGATTCATGGATCTGCGACCATGACGCTCGCTATGCGTTCCCTCGCCTGAGAACCCACGATGGCCCTAACCCCAGCCGGATCAGATTGGACGGACGCGGAGAACGACCTCCTCATCGCCGACTATTTTGCCATGCTAGCGGACGAACTAGCGGCGCGGCACTATGTCAAACGCCGCCACAACGCGGACATTGTCGCAGCGACAGGACGAAGCCGAGGCTCCGTCGAGTTCAAATATAGGAACGTGAGCGCCGTACTCAGCAAGCTCGGAAGCCCACAGATCATTGGCTACAAGCCGGCCATGAACGCGCAATTTGAGGCGCTGACAGCGGCGATCAATAGGTACCTTTCGCATTCGCCACAGGCGTTGGAGATGGAGGTCCGAATGCCGGTCATCGACCCCGCCTTCAACCCCTTCGTAGCGCCACCTCCACTGGAGCCTGCCGACGACAAGATTCCGGAACCGATTCTGCGCCTGGCGCGGAAATTCGATCCGGTGGCGCGCGACGCTCGCAATAGGGCCTTGGGCAAGAAGGGCGAAGCCTTCGTTATGGAAATCGAGGAGCGGCGCCTGTTCGCTGCGGAGCGCCGGGATCTCATCCGCGATATGTGCTGGGAGTCGGATGTCCACGGGGCCGGAGCCGGCTACGACATTTTGTCGTTCGACCCACAGTCGGGGGCCAGAAAGCTCATCGAGGTGAAGACGACTTGCGGCGATTTGCGTACACCGTTCTTCATGTCGCGAAACGAGAAGTCGTTCGCCGAGGAATCCCCGGAAGGATTCAACCTCTACCGCGTCTTCGATTTCGCGGCGACGCCGAAGATTTTCACTTTGCGCCCGCCGCTTAAGACCTCCGTCAGATTTACCGAGGAAACGTGGCGGGCATCGTTTGCGTGAGCCGCTTACGATCACTCCATGACTTTTCAATTTCGCGGGCGAAGCCAATCGGTGCCGAGCGGCGCTGAACTTCCGCTCCAGAGATCGCGTAACGGGCCGGCCTATGCCCAGCTTGGGTCGAGTGCTGCCGATGGCCGTGCGGACGCGAATGGCTGCTTCGATGCCCCGCCCGTCGCAAGGCACCGTTCCCCTTTCGGCCCATTGGAGACCAAACTCGAGCTGACCGCGCCCCGATATGCGGTCCTCATCGACAGGTTGGCACGCAACGTCCACGAACTCTGGCACGCAGTGTCATTTCTTCTGGCAATTCTGGCCCGTTGTGTCACGTATTTTGGCAAAGCCCGTCCCAATAACTGGCGAACCAAAAAGAAACTTGCCTAAAATCAATTAGGCCAGTGTCAGAATATTTGGCAGCCGACAATGCGCTCTCGCGACAGTCGCCGCAAGGCTTCGTCGCTCCGCTCCCGAGCCGCCGCCCCACGCGTAAACGCGCGGGGACCCCGGCTAGGCTCGGCCTTGCCCCGCCGGTCGCGCGGGCGCTTTTGATTCAAATAACAAGCAAGAGCATCTGAATCGAAAGGAAGCGAGAATGGCTGACACAATCCCTGCTCTCCGAACGGAACATAGTCCGTCCGCTACGACCACGATAGCCCTTGATCCCGAGCAGCGCGACGCGCTGGCCTCCTTGCTCGCCAACGGCGTGATGGACACTGGCAGCAATCGTCTCGCCGTGCTCTACGAAGCCATCCTTTCCGAAATAGGCAAGAATACGCATTCCGCGATCGAAACCACCGACCGGATGGCTCTAGCCGCTACTGACAGCGTCGAGGCCGCCCATGAGTAGCCTCGCCCCCACGACCAACTGGCACCAGTTCGATGTGCTTCGGTGGACCAGCTCCCGCTTTCGTTCCAAACTGCAACGCTTTCACCGCGCCTGGCGCTATGCGACCGGCGCACTTTCGGAGGACGACGCGCAAACCGTCATGCTCGACTGTAGAGAGCCGGCTGGATGGCACCCGCTCCTGATTCTCACCGTCGAGGATACTCTCGATCAGGCCCTCGAAACCTACGCGGACCACCCCGCCCTGCGCGACATGATCGCCGCCGCATGCTCGCGCGTCGGACGCAAATGGGAGGAGTACGGAGACGCGATCCATGAAGCGCGCCGTTGGGCGATCGAGGTCGCGGAGGATTACGCCCGCCAGGAGAATATCGTCCTCGTTCGCTGGGAGGATATTCTGCCCCCGCATACCAGCGCAGAGCCAAACGGCGTGACGCCGAACGAATAGCCTGCGGCGAATACGAGCGCGCCATCTCGCGCCGGATACCACCGCCGAGATGGTGCACCGGGCGCGACGCAAGCCCACCCACCAGACACCCTTCTTCTATTGCAGCAGCAGGAATTTGACGCGGCGCGCTCAATCCCTTCCGCTCGCCCGTATCGAAACTTCCGCGATCCAAACCAAGGAAACTCACAATGTCGAAATACCTTTCTGTCGACGAAATGCTGGAGTGCCTCATCGCTCTCGATGACCCGATGGCCCCGGCATGCAAGTCGATGCTCGAAGCCGTCGGCTCGATGATGGCGCAAATTATCTCGGCCAAATTGAAAGTGTTCAGCGGCGCCGCAAACTTTGAAGGGGTCGCGTTTGGCGGCACATGCTCCCCCTTTTTTCCGTCTTTCAACGGACAGGCCTGTCCGGAACCTCTCTCAAATTACGATGACGGCGAATGGGACGGCGAAGTGCGGCCCGGCGTCCCGGGCGCCGATCCTTCCGACCAGCCGCCCGTCGCGGCCCCATTTGATGGTCGGTCCTGTCCCTAACCGTTTTTGATTTGCGACCCCGCGGACCGGCTCGCTTACGAACCAACTTTCATCCGAACGCATGGATTATTCCCAATGCCGACATTTACGATCGAGACAAGCTATCGCAGGCCCTATTTTCGCCATCGGACCTATAACGCGCAGACAGCGGAAGAAGCCTGCCAACGCGCAATCAGCGACCCCAACGACGAAGGAGAGCTGCCCGCCTACGATTTGGCCGGCGATACTTACGTCAGCGCCATCTGGATTGGCGCGGACGCAGCCTACCGGGGAACCGCCCTACCGGTTCCTTCCCAATTCGAGGAAACCGTCCAGCGCAAAGCCGAACACTTCGACGTTCTCGCCGGTCTCCTGGCCGAGGCCGCGCAGACCATGGGTCTTTCCGGCGCGGATTTCGCCCTCTAGCTCCCGCGCGCCCAAGCTGCGCTCATCAAGGCGGTCTCTATTCGCACCGGCGCGGCCGACCCAGTCTCCGCCACGCCGAACCCCGGTTTGAACTCCCAAACTGCTGAGACAAACGAGACGACACGCGAATAGGAGGCGCTACCGCATTCCCGCCCGCCGCCGCAAGGGGGCGGGAGGCGCGGAGCCGCTGCGCTGGTCTCCGGCCTCCCCGCTGCGCGCCCTTGCCCCGACGAACGGGATACGGCGCGGAAGGACTTGTTCGAGGAAATCAAATGGAAAAGGACAGTCCCGATGACCCGTTTCAAACGCAATTCCAACGCCGCTCGCAATGACAGCTACCAAGAACTCACCGACAAGATCGTCGCCGCGCTGGAAACCGGCGTGAAACCCTGGCGGCAGCCATGGGATCCTGAGAAAGCCGGCGGTCCTTCCGCTCCTATAAACGCCACCACGGGGCGCCGCTACAGAGGAATCAACACCTTCGTTCTCGGCATTTCGCCGCTCGCCTTTGCGACCCAGGATCCGAGATGGTGCAGCTACAAGCAGGCCGCCGAACGTGGCTGGCAGGTCCGGCGCGGCGAGACTTCGACCAAGATCTTCTTCTACAAACAGCTTGAGGTGAAAGACGACGCCTCGCCAGGCGGCGACGATCCCACCGTCAGGCGCTTTCCTGTGATGCGGACCTTCAGCGTCTTTCACGCATCGCAGATCGACGGCATCCCGGAATTCACGCCGGCGGGCGCGCCTAAGACCCTCCCCGAAAGAGTCGACGACGCCGAAGTGATATTGAGGAATAGTGGCGTCGCTATTCGCATCGGCGGCAACAAGGCGTTTTATTCACCAAGTACAGATCACGTGCAGCTACCGCCGGATGCCGCCTTTGCTTCACCGGAAACGCGCGCCGCGACCGCGTTGCATGAGCTTGCGCATGCCAGCGGGGCATCGCATCGGTTGGCGCGAGATCTTACTGGTCGATTCGGTTCTGCATTATACTCGCTCGAAGAGTTAAGAGCTGAGCTAGCAAGCGTATTCATTGGCAATGAAATTGGTATACCATCGGATATACCAAATCATGCGAGCTATATCAAGTCCTGGATTGATGCGTTGAAAGACGACAAGCGGGCGATATTTCGCGCCGCCGCTGATGCGCAAAAAATCGCCGACTATCTCCTAGCCTTTCACCCTGCCCTCGCCGCCGCTTCCGACGATATTCCCGAGGAAAACGACGAAGCGAATGAAACGACTTCCCCGATCGCCAAAGCAGCGTAACCGGACCGCCCTGCCTCGACGACAATCGCAGCGGTCAGGCAGCGCAGCCTTCTTCCACTCATTGGAGTTCACATCATGTCAGACAGAAGCGCCGCTGAAATTTGCATTGGCGGAACCCTTAATGATGCCGCAGCGATCGATCGCCTGATCGAAGCGATCTTGTCGCAAAATGCCGGCCCTGAGTACGGTTCCCGGTTTCAAGACGCCGCCGAGGCCCTCGATTGCATCAAAGAAGCGATCGCCGAATCGGGGCCGCTGCGCCTTTTCGACAACGAAGCCGCAGGCGGCAGCTTTTGGGATCTCGAGCCAGTTTTACGCGAACTCGGCCTCACCTATTTCCGAGCGGACGACGGGCATTACGCCTATTCGGCCGAGGCCGTCTTTTGGGAACCCGGATATGACGAACCGCGCTCCTGGACCGGCAACAACGAACACGTGCCTTGCCTGACCGCAACGGAAATCAGGAAGCTCTTGAGCGAAGAGACACTCACCGCCGAACTCGAACTGATCGAACGCGCGGAGAAAAGCGAATTCCCCTTGCGCGCAGACCCGGCGGCGCTCGACTCCGCACTTGCGCAATAGACGCAAATAAAAATCCCAATTCCGGAGACCCTTATGTCCAACAATATTGTCGAGCTGAGTCGCGTCCGACAGGATGACGAAACAAAGCTTTGGGTGATCGAGATATTCTCGGCTGTCAGCCAGAAATGGCTCGTTCAGGGCGAATTTTCAACCGAAGCCGAAGCCCGAAACGATCTGGTAAACTGGCGATAGCGGGGGCATCCATGAACCAGCGCAATCCTAAACCCATTCTCACACCGGACCAAACGGACGCCCTGCGCGATTTCGCCAAAAGGAACGGCCGCCGCTGGAAATCGAAGCTCCTCGGCCTGTGGATGGATGGACAAGACTGGCGCGAACCCGAAGCCCCTTTTCTGCGCCAGATTCGCAATACCATCGGCCCAGCTGGCCTTACCCGCCTAAAGCTCCCTGCGCTGCAACAAAACAGCCATTGACCGCCGCCACACGCGCCGAACCACTCCCCCATTTCACCCGACCTTCTCCTTTCCCAAGCGATGCAGGAATCGCTGACGCTGGTCTTGGCGCGGGCAATGCAAGAGATCCGTCAAAACACGGCGGGGGAATGCGGCGCTGACCCGAAATCTTGACAGGGCGCGTTCAGAAACAACACGAAAGCCAACCCCTATGCTCACAATCAATTCAACCCGCCCCCCGGCAACCTGCGGCGCGGCACCCCCATCCATCGCCAGCTTCGACTTCAACCGCGCCCATCGCGAAGGATGGACCCTTTTCGATTCAGGCGCTGCGCGGGGCGGCCCCGCGCGCGTCGAACTGCGCAAGCTCGACAGGCCACCCGTCGGCTTCCCGGCGTTCCGGCAGGACAAGGACGCCTGGGCGCATGTCGTCGCCCGGGCCAGAGAAGGCGCCCGCCTGCACCGTCACGCACTCGATCTCGTCGACCCCCGCGAAAAACTCGCCATCGCAACCTTCCATGGTCCATGGTGAGCCTGGCTCCGCGCGCGCATCGACGCAGACATCGCGAAGCCATCGCCGCCGCGCGCCATCAACATGCATG
>CAVYFP010000024.1:0-391473 GCA_963767805.1 uncultured Alphaproteobacteria bacterium | reverse complement strand
GACGAAGGGCGCATCCGCCCAGGCGTTCGTGACCTCGGCGCAGCTCTATGTCATGCCGGCGGTCTTGAAGCATTTGACTAAAGCGTTGGGCTGAGTGAGGGCAGAGCCGCAAAGGCGCGCAAGGTAACAAGCGACTTTAGTGGACCTTGCGTACTCAACCTTGCGGTCGCCCGGCGATCGGCCGCGCACCGCCGGCTGCGTCATCAAGGAGCCGAGCGCCGGGAGGGGAGGGTTGATCTGGAAGTAAAACACCGCGCCGGTAGCATAGGCGGCGGCGCTTAAAATTTCCGCTCGGACGAAAGAGATCAATCGCGGTGCGGTCGCAACTTTGATCCCGCGTTAATCGGCAATTCGAAACGTCCGCATTCAGTAAGCTCAACCTGCGCCGCGATCTTTGGGATGAGGCGAATGAGCCGAGCGGCTGTTTCCTCGACAGAGAATCCTTTCCAACTGCCGGCCAAGAAGAAGAACACGATCTTACTGCGGTCCAACGCCGCGCGTTCGTGGGGCCGCGTGCGAATCCTGAGATCTTTCGTTAGAACCGCCCATCCACCATCTTTGTCGAGAGCGCTGATCCACTCTTCATCTGACGTATTACTTGCAAATCTGTCTCGCAGAGAAATGATCGTATGATCATCAAAAATGGCCTGAAGCGCCCTGGCAAGTTTCGGGCTAAGGTTATGATCTAGAAGGAGTTTCACGCTGCGAGTTTCTGCTCGAACTCGATCGCGTCCAGTACCGATGAAAGGGAAACTTCGTATAAACGAGCAACTTTTTCGGCCGACCCTTCAACTTTCGCTGCTACGGCCAGAGCCTCCGTTGGAACCCCGCCATCGCCGATAATCGGGTGCCCAAATGATCGGGTTGGATCAATTACAATCGAGGTCCGGCCTTTGCCGAGTGGGAACCATCGCGCGACGTCTTCTGCATCAAATTCCAGATCCTGTAGGCTGGGGAGGACAAAAGATCGGAACACGGCTTGCCGGCGGCGGAGATCAATAAGTTCGCCCTCATTGACCCCTCGGGTAATATCCAAAAATATGGACTTGCCATCGGTTCGAAATTTTTGCGTCGAAAAGGGGCGCTTATCGTTAACCTCTTCCACAGCCCTCGCGAAACATTCCCGAATTGTAGGTAATGTTAGCCCTAAATCTCGAAATGTTTTAACAAAACGGAGCTCAATCAAATCTCTAAAGCTGATCTCAAGAATGGCCTCGTCATCATTCGCATAATCTGAGCGCCAAAGCGGTTCAGAGCGACGCGTTGCGCCGTTGACTTCATAGTCATATCCATTCAACCAGCGCGAAATAGTCTGCCTAGAGACATTCTGTCTTGAAGGACCATGGTCATACTTGAAATTAATCAGCCGCAAGGCTTCGGCGGCGCCGTACACGCCGCGCCCGAGCGCATCAATTTCAGGAGTTTTCCGGTTTAACATCGCACGAAGATACAGCAGGCTTGAAAATCAGGCCAGTTAATGATGCGCGCTTATTTCGCCTGCCTCGGCGACACGCCCGGATCTCCGCCATTCCAGGAGATGAATTGGACGCCGGCCGTTTAGAGCAGCAGCGGGATCAGGACTGTTGCCTCGCCGGGCGCAATCTCGCCCGTTGTGAGAACCTCGGGAACGGAGCGCCCCTTCGGAATTTCGTGTCCGCCGCCCAGCTTATGCGCGACGACGTCACGGAGCGCCGCGGTCGCGTCGGCGATGGCCTCATCCGGCGTCGCGCCGCCGCCGACGCAGCCGGGGATATCCGCAATCCTCACGCCCCACACATCGTTGGCGCCGTCGAGAATCCCAACATAGTCAACCATGGTCTCTCCTCCGGCGGCCTCATGCCGCTTTCCTGATCCAGTGTGTGGCCTGCTGGTCGCGGCCTTTGTATGCGGCCCACAAACTGCTAGAGCATGATGACTCTAGACTGAAGCGTATCCTGAGTTGGTCAGATAATTTGCGCATTCGGTGGGTTGGAACTCGTCGAGCAGGGATCCGATGCGCTTCCAAGTCGCTTCGAGGGAGCGTTCGGCGGCTTTTCGGAGCAGGTGTTTCAGCTTGGCGAAGACTTGCTCGATCGGGTTGAGATCGGGGCTATAGGGCGGCAGGAACAACAGTTGAGCTCCGGCGGCGCGGATGGCTCGCCGCACCGCCTGGCTCTTGTGACTGCCGAGGTTGTCCATCACCACGATGTCGTGCGGGGTCAGGGTTGGGACGAGAACCCGCTCGACATAGGTCGTGAAGGCGGCGCCGTTGATCGGGCCGTCGAAGACCCAGGGCGCCTCGATGCGGTCATGACGCAGAGCGGCCAGGAACGTCAGGGTCTTCCAGTGGCCGAACGGGACCTTGGCCTGCAACCGCCGCCCTTTCGGAGCCCAGCCCCGTAATGGGGCCATGTTGGTTTTGGCCCAGGTTTCGTCGATGAACACCAGTCGGCGCGGATCAATCCGGTTCTGATAGGCCTTCCACCGAGCGCGCTTGCGAGCCACGTCCGGCCGATCCTGCTCGCTGGCCAGCACGGTTTTTTTTGAAGCTGAGCCCTTCGCGGTGCACGAACGTCCAAACTGTCCGATAATCAACCTTCAGACCGCGTTCGGCCAACTCCACCACAAGGCCCCGCAGCGTGAAGGCCTCCGCACGGGTGCGCTCCAGCAGCCAATCCCGATGTCCGCCGGCAATCTTCGGGGGCGCATAACCACCGATCCGACCCGGCGCAGCGCTGCCCGTCCGGCGCAGCCGTTGCGACCACTTCACCACGCTCGACGCGCTGACGCGCAAGGCCGCAGCCACCGCGCGGACGCTCTCGCCTTCCGCAAGCCGCGCCATCGCTCGGTTACGCAAATCCATCGATAAAGGTCGTGTCATTCCATGCCGGCCTCCGACCCAGCACGAAGCTTGAATCAGACCCAGGCCGATTTGGGAATCCCAAATCGATTCAGACAAGCCTCATCCCGCTCTAGCCTGCCGTTGCTGATCTGCCTTGAGGCTCGCGAGAGCCGTCGGCCTCCGACGGGGTGAAACGCAGAATGGGCTGCCGCTGCGGGGTTTCCGGTTATCCTGACACAAAAAAACCGGGCTTTCCGGCGTCGTCAACGCTAACGAGAACCGCCGAAGAGATTTCTGAAGGCCGCCGAAAAAGCCGGAGAGGGGGGAGTTATCTTGATTCTGGTCGGGGCTCATTCGACCCGAAAGCGTTGTCGCCGAGATCCAAAGACAGCCGCCGCCTTTGGCCGTAAACAGCACGCAGACATTGGCGCCGGCGACCTTGCCGGTGAGACCTTGCTCACTAGGATCCACTTGCCGACAGCCCGCCGCTAGCGCCTCTTTCTCGGCCCGCTCCGGATTATCCGGGGCCGTTCCTTTGTGCCGCTCAAGCGCGGCGATGCTCGGGCACGCCATGGTCGCGACGCTAACATAGACTCCTTGTCCGACCACCGCAGACGATGCTGGGGCAATGAGAAGGGCGACGCCACAAACTGTCGCGATCGAAGCGCCGACGAAGTCATTCGCCTTCCGACCCAATTTTAGGCGCCCTTCTTCAGTCTCACTCCTGCGCCGCCGCCGTTCTCGGCAATGAACTCGACGCCGGCCGCTTCGAGAGCAGATTTCAAGGCGTTGATCGTCGCCACTCTGGTTTCGGATAACTGTCCTTCCATACGCTCCAGGCGCTTCACTGTCTCGACAGAAATGCCCGACGCAGCCGCGAGTGCCGATTGTTCCATCCGCAGCATAGCGCGGGCGGCCCGAAGCTGTTCAGCGGTCAAATCACACCTCTGGATTAAGAAAATACCCTTGAGGTGTTGACACCCAAAAGGCAGTGAATTACCTATCAGGTGTAATTTAGAGCACTTATGGAGGTAAATCAATGCCGAACAACACCCTTCCAGCAGCCGATGCCGGCTTGCCAAATCGCCGTCTTTTCCTCGCCGCTGGGTCTGCCGGCGCCGTCATAGCGGCGGTCTCGGGCGCCGCCGCGTCCGTTGCCGCGCCGACCGTTTCGCCTGATCTTGCGAGCCGCATTGACGCGCGCCACGATACCGAAGCTGCCGAAGATCAGGAAGTGCAGGATCTCAACCGACTGATCGAGGCGCATCGCGCGGCTTATGGAGATGAAGAGAGGGAGCGCAATGAGCGCGACAAGGCGAAACAAATCTTCAGTGCTTGGTGCGCGACCAATTGGAACCACTCGGATGATCTTCGATTCGGCTGCATCCAGCTGAATCGCGATAGCCTGGATGAGTGCAAAGAGCACTTCCGGATGTGCCTGGATGAAAGCAAGAGGCGGAGGTCTAGAGACGTCCCCTTTCTTTCTATGACCGAACAGATAGAGGCGGTGTTTGAGGCGACCGCCGCCGCTCGGTTGTCGCTCATTGAAGCAAAATTCGCCGAGCACGAGGTCGCGATGGAATCGTCCGGCCTGCCCGCGGCGCAGCTCGAATATGAGGATGCCGCCGAGGCAGCGGAACTTCTCATGAAGGACTTCTGCGCGAGCCCTTGCACATCGTTGCGCGCGGTCCGCACAAAGGCGAAATATCTTGCCTCAATTCATGACTGCATATGGTGGCCCGAGCGTTTGACTTTGCTTTCCTTCGCTGGCGTGGCCAGCGCTGAAGTCTGATCATCGTGGCGACTTTCGGACCCATCGCGGCCGCCCTTGCGCAAGAAGGCTGCACGCCGGGGCAGATAGCGGCGGCGGTGATCGCTCTGGAAAGCGCCAGGGAGCGCGAGCGCGAAGAGCGGCTTGCGCGCCTGCGCGAGGGCGCGCGGCTTCGGCAGCAACGCTGCAGGGAGCGCAAGCGCGAGTCCGGACATGCGTCACGCTTGTCACGCTGTGACGATGCGAGACCTCCCTTCCCCCAAAAGAAATCCCCCCCCACACCCCCTAAAGAAAATACCCCCCTATCCTCGGGGGAGAGCGCACCCGCGCCCGTGGCGAGCCGCCTGCCAGCTGATTTCGAGGCCAGCGCCGAGGATCGCGCCTTCGGCGCTGCCGAGGGGCTGAGCGACGTCGAGATAGCAAGGGCGATCGACGATCTGCGCCTTTGGGCGGCCGAGGCGGTCGGCGCCAAAGCGCTGCGGGCCGACTGGCATGCCACCCTGCGCCGGTTCATGCGCCGCGACGCCGACGCCAAACGGGCCAGCGGACGCCCGGGAACGCCGGCCGCGAGCGCGCTGGCTGATATTCCAAGTTCCATCCATGTCATGAGGGATTCGCCGCAAGGCGAAGCGTGGTGGGCCTTCCACAAAGCCAAAACCGGGCGGACGCCGCCAACGAACCGGCGCGGCGGATGGTGGTTCCCGACCGAATGGCCGCCGGACCAGCCGCCAAATCCAATCTCAGCTTTTTCAACCGCGGAGCACGACAATGACGAAATGCAGCATCGCAACGGCTTATGCCGGCTTGCCCGTTGATCTCATCGAAATCGAGCGCGAGGCCTGCCTGAGCATCGTGATCGGCGCGCAAAAGGCGAACAAATGCGCCAAGGACCGCGCCGCTGCTCCGTTTGATGAAAGCAAATATCGTGAGATCAAAGCGGCGAATCCCGGCTCTTTGCTTTTCTGCCGGATGGGCGATTTTTATGAGTTCTTCTTTGAGGACGCCCAGATCGCAGCGAAGGCGCTGAAGGTCGATCTCACGAAGCGCTGCGGCCAGCAGGGCGACGATGTTCCGATGTGCGGCGCGCCCTTCGAGCGCGCGCAGGACTATATTTGGATGCTCATCAGAACCGGCCATCGGGTCGGCGTTTGGGAGCGCCGCGAGAACAGCGTCTCGGCTTGAAAATTCGGTCGCGCGGCGCGCCGATTATCCAAATGTCCTCGATTCGCCAGGTGGCGCCGTTTTCCTTTATGCTCGCAGACTGACAGGGGATGTGTCCCATGATGGGGAATCGGGGAGCTTGCAATCAGATTGAGTGGGACGCGTTTTCGCGCCGCGCTCGCCGCGTGCTTTGCTGGGGCCGCGGCGAGATCAAAAAAATCAAGAAATGGCATGCCAGGCGCTCGCGCAAGGTTGCTCGTCTCGCCGTCCTGCGAGAGGCCAAGGGCGACAAGGCTTGATCGCGACGGCGTTCGGCCAGCGCCTGACCGATTTGCCGAGCCTGGCGCCGATCGACGGCGCTGCGCGAGAGGCAGAGTGGGGAATTGAGCGGCATCCGGTTCGTCGTCGAGCCGCGCGACGTTCGTGACGTGATCGCCGCGCGCCTCGATCGAGGCGATGCGTGGGTCAAAATCAAAATAGAGCTGTTGATCTTTCGGGCGCGCGGCCGCGCCGCCGCTCCGTTTGACGAAAGCAAATATCGCGAGATCAAAATGGCGAATTCTGGCTCGCTGCTTTCGCGTTGGATGGGCGATTTTTATGAGTTCTTCTTTGAGGACGCCGAGGCCGCGGCGAAGGCGCTTGGGGTTGATCTCGCCAAGCAGGTCAGCCAGCAGGGTGGCGATATTCCAATGTGTGACGCGCCCTTCGATCGCGCTCAGGACTGTCTTTGGCGATTTACCTACCTTGTCCATCGCGGCGCTGTCTGAGAGCGACGCGAGGGCGGCCTCCTGGTTTGACAATTCGGTCGCGGGCCACGCGCCGACTATCCGAATTTCCTTGATTTGCCCTATGGCGCCGTTTTCCTTTATGCTCATCGGAGCGAAAAGGAGATATTTCCCATGATGGGGAATCGCGGCGATTATAGCGGCTTTGAATCGGATGCGTTTTCGCGCCGCGCTCGCCGCATGCTGTGCTGGGGGCGCGGCGGCATCAAGAATATAAAGAAATGGTACGCCAGACGCTCGCGCAAGATCGCTCGCCTTACCGTCCTGAGAGAGGTCAATGACGACAAGGCCTGAGGGCGACGGCGTTGGACCGGTGCCCGACCGATTTGCCGAGCTTGGCGCCGATCGACGGCGCTGCGCGCGAGACGGAGTGGGGCATTGAGCAGTATCCGCTACGTCGTCGACCCGCGCGACGTGCCGCCCGTGAAGGCGGCGCGGCGTCTCGGCCTGACCGAGGCGGCTTTCGACGAACTCAAGGATCGTCTTTTCGCCCGCGGCTTCCCGCGCGCCGACCCCGACACGGGGTATTTCGACCTGAAGGCGATTGACGCATGGATGGACCGTCGATCGGGACTGGCGCCCGCCATCGCTCCGCGCGACGTTCAGGACGTGATCGCCGCGCGCCTTGAGGCGATGCGTGGATCAAAATCCAAATAGGCCGCACTGAAGGCGAGCTTACGCAGATGATGTTAGAAGCGTCGCCGCGAGCCCGGAAGATCGCGGTCCATTGTCTAGAGAAACGCCTCGGACTCAGAATCCAAACCGGAGATAATAACGCATTCGGGACCGGATGGCGGCCGGTAGCCGAGGCTGTCGGCAAACGCACGCACCTCTACATCCTCCAATGAATAGAGCGACAAAAGCATAAATTCCGCTGCGTGCTTTTCTATGCTGTCATTAGAAAACGTCTTTTCATATATGCTTCGCAAATCATATTTCCAGTCGCCGCCGCTTCGCCGACATTCTTCGATATACTCGCGCAACTCGACGTCAGTGGGAAACAACCTGTCTGGATCGTAGTTTTTACTATCTCTATCGAATTGATCCCAAAACGGTCGCCCGCTCTGCACCCTTCCGTTCTTCCTTTTTACGCCGTTCACGCGCTCAATCGCTGCCCGGATGTTGCTTTCCCATTCGTCTTTGTCTGGACGGCCTAAGGCGTAATTTATGCTTGCATAGCCCTGCCGCACAAATTTGACAAAATGCTTGGATGACGAGCTCGGCAACTCGCCCGTGAGAAAATCCCAAAGATGCGCCATAGCTTCAGCGAAGGTCTGCAACCAAAGATTCTCATCATCCGGATTGGGAGTCGCGTGGCGCTGGCATTCTGCCTCTGCAAGGGCTTTCAGTTCCTTTAGGGCGGCTCCGCAGGGAGTAATCTCGGCGCGCAGTTCGGCCGCGCGGTTGACGTCGCGAAAACAAGCGTCCAGATCAAGGCGGTCCATGCGCAGAGGAATGATGGGTGCGAAATCGCTTTCTTTAAAATCGAGCAGCAAATCGTCGACCCCTTTGGACAGCGCGCGGATGAGAGCAACCTTCTTTTTGAGCCGCAATCTGCACCCACGCCGGACCAAGACTGCCTCCTCGGCCGAATAAGCGGCGTAGGCGATCCACCAGCGGGTCCTCCAATAAGGACAGGCCGCAGCTGCCTTAAGCGACGAGTTAGTATTCTTGGGCGGCCACCTCCTCTCAACAAGCGCGACAAGCTCGCTGCGTGTCCGAAAGTTGATATTAACCGACTGGGCCATCAAACTCGCGATTTCCTCGTCGATTTGCAGCTTATTATGAGGCGCACGCCCGGAAGGCCAGTTGGGCATGGGCGCGAACTCACCCTGCTCGATTTCCGCCCGCGCGTAAGGGAAGTTGGCAATAAGGGTTCTCTTCATCACCGTTTCGAGTTGATGAGCTATGGAGATGTCGGTTGTTCGCTGCCTCGGTGTCTTCGCCGCTGGCGGCTTCGGCACCTTCTCTTTGGGTTGGGGCTTGCTGATCATGGCGTCAGTCTCGCGTCAATGTCATTGAGATCGCGCCGCCCCGGCACCTTTTGCGATCGGATGATGCCCTTAGCTACTCGCCGTTGCGATTGCTCAGATCCTCGATCTGAACAGACGCTGTTTTTTCCGTTTGGGCGCCTCTCTTCAGCCTGACGCCAGCCCCGCCTCCATTCTCAGCGATGAACTCGACGCCAGCTGCATCAACACATCGAAGAACCGCGTTTAGGGTTGGCTGATTCGCTGAAATAGGACCTGACCTTCCTTCGAATCTTTTGATGGTGGCCAGGGAGACGCTAGAGGCTTCTGCGAGCGTTTTTTGTTCCCATCGCAAGAGGGCTCTTGCCGCTCTCAACTGCTCGCTTGTAATCACGATTTAATTCCGCTTATGAGCTATTAAATCTCATTTGAGACCTAAGGGATGCCTGCGCCGCTGTCAATAGCAGACGCGCCTACTGATTTCGCGGCAGGAGTCAATACATGCGGGACTGGCTAATTGGTGGCCGTGGCCCTCATAGTTATGACGGATCAGGGTAGTGCCAGACGCGTGCTGCTCATGAGGAAACCCCGCGACCCATCATTCATAATGTGTTTCGATTTTCACCGAGAAACAACCATGAACGATGCAACGCATTGGACCGCACAGCTTCTCGATGAGAAAGACGTAGCGGAAGTTTTTCGCATCTCGCGCCAGACGCTGCGTGTGTGGCGCATGAACGGGCGCGGCCCGATCTTTATCCGCGTCGGCCGGTGCATCCGCTATCGGAGAGAAGACCTCGACGTGTGGCTTGAGAAGCAGGCGATTGCCAACGCGCCGGAGCCAGTCCGGTGAGATCCACGTCGCCGGCGGTTGCGGAAATCGAAGCCAAAATTGAGACCCTCGATGAGGCGCTGAAATGGGCGGCCTCCGCGCTAGAAATCGAGAGCGCCGACGATTCCTTTGCTGAGCCAATTGTCGATCGCGAGAATATCGCCGCCTGCCTCGCCGAAACGGCTCTCGCCGACTATCTGGCCGCGATTTCGACTGAGAGCGACGGCTCGATTCCGTGGATGCTCTATCGCATCGATGGACGCCCCGAAGAGCTGAAATTCAATGTGGCCACGATGAAATGGTCGTGCGGTGCGCAGACCGGTCGGGGCATCGTCCCTGCACTGGTCGCGTTCACGGGTCGGCCCGAGAGCGACGTCGTCAACCAGCTGTTCCACGATTTCGGACGCAACATATTCGAATATGTCGCCGAGTTGCGGCGCAACGTGAAGGAGGCCCGTGCGAAGGCGCCGCGCGCGAGAGGCTTGCCCAAATGACGGCGCGCCGCACCATCGCATTCGCTCGCCTCGCCTCGGAGGCTGCGGGCCATGCCGATGCGCTTATGCGCCGATGGCTGCCGGACGGACGCCGCGAAGGCCATGAATGGGTCGCGCGAAATCCGACCCGCGCCGATCGCCGCGAGGGGAGCTTCAAGGTCAATCTGAAAAACGGCCGGTGGGGCGACTTTTCCAACGGCGACGGCGGCGGCGATCTGATCTCTCTCGCTGCCTATTTGTTCAGCCTGAAACAAAGCGAAGCCGCCCTCAAGGTGGCCGAAATGATGGGGGTCGACCCGTTTGAGTGATCCCTTTGCGCCGCTCGACGGTGGAGGCGCTGCGCGAGTCGATAAGGCCCCGCAATTCCGCGCCGTGCTTCCCGTGCCTGGCGACGCGCCGGCGCCGCCGGCAGCACATCCGACGCTCGGCGCTCCGTCGGCGCGGTGGACCTATCGCGATGGCGCCGGCGCGATCCTCGGCCTTGTCTACAGATTTGACCGGAAGGACCAGAAACAATTTCGCCCGCTGGTTTTCTTTGAACCGGCCGCCGGCGGCGCGGGCGTTTGGCGCTGGGAAGCATGGCCCGCGCCGCGTCCACTTTACGGCCTCGATCGCCTCGCCGCGAGGCCTCAGGCGCCTGTCGTCCTGTGCGAGGGCGAAAAGGCCGCAGACGCCGCCAGTACGCTGTTGTCGGGCCATGTGTGCGTCGCCTCGCCCAATGGCTCCAAATCGGCCGCCAAGGCGGACTGGAGCGCGCTTGCGGGGCGTCAGGTCATCATATGGCCAGACGCCGATGCGCCAGGCGCGGCCTATGCGCGCGAGGCCGGGAAACTCGCGCTTGAAGCCGGCGCCGCGGCTGTTTCGATCGCCATCCTGCCGGAAGTCGCCGAAGGGTGGGATGCGGCCGACGCTCTGGCTGCGGGCTGGTCGCCGGAGATGGCTCTCGATTTGCTCGCCGGCGCCGCTCCGATAGCGGATAAGGCGGCGGCGAGCAGCTCGCTCCCCAGCGGCAAGAAGCCCAAGAAAACGCCGCGCCGGCCCCAGCGCGACTTCGCTCATGGCGTTGACGGAAGATTGCCGGCTTTGGCACGGGCCGGATTACGAGGGTTTCGCGACCGTGCCCGTGAATAGCCATCGCGAGAATTATCCCATCCGCTCGCAGGCGTTCCGGCGCTGGCTCGCGGTCCGCGCCTATGAGGCCTTAGGCCTCACGCCGGGCTCGCAGGCCCTCGAGGACACAATCCGTGTGCTCGAGGCCCGGGCGATCAGCGATGGCCCTGAACAAGCTCCATGGCGCCGCGTGGGCGCGCGCGACGGCAATCTGTATATCGACATCTGCGACCAAAGGTGGGGGGCCGTGGAAATTACGCCGCACGGGTGGAAGGTGGTCGAAGGGCGCGATTTGCCTTTTGTGCGCTCGCCCAGGATGCGCGCCCTCAGCGAACCGGAAGCGGGCTATTCGATCGATGATCTGCGGCAATTTGCGAACGTCGCAACGGAAGACGATTTCGTCATGATGGTGGCCTGGCTTGTGGCGTCGATTCGACCACGCGGCCCATATCCGATCTTAGTCGTGAACGGTGAGCAGGGCTCCGGAAAATCCTTTTTCTCCCGCCTGCTGCGCAGCCTTGTTGATCCCTCGTCGCCAGCGATTCAAGGGCCGCCGAAAGACGAGCAAAATCTGATCGTCACGGCGCAAAATGGTCATCTGATCGCATTCGATAATTTGTCGTTTATCGACGCGACATTGTCAGATGGGCTTTGCCGTCTGGCTACCGGAAGCGGCTTCGCGGTTAGAGCGCTCCACACCGACAAAGACGAGAATATTTTCGATGGCGCGCGGCCGATCGTCGTAAACGGAATTCCGGCGCTCGCGGAAAGGGCCGATCTGAACGAGCGATCCATCATCACGCGCCTCGCGTCGATTCCCGAGGACAAGCGCCTTCCCGAGGACGAGATGGAGATGCGTTGGGAAATTGCGCGACCTCGTGTGCTTGGCGCGCTCTACGACGCGGTTTCGGCGGCGCTCCGCCATGTCGGCGCCGTCCGGCTGCCGCGCGCCGGGCGTATGGCCGATTTCGAGAAATGGATGGTCGCGGCTGAACCCGGTCTCGGGTGGGAGCCGGGAACGTTTTCGGCGGCCTATGGGCAGAGCAGGCGCGATTCCGTGGACGCCGCGTTCGAGAGCGATCCGGTCGCTGTCGCGATTAACGAAATGATGACGAAAGAGCTGCTCACGACGTGGCACGGGACGGCGACGGGCCTTCTCGGCCGCCTCTCCGAATATGCAACCGAGCAGGTGCGAACGTTGCGCATTTGGCCAAAAACGGCGCAGGCCCTTGGGAATTGCCTGGAGCGCTGTATGCCGCTGTTGCGGACCAAGGGGATCATCGTCGAAAGACGAAAAAGCGGCGAGAGAATGATCTCGATCGTCCGTAAAATCGATGCCTGACGCCACTGCGCGCCAGCGTGGCGCTCGTCCTGACTGCGCCGCTGCACAGCGGCTCCGCGGTGTGGCGCTGGCCTTGTGGGGCTTCTCCGCGCTGGCGGCGGATGACCCTCCATTTTCCAAAATTCAGTCGAGGGGTGTCTCTTGTTGAGAGATGCTACGCGGTAGCTATCCCACGCCCTCCTGATCGCATTTTTCGGCACGTAGCCCACATGCGGCCACGCGTTGTAGGCTCGCCCTGATGAGGGCTAGATTGGTTGACGACTGCCCGCGCGAGCCTAAACGCACTCCTCGATCGGCAAGGTGAGGGCGCTCGGGATGAGGCGGTTCCAATCTCGGTGATCAGGCAGAGGCTTTCCCCGCAACGGCTCGGGAATGCGGAGACCCTGCGGCCCGCGCCGCCGAGTTGCCTGAAGGCAGTACCTCTATTGTTTGCGGGTCCTTCCCCCGCCTTTTTGACCGACGCCGCCGCCGCAGTCCGCAAAAACGCTAGCAAGTGATTGATTTTTTAGGGGTAATTCTGGTACTATAGGTAATGGCCACTGGTAATAGTTTGCGGTTTTGAGGCGATGGCTTCCAAAAATGATGATCTGTGGATCTCGATCCATGAATTGGCTCGCCGAAAAGGCATCTCGGCGCCCGTGATGTCGCGCCGGATCGCGCGTTCTGCGGGCCTTGGGCTTGATCGAGACGAGGTCCGGACCTCAGAACGCAAAACTTGTAAATGTTGTGGCCTATGATCGCGTTCGGGGCGAAACGGCTGACGCCATCCGCGCCATGAGCGCCCAACAAGCCGCCCCGCCGGTCGAACCGATTGGCGAGGATGATGCGGAGCCGAACGGAAGAGGTTTAGCCTTTGAGCAGGCGCGCCGCGTCGGCTACCAGGCCGAGCTTGCACGCCTCGACCTTGAGGAGCGTACTCGCAAACTGTTGCCAGTCGCCGAGGTCCGCGATGCGACAACGGCATGTGCCGAGCGACTCGTTCACTCGTGGGAGCAATTGTCGTTGCGCGCCGAAGAAAACGCCGCTGCGGTCGCCAAGGATGGCGTGGCCGGCGCGCGCTCTTTTCTTTAAAAAAATTGTTCGCGATATTCGCGCCCAGATAGCGCACGATCTGGGCGAGCTCGTCGAGCAAGGGCTGACGGCGCCGCCAGCGGCTGATGACGTCGATGCGTGAGAGAGACGGAGCGCTTTATGACGAAGAAGATCTCAAAAAAGCCGACAGTTCCGGTGCCCGCGCCGCGCCTTTCCGATTTCGAAAATTTTCTTGGAACGCTCGACTGTTTCGAAGAAGCTCGCATTGAGGAGCTCGAGGATGCGGTACGCAAGAGCGGGGCGGCCGGTGCTCGTAAAATTCTTGAAAGCTTCGTGCGCGAGGCGAAAGCGGCGATCGAAAAAGATCTTCCGCGCGTGATCGAAAAGACTCTCCGCCGGGGGATGGTCTAAACAGCCGGCCGCGCTCGCCTTGCCGGATTGGCGCGGCAATATGCCGATCTCTCATTTTCCGATTTGGGCGGCTCTGGGCGGCTGCTGGGCGGCTGAGCATTTTCGCATCAATCTGATTTTGCGAGATTTGGGCGGCCTGGGCGGCTTGGGCGGCTTCTGCTCTTCATCTTAGAAAAAAAAGGAAGAGAAAGGACGCCCATAGGCGCGTGCTGGATCGATGGCGGAGGGGGGAGCGGGATCATCCAAGGAAAGCAAAGAGCCGAAAAAGCAGATATTGAGTAGGACAGTAGGGGTCCAAAGCCGTCCAAGCCGCCCAAGCCGCCGAACATCAGCTAATATCAATTGGTTATGGAGTTTAACGAGGCGTCCAAAGCCGCCCGTAAGCCGCCCATTTCGACGAATGGCGGGCGCGACGGCGCTAGCGCCCTCGAGGCGCGCGCGGCCGAGCCGGTCACAATGCCGCGCGAAGCGCGCTTCGTGAGCTGAGGACAGTCACTTCAGCGCGCCCAAACAGCACCTGCGCACCCGCATCAAAGCGAATCGCGCGCCCATAATCACCTAAATTTGTCAATGATGGCTAATCCGCGCGAACGCGCGCGTTATCGCGCATCTCCATGACCAATAAGGGCCGTTCAGCGGCAAGTTTGCTCACGTTCACGCCGTGCGGACGGCGGAGTAGTTTTTCATGGGGCCTCTCACCCCGGCCGTGGAAAAAGCCGGAATTAGATCGAGGCGCCGCCGAGATATCTTTTGATCATGGGGCCTTCAATGAATTCTAGTCGCGAAATGAACAGCGGTAACGCTCTGTGGGATGATGTGGTCAATGCGCTCAATCACCAACAGGCGTCCTCCAAGCTCAGCTTCCGGCTTCCTGGCGGCGCACTTGCGCCGATGGCGGCAGATCTGAGCGATAGGAAAGCCGCCCCGCCACCACGGCGCCACGGCGCATCCTCGCCGGCGAAAGCCGCTGGCGCTGCGTGGGCTGAGATCAGTGGCGAATTTAACCGCCGGCAGGCGAACGCGAATCCGCATTTCAAAATTCCCGCTTGAATATTTGACGGTCGCACTGGTTGCCGGTCGGCCTCCCGTTGAGCAACAAAGAAGGTGACGGACAAATGACTCGAAAGAAGGAGCGCGACGACCTGCAGGCGGCGCAAGCGAATGCCGCGTCAAAGGAAGCCGCTCTCGCGAAGGCGCGGGACGCACGACGGGCTTTGGCGAAGCGCGTCGACCTGCTGAAAGATGAACTTCAGATCGTAAAAAATGACGAGGCTGAAGATCTTCGGCGCGCGGCCGATTGCTTTATTGGCGGAGGCGATCCGGTGTTGAAGATCGCGCGAAAGAAATCGCTGGTTAACATCGAGGAGGAGCTCGACAGGCTGGCTGCGATCGCCGAGGTGGTCGATGCCGATATCTCAGCGCTGGAGCGCGAAGTTGCGAACGCGCGCGAGGACGTCGGGCGCCTGGTCGACGCCGTCATGGCCGCGCATATGGCCGATGTTTTGGCCGACGCGCACAAACTCCGCGATCGCCTGGACGCCCTGTTGGCGCTTCTCTCCGTCGCCAAGGATCGTCATATTGCCGTCGATGGTGTTTGGCCCTTCCTGATGAGGCCCGGCCACCAGATCAGTCAGCATACACCGGCGCTCAAAAGCGCGGCGTGTCTTTTCAGGACCTGGCACGCTGCGCTTGAGGTCGACGCGAACGCGGAGCCCGATCTCACCGCCGCAGCGGCGCTTGAAAAGGCTGAAGCCGATCGTGACGCCGCTGCAGCGGCAGTGGAGAAAGAGGAAGAAGAGCGGCGCGTCGCTGAGATAGAGGCGCGCCAGGCCGCCTATTTGAGAAATCACCCGCGGGAGCCAGTGACTCCGACCCCGCAGCTGACAGACAACATTTTGCATGTGTATTAAAACTTTTGGCGCTTCGATCGCGCCAAAACGCCCAGTTGCAGGTGGCGTAAAACAGCGACGATCGTGCGTGCGTTTCGCGTTGCGCGCGCGCGATAGGGGTGCGGTCGGCGTTCGGCAGTCCGCCGATCGCACCACAATTCAATAGGCGCTATTTACGGAAGGAGCACTGACCAATGTATTCGCACAATTTGCCTACTTTACCTCCTCTGCCTCGCAGTCCGGCGCTGTCTTCCCCACGCGTGCCAGAACTCGGATCGATCGTCGACGTTGATGCGACAAGCTTCCTTTCGGAAGAAGTGGCGCGGCTACAAAAATATCGCGCTTCGGATGATTTCCAGCGCCTCCGTGCGTTCGCCGAAAGCGGGGATGGCAAATGCCTACAGAGTCTCTGTCGGCAGCTCGGAAGGTAAGCGCCTACGTTCCGAAGCGTCCCGCCTTCGGCGCCTATTTGCCGCCAATCCTCTCGCTGGCGCGCTTGGCCTCCAGGAGGCGCGCTCATGAACGCCGCCAACATCGATTTAGTCGAGCCCGTCGCGTGGTTCGAAAAGCGCTTGACGCGGCTGGTCCTGAAAGCCCCGACGGGCTTTCACTACATGAAATTCGGCGAGCCACGTTTTCTCGTCCGGATGAGCGATGGTGGCGCTTATTGGGTCGAAAAGGATGACGTCATTTCGCAATATGTCGCCGCGCTGCTGACGCTCGACGGCTCCGCCCAAATCGACGGCGGCGACGCCATCCTGCGCGCCATTTCGTTGCCCGACGTGATGCAGATTAGAGGCGCGCTCTTCGATTTTTTTACGGACGCCCAAGGGGCGATATCAACGAAAAAATCGAAGGCCTTGTCTTCACCCTCCGCGTCGTCGCCGCCGACGTCGCCGGCCACATGACGCTCGGCGAAATTGACCTGATCTACGCCCGCGCCGTGGCGTGGGTCTCAAAGCGTAAAGGTTAGATAGATGTCCTCGATTTTGACCGCGAAGCTGGTTATCGACGCGGATGATCGGACAGGTTCCGCGTTGCGTTCCATGGAGGATCGCATCGCCTCGATGAACCGAGCCGCGTCCGCGATCGGCCGCAATGCCGCGCAAGTCGGGTCGATGTCACGACGGGCGGCGGCAAATCAGGCGGCGATCGCTCGTAGCCCGGTTGGGGAGATCAGCCGATCGTCCGGGCTTCTCGCCGCCGCCGGCGGCATGATCGGCGTCGGCGCCACGATTGGCGCGGGTATAGCACTGCACGCCGGCGCGGCCGCCGGGGCGGGGCGTGTGCATGAGAAAATCCGCGAACAGGTTTCCGGCATGTCGGCGGATGAAATCAGGGAGGCGGAACAGGCGTCCGCCGATCTCGCGGCTAAATTCCCCGCGATCAAGCAGACCGAGATTCTCCACCTGCTACGTAACGCGCGCTCGATCGTCGGCAGTTACAGCGAAGCCGCCGAGATCATGCAGCCGCTCGCAAAGTTGCGAGTCATAGCGCAGGGCGCCAGGCCGGGCGAGGACGTCTCCGAGGATTTCGACCAGCTTGTGAAGGGCCTCGAAATCAAGGGCGTGACGCAGCATCCCGAAGAGTTTCATAAATATATGGAAGGCATCGCCAAGGGGCTTAACGTCTTCGGTGACACGCTAAAGCCCTATCAATACTACGAAATGTTCAAGTATGGCCGACAGGCCACTCCGATGCTCTCCGAGAAATTCATTCTCAGCACTGCGCCGACATTGGCGCAGGAGCTTGGTGGATCGAGCTACGGCAAGGCCGTGGCGGCGTTCAATTCCGCGATAGTCGGTGGCGTAATGAAACACGCCGCCGCGCTCGAATTCATCCGCCTCGGCCTCGTTAAGAACAATGATGTCGAATACACCAAAACCGGCGATATCAAAGGCCTGCGAGCTGGAAAACACATCGAGGGTTGGCAACTTGCTCAGACTGATCCGAACCGTTGGGTCCGGGAGATTCTGTTACCGGCATTGACGCGGGCCGGAATCACGCAAACGGCCGATCAAATTGCCATCATCGGTAGGCTGTTTCAAAACCAGACTGCGGCGCAAATGGTGTCGATCCTCACGACGCAACAGCCGCGTATCGATAAAGACAAAGCGTTGCTTGACCACGCGAAAGGGCTCGAAGCGGCGAATACCTACCAATCGAAAGATCCAACCGTCGCCTGGGAAGGGCTAAAAAATTCACTGGAGGGTTTGGGCGCGCGCTGGGGCGCCGATATCGCCTCGGCGATGACGGGTCCTATGAACAGTATTGCGCATGCCCTTGCCGATTACACGGCCCACGTGACGCGAGACGCGACCTATCGCGAAGAGCATCCCGGCGCGCCAACTCTGGAGCAGAAGCGCGCCAATCGCCTTTTCAATGAATTTTTTGATGGCGTCGACAGCGACAAGTCACGCGACGAGACGCAAGCCGCCGCTGAGGCGGCCAAGGCGGCTGACCTGAAGCGCGCGATGGACCACACGGGGCGCCCGGCGCGGGTTTGGGCGCGCCGGTCATGCACGGCCACTCGATCCCCTATGGCCCCGATGGCGAGAAGACCGGCGGATGGTTCGATCAATGGTTTGGGCCGGCGAAGGCGCATGAAAACTTGGCGGGCCGTGATTTTACCCTCGGATCGTCGCGCGGATTTTCAAAGACGGGAACTTTCCCGGATCTCGCCGCGCATGTCGGGCCAGCGGTGGCCGAACTCAAGGGCGCGGCGGACATCAATCTGACGGTGCGCGTCGATGCGTCGTCGGTGCTGATCGAGGCTTTCGAGGCCGCCAGAACGATTACCGCCAGCGTCGCGCTGAAGCCGAGCAATGGCGTAAGCATGCCGGAAGCGGCGGCGAATGGAGCGTCGCGGTGACAGCTCTCTGCGTCAGTCGAATGCGAAGCGCGCTCGACGACGGCCAGCGTCTGCGCAACGGCTCAGCTAATTCCTCTGCCCGAGGCGAGCCTTTGCGGACAATGCCCTAGCCATGCAGCGCGGCCTCGCCTCAACGCCAGCTTCGACAGAGCGCCCGCTGGACCTTCGCGTGGTCGAGTTGGTGAGGGCGCTTGCGCGCAAGGCGGCGCTGGAGGATCATCGCCGCGCCCTGGCGCAGATCGCCGCCAGAACGCGCTGGCGAGGCGAAGGAATGATGCGAGCGGTTATCTATGCGCGCTTCTCGACCGATTTACAGAACGAACGGTCGATCGATGACCAAACGCGACTTTGCCGCGATTATTGCGAAAAGCGGGGCCTGACGATCGCAGCGACCTATGAGGACAGGGCGCGCTCCGGCGCGTCCATGTTCGGGCGCGACGGCCTGCTGGCGATGATGGACCGGGCGAGGGAAGGGGCCTTTGAGGTCGTCGTCGTCGAGGCGCTCGACCGCCTCTCGCGCGACATGGAGGATCTCGCCGGCATCCACAAGCGGCTCGCCTATGCCGGCATCGAGCTGCGCGCCGTGCATGAGGGCAGGGCAGACACGGTGACTGTCGGGCTGCGCGGTCTGGTCGCGCAGCTCTATCGCGAGGACGGCGCCAAGAAAGTCAAGCGCGGCATGGCCGGCGTCATCCGCGACGGCCGCCACGCCGGCGGCCGGGCCTACGGCTATCGGCCGATCGCTGGCAAGGCCGGCGAGATGGAAGATCGTCGAGGCTGAGGCGGAAGTCGTGCGCCAAATCTTCGCCGATTACGCCGCGGGCGCGTCGCCGCGGGACATCGCCGGCGCGCTCAATCGGGAAAAGATCGCGCCGCCGCGCGGGCGTATGTGGAACGCCTCGACCATCAATGGCTCGCGCCAGCGGGCGAATGGCATTCTCCAGAACGAACTCTATGCAGGCACGATCGTCTGGAATCGCGTGCGCATGGTCAAGGATCCCGATACTGGCCGGCGCGTCTCGCGGGCTAATCCGGCGGATGAGTGGCAATCGGCGCCGGCCGGGCATCTCACAATTCTGGATGATCAGCTGCTGGCGGCCGTGCGGGAACGGCGGGACGGCAATCGGGCCGCGCGGCCGGAACAGAGCCGGCGGCCGAGGCATCTCCTGTCCGGGCTGCTCAAATGCGGCTGTTGCGGCTCGGGCATGTCGATTCGAGACCGCGACAAGACGGGCAAGACGCGCGTGCGCTGCTCCGCCTTTGCCGAAAGCGGCGCCTGCGACCATTCACGCGTCTATTATCTCGAAGCGATCGAGCGCGTCGCCGTTGAGGGCCTGCGCGATGAGTTGCGCGATCCGCGGCTGATCGCAGAATTCGCCAAGACTTATCAAGCCGAGCGAATCAGGCTGGCGCGCGACGCCGTTGCATCCAGATCACGGATGGAGCAGCGCCGCGACGAGGCGGCGCGCGCGCTGGAGCGCCTGGTCGACGCCCTCGCCGAGGGCCGCATCGGCATCGCCTCTATCCGCGATCGGCTGATTGAACTGGAAACGGAGAAGGCGCAGCTTGACGCCGAGTTGGCCCAGTTGCCCGAACCTGTCGAAGCCGTGGCGCTGCATCCAATGGCGATCACCCGTTATCTCGACATGATCGAGGAGCTTTCAACATCGCTGCAGTCTGGAGCGGATATCCGCATTGGTCCGGAAGCTGAACGGTTTCGCGCGCTGGTCAATAGCGTCATCGTTCACCCTGTTCCGCCGCGAACGCCGTTGGATATCGAGCTGCGAGGCTACCTCGCCGAACTCGCCCAGGAACCTAAATTCCCGCCGCATGGCCGCTATAGTGGGTCAACGATGGTAGCGGAGGAGCGATACCGCCTCTCCCCACACTTGCCAAATTTGCGCTACCATCTCCGATCCTCCGCATGAGACTTGGTAGGTAGGTCCGAGAAATCCGCTCCGACGCCGACCAGACTATCGCTAGGCTCCCGCATGACGGGACGCTGATTCTATTTTGGCCGCCGGGGTCTGTTAGCGGGCTCGGATCAATTTCCAACCGCTCAAAATCCATCAAGCTCAGATCACGCTTGATTGGGTGCATCGACGCAAAAAGGCAAGTTCCAACAAAGTGATTCCTGCCTATCAACCGATCGCCGCGACGGGCGGTGCATAGACGGCCTTTCTGCTCAGCGCGGTTGATGTAGCGATGGTGCGGAAGGCGGCGCTGATCATGCCGCGCATGTTTTTGCGGTGGTTCGTGGTCCACACTTGGCGTGACAGCTTCGATCGTCGAGCGGAGCCGAGGTGGGGAAGGCGAGGAAGTCCTGGAGTGCTGAAGCCCGGGGCGCGCGATCTGTTCGAGCCAAAGCTGGAGCCGAACGCTCGCCAATCCTGACGGGACGCTGCGGCGGCGTTTTCGGACCGGTCGGCGCCGCTCGCGCAAGATTGCATCAAAAAAATCGAGGTCTTGGAATATGCCTCGGCGATGGACGGGACCGTTTTTCTGGCATTGGAGAGTTCATTTATTTTATCGAACAGAACCTGGCGGTGCCCGTAGCGAGCGACACGCACATCGCAGAAGCCCGTTCGACCGGCAACTCAAAGAATGCCGATTGCGGTTCAAAAAAAATTTCTTTCTTATATAATCTATAAAAATGATAGGAATAGTCGAAACTTTTCCGGGCTTTCAACCGTGTCTGCGCCTTCTTGCCGGGAAACCCTGCAAATCTAGGCTCTTTGGACGTCGGCGCCACCGTCTGATGGACTCCTTGGATGCAGAAATTTCTCCTCGCCGCTTTCGTCGTTCTCAGCGCTGGCGCCGCCTTGTGGTTCGGCGGGCGCTCGTCGCCCGCCGCCGCGCCGCCGCCAGTTGCGCCCGCGCCTGTCGGCGCCAGCCGCGCCGTTCGCGCCGAATTTCCGATCTATCTGTTCGGTCTCGGCAATGTGCAGGCCTTTAACTCGGTGACGGTTCGCGCCCAGATCGACGGCCAGATTACCGAGGTGGCCTTCAAGGAAGGCCAGGAGGTCAAGGCGGGCGACGTGCTCGTCAGGATCGATCCGCGCGGCTATCAGGCCACGCTGGACCAGGCGCTCGCAAAAAAAGCGCAGGATCAGGCTCAGCTCGACAATGCGCGCCACGATTTCCAGCGCTATTCCGTGCTCCTGCAACAGAATTCCGTCGCGCGCCAGCAGGTCGATACGACGCAAGCCCTGGTGGCGCAGCTGGAGGCGATCGTCAAAGGCGATGAAGCCTCGATCGAATTCGCCAAAGTCAACCTCGGCTTTGCGACAATCCGTTCGCCTCTCGACGGGCGGGCCGGAATTCGCCGGGTCGACAGCGGCAATGTGGTGCACGCCAGCGAAGCCACAGGCATCGTCACGCTCACCCAGAACGCGTCCGATCAGCATTCTGTTCACACTTCCGGAGGAAATCGCTGCAGGACATCGTCAAGGCTATGGCCGCGGGACCGTTGCCGGTGGCGGCGCTGAGCCGCGACGGCAAACAGCAGTTCGGCGTCGGCGAGCTCGCCCTGATCGACAACGCCATCGACCAGACGACGGGGATGGTCCGGCTCAAGGCGACGCTTGCGAACGAAGCCGGGCTGCTCTGGCCCGGCCAGTTCGTAACAGCGCGGCTGCATGTAAAGACGCTGCGCAACGCTCTTACGATTCCCGCGGCTGCGATCCAGAACGGTCCGGACGGAAGCTTCGTCTTCCGCGTCAAAGGCGATGGCGCCGTCGAGATTTGCAAACTCACGCTTGGGCCGGCGAACGCCGAGACGGCCGTGGTCGAGGCGGGCCTCGCCGAGCGCGATGTCGTGGTGACGAGCGGCCAATATCGTCTGCAACAAGGCGTGAAGGTCGAGGTCGATGGCGGCGCGCCCACCGCGGGCGCCGCGCCCGTCGTCGCCAGCAAAGGGAACTGAGCGCCGATGAGCTTTTCGACGCCTTTCATCGAGCGGCCGGTTGCAACCGCATTGTTGATGATCGCTGTGACGCTGCTGGGACTTGTCGCCGTCCCGCAATTGCCGATCGCGCCGCTGCCGCAGGTTGATTTCCCGACGCTTTCAGTCTCCGCCAATCTGCCTGGCGCTGATCCCCTGACGGTCGCATCCTCCGTGACAAGCCCACTTGAGCGCCAGTTCTCACAAATCTCCGGCCTGACCCAGCTCACCTCGACAAGCACGCTGGGTTCCTCGTCGATTAATCTACAGTTCGATCTCGATCGCAGCCTCGACGCCGTCGCGCAGGACGTTCAGAGCGCGATCAACGCGGCGGGCGGAAGCCTGCCGAAGAAATCTGCCGAGCCCGCCGACCTACCGCAAATCCAACCCGGCCGACTTTCCCATCCTTGTCTTGAGCGTCACCTCAGACACGCTGCCGCTCTCGGCGATCGACGATTACGCGGATAATATTCTGGCCCAGAAGCTCAGCCGTGTCCTCGGCGTCGGCAGGGTCGAGATCCAGGGCGAGCGAAAGCCGGCGGTGAGGGTCGAGGTCGATCCCCTGAAGCTCGCGGCGATGGGCCTCAGCCTCGAGGACGTGCGCGGGGCGATCGCCAGCGCGACAGTCGACGCGCCGAAAGGCAGCATCGAAACCGACCGGCGCAGTTTCACGATTTATGCCAACGATCAGCTGACCGGCGGGAAGCCCTGGAATGACGTCATCATCGCATACCGCAACGGCGCGCCAGTCCGGATCAGGGACATTGGCGCGGCAATCGACGGGGTCGAGAATGTCCACAGCATGGCCTGGGCCTCGGATCGTCCGGCAATCGTGTTGCCGATCTTCAGGATGCCGGGGGCCAATGTCATCGACACGGTCGCCCGGATCAAGGCCGAGCTACCCGTCCTCGAGGCCTCGATGCCGCCGGCGCTGAGGGTCGCGATCGAGGTCGACCGGACCGTCACCATTCACGCCGCCGTGGCCGATCTCGAAAAGACGCTGTTGATCACCGCCGGTCTCGTGGTGCTGGTCATTTTTCTGTTCCTCGGCAACCTCCGCGCGACGCTGATTCCGAGCGTCGCCGCGCCGCTCTCGCTGCTTGGCGCCTGCGCGCTGATGTTCGTCTGCGGCTACAGCCTCGACAATCTGTCCTTGATGGCGCTGACCATTTCGATCGGCTTCGTCGTCGACGACGCCATCGTCATGCTGGAGAATATCTACCGACATATCGAGGCCGGAATGAGTCCGAGAGCGGCGGCCTTGAAAGGAGCCGGCGAAATCAGCTTCACGATCATTTCGATCAGCCTGTCGCTGGTCGCGATCTTCATCCCGATTTTGATGATGTCGGGGATCGTCGGCCGCCTGCTGCGGGAATTCTCCATCACCGTCGCCTTGACGATTTTCGTCTCCGCGCTGGTCTCGCTGACATTGACGCCGATGATGTGCGCCCGCATCCTCGACCGCGAAACTCTGGCCCATCCCGGCCGCGTCTCGCAGCTGTTCGAGGCCGCCTTCGCCGCGCTGCTGGCCGCCTACACGAGAGCGCTCGATGCCGTGCTGCGCCATCAGCGCGCGACCCTTATGGCGTTCTTCGCGACGCTCGCCTTTACCGGCTATCTCTACGTCATCATCCCCAAGGGCTTTTTTCCGCAGCAGGACACGGGCGTCATCTACGCGACGACGGAAGCCGCGCAGGACGTCTCTTTCGCCGAAATGACCAAACGCCAACTTGCGGTGACGAACTTGTTTCTGCACGATCCGGACGTCACTGGCTGGACCTCTTCCCTCGGCAGTCTCGGATCCAGCGGATCAAACAATGGTTTTATCCGCATTGGCCTTAAACCGCAGGCCGAGCGCCGGGCGACGACGGATGAAATCATCGCGCGCCTGCGCAAACAGGCGGCCCCGCTCAAGGGCGTCGCGCTCTTCATGCAATCGCCGCAAGAGCTCAACGTCGGTGCGCGGTCAAGCCGCACGCAATATCAATATACGCTCGAGGACGCCGACATCGACGAACTTAATCATTGGTCGCCGCAAATCCTGGCGAAGCTCAAGACCTTGCCGGAGCTGCGCGATGTCGCCACTGACCAGCAAGACCGCGGCGCCGCGATCGGCGTCGTCATCGACCGCGATCAGGCCTCGCGCTTCGGCATCCTGCCGCAGGCGATCGACGATACGCTTTACGACGCCTTCGGGCAGCGCCAGGTGGCGCAATATTTCACGCAGCTCAACAATTATCATGTGGTGTTGGAGGTGACTCCCGAGATGCAGGGCAAACTCGACACGCTCGACAAGATCTACATCGCCTCGCCGGTCACGGGGCAGCCCGTGCCGCTCTCGACTTTCGTTCACTATGACGCGAACAAGATCGGCTTCCTGTCGGTCAATCACCAGGGGCAGTTTCCGGCGGTGACCCTCTCGTTCAACCTCGCGCCCGGTTTTGCGCTCGGTCAGGCGGTGGCGGCGATCCAGGCAGCGGAGGCGGAGATCGGCGCGCCGCCTTCGCTCATTCGCGGCTTTCAGGGGTCCGCCCAGGCGTTCCAGAAGGCCGCCTCGTCGCAACCCTATCTGATCCTCGCGGCGCTTGTCGCGGCCTACATCATTCTTGGCGTTCTCTATGAGAGCTTCATCCATCCGCTGACGATTCTGTCGACGCTGCCGCCGGCGGGCGCGGGCGCGCTGCTGTTCCTGATGGCCTTTCATCAGGACATGTCGCTGATAGCGCTCATCGGCGTTCTGCTCCTCATCGGGATCGTCAAAAAGAACGGCATCATGATGGTGGATTTCGCCATCACCGCGCAACGCGAACGCGGTCTCGCGCCGATCGCGGCGATCCGCGAGGCCTGTCTCTTGCGATTCCGGCCCATCATGATGACGACGATGGCCGCGGTGCTCGGCGGCGTGCCGCTGATGCTTGGGACGGGGGCGGGGTCAGAGCTGCGCCAGCCTCTCGGATCGTCGATGGTCGGCGGGCTGCTGGTGAGCCAGATGCTGACCCTTTTCACCACGCCGGTGATATTCCTCGCCTTCGAATCCCTGCGCCGGCGGAAGCCGGCGGCGATGGAGCAGCCTGCGGAGCAGGTGGAGATTGCCGCCGCCGCGGAGTAAATTGACCGGCGACGGTTTGAGCGCGAAACGCAAAAAGACCGGCTCCGGAGGCCAGCGAGCCGGTCTTTCCATAGTCGAGTCATGCCTCAGTATTTAGCGACGACGCCTGCGGGAGCAGCGGCGGCCCATTTGTAGCTGAAGCCGATCTGGACGTCATTCTGTCTCCAGCTGTGACTCTGAAACACATTCGGGTAAATGATCGTGCCGTCGTAGAAATAGCCGAGGTTGCTGTAGCGGTATTCGGCCCGGATCGACCAATTGTTGTCGATGGCGTATTCAATGCCGCCGCCGACGGTCCAGAAGCCGCGCGTCGTCGAAAAGCTGCCGCCGGCGCCGAGGATATTGTATCTGTTCTGGATTGAGGCGTAGCCGCCGCCGCCCGTTACGTAAAGAAGCGTACGGTCGAAGGCGTAGCCGACGCGCCCGAGCAGCACGCCCTGAATGGGCGACTCCGTTTTGACGTTGTAAGAGAGAATGCTGCCCAAAGGCTGGGTGGATTTGCTGAGGCTTGTGCCGTCGGCCCGGCCTTCAAGGCCGAAGACGAACTGGGCAACCTGCCAATTATAGCCGATATGCACGCCGCCGATGACGCCCTGCGTCTGCGTCGAACTCGAGGCGTAGGTGGCCGGGAAGGGTACGGGTCCGAGCGGGCCTTGCAGCCATATGTTGCCTGAGTCCTGGCCCCATGCGTAACCGACCTGGGCGCCGACGTCGAAGCCGGTCCACGTGAACGCGGGCGGCGGCGCGATGGGGGCGAGATCGGCCGCGAGAGCCGGGCTGGCCAGCGCCATCGCGCCGGCTGAAGCCATGAGAAGTCGTTTTAGCATCGTGGAGTCTCCTGGGTAAAATGTTAGCGTCTAATGGAAATTCGCTCGGGCTTCAGAGTTTGGCCCTAAGAGTTATGCCGGCGTTGAGGGGATCGCCGACGTTGCCATTGATTATGCCGCCAGGAAGCGAACTTGCGGACACGTTGATCCAGTAGTGGAGGTTAGCCACATTGTGGACCCAGGCGGAGAGATCCCAACTGCCGTCCGCGAACTTGATGCCGGCGTGCAGGTTCACCAGAGCATAGGCTGGGATGACGCTGTAGAGCGAGTTTGTCGTGTCCGAGTATTGGCTGGTCTGGAAGGTCGCGTCGGCTCCGACATAGCCCACAAGCGGCTTCTGGATGAAGTCGAACAGCTGGCCGAGGTTCTGGCTGTATTCGGCGCCTGCGGCAGCCGCCCATCGCGGCGTGATCGAGAGGCGCTGGCCCGTCAGGTTGCAATACTTCAGCCCAGTGACCTCGAAGGGGCAGGGCGAATTGGTGAAGGAGCTGTAGAACGCATCGTCATAGGTGACGGATGCGTAGGTCTGCAGGCCATCGAAGGGCTGGTAGCGGATGTCGCCTTCGACGCCGCGGGAAATCGCGCCCTGCGCGTTGGCGAGGTATTGCACCACGGCGCCGGAAGGCAGCACGATGTTCAAATTGGTGATGTAATTGGTGTCGACCATCACGAAGGCGCCGAGATTGGTCAGCAGCTTGTTGTCCAGGAACTGGCCTTTGAAGCCGAATTCATAATCATTGATTGTCTCCGCCTTCACCGTCGTTGGAACGCCCGCGGGCAGATTGGCCGCGGGGTTCGGACCGCCGTCGCGTCCGCCAAGCGCATAGGTGGCGTAGACGCTGAGGGTGGGATTGATCTTGTAGGAGGCGGAGGCGAGCGCCGAAGCGAAGCCCTGGCGCGTGTCCGCGGTGTACTGCCCGTTCGGACCGATAAAGGAGTTGATGGTCGATAGCGCCTTCGCCTGCTGCGCGGGCGTGAAGCTGTAGAGCTGCTGGGTGCTGAACTGATATTGGCGGAAAATCATCGTCTTGTCGTAGTAGGAATAGCGTCCGCCGCCGGTGATGTCGAGGTCCGGCGTCGCATGCCAGACCGCCTGCACATAAGGCGCGATATTGATCGTCGCAGGGTTGTCATAGGTCTGGCGTCCGAGATAATTGTAGATCGCATTGTTGAGCGCGACGGAATTGCTGGTCGCGCCGTAAAAACTGCCGGCTTGGGGGCCGTAGGAGGTCAGCCCCCAATCGTATAGCTGCTCCCAGAGAAACCAGAACGCCAGCCGAGGCTTCGACTTTTTCCCCTTTCGGCGTCGAGAGCTTGAAGTCTTGGGTGGCGGAGTTTTCGTACACATGGCCGTTCGTGTTGGTGGTGATGCTTGGCCAGCCATAGTTGCTGCGGTTGTTCGGATGAAAATCCCAGCCGCGGAACGACGTGATGGAGCTCAGGTCGAAACCATTGAACAGATAGTGAATTGTAGAGGCCGCGCCGTAAGTCTCCTGCGCCGTTTCCTGATAGCCAATCTGCGCCGCTTCATAATTATTTGGCGCCCCGGAGGTCGGTGGGTAAAAGCCGATTCTCGCCTGGCGCACGAGGTAGTTATTCGGCACCGGCGCGCCATTAGTGTATTGGGTGACGACGCCTTGGAACAGATTGACGCAGCAGGCCTGATTGACGTGGGAATAGTCGACGCTAAGCCGGACCGAAAGACTGTCGTCCGGAGCGTAGAGGATCTGGGCGCGTCCGCCTTTATCGTGCCAGTCATTGAAATTCTGGCCGCCAACAGCAGAAGCGTTTTCGACATATCCTTGATGATCGGAGCTGAAAGCGGAAATCCGGAAAGCAAGCTTGTCGCTGTCGGCGATCGGGCCGGTGGCGCTTCCCTTGAACTGAACCAGCCCGTAATTTCCGAGGGAGGCTTCCACCATCTCCTGGGCGACGAAACTCGGCAGCGCCGTTGTAATATTGACGACGCCGCCGGTGCTGTCCTGGCCGCCGGATGTGCCCTGCGGTCCTTTCAGAACCTCGATCCCTGTAAGGTCTGGAATGTCGAAGACCGCGTCGCCGGGGCGCGGTTGATAGACCCCGTCGATATAGATCGGCACGCCGCCTAAAATGCCGTCTGTCGCGTTGGAGGATGCGGCGCCGAAACCGCGGATATTGACCGTCAGGTTGCGGACGTTGCTGTATTTGAAATTCAAACTCGGCACGAGCTTTTGCGCCTCCTGCACACTAGTGATCTGCAGGTTCTGAAGCTGTTGCTCGGTGATGACCGTGACGGATTGGGGCGTATCCTGATACTTCGTCGCCTGTTTCTGGGAGAAGGCCGGGACGTCCGAGGAGTCTGGGTTCGCAGGTACGGCGGGCTCGGCTGGCGCGCTGACGACGACGTCCTCGACATGACCTTCCTCTGCGGTTTGCGCCAGAGCGGCTGTCGAGACGGTGAGGCTGAGGCAAAGTGGCAGGCTAACTCGCCGCGCGAGGTGGGCTTTTTTCGTTTTCATTGTAGCGTTCCGTCGTCATGGCTGGCCGTTGCGCCGCGCCGGCGTTAAGTCGATGTTCAGGGCTTCATCGCGATGACTAAAACCCGATATAAATGATAGGATATTGTGAAATGCGAGTTAGTCCATAGAGAGTATGGCGTAATGGTCGCGCCAACGCGCGATTGCGCGGCATGTTTGCAAAAATGCCACAGTGTGAAGGGCGCCTGCGATTGGGAGAAAGCGTTGCTACGGGCGGGTGGGATGGGCCGCGGTTCACGGTGAACGGAGGGGTGCGTTCGCAGCTCAGCCGGGCCTGAAACCGGCACGGCGGCCTTGGCTCTTCGCGCTGCGGTCAGGCCTTGATGTGCGATTGGGGCCGGAGCCGGTCGACGATGCTCCGGGCCGATTGCGCAGAAAGCTCAGGCGTCGATCAAGTCTTGATAGGACATGACGATGTAGACGAGGGCTTCGGAGGATTCGAGATTGCGGTAGATGTGCGGCACGTCCGCCTCGAAGACCATGGCGTCGCCCTCTTCGAGGCGTTGTGGCGCTTCCCTTCCGGCGGTCACCTCGATGCGGCCGCGCACGACGATCAGGCTCTCGATGGTTCCTGGCGTATGCGCCTGGTAATCCGCCGCGTGGCTGGCGGCGATGGTCAATTCATAGAATTCGACGAGGCGTTTGCTGTCATGCGGAAAAAGCAGGCGGGACGTCACCCGCCCGTCGCTCGAGGAGATCACGTTCTTTTCAGCTTTTCTCAGAACGAGGACGCCTTGGCGCCGCGGCGCCGAAATCAGGCTGCCGAACGGAACGCCGAGCGCATTTGCGATCTTCCAGAGCTGATTGATCGTCGGGACGGCGTCTCCGGCGGCGAGGGCGCTGATTTTCTTTTGGCCGAGGCCGGAATATTCGGCGAGCTTTTTGAGCGAACGTCCTTTGTCCGCCATCAGCGCGCGCATGCGGTCTCCGACGCTAGAACTGAATCCGGTCAACGCGAGGGCCTGCCGGCGCGTCGGGCGCTGCCGTTTCTGGTCGCCTGAGGAAGGAGCAAAAACCACCTGAGTGTCATTCCATAAAATTTATAGACTATATACGTAATGAAAAAGCGCGCTCCGTCAAGCGGATGTCCGCTCGCTCTGTCACTGTTCTCAGAAAAGGCGCCGCCCCATCCCGCCAAGGGCGCCGTTCGACCGTGGGCGCGGTTTATCGAAGCATCACATCCTCACGCCGTCCCCGAGCGCTGAGTGCGGCGATGCTCGTGCGGTCCAGGATCAGAGCCATGGCGTCGCGAACATCGAGCATCAGGTCGCGAACGGCGCAGGCATCCTCATCCGGGCAGTCGGCGCAGCGGCGATAGGCGGTGCGGCTGGCGCAGGCGATCGGCGCCAGCGGGCCGTCGAGGATTCGAATGATCTGCCCGGCGGTGATCTTGTCGGCGGGGCGCGCGAGATGATAGCCTCCGCCCTTGCCTTTCTTGCTGTTCAGAATGCCTGCGTTACGAAGTTCGAGCAGGATGGCGTCGAGAAACTTGCGCGGAATCTGATTTTCTGCTGCGATCGTAGCGGCAAGACACGGTCCTTCGAACCGCGCCAGATGCATCAGCGCCTTGAGGCCGTATTTTCCTTTATTCGATAGCATGCGGGTCCTAGCGAGACAGCCACGCGAGGGGCGGTATGAAGCGGTCGCCCCGTCCGGAGCATATCCACCGGGGCTCGCAACCCGCAGCAGACCAGGCTAGATCAACTTACTCATTTTCATAGCGGACAACGGCGGCGCCGGCAATTTTCCCTTTAAACAAGGGAAGTTGCCAGGTTTCGCCAGGGTCGATCGAGCCGGCCATTCAGCTCCCGCGCGCCGCGGTGCAAAAAAATAGATTGACCAACATCCTAGTAACTTTATAGGATAACTCGATATTGGCCCTGCGGGCATCCGATACCGGGAGGCGGCGCAACTATGAGTTCAGCCCTAGCGCGATCCACGATAACACTCGATGATGTTGAAGCGCCGCAGCTTGCGCCCGCCATGGGCGTCCAGTCAATTCTCACGCCTTTGCGCGCGAAGCCTATTTATTGGCCCCAAGGCCTCGCGTTAGCGCTCTACGCCGCGCTGCTCGCCGTGGCCGCGTTGAATAGAATGCATCCGGCGCCGCCCGCGCAGGAAGATGCAATAGAATTGGTGATGCTGCCGCCTCCCACTCCCGTCGCGGAGCCGCCGCCGCCGCCCGTCGAGGAGCCGCCACCGCCCGTCGCCGAAGAGCCGCCGCCCGTGCCGGACGAGCCGCCGCCGCCGGTTGCCGAGCAGCCGGTCGCGCCGGTCGAGCCGAAGCCCGTGCCGAAGCCGCCGCAGCCGAAGCCGAAGGTCGCCGAACACAAGCCGGTTGAGAAGCCGCACCCTCCGTCGCCCGCCCCCGCGCGCCCTGCCGCGTCGGCGCCTCCTGCAAATGCGGTGCCTTCGGGTTATTTCAATCAGGTCGCGAGCCGCGTCGCCCACGCCGCGCAGAGTCACCCGATTAAGGGGCCCGGCCGAGTTCGGCTATCGGATCGTCATCGCGCCGTCGGGCTCTGTGGTCACGGCGACGATTTCCTCATCCGGCCGTCCAGATCTCGATGCGGCGGCGAGGCGTGCGCTTACCGGTCCGTTCCCCGCGTTCGGCGGATCGCGTCCTGTCGCTGTATCCGGCGGCATCCGCTACCAGTAAGTCATTTCCTGCAGCTAACCTACACTTATCACCCACAAGTAACACCGGCGTCATAAACTCAGGAGAGTATCAAAATGGCGGATCCCATTGACGCAGCAGGGGCGGCAGTTGATGTCGCAGGGGCAGCAGCGACTTCGCACGGCCTAGCCCCGCTCGAGTTGTTCCTGCGAGCCGACAGCGTCGTCAAGCTTGTCATCATCCTCCTTGTCCTCGCGTCGGCTTGGAGCTGGGCAGTCATTTTCGACAAGTTCGTCCGGCTGTATCTCCTGAACAAGCGGGCGGGTCGATTAATAGACAGCGTTCAGGGCGGCCTGCCAATTTCATCCGTCGCCGAAAGCTTCGAAAATGTCTCCACGGCGGATCCGTTCGTCTCTGTCTACAAAGCGATGGTCGAAGAGCATCATCGCTCCGCGGATCTCGTGACTTCCGAAGCCCAACGCGACAGTCTGCTGGAGCGCGTCCATCGCGTGGCTCAACTCGCGAGCGCCGACGCGCTCGCCCATTTGCAAAGCCGCCTGCCGGCCCTCGCAACGATCGGCGCGGTCGCTCCATTTGTCGGTTTATTCGGCACAGTCTGGGGCATCATGAACTCGTTCCAGGGCATCGCCAAGTCCAACAACACAAGTCTCGCCGTCGTCGCCCCCGGCATCGCCGAAGCCTTGTTTGCGACAGCGCTCGGCCTCGTCGCGGCGATCCCTGCGGTAATTTTCTACAATCGCATTGGCGACGATATCGGCCGCTACGGAAAGCGCCTGAACGCTTTCGTGGGCGTGTTCGAAATCGAGTTGTCCCGACAGCTGTCCAAGAAGGGAGACCGCAATGGCCTTCGCGCTGCGTAAACACGATGGCGATTTTGATGCGCCGCCCATGGCCGACATGAACGTCACCCCGCTCGTCGATGTTATGTTGGTGCTCCTCATTATCTTCATGGTGGCGGCGCCCTTGATGGCGACTGGCGTCCCTGTCGATCTGCCGAAGGCGCAGACGAAGCCACTGGTCGATCAAAAGCAGCCGATCGCCGTGACCATCGGCGCCGACGGTAAGTTTTTCGTCGACGAGCGCGAGGTCGCCGTCGACGAACTTGTCTCCGTCCTTGGCGAGAGCGCTGATAGCAAAGACCGGCGCATTCATGTCCGCGGCGACAAGACCATCGCCTACGGCAAGGTTATTGAGGTCATGGGCCTGATCAATTCGGCTGGCTACACTAAGGTCGCCTTGGTGTCGGAATCTCCTGGCGCAACGCCGGTCAAGGCGGCGCCCCCGCAACCTGCGTCCCCTTAAGTCATCCAAATCCGACGCGGGCGTTCGCGCCTAGCGCGCGCCGCGCCTTACATAAAGTATCGGCGGCCTCTACTCAGAGCTGCCGCTCGGTCGATGTTATGTCAATGAGGAGAAAGAAGAATATGAAAGGGATACCGATGACCACCCGCCGCACCTTTGCCGTGGGCGGCGGTTTGATCTTGGGCGTGGGCCTCGCACTGTCAGCCTATGCGCAGGCGCCGGCCGCGCCGCCCGCGCCCGCTGCGCCGGCTCCTGCCGCGGCGACCGCCCCAGCCGCCGCGGCGCCATCGCCCGCGCGCGTTGCGATCGAGAATCGCAAGGCGGTTTATACATTGATCGGAAACAACTTCCGGCTGATCGGTGGCGTGCTGAAAGGCAGCACGCCCTACGACGCCGCCGCGGTGCAAAAGAGCATTGCGCGCGTGGTCTTTCTTTCGGGACTGGTTGACGACGCGTTCCCCGACGTCTCCAACGTTGGCGAACCCGAGACCAAGGCGAAGCCCGACATCTGGGCCAAACGCGCGGAGTTCGACAAGAAGCTGAAAGACTTTCGAACGCATTTGGTCGCCCTGCAGATCGTGAACGATACCGACAAAAACGCTAGCGAGGCATTCAAGACTGCCGCCGCTGCGGTCGGCCAGGACTGCAAGTCCTGCCATGACGACTTCCGCGTCAAATAGGGCCGAGCGCAGCTTGCAGGGCGCCCGACGCGACCGTCGCGCCACAAGGCTGATCAAAGCACCGGCGCCTTCGTGGGAGGCGTCGGCGCCGGCGGGGTAGCGCTCACAACCCGTATCGTATTTGATGGGAGTTGCGGATGACGACTTTGGATGACGCCGCGCAAACGCCGGCGACCGAACAACGGCAGGTCTGGGACCTACCCCTTCGGGTCTTTCATTGGACGTTGGCGGCGGCGATTGTCGGCGCCTTCGTCACCAACAAACTAGGCGTCAGCTATTTCAGATATCACGTCTGGTTTGGCTACGCTGTCATCGTACTTGTGATGTTTCGCATCGTGTGGGGGTTTGTCGGCACCCGTCACGCGCTATTCCGGAGTTTTGTGCGGGGACCTGCCGACACCGTCCGCTATGCGCTTCTTTTATTTCGCGGTCGCAAGCCGCATTACGCCGGCCATAACCCCCTCGGCGCGTGGATGGTTCTGGCGTTGTTGATCACCGCCGGAGTCCAGGCGACCTTGGGCCTGTTTGGAAATGACGACATTTTCAATGTCGGACCGCTTGCCGGATATGTAAGCAAGGAACTGAGCCTGCAGCTCACATCTATCCACCGGCGCCTGTTTTATGTGATCGTCGCAGCGATCGCCCTGCATGTCCTCGCGGTGATCGCCCATCATGTTTTCGCCCGCGAAAAGCTGGTCCATGCGATGATCACCGGCCGAAAGCCGAGGGAGGTTCTGGCTGAGCGTGATGCGATCGCCTCGTCGCGCAGCTGGCTGGCGGCGCTGCTAACTGTCGCATTCGCACTCGCGCTCGCGTTCGTCGTGAGCCATGCCCCGGCGGTAGCGGACGACGGCCTTTTCTGACCGCCGGCCGGATACGCAATAGGGCTTACGGGGACGGCCTTCACTCGAACGAGCGCTGCGCCGCCTCGACCGCCCCAGCTCGACGGGCCATTTTGATCGCTCCGAAGCGGCCCCTCAAATTGACGGACCGCCTCTCGGTTCGGGCAAATTTTGGTTTTTCACCCAATCTGACGCCATGAACAAGATTCGACTAGCGAAAGTTTGGAACGGGACAGAGCACAAAGCCGGCTCCCGCTTTACCGGCGTCGCAGTCCACCAGGAACTCCGGACATTCATCAGGAGCGGCGGCCATCCACTTATCGCTCCATTTGGAACGCAGCGCTCACTTGGGAGTTTTGTAGACGTCATGACAGGCGCGGCATGTTTTCGCAACAGCTCGAGCGTCTTCGGCGGCGGCCTCGAAATTATTTTCCGACACGGCCTTTATCGCAGCGGCAATTTGGCTCTGCCCGTCTTTAGAGATCTGCACGGCATCGTCGGCGCCGCCCTTCTTTGAAAAATAATCCAGCGTGTATTTAAATCCGTCCTGCAGAACGGCGGCGTCGTCGAGCGCGCCTTGGGCATTCTGCGCCGTTATGTCGGGTTCGAAATATTTGATCGTCTTGTCGAGGTCGCGCATCAGATCGTCATCGTAATCGTGCAAATCGATAACGCGGTGCTGCGCGTATGCAAAAATTGGAAGGCACGCCGAGCCGATTACAGCGATTAACGTCAGTTCGCAAATCATTCACTCATTCCATAGGGCTGCGGCCGCGTTCGCGCCGGAAGTCGTTGTCTAAGCTTCTTCGGACCTGGGCAGGGATATTTGAAATCGGCCTCGCAATCGCGGCGGGAACGGTCGCAGGCCTGCTGCGTTCATCTCCGCGATGACGGCTCCAAAACGGAATGGCGCCGGAAGAATTGCCTTCCGGCGCCATCGGCAGTGCGTCGTGCGACGCGCGCGGCGACTAAATCAGGAGCTCCTTCACAACCTCACCATAAACCACAGTCGGCCGTTCCGACCGGCCATTATGAAGATATATCGTTTTGAGGTGATTGAGACCCAAGAGTTGTAGAACGGTTGCGTGTAGGTCGTATGTATCGACCTTCTTGCCAACAGACTGCAGGCCGATTTCATCGGTCTGGCCGAAGGTTGTTCCTACATTGACGCCGCCGCCCGCGAGCCATTGCGTGTAGCCCCAGGGATTGTGGTCGCGCCCGTTGCCGCTCTGGCCGTAAGAGGTGCGACCAAACTCCGAGGTCCACACGACGAGCGTCGAATTCGAGGAGTCCGCGCGCCTTGAGATCGGTGAGCAGCCCGGCGATCGGCTTATCGATCGCCTTCGCATGCGCGCCATGGTTCTTTTCAAGATCGCGGTGAGCGTCCCAGTTTATGGGCTGGTCCTCGCCTGGCAGCTCAAGCGGTCCCGTGACGACTTGAACGAACCGCACGTTCCGCTCGACCAACCGTCGGGCCCGCAGCAGGGCGGTGCCATAATCCTTGGACGCTGGATCGTCCAATCCATAAAGCGTTTTTGTGGCGTCTGCTTCCTTGGCGAGATCGACGGCCTCGGGTGCGGTCGCCTCCATGCGGTAGGCGAGTTCATAGGAGCGAATGCGCGCCTGAAGTTCGCTGTCGTCGGGATGGAGCGCCGCTCTCTGCTCGTTGAGCCGCTTCAAAAGGTCGAGATCGTCCCTCTGTTCAGCCAAGCTGATCAATTCTGGGTGGTCAAGGTCAAGAATCGGTGAATTGCCCGGGCGGAACGCGGTGCCCTGGTACACCGCCGGCAGGAATCCGGAACTCCAGTTCACCGAACCACCGGTCGGCTCTTTTTTGCCGGTGTAGAGGACCACGTAAGCCGGCAAATCGGGGTTTGCGCTTCCCAAAGCATACTGCACCCACGCGCCAAGGGAGGGACGCCCGGGTGAGGTATCGCCAGTATTCAGCTTAAGGATTGAAATGTCATGGGTTGCGCCGATGGTCGTGCTCGACTTTATGAACGCGATCTTGTCCGCGTGCTCGGAGAGGTTCGGCAGCAGGTCGGAGAACCATGCCCCGCTTTGGCCGTACTGCTTCCAGCTGCGGTTCGAGGCGAAGAGCTTGCCGACGCCGCCCTGGGTGCTCGTCTTGATCCCCTGAAGGAACGACGGCGGGACCTCCTGCCCGGCGAGCTTAATGAGGTCTGGCTTATAATCATAGAGGTCGAGAGTGCTGGGCGCACCGTCCATATGCAACCAAATGACGGACTTTACCTTTGGCGTGAAATGCGGTTGCTTGGGGGCGAGCGGATCGACCAAGGCGTCGGCGAGCGCCGGCGTGGCGAATATCCCGCCGCCGGGCAGGTGTGCCGCCAGTGTCAAGCCGCCAAGACCGTAGACTGTGTTGAAAAGTAGCTCGCGCCGCGAATGAGTGCTCATGGGATTGTTCCTTGGTTTCGAAGTTCGTGAAGGTCTCAAAAGCGGTATATGAATTCGTTCGAGTTGACGACGACATGGACGAGATCGACGAAAGTCGCGGCCCGTATGGGATCCAGCGTCTGCGTATCCTTCAAGCCAATCGGGATTGCGATAGACAGTTTTCCGTCTTCCGCCTTCGCCCGAATGACTTTTTCGTGGCTAACCAGGAACGCCAATAAGGTCGACTTCTCCGTCTCGTCCGGATTGCGCCCGAACAGGATTTGATAGAGCCGATCGAGCTGAGCCGATTCGTCGGCGCCGGCCTCGCGAATCACACGGCCCGCCAATGTTTGCGACCACGAGAAAACGGTGTCGTCGTTGAACAGGGTAAGTGCTTGCAACGGCGATGTGGTAACATCGCGTTTGCTATGCACCTGTTGAGAATTCGCCATGTCGAACGTCGCCAGCAGGGGGTAGGGCACGCTTCGCCTCGTGAAGATATAGAGGCTGCGGCGATTAAGATCTTCGGGATCCTTCGAGACCTGCCAAAGATTGCCGGCTCCGAGATTTGATGGCACGGGTGGGAACACGCTTGGGCCGCCTACCTTGTCAACGAGTTGCCCCGAGGCGAGCAGAATCGAATCGCGGATTTCCTCCGCTTCAAGCCGTTTGCGTGGGAAGACCGCGAGCAGCTTGTTTTCCGGATCGCCGGCATGGACGTCCTCGCGGTAATCCGACGCTTGGCGGTAGACGCTGGAAAGCAGGATCTGGCGGTGCAGCTTCTTGATGCTCCAGCCTTCGGCGTTGACGAAATTATGCGCCAGAAAGTCAAGCAATTCCGGATTTGAGGGCTTATCGCCGGCTTTGCCGAAATCGCTCACCGTGGCGATGATGCCCTTTCCGAAATATTCGTTCCAGACCCGGTTGACGAAAACCCGGGCCGTCAGCGGATTCTCCGGGCTGACGAGCCAGTTGGCCAAGGCCGTGCGCCGTCCGGACGAGGTCGTCGTCGGCACGATGACCGGTTTGTCGTCGGTCAAAGCGGCGGGGAAAGCCGGTTGCACCTCCGCCAAGGGTTTTTCGTGATTGCCGACGAACAGGATGAAGGTTGGCGGCGCCTCGGCGTGTCCAAGCTCCGAAACGGCGGTATAGGTGTTCGACCCCTTTGCGGGTTTGAGCTTATCGAATTTCTTCAGCTCTTCCGTCAGTTTTTTGTATTGTTGCCAGCGTTCGATGGCCTCGGGACCGTAATCCGGATTGTCTTTGTTCGTCGAGGCATCGCTAAGGTAGCCCGCGTAATCAGCTTCGGTCGTGACATTGTCGAGGCGGTGGTTGACCCAGCGGTCGAGCGGGGTCCATTCGCTTTGCGGCTTGAAGATCGACGCCCGGCTATCCGTCAGGTAACGTTCTTTATGAAATTTCAGAGCCTTATCCCTGAAAGGCGCGATCAACGTCGCTTGCTGGAACCTAATCTCCTTGGTTGCGTCGTCCCATTTCGCCCATTGCGCCTCGTATTCGCGTTCAATCTCGCCTTTCACCGCTGCAATCTTGTCGACTTCGCTTGTATTCGCGAAGAACGCCTGGAGCGAGTAATAGTCGCCCTGGGTGAATTTGTCGAACTTGTGATTGTGGCACCGCGCGCAGCCAACCGTCGTTCCGAGGATTGCCGCGCCCACCGTGTCGGTGATGTCGGTGGTGATCTGATATTTTCTTTGGATCAGATCGCGCGAATTGTAGTTGTCGGGGTAGCCGGTCAGAGAATCCGGTGGCGACCAGGATGTCCTGTTCGCCAGGCGCGATTTCGTCGCCTGCAATCTGCTCCTGGATGAATCGCGAATACGGCTTGTCCTGATTAAAAGCGTTGATCACGTAATCGCGATAGCGCCACATGTCCGACCGCGTCTGGTCAGTCTGAAACCCGGCGCTGTCAGCATAGCGCGCGAGATCGAGCCAAAGACGAGCCTGGCGCTCGCCGTAGCGCGGCGACCCAAGCAGACGATCGGCTAGCTTTTCATAAGCATCTGGCGATTTGTCGTTGACGAACGCCGCGACCTCCTCCGGAGTTGGGATCAGCCCCCAGACATCGAGGGTTGCGCGCCGTATGAACGTGGCGCGATCAGCGTCCGCGGACGGCTTCAACCCTTTTGCTTCGATTTTCGCCAAGACGAAGGCGTCGATCGGCGTACGCACCCAATCTTTCTGCGCGACCGCGGGAATAGCCGGAGGTTGCACGGGCAGCCATCCGTAGGGCAGGCGGGTCGTCGCAGTCGCGGTCGCAGTAGTCGGCGCCACGGAGTTGGCCGATGCTGCGGGCGGCGCGGGGACGGCGCTTGCTGCGACCGGGGCCGGGGCTGCGGGCGGCGCGGGGACGGCGCTTGCTGCGACCGGGGCCGGGGCTGCGGGCGGCGCGGGGACGGCGCTTGCTGCGACCGGGGCCGGGGCTGCGGGCGGCGCGGGGACGGCGTTTGCTGCGACCGGGGCCGGGGCTGCGGGCGGCGCGGGGACGGCGCTCGCTGCGATAGGGTCTGGCGCGACGGCCGCAGCGGCGGCGCTAGGGGTTGCTGCGATTGGCGCGGGTACGGCCGCGGCTGGAGCGTTTTGCGCCACGACGCTCGCGCCAACAATATCGAACGCCGCCGAACTTGACGCGCTGACCTCCTTATCGTCCGCAACCGCCGCCGCGGTCGAAAGGCCCAGCATAACGGCCAGAGATGCTTTTTTCACGGAACTCTTCATTGCCTACCCTCTATTCAAGAAGCTCTGGAAACACGTTCGGATGGCTGTTCTTCTCTAGGTGTCGAGCGTGAAGTTCAGGCTGATTACCCTTTTCGCGAGCAGCGCGGCGGGGGCGTCAGATCAGCGGAAGATTTGCGCCGCCTTCCGATAAGCGGCGGTCTCAAGGAGCGCTTTCTCCAACCAGGCGGGATGCGCGCGTCTTGAGATGCCGTCCGAACAACCTAGCGTTACTGTCGTTTTCTAGAATTATCTTGTACCTCGATGACATTGCGTAGAAGCTTGTTCTCACGCACATTCTCTTGGCTATATTCCTACAAACTTTATCGATAATGTCAATTGACATGACGACTTGTCTCGTCATAAAAAAACCGTGCGCAAGCCGCGCTGCGCAGGGTCGCCGCTTCGGTCCAATTCTTTCGATGCGCGGCTGCTGCGCGCCTGCGCGCTAACTGTGTTCCCAGCCTGCTAACTGCGGGTGTCGACCCTCCGCCCACCACTTCGACGGTCGATTGCTCGCTGAACGCCGGACGAGATATCCAAAGGAGACGATGCCGTGGCCTTACCGACAGCCAAGGATTTTCATCCCGAAGTATTAGGGCTCTTCGACCATTATGTTCATGGCTTGATCAGCCGGCGCGGTTTCCTCGACTTTGCCGCCAAGTTTGCAGCCGGCGGCGTTGGCGCGGCTGCGCTGCTCGAAGAGTTGAACCCGCGTTTCGCCGAAGCCCAGCAGATCTCTAATAACGATCAGCGCATCGCGACGAGTTACATTGACTATTCCTCGCCGAACGGCTCGGGAACCATTCGTGCGTATCTTGCCAAGCCTGCTCATACGGACAAAAAGCTGCCTACAGTGCTGGTTGTCCATGAGAATCGGGGTCTCAACCCGCACATCGAGGATATCGCGCGGCGGCTTGCTGTCGATAATTTCATCGCCCTTGCGCCTGACGCCCTGACGCCACTCGGCGGCTATCCGGGCGACGAAGACAAGGCCCGCGAGCTTTTTCCAAAGCTCGATCAGGCGAAGACCCGCAATGATTTCATCGCCGCCGTCAGCTTGTTGAAAGCGCTGCCCGAAGGCAATGGCAAGGTTGGCGTCGTTGGATTTTGCTACGGCGGAGGAATCGCCAATTTCCTCGCAACCAAAGTGCCGGACCTCGCCGCCGCCGTCCCCTTCTACGGCGCTCAGCCCACAGCGGAGGATACGGCGAAAATCAAAGCGCCGCTTCTCATTCATTACGCCGGCGCGGACGACCGCATCAATGCCGGCTGGCCGGCCTATGAGGTGGCCCTGAAGACGAATGGCGTCAGCTATGAGGCTTTCATCTATCCGGGCGTCCAGCACGGATTCAACAACGATACCACGCCGCGCTACGACGCCGCCGCGGCGAAGCTCGCCTGGGAGCGCACCATCGCGTTTTTTAAAGCTCATCTGTCGAGTTGAACTCAGAACCGGGAGAGGCCGAGGCTGGCTCGGCGAGGACGCTTTTCCGACAAAAAAATCCAGCAAAGGTCGAACGAGAATGGTCAAACTTCTGTTAAGCATTGGCGCCGCCGTCGTCTTCGCCGCTCCCGCCCTGGCGGCCGAGATCGGCGCCCAGGCGCAGTCTATCATCGTGGCCCAGCAGGCTGCCCCTCCGGTGCCGGCTCCCGCGCCAGCGCAACCGGGCGCGGCGACCTCGCCTCGAGCAGCAGGCGCAGTCCCGGCGCCCCTCGTCGCCCCCTCAGTTGCGGAATACAAGTGGAAGGCGCCGCAACTCAAGCGCGCGACCATCGATGCGCTCCTCGCCAAGCCGGAAAGCATCCTCGTCATCGATGTCCGCCGCCCAGACGAGTTGACGGCGATCGGCGGCCTGCCGGTTTATCTCAGCATCCAGGCCGAGGACCTCGAAAAGAGCCTCGCCTTCATTCCGAGGGATCGGATCATCGTGACGGTCTCGAATCACGCCGGGCGCGCGGGCGCAGCCGCCGATCTGCTGATCAGCCGCGGTTTCAATGTGGCCGGCGCAATCGGCGTCCAGAATTATGAAGCCGAGGGGGGCGCGCTGACCAAAATCGCGCCGGCGCCGGAGCCGAAGACCGCCCAAGTCGAGAAGCGCTGAGGCCTGCCGCGCCTGCGTCATGCGCCTATCGCATCACCCCACAGAGAAGAGATAGAAAGGAAATCAAATGGTGCGTAGGGCCATCTTTGCGGTCGCTGTTGCCGGCCTTGTCGGAACGCCGGCCCTCGCCGCCCTGAAGCCCGGCGACGCCGCGCCGGATTTCACCGCCGAGGCGGCGGTCGGGGGCAGGGATTTCACCTTTTCACTCGCCGACGCGCTGAAGCGCGGACCGGTTGTGCTCTACTTCTACCCAAAGTCGTTCACCCGCGGCTGCACCATCGAGGCGCACGAGTTCGCCGAAGCGGCTCAAAGCTTCGCCGACGCGGGCGCGACGCTGATCGGGATGTCGAAAGACACGATCGAAACCCAGCGCAAGTTTTCGACCGAAGAATGCCGCGACAAGTTCCCGGTCGCAGCCGACCCCGCGCTGACCGTCATTCGCTCCTATGACGCCGTGCGGGCGACCCCGATCCCGTCTGGCGAGACGGTGGCGGATCGGATCTCCTACGTCATCGCGCCAGACGGCAAAGTGCTTTATTCCTACGCTGATTCTGCGCCCGACAAACATATCGAAAATACGTTGGCGGTCGTGAAGCAGTGGCGCGACCAGCACCCGCATTGACGTTCCCCTGGATGTTCCCGTTGGCTACAACAATTTTGGATTGGAAAGCTCAATGAAATCGTTTCCCTGTAGAGTCGCCCAGGTCGCTGTTATCGCCTGCGCCGCCGCCTTTCCGGCTCACGCCGAACTTCTCACCGAAAAGAGCCTGTCGACGGGCATCGCCCTGACGATCGCCCAGACGGCTTACGAGACCTGCGCGCAGCAAGGCTATCACGTCTCGGTGCATGTCGTTGGGCGCGAAGGGCAGCTCCTCGTCGCCATCAGGGGCGACGGCTCGTCGCCGCACACGCTCGAAAACAGCCTGCGCAAGGCCTATACGGCGCGCACCTTCCGCACGCCCTCGGGAGAGTTCGCCCAGCGTGTGAAGGATAACCCAACCACCAGTGCGGTTTTCCTCGAGCATGTCATAGCTGCGCAAGGCGCTCTGCCGATCAAGCTCGGAGATGAGGTTTTGGGCGCCGTCGGCGTTTCCGGCGCGCCCGGCGGCGACAAGGACGAGGCCTGCTCCAAGGCTGGCATCGACAAGGCCGCGGCCGAACTCAAGTGAAACGACGACTAACAAGCGGATTGAAGAGGCCTTTCGTCAGGAGAGCTTCGGCGATGAGGGTTGTCGACCCACACGAACGAATCAACGGATCAAGGACACACGATGAAGACTCACGCTATGATTTCAGCCCTTGTGCTCGCGCTCGCCGCTTCGGTCGCACAAGCCGCGGACACCGTGCCGGCCGCAACCGCGGCCCCCGCTCCAATTACGGCCGCCCCATCGCCGGTCTCGCCGGCTAACGATCCCAAATATAACTACAAGACGCTGCGTCTCAACCGCGCCGCTTTCGACGCGCTGCTGAGTACGCCGGACCGGCTGCTCATCCTTGACGTCCGCCGCCCGGATGAAGTCACCAACACCGGCGGCTTCCCGGTTTATCTGAGCATCCAGACCAATGATGTTCAAAAGAGCCTGGCAGCCATCCCGCGAAACCGCCTGATCGTGACGGTATCGAACCGCGCACATCGCGCTGGCGCTGTCGGAGATCTGCTCGCCGGATATGGTTTCCAGGTCGTGGGCGCGATCGGCGTGCTGGATTATCAGGATGAAGGGGGGACGCTGACGAAAATCGCGCCGCCTCCGTCCGGGGTCGCAACCGCGGCGCCTGCGGTGGCGGGGACGCAACTGCGCTGAGACGCAATCCTCTTTGTAGGCGCCAAGGCGCGAAGGAGCCGATCCAGATGGTCTCGGCCTTCGCGGAGCGGCAACGTCTCGTCATGGGCGAGGTCGCCGTGGCGGAAAAATCCAACGAGATCGTCGCCATTCCCCCGCTCTTGGACATGATGTCGATCGAAGGCGCCGTCGTGACGATCGACGACATGGGCCGCCAGCGCGCCACGACCAAGAAAATCATCGACAAGAAGGCCGATTACGTGATCGCGCTGAAGGGCAATCAGGGAATGCCGCGCGAAGACGTGAAACTGTTCGCCGCCGAGCAGAAAGCCCACGGATTCGAGGATACGGCGATCAGTCGCCACAAGACCCTTGAAGGTCAGCATAGCCGCATTGAAACGCGCGTCTATAGAGCGTTTCACGAAATCGATTGGCTACGAGAGCGCCATGACTGGCCAAGATGGAAAGGCGTCGTCATGGTCGGAAGTCGGCGTGAACTCAATGGCAGGATCACGCAAGAAGCGAGATTTTACATCACTTCGCTGACCCTTCCGGCCAATGGGACAACGGCGCAGACAATGAAATTTTTCACGCACCCCCCATTCGCCGCCCTCACGGGGCCGGTTTCGTCGCTTTTGCTGGGCGCGTCCCTGATCGTCGTTTCCTGTTGCGGCCTCGGCGTCGCTTCGACCCCGCCGGTTTCCGTCACCAGCGTGCTGGAGTTTTTTACAAGTCAGGGCTGCTCATCCTGTCCGCCAGCGGATGCATTGGTGGCGGCGATCGCGCGGAGACCGGATATAGTCGCCGTGTCTTTCCCGGTCGACTATTGGGACTACATCGGCTGGAAAGATACCATGGCCTCGGCCTCCTTTACCGCGCGGCAGAGGGGCTACGCCGCTGCCCACGGCGAGAAGCATATCTACACGCCGCAGGCTGTGGTCGACGGTCTCACCGGGGTGGTCGGCAGCGATCGCCAGAACATCGAGGCGGCGATCAGCACCGGCAAGGGGCAGAGCGGCGCGGTGTCCCTGCCAGTGCGGCTGTCCCGCTCGGACGGTTTGCTCGTGATCGACCTCGCGGGCGGCGACGGCGGTCCGGCCGATGTCCTCGCCTTGCGCGTCATGCGGTCGAAGACGGTCCATATCGGGCGGGGCGAAAACTCTGGCCGAATTGTCACCTATACCAATGTCGTTCGCGCAATCGACAAGATCGGCGATTGGACTGGCTCCAAGGCGACCTACACAGTCCCCGAGCCACGCGCGGAGGATGAGGGCTACGTCATCCTTTTGCAGAAAGGCACGATGGAAAAGCCGGGCCCGATTCTCGGCGCCGCCAAAACCGCCGGGCTCTGAGCGCGTCCGGGTGCGAGGGTTCCTCGCTCGCGATGCTCCCCGCCGCAGTCGTTCGCGCGCAGGATTCGCCAGGCTTCGTGCTGCTCCAGACCGGCATGGCTTCCAGCCTCATTCGCAATTCGGTTGCGCTCATGCGCAATCTTCCCGCCGGCGTCTTGAAGGTGGTTCATTATCTGCCAGTCGGCTCGAATGAAATCGAGGATCGGCTGCTTTCTCTCGAAGCAAAGCTCGCGGAACTCTCAACGACCCCGCTCGATCGAAGACCGGCGTTTCTCCGGCGCGTGCTTGAGGCGTGCGTTAAGGGATCGAACCTCTTTCCTCGACGCCGTGTGGGCAGCCATGCTTCACGCCGGCGCCCGGGCCTATTTCGGCGGTTCCGTCTATAGTCGCCGCCTTCGAGAATCCTGCTTCATAGCAATTGTAACGCCGGCGACCAAACATCTCGAAACGGATATTGCGGATCTCCGCGGCCTCGCGGCGTGACGCTTTCGCTCACTGATGGACGAGAGCGTGGATTGCACGGCGAGAGCGCGCCAGCGAAATTCTTGACCGCGCTTTTGCTATTTTTCGCGAAGGCGTCGGCGTCGCCCTTGAGCAGGAACGCGTCGACCAGCCCTTTTGGCGATACGACGAACTTTCCTTGACGATCGCGCGTGATCCCCCGGTCCTCTACGGTCCGATGGGTATGAAATGATTGACGATCGCCAGCACGATGAGCAGCGTCACCCCGATCCCGAGACTCCAGCCGATCAGCTTCTTTTCAATCGGCAGCAGCGGCTCGACTTCGACCTTGCTCAACTCCGCGCGCAAATCAGGTTCGGCCATAAATGCATCTCCAATGCGTTGAATTCAGCCTGCTAGCGGCGGTTTGACGCCAGCGAAGAACAGCCATGAGATCAACAGCCCGACCCAGATGACGAAGCCGAACAGGCTCACGACATAGACGGCGGCGAGCTTGCCAATCCCATCCTCCCATAACTTGCGAAAGTTCGAGAGAACGCCGATCGAGAAAAAGGTCAGGATGAAGAAAATGACGCGGAACGTGTTCGCGACCCCGATCGCAGGCGTCAGCTGCGCGCGCGTCGCCGCGGAGGCCGATACCGCTAGAATCAGCCCGACGAGGAAAGTGATGACGAACCCGATGATGAATTTCGGGAAGCGTTCCCAAATCTCGGAGGTTTTCGCCTTCTCGCCGCTAGCCTGCACATTGATGTGGTTGGTCCAGATATAGGCGAGGACAAAGGCCCAGACCCCAATGAAGACGTCGATGAAGACCTTGATTGTAGCCGTCGTGCCGAGAAGCCATCCCGGCTGATAGTTGACGCCCTCTGCCGCGTTCTTGGCTAGCAGGAGCGCCTCGGTGATGCCGCCGGCCGCCACGGCCGCACCATCGGTCTTCACGGCAAGACCCATCCAGGCCGCGGCGACCAGCGGCTCGTGCGAAAGGAACGTTTGCGCTAGGATGGGAAGGATCAACACTTCCACCACGGCGAAGACGACGACGAGAGAGGAGACCAGCACGGCTACGCCTGGGCGGGCGCGTATGGCGCCGCCGGTCGCAATTGCAGCAGAGACGCCGCAAATCGAAATGCCCGAGGCAAGCGGCGCCGCCCATTCCCGACTGAAGCCGAACCATTTGCGGGCGACGTAATACACGACCGCCCAATAAATGAGATAAGCCTCAACGATCGCTGCGAGGCCGCGTAGCAGCAGCGACGACGCGAACGACAGCTTGCCGGCGATGGTCACGGAGAGAAAGCCGCCAAGGATGACGATCGCGATCTTGACGTAAAGCTCCGGCCGGATCGCCTCCTTGAGCCATTCGGCGAAGGCCGGGAAAAAATTGGCGACGAAAAGGCCGGCGATCAGAGCGAAAATATAGCCACCCTCGTTGGTCAGCCCAAGCGACCAGGCAATGCCGAATTTCTGGCGGTCGGCGGGCGTCACCGCCGCGAAGTGGGCGAAGCTGCCGATGACCCAGGCCGCATAGGAGATTGCGAAGACGGCGGTGAAGGCTAACGCGTAGCGCCTGATATCTAGCTTCTGGGCTGCAGCTCCACCGCTAAGCACAATTACCAACGCGAGATAGGTGACCAAAAGCGCGCCGGCGCCGCCTAGCGGCGCATAGGCTTTCGACGCTGGCGCGAGGGCGTGGGCGACGTCGACCCAGACCGAGGTCGAGACGACCCACCCGAGAAGGTCGCTCCCCGCCAGTCCCGCAAGAGCGAGGACAAATACGAGAAGGCCAATCCAGAGAGCGAGCCAATCTTCGCTCAGCCCCTGGCCGCGCACCCCAGTCGATAGCGCCGCAGTGCTTATTTTTTTGTTCCCGCTAAATGGTTCATCGCAAAGCCTATTATCTTACTGTCAGTTTGACGCGATGGATGCCCGAGGAGGCTCTCGTCAATGGCAGCCTGGAGCGCCCCCCCGCCGTCAGAGAGTGCTGGCATGAAGCTCCGCCTTGTCGCGAGCGTAAAACACCCGGGAGGGTGAGAGGGGCCAACGTCATAAACAATTATATCCATAGAGTATATGATTTATGTTTGCAATACTCCTCCGCCCGGTTGCGTTGCGATCAAAGGGCGGCAATGAATTTGACGATGGCTGCGGACGGACCCAGCGCCCGGTCGAAGGCCGCCGACCGGTTTACCGGCCTCAGCCGAAATAGCGCCTTGATGCTCGGCGCCGATCTACAGCGCATCACCGCGTCGACCGTGAAGCCAAGTCTCAGGACCAAACCTGATTCGGGCTTTCGGCGAGAAGTTCGGGCTTCTGGTAGACGGGGCGCCGCAATTGGCGGCGTCGTTCGCGGACTTCTTCATGCTCCACGAGAATGCGATACTTGGTGCGGATCGAGCACAGATAGACGCCCTGGTCGAGCAGGCTGGCGTAGACTTCGGCGGGCGCCAGATCGACAAACCGCGGCTCTTTCAACAGGTCGAGTGCCAAACAGCATCGAAAGGGGACCCCAGATTTGCATTGAAAGGGGGCTCTGACTCACTTTTGATGAAATTCGGGCGCCGGTTGGCGTTGGTTTCACAAAGGGAATCAACGCTATGACCCAGGCTCTCCGACCGTCCACGCTTGTTCCTCGCGGCTTTGTGGTCGAGGACGCGGCCAGTGACAACTCGTTGACGCTGATCACAGTTCGCTCCCTTCGCTCGGTAAGCGCTTGTCCGGGCTGCGGAACGAGATCGGAGCGGATCCACAGCCGGTATCAGCGACGCCTGGCGGATCTGCCCATGGCGGGCAAGCCTGTTCGGCTGGTCGTCGTCGCGCGACGGTTTCACTGCGACGCGGTGTTGTGCGGCCGGCGCATCTTCGCCGAGCGCTTTGAAGAGGACGTTCTGGCGCCGTGGGCAAGGCGAACCGGCCGCCTCGACCATATCGTCCACCATCTTGGGCTAGCCCTGGGCGGGCGGCCGGCTGCGAGCTTCGCCCGAAGGCTGATGGTGCCGGTGAGCAACGACACCTTGCTGCGCGTGGTGCGCAGGCGTGGCAGCCCGCGCTTTGTCCCGCCGACCGTGATCGGAATCGACGACTGGGCGTGGCGGCGCAACCAGCGCTATGGGACCATCATTTGCGACCTGGAGCGACGCAAAACAATAGCCTTGTTGCCGGATCGCGAACCTGCGACGGCGCAAGCATGGCTGTCAGATCAGCCGCAGATCAACGTCGTCGCCCGCGACCGCGGCGGCGGCTACGCCCTTGCTGCGGCCAAGGCGCTCCCGAAGGCGACCCAGGTGGCTGACCGGTGGCATTTGATGGAGAACGCCAGCCGCGCCTTCCTTGATGCCGTGCGCAAATCGATGCGCCACATCCGAACCGCAATCGGCGCCGCCACGATCAATCCCGATTTGCTCACTGCTGCGGAGCGGATCCAATATGAGGGATATCTTCGCCGGGAAGACTCCAACGCCGCCATTCTCGGGCTGGCCAATGACGGGACGACGATCAAGGAGATCGTTCGACGGACGGGGTACAGCCGCGGCCTTGTCCGTCGTGTGCTGCGCGGTCAACGCTCGGATATCTTTCGCGTCCGGGAGAGCTCGCTCGAACTCTACCTGCCATGGCTTGACGCCCAGTGGGCGTCTGGACAGCGAAATGGCTCGGAGCTATGGCGAAAGCTCAAAAGCCAAGGGTTCCGCGGCTGCCTTCGGGTCGTCGGCGAATGGGCCGAGCGCCGTCGGAAGGCGGAAAAGGTCGATGGCGCCGTGTTGAGCCGAGCGCCCTCGGCCCGGACAGTAGCGCGGCTTATGACCATCGGCCGCGACGACCTTTCCAAGTCCGAAACCGTCACTGTCGCGGCGATCGAGGCAGGCGTGCCCCTGCTTGTCGAGGCGCGCGAAATTATCGCCGCCTTCCAGGTCATGATCCGCAAGAAGTGCCTCGCCGATCTCGATCCATGGCTGGAACGGGCCCGATCGGGCTTGGCAGCCTCCTTCGCCAACGGCGTCGTCAAGGACCTGGCGGCCGTCAGCGCTGCGATCACATCGGCTTGGTCCAACGGCCAGACAGAGGGACAGATCACCAAACTCAAACTCGTAAAACGCCAGATGTATGGCAGAGGAAAGCTGGACCTCCTTCAAGCCCGCGTCATCGGCGCTGTGTAGCCGGAAAGCTCTATCGCCACCAAAATTGCGTCAGAGCCCGAATTGTCCGCCAGGACCCGGTTTGCCGGCGGTTCACGACGATTCCGGGCGTTGGCCCCGTGACGGCTCTTGCATTCAAGACTTCCATTGATGATCCACGCCGGTTTGCCCGGTCACGGACGGTCGGCGCCCACTTCGGGCTTACGCCCAAGCAATTCCAGTCCGGGACGATCGATTATGACGGCCGCATCACCCGATGCGGTGATCCTGAGGTGCGCACGAACCTCTACGAGGCGGCGAGCGGGCTCATGGTTCGTTGCAGGAAATGGTCGGCTCTGAAGGCCTGGGGAATGAGCATTGCGAAGCGCCGAGGCCACAAACGCGCCGTCGTGGCGGTCGCACGCAAGCTTGCAATTGTCATGCATCGGATGTGGCTCGACGGCAAGGAATTCAGCTGGACGCGCGCGGATGGTTCGCATGCTGGCGACCCGCCGACCATCGCCGTGAAAGCATAACGGCTGCAGGAAATCGGAGGCATAGAACACCGATCGAGGGAGCTTCTAACCGGTTCCGCTACGGCGGAAAGGCGCCCGTGGTGGTGTCGCGGGCCGGAGTGAAAAGCCGCTATCTTGCCCGGCCAGCTTGCTGGAAACCGAGTGACTGCTTGGCGCACTCCGACTCCTCTTTGGCCAGCATGACGCCGGCTTCAGGCCGAGCTCGTAGAAATGCATGGACCACCACTGAGCGCATGACGCCATGGCGTGTAGACGGTAGGCGCCGGATAGGAATGAGCATGATGGAGTAGAGACGTGAGCGCAAGAAAATCGTTGACAACAACCGCCCGATTAGAAAGGCGAGATAAAAGCGGCTCTCCGGTCGCCATCCAAGTCCTTGACAGGACATGTCTTTCTCCGTGCCGGTCGGTCGGGTCGCGTGCCGCTCCATGGCATAAGTTCAACGATTTCAACGAGAGTTTCGGCACTGCCTCATATCTTGCGCCGTCAGGCTCCCGCTAATGAGCGACGGCGGCGAGGAATTCCGCGTCCAACCAGGGCGCATCCGCGGCGCCCGCGCAGGCAGGCCGAAGAGCTTCATCAATCGGGTGCTGCGCGCCGCGAAGAAGGCCGGCCATCAGGCCTCCCAGACCGGCGCTGGCAAGCGCACCGGCTTGGGTTGCTCCAGTTTCGGCCGCGGCCGGATCGCCTTCAGCCGCAGCCGCCTGTTCGCGACGAGCCGCCGCGTCGTGGTGAAGGCGCGGATCGTGCGCCATCAGGGCCGGGCCTTCCGCTCCGCGCCAATGTCAGCGCATCTCTCCTATCTGAAGCGCGAGGGGGTCACCCGGGACGGCGAGAAGGCGCGCATGTTCAATGCCGAGGCCGACCGCGCCGGCCACTCCGCCTTTGTCGATCGACGGTGAATCTGTCATCATGCCGAGTTAACGAGTGTGCAGCGCGTTCCTGTTCGTCAGCTTGTGCGGGACATCGAGAAGCTTGACAGGAAACAAGGCGAGGGCCTGCCATGGGCTCTCGCCGCGCAACGATCGCCGATCAGGCGACAATGGCCGCGAGCAGGGGATTTTTTTTGAACTCTCGGCCAAATCACCAGATCCACGGCATCTCCCGTGAGCCCCGATGCGAGCAAAATCGCAGACGCCGTTGCCCCTGTCCGGTTCCGAATTCGACGAACATGCCGAGGCAATCATGCGTCGGAGCCTAGCTTTCGGCCACTCGAGAAGGGAGTTCTTGCCCGCGCGCGGCCCAGGCGCGTTAGACGCTCTCGGTCAGCTCGAAATCGACCGGGGGCGTCGTTCACTCGGTCCCCAGCGGTCTTAGCCTGGGGATCGTGGCGATCATTTTGGAAGGCAATGATCTGACGCGCCTGCGCACCCAACTGGAATTCCGCCCTCGAGCTCGCCAGCTTGCGGATTGACCGGCGGCCAATTTGCACGCCGCGCTAACCGATATTGCTAGGCCGGCAATGCGGGTCTTCACGGGTTTGACGGCTAATTCCATTGTGATGGAATGAACTCGCCATTGTTTCCAGCTTCAACCGGGCCGGTCTCTGCCTCATACTGCAAGGTGGGACGGTATTGGCGCGGCTCGCCCTCTTCGGGGGACGGATTGAGCGTGCGTCGCGCGGACGATCGTCGCCCCTTGCGGTCGCGACCCGATCAAGCGATTCTGCGCTTGGCGAGAGCCTTGGCCAGGCAAGCGGCGAGAGAGGATCATGAACGCGAGTGGCGAAGGAAACGGGACTTTCAAGAACCGGGCAGTGATCTACGCTCGTTTTTCGACCGATCTCCAGAATGAACGTTCCGTCGAGGACCAGGTCCTTCTCTGTCGAACCTATGCATCTCGCGAGGGCTTTGAGGTTGTCGGCCTCCACGAGGACCGAGCCCGGTCTGGCGCATCGATCCTTGGACGGGACGGTCTGCTCGAACTTTTGGAGGGAGCGCGAGCACGGAAGTTCAATACCGTCGTTGTCGAAGCACTCGATCGCCTCTCACGCGACATGGAGGACCTTGCCGGCATCCACAAGCGCTTGACGTTCTTGGGCATCGAGATCCGCGCCGTTCATGAGGGCCTGGTGAATACCGTGCTGGTAGGCCTTCGCGGGCTCGTCGGACAACTTTACAGAGAGGACAATGCACACAAGATTCGGCGGGGAATGGCCGGGAGGATCGGACAAGGGCTGAATGCCGGCGGTCTCGCCTACGGATATGCGCCGACGCCTGGCGACAAGGGGAAGCGGCGGATCGTGGAGGGCGAGGCCGCCATCGTCCGCCGGATTTTCGGGGAATACGTCGCAGGACGAACGCCACGTGATATCTCCCGCGATTTGAACCGAGAGGGCGTTCGGCCACCGCGCGGCCGCACGTGGAACGCATCGACGATCAATGGCAATCTCCAGCGTGGCGCCGGCATCCTGCAGAACGAGCTTTATATGGGCCGGCTCGTCTGGAACAAGGTGCGGATGGTCAAAGATCCGGACACTGGCCGCCGGGTGTCGCGTCCAAACGCAAAAAGCGAATGGCAATCAGCCGATGTGCCGGAGCTCGCGATCATCTCGAGCGAGCTATTTCATGCTACGCGGCAAAGGAAGGAGGCGCGCGGTCGCACCCATCCAAATTGTCAGCGCAGACCGAAGCATATCCTTTCGGGCCTCCTGCGCTGCGGATCCTGCGGCTCCGGCATGTCGACTAACGGCAGGGACAAGTCAGGACGCATTCGCATCCGCTGCTCGGCTGCCACCGAGAGCGGCGCTTGCCCCGATCCGAAGACGTTCTATCTTGAAACCGTCGAGAAGGCGGTTCTGTCCGGCCTCTCAGCCGAGCTGCGGCATCCCCACGTGATTGCCGAATACGTAAAGACCTACCACGAGGAGCGAAGACGTTTGGCGAAGGAACGCGACGCCAGGCGGGCGCGGCTCGAACGACGTCTCGGTGAGATCGGTCGCGAGATCGACCGGCTGGTCGACGGCATCGCGAAGGGCATTGGAGACCCGCATGACCTCGGCGCCAGAATGAACGTCCTCAGCACCGAGCGCAAGGAACTTAGCGCCGAGTTCGAAGTCGGAGCCGCCGCCCGCCAACGTCGTAGCGCTGCTTCCAGCTGTTCTCGAACGCTACGCCGGGCAACTGGCGCGGCTTCAGGACGCCTTGGCCGGCGTCATCGACGCTGGCGACTCGGAAGCGGCGGAGGCGATACGCGATTTGGTCGAGACTGTGACAGTCTCCCGCGACACGTCCCGGCCCGGCGGCGTCGAGGTCGATATCGCCGGACGGCTGAACGCGCTCCTGGGCGCGCAGGCTTATCCCAACTGCGTCAAGGGAGTGTGGGGAAAGGTGGTAGCGGAGGAGGGACTCGAACCCCCGACACAAGGATTATGATTCCTCTGCTCTAGCCGGCTGAGCTACTCCGCCACGCTCGACGCAAACGCGGCGCGACGTCGCGTGGCATAGGCAAGCGTTGGATTGGTGTCAAGCAATAGCCGGTCCAGGACGCCGCCGAACTTCGCGGCGGCGGGCGCCGCACGCCGTGATTCTCGTCATCGACAAGCCCGGGCTTTGATGCTGTAAGCTTGGCGCGACGGCGTGCGAGGTGGCGCGCCGGGCGAAAACGGCGAGGGACGCGGTGAGCAGAGATCCTTATGAAGTGCTGGGGGTGCCGCGCAGCGCGACGGCGGCCGAGATCCAGAAAGCCTATCGCAAACTCGCCAAGAAGCTGCATCCGGACCTCAATCCCGGCAACGCCGCCGCCGAGGAGAAGTTCAAGGAGGTCGCCTCCGCCAATGACCTCCTCAGCGACCCCGAAAAGCGCAAGCGCTTCGACGCCGGCGAGATCGACGCCTCCGGGGCGGAGCGTCCGCCGCAGCAATTTTACCGGCGCTACGCCGGCGGCGGCGTGGGGGATGCGGAAAATCCCTACGCCAGCGACTCCGGCTACGCGGATCTGATGGACGAGGACATCTTGTCGAGCCTCTTCCGCGGCGCGCGGCAGCGCGGCCCGGCGCCGGGCCGCGACATTCGCTATCATCTGCCGATCGATTTCCTCACCGCCGTCAATGGCGGAACCTCGCGGGTCGGCCTGCCGGACGGCTCGACGCTCGACGTCGCCATTCCGGCCGGCGCGCGGGATCGCCAGGTTCTGCGCCTGCGCGGCAAGGGCGAGCCCGGTCATGGCGGCGGGGCGCCGGGCGACGGCCTCGTCGAACTCGAAGTGAAGCCGCATCGCTTCTTCACCCGCGAGGGCGACGACATTCATCTGACATTGCCGGTCAGCCTCAGCGAGGCCGTGCTTGGCGGCGAGGTCAAGGTTCCAACGCCCACCGGCGCCGTCAGCATGCGGGCGCCGAAAGGCGCCAATTCCGGCACGCGGCTGCGCCTCAAGGGCAAGGGCGTCCCGCGCGCCGACGGCAGCCGGGGCGACGAATATGTAACCCTCAAGGTCATGCTGCCGGACCTGCATGATCCGGAGCTGAAATCATTCGTATCGAACTGGGCCGCGGGCAAGGCGCATAACCCGCGCTCCGGGATGGAGGGGTGAAATGGTCGATCGCCAGCAATTCCTGATCCGCGCCCGCATCGAAACGAAGGTCCTCGAAACCTGGATCGAAGAAGAGTGGCTGATCCCGCGGCGCGAGGCGGGGAGCGAGGAGTTCTCCGACGCCGACATCGCCCGCGCGCAGCTCATCCGCGATCTGAAATCCGACATCGGCGCCAATGACGAGGCCGTCGGCGTCATCCTCCATCTCATCGACCAGTTGCACGGACTGCGGGGCGCGCTGCGGGACGTTTTGCGCCTGCGCGGCGCGCCGCCGGCGGATTGAGGTGGCGGCGTCTCCCTCCCATGCGATCGTCATCGGCGCCGGGCCGGCCGGCCTGATGGCGGCCGAGGTTCTCGCTTCGGCCGGCGTCCGGGTCACCATCTTCGACCGCATGAAGACGCCGGGGCGCAAATTCCTCATCGCCGGTCGCGGCGGCCTCAACATCACCCACTCCGAGGATTTCGAAATCCTGCTGACGCGCTACGGCCCGGCCCGCGCCCGTCTGCGCGAAGCTCTCGAACGCTTTTCCCCGGCCGCGCTTCGCGCCTGGTGCGAGAGCCTCGGCGAGCCGACCTTCGTCGGATCCAGCGGGCGCGTCTTTCCGGCGGCGTTCAAGGCTTCGCCTTTGCTGCGCGCGTGGCTGCGGCGACTTGCTTCTCTCGGCGTCGCATTCAAGCCGCAACACGAATGGCGCGGCTGGAGCGATGACGGCGCGCCGGTCATCTTTGGCCCGGAGGGCCCTGTCGAGGCGGGCGGCGAAGCGACCGTTCTCGCCCTTGGCGGCGCGAGCTGGCCGCATCTTGGCTCCGACGGCGCATGGGTGGCGGCGATGTCTCGCGCCGCTGTCGCCACGGCGCCGCTGCGGCCGGCCAATTGCGGGTTCTTGACGAACTGGTCAGATCATTTCAGCGAATTGTTCGAGGGCGAGCCTTTGAAGGGGATCGCCCTGTCGTTCGGCGGCGAGAGCGTGCGCGGCGAGGCCATCGTCACCCGCGCCGGGCTCGAGGGCGGCGCGCTCTACGCTTTGTCGGCGCCGCTGCGCGAGGCTATCGCAGCTTCAGGCGAGGCGATCCTGCGCGTCGCGCTGCGCCCGGATCTGTCGCAGGATGAGCTTCAGCGGCGCATCGAGGCGCGCGATCCCAAACAATCCTTCTCCACCTTCGCCCGCAAGTCGCTCAAGCTTTCGCCCGTCGCGATCGGGCTTTTACAGGAATGCGCAAAAAAAGCGTCGCTTCCCATCGCCGAGATGGATGCGCGGCGACTGGCGGAACTCGTCAACGCCGCGCCCGTGCGCCTGACCGGGGCGGCCGCGCTCGCCCGCGCGATCTCGACCGCGGGCGGGGTCGTGTTCGACGAAATCGACGCGACATTCATGCTTGCGCGCCGGCCCGGCGTCTTTGTCGCCGGCGAAATGCTGGACTGGGAGGCGCCGACCGGCGGCTATCTCCTGCAGGCTTCCTTTGCGACGGGCGCCGCGGCCGGCCGCGGCGCGCTCGACTGGATCGCGAACCGCAAGCAAGTGGCGGAAAAGAAGCTTGGGGAAGCGCCCGAAGAAAGACGCCAGCCTTCGGTCCCGGGAATTTGAAAGAAACGCGCGAACTCCTGGAGCGCTTATCGACCGACTGGAATATTCGGTCGATAATCGCCCCGAATTCAAAGGCTTGAGCGTATTCTTCTCGATCAGATGAGCTCACTATGATCAGAATTCGTTCTCGTTTCGAACGAAAAAATTTGGGTTTCGGACGATGAGGACTTGAAAAAGCGATGTGCGCCAGAGCACAGTGCGCCGAGGTGGATTATAACATTCCCATAACAACAAAGATCATTCGATAGCAGAGGTTGTCGGTTCAAATGAAAGACGTTCTGGAATCAAAAGAACATCGCACGCGCGTCAGCATCCTCGACGTCGCCGGGCGTCTTTTCGCGCAAGTTGGTTTTGAGAAGACAACGGTTTCCGACATTGCTCGCGAGCTGCGCATGTCGCCCGCCAACGTCTATCGGTTTTTTTCCGCCAAGGCGGAGATCAACGAAGCAGTGGGACGCCGTCTTCTCAACGCGACGGAGGCTGCCGGCGCCGGCGTCGTGCAAGGTCCGGGATCGGCCAGCGAGAAATTGCGGGCGTTTCTGGCCGCGCTTGAATCGGCCAACGACAATCGCTTCCTCTCCAACCGCAAACTGCATGATTTGCTCGAGACGGCGTTCAGCGAGAACTGGTCCATCGCGCGCGATCATGTCGAAATGATCACGAAACAGCTTTGCGAAATCATTGCCGAGGGCAATAGCGACGGCGAATTCAGCGTTGACGATTGCGATCTTGCAGCGATTCTCGTCCGCAGCGCATCCATGCGTTTCTGGCATCCGCGCCTAATGGTGGAATGCGCTGAAGAGCCAGAGCCGACGCTGGACGACATGGTCGATTTCTGCCTCGCCGCGCTTGCGCGGAGGCAGCCTGCGAAACGGCTCGTCGCGGGCAACGGCGTTCATGCGCTGACGCCGAAGCGGAACATCGCCGCCGAAGACGGCGCCTGAAAGACGCTGGCCCAAATTCGTTCGGGCTCGCCAAACGCAGCGAAATAGGTCCGACATGTCGTGCTGCCTCGATGACGTGGATGTGCGCGCGCTGGTTGAATTCGAAGCGGCCCTCAGCGATCAGACGCTTGACGCCTTTCTGAACTGTGTCCGGCGGCATTTCGACCTCGCCAATGTCGTCTATGTCTGTCCTTCTTTTCCCGGGCGGACCCTGGCGGATCCGTTTCTCGCCGCCGCCGATCGCGACGGATGGGCGCGTCGCAACATCGGCTACGCTTCTTTCGACCCGTTCTTGCGCGCCGGCGCGCGCGCGGTTTACCCGGCCGACTGGTCGCATTCGCCGCCGGCGAGCCGCAACGGCCGGAGCCGGTTCGGCGCGGCCGGCGCGGCGCAAGCCGGCGGCCATGGCCTGAGCTTCCCGCTACGGGGGCCGACGGAGGGCCTCTGGGCGGTCTTTATCGCGACGTCCGACGAAAGCCACGTCGAGTGGCACTGCCGCCGGCAGGAGCTGAAAAAGGAACTCGCGATCGTCGCGAATTACGTGCATCAGCGCGCCTTTGAATTGCACGGTCGAGCGGCTCCGACCGACCCTGACGTCATCACCCCGCGCGAGATCGAGGCGCTCGAGTGGATCGCCGAAGGAAGATCGCTCGAGGATACGGCTATCGCGATGCGGATCCCGGGCATAGCCGTCCGGGCGCATCTTGATTCCGCGCGCCATAAATTGCAGGCCATCAACCATGCCCATGCCGTCGCGAAAGCGATCCGGCGCGGCCTGATCCGCTGATCCGGGCGAAGGGGCGAGGGCTCAGATCGCTTCGGCGCCGAGCCTCGCGCGCCAATAGGCGAACCGCTCTCTTCAGGATACCATCGCGGACATAGGCGAGGGCCTCGTCGTCGAGGCGCTCAAGCTCCTCGAAGGCGAAGCTCTCAGCGCCATGCTCGCGCCACGCCGCCTGCAGGGAGAGATGCGGGTTGGCGCCTTGGCGCAGCGTGAACCACAGCCGGTTTTGCACCGTGTCGATGTTGAGCGCCCGCCCGGCCCAGCACTGGCCGGTGGCGAGGCAGCGCAGGGCGTAGATGCCGGCGACGATTTTTCGCTCCTTGAACGCCGCCACGGCGGCCTTTCTATCTTCGCCCTTCATGCGCCGGCTTCCTGTTCGCGCCCATCCACGCGCTTAATATCATCCGGGTAGTATTGACTCAACAATTTTAATCCGGGTAATGCATATCCGCCCTTTGGAGCGCCAGATGTCCGCTTCCTTGCCCCGTAGCTGCGCCGCCTTCGATGGTTTCCGCCTTATCGCGAGCGGCGCGCTGATCGACGCGGCTCTGGCGGCGAAGGCCGCACTGGCGAAGAATCCCGCCGCGACGATCCTCGTCTTCGACGATGCGACGGGGGCGGTGATCGACCTTGATCTCAGTGGCGCGACGGCCGGGATCGTCGCCCGCCTCGCCGCGCCGGCCGCGCGCGCGGAGCAGCCGGCCAGCCCGCGCCGCCGGGCGAGCGGGGATGAGAGCGCGCCGCTGCGGGGACCGGGCCGGCCGCGGCTCGGCGTCGTCGCGCGCGAAGTGACCCTGCTGCCGCGCCATTGGGAATGGCTCGCCGCACAGCGCGGCGGCGCGTCGAATGCGCTCCGCCGTCTCGTCGAAGAGGCGCGCCGCGCCGATGGGAACCGCGGCCGCTTGCGCGCCGCTCAGGAGGCCGCCTATCGTTTCATGTCGGCGATGGCGGGCGATCTGCCGGGCTTCGAAGAAGCCGCGCGGGCGTTGTTCGCCGCCGATCCCGAGCGCTTCGCGCAACATGTGGCGGCATGGCCGGCCGATGTTCGGGCCTATGCCCAAAAACTCGCCTGGGGCGGGACGGCGGACGAGAGTGAACAGACCAACGGGGAAGCGAAGCAATGAAGACATTTATCGAACCGACGCAGGACGCCGCTCTCGCCTTCCTCGGCCGAGGCGTCATGGGCGAGGTCGTCATGCTGAACCTTCTGCGCCTGCGCGAGGTGGCCGATTATTCGGCGCATCCCGAACTGGCGCCGGCGCAGCCGATCAGCGGCGCGGAGGCCTACGACCGCTATATGGCGCATACGGCGCCCTTTCTGGCGGCGGCTGGCGGCGCCCTGATGTTCCTCGGCGCGGGCGGACCCTTCCTGATCGGCCCCGAGGGCGAGCGCTGGGACCGGGCGCTGCTGGTGCGGCAGAAATCGCCGCAGGCGTTCATCGCCTTCGTCTCCAACGAGGGCTATCTCGCCGGGCTCGGACATCGCACGGCGGCGATCGAAGACTTCCCGCCTGCTGCCGCTGACCGCGCTTCCGGCGACGATCTGAGTCGGAAGTCCGCGAACGGACCTCGCCCCCCTTCACTCCATAGCGTCCTGGACTTGTCATGCGCCTGATCGTCAACAAGGCCGCGGTCGCGCTTGTCGCGGAGACGGCGGAAGAAGAGGCACTGATCGGCGCGGCCGCCGGGCGGACGGGGCATGTCTTCGAACTCTTTGCGAAAAACCCCGGCGAATGCCGCTTCATCGACCGGGGGCCGCGCGAATTCGCCTGTCGCGAGCCGATCAATATCGTCTGGACCGAGCGCGGGCTTGAGGAGCGCTGGCGCCCGATCAGCAATCTGGCGCCGACGCCATTCGAACTCGACGGCGCGGCCTACGCCAGCGTCGAAGGCTTCTGGCAGGGGCTGAAATTCCGCCAGCCCGAAGCGCGCGCCCGCGTCGCGGCGCTCGCTGGCCAAGAGGCGATGCGGGCGGGCCGCGACGCGCCGCCGGGCGAAACGCTCATCTATCAGGGATTGAGCATCGCGGCCGGGCGCCCGGAACATTGGGCGCTGATGCGGCGCGCCTGTGAGGCCAAATTCGAGCAGAACGAAGCTGCGCGCTCGGCCCTGCTGGCGACGGGCGAGCGCCTGCTGACCCACAAGGCGCGCAAGGACAGCCGCACGATTCCGGGCGCGATCATGGCGGACATCTGGATGTCGATCCGCGCGAAGCTGCGCTGAGCGAAAGCGCGACGGACTTGAAGATCACTCGCCATTGCGCGCCCGCGTCGCGATCCGGAACGGATGCGCCGGATAGACGCCGAGGATTTTCAGCTCCTTGCAGAAAAACGCCAGCTCCTCCAGCGCGCGGGCGAGCGCCGGCTCGTCGGGATGGCCGTCGACATCGGCCAGAAACTGCGTCGCCGTGAATTCGCCCTCGACCATATAGCTTTCGAGCTTGGTCATGTTGACGCCATTCGTCGCAAAGCCGCCCAACGCCTTGTAAAGCGCGGCCGGCACGTTGCGCACCCGGAACACGAAAGTGGTGACGGTCGGCTCGGGCGAGGGCGCGGCCCACTGCGCCGTCTTCGAGAGAATGACGAAGCGCGTCGTATTATGCGCCTCGTCCTCGATATTCTCGGCCAGCACGTCGAGCCCATAGATCGCGCCCGCCAGAGAAGTCGCGATCGAGGCCCTGGACGCATCGCCCCATTCGGCCACTTCGCGCGCGGAACCCGCCGTGTCGGCCGCGACATGGGGCTTCAGCTTCAGCTTGCGGATGATCTTGCGGCATTGGCCGAGCGCATGGACATGGCTGTAGACGGATTTGATGTCGCCGAGCTTCGCGCCCTTGAGGCCGAGCAGCTGGAAATGGATCGGCAGGAAATACTCGCCGACGACATGGAGATTGGCGCGGGGGAGCAGATGATGGATGTCGGCGACCCGTCCGGCGAGGGAGTTCTCGATCGGAATCATGCCAAGCTGCGCCTCGCCGTCGGCGACGGCGCCGAGCGCGTCCTCGAACGTATCGAACGGGCAGCGGCTCCCAGCCCGGATAGACGTTCTGGCAGGCGATATGGGAATTGGCGCCGGGTTCGCCCTGATAGGCGATTTTCCGAATGGTCATGAATGCACTGGCCCTGTCGCGGGGTGTCGTCGCGGATCGAAGCGCCAGCCTATGGCACGTTCCGGCGGCGCGCGGAAAGCTCTTGTTCGCGGCCTCCGCCGGAAAAAGCTCGCCAATGCGCGGAAAGTCGCCCGTCCGCCTGAAAATCCCGCGCACCGGCGGCAAAAATCGAAGCCTCGCGCGGCGGGTTGATATTGTATTGGAACACGCGCTACGGATAAGCTATGCAAAGCGCCGTCCAGCCGAAGCGTCGCCGCGCGGCCGTTGATCGAGCCTGACCGTGCGAAGCTTCGGCCGGGACCGGAAAGAGGGTGGAGAGCGCCATTGGATAGTTTCGAAATTAACAAAATCGCCGGAGCGACTCTCAGCGCTTTGCTCCTCGCCATGGGGCTCAGCGTCATCGGGCAATTGATTTTCGCCCATGGACCGCTGCTGAAGCCGGGCTATGACCTGCCGGTCCCGACGGAGGCGCCTGCGGCCGGCGGGGAGGGCGGCGGCGCGGCGGCGGTGGCCCCGCTGGCCGAACGCCTCGCCAAGGCCGATGTTTCCAAGGGCCAGGCCAGCACCAAAGCCTGCCAGGCCTGCCATAATTTCGAGAAAGGCGCCGGGGCCAAGGTCGGTCCCGATCTTTATGGCGTCGTCGATCGCGCCAAAGGCTCGGTCGCGGGCTTCGCCTATTCCGACGGCATGAAAGCCAAGGGCGGCGACTGGACCTTCGAGGATCTCGATCACTTCCTCAGCAATCCGAAGGCCTATGTGAGCGGCACGAAAATGGCCTTCGCGGGCGAGGCCGATCCGCAGAAACGCGCCGACATCATCGATTATCTGCACACGCTGGCCGACAATCCGGTTCCGCTGCCTGCCGTCGCCAAGGAGGCGGCTCCTGCCGCCGCGCCCGAGGCCAAAGAGCCGGCCAAATAGCCGCCGCAAAGCGCAGGCTTTGCCGTCCAACGCGAGCGCCGGGCTTCCGCCCGGCGTTTTGCGTTCAACCGGCTCATTAATTCGCGGTCATTGAAGCTTGGCGCGCGCCATCATAAAACCCACATAAGGGCGCCGTCTTGCTTGCGGCTCGTCGGCGTTTCGCTTATCGGGCCTGATGCGCACGGCGCGATTGTCAAAATATCCGACTCGCCGCGCGGCGGATGCCGCTTTTGACCAGGATAGATTTCTTGTCGAACCCTTGCTTGTCGAACCCTTGGCCGATCCAATCCCTTTTCTCGCGCCGCGCCTTCCTGCAGCTCTCCGCCGGCGCCCTCGTTCTGCCGCGCGCCTTCGTCGGCGCTGCGGCCGCCGCGACGGATGCGGCGGCGCCGACCGAGACGCACGGCCTGTCGGTTTTTGGCGATCTGGCGCAACCGCCGGACTTCAAAGCCTTCGCCTATGTCAATGTCGATGCGCCCAAGGGCGGCGCGGTCGCCAGCGACGTGCCCGGCGCCTTTGATTCGCTCAACGCCTTCATCCTGCGCGGCGATCCGGTCACCGGCATGGACAATATTTTCGACAGCCTGATGAAAAACAGCCTCGACGAGCATGATGCGCTCTACGGCCTCGTCGCCCGCGCGGTCCGCATTTCGCCGGACAAGCTCACCTATCAGTTCCTGCTGCGAAAGGAGGCGCGCTTCCACGACGGTTCGCCCCTGACCGCGAAGGATGTCGCATTCTCGCTCGACGTTCTGAAGACGAAAGGCCATCCGCGCCTGCGTCTGCTCCTGCGCGACATGGTCAGCGCGACGCCGGAGGCCGACGACGTCCTCACCGTCGTTTTTGCGCCTGGCCGCAGCCGTCAGGTGCCGCTGCTCGTGGCCGGCCTGCCGATCTTCTCCAGCGCCTATTATTCGAAGAACGCCTTCGAGGAGACGACGCTGCAGCCTCCGCTGGGGTCCGGCCCCTACAAGGTCGGCCGTTTCGAGCAGGGCCGTTACATCACCTATGAACGCGTGCCGGATTACTGGGGCAAGGATCTGCCGGTCAATCTCGGCCAGAATAATTTCGGCGTCATCCGCTATGATTATTTCGGCGACCGCGCCGTCGCCTTCGAGGGCTTCAAGGCCGGCGCCTATACGGTGCATGAGGAGTTCAAATCGGCGACCTGGGCGACCGGATATGATTTTCCGGCGATCCGCGAAGGGTTTGTCGTGCGAGAGACGATCCCCGACGAGAATATCTCCGGCATCCAGGGCTGGATCTTCAATACGAGGCGCCCGGCGCTGAAAGATCCGCGCATCCGCGAGGCGATTGGCGATTGCTTCGATTTCGCCTGGACCAACAAGAACCTGATGTATGGTTCCTATCAGCGCACGGTCTCCTATTTCCAGAATTCCGACATGGCCGCCAAAGGGGCGCCCGACGCAGCCGAACTGGCGCTGCTCGAGCCGTTCCGCGACAAGCTGCCCGCGGATGTATTTGGCGAGGTGTTCACGCCGCCGGAATCCGATGGATCGGGTCATGACCGCGCCTTGCTGCGCCGCGCCAACACGCTGCTGCTCGCGGCAGGCTGCAAGCGAGACGGCGGCGCTCTGGCGCTGCCCGACGGCAAGCCCTTCACGCTGGAGTTCCTCTTCGACGAGACCGGCCTCGTGCCGCATACGCAGGCCTTCATCGACAATCTGAAGCAGCTTGGCATCGACGCCCGCGTCCGCATCTGTCGATCCGGCGCAATACAAGAGCCGCCTCGACGCCTTCGATTTCGACATCATCACCGAGCGTCTCGTCATGGCCTGGTCGCCCGGCGAGGAACTGCGCGATTATTTCGGCTCGGAGGCCGCCAATGTACCGGGCTCGCGCAATCTCGCCGGCATCGCCGATCCTGTCGTCGACGCCCTGATCACCAAGGCGATCGCGGCGAATTCCCGCGCGGAGCTCGTCACCGTCTGCCGCGCGCTCGATCGCGTGCTGCGCGCCGGCCAATATTGGGTGCCGCACTGGTACAAGCCCTCGCACTGGATCGCGCATTGGGACGTTTTTGGCCGCCCGGAAAAGACGCCGCGCTTCAGCCCCGGAATCGAGTCGACCTGGTGGTATGATGACGAAAAAGCCAAACGCATCAATTTCGTCAGCCGCTGACGGGGCCTGATGTTTGCTTATATCGCCCGCCGCATCCTCCTGATGATTCCGACCGTTTTCGGGATTTTGCTGATCTCTTTCGTGATCGTGCAATTCGCTCCCGGCGGGCCGGTCGAGCGCATTCTGGCGCAATTGCAGGGCGTTGATTCCGGCGCGACCGCCAATTTTGGCGGCGGCGGCGGCGAGGTCGGCCGGGCGGGGGGCGGCGATTTCTCCTCGAAATATCGCGGCGCGCAGGGCCTCGACCCGAAATTCATCGCCGAACTCGAAAAGCAGTTCGGCTTCGACAAGCCGGCCTATGAGCGCTTCTTCATCATGCTGAAGGACTACGCCAGCTTCAACTTCGGGCGCTCCTATTTCCGCGACAAGCCGGTGCTGCAGCTGATTAAGGAGAAGCTGCCGGTCTCGATCTCGCTCGGGCTTTGGATGACGCTGCTCTCCTATGCGATCTCGATCCCGCTCGGCATCCACAAAGCCGTGCGCGACGGCTCGCGTTTCGACGTCTGGACCTCGGCGGTGATCATCGTCGGCTACGCGATCCCGAGCTTTCTCTTCGCCATCCTCTTGATCGTGCTCTTCAGCGGCGGCTCGTTCTGGCAGATTTTCCCGCTGCGCGGCCTCACCTCCGAGAATTTCGATTCTCTCTCCTGGCCGGCCAAGATCGGCGATTATCTCTGGCACATCACGCTGCCGGTGACCGCGCTGACGCTCGGGGCCTTCGCGACGACGACCTTCCTCACCAAGAATTCCTTCCTCGATGAGATCCGCAAGCAATATGTGCAGACCGCGCGCATGAAGGGCCTCAGCGAGCGGCGCGTGCTTTACGGCCATGTCTTCCGCAACGCCATGATGATTGTGGTCGCCGGCTTTCCGGGCGCCTTCATCGGCGCCTTTCTCGGCGGTTCGCTGCTGATCGAGACGATCTTCTCGCTCGACGGGCTTGGCCTCCTGTCCTTCGAATCCATCGTCAACCGCGATTATCCGGTCGTTTTCGCCAATCTCTACATTTTCGCGCTGATCGGCCTCGTCGTAAATCTGCTCTCGGATCTCACCTATATGTGGATCGATCCGCGCATCGATTTCTCGACGCGGGAGGTCTAGCGTTGAACGCGCCCGCGCTCGACGCCGCCACGGCGACCGCAAAGATAGCGGCGCTGCCGCCCCCGGAGGCGCGGGGCTGGCTGCGGCTCAGCCCGGTCAACCGGCGCCGGCTCGCCAATTTCAGATCGCACCAGCGCGGGCTCTGGTCGTTCTGGATCTTCATCATCCTGTTCGGCCTGTCGCTCGGCGCCGAAGTCATCGCCAACGACCGGCCGATCCTCGTCGTCTACAAGGGCGAGGTGCTGCTCCCGATCCTGCATGACTATCCGGAGGAGAAATTCGGCGGCTTTCTCGCCCGCACCGATTATCGCGACGCGGTCATCGCCGACGAGATCGACGCGCATGGCTTCATGGTCTGGCCGCCGATCCGTTTCTCCTACCGCACCATCAACCGGCAGCTTGCCGACGCCGGCGCCCTCGCCGCCGACCTGGATGCTGAGCAAAGCCCAGTGCGACGCCGCCGCGGAGCGCTTCAGCAAGACGGACCCTGGCGGGGGATGCCGCGCCATCGAATGGAACTGGCTCGGCACCGACGATCAGGGCCGCGACGTGCTGGCCCGGCTGATCTACGGCTTTCGCCTTTCGCTGCTGTTTGGCCTCACGCTGGCGATCGTTTCATCCGTGATCGGCATCGCGGCCGGCGCCGTGCAGGGCTATTTCGGCGGCTGGACCGATCTCGTCGCGCAGCGCTTCATCGAGATCTGGTCGTCGCTGCCGCATCTTTATCTCCTCATCATCATCTCCTCGATCATCACGCCGAGCTTCTTCGTGCTGCTCGGCATCCTGCTGCTGTTCTCCTGGGTCAATCTCGTCCATGTCGTGCGCGCCGAATGCCTGCGCACGCGCAATTTCGAATATGTCCGGGCGGCGCGCGCGCTCGGCCTCGGCAATGGCGCGATCATCTGGAAACATGTGCTGCCCAACGCCACCGTCGCGACCCTGACGTTCCTGCCCTTCGTGCTCAACGGCTCGATCACGACGCTGACGGCGCTGGATTTCTTAGGCTTCGGCCTGCCGCCCGGCTCGCCCTCGCTGGGCGAATTGCTGCTGCAGGGCAAGTCGAACCTTCAGGCGCCCTGGCTCGGCCTCACCGGCTTTGCCGTCATCGCCTTGATGCTGTCGCTGCTCGTCTTCATCGGCGAAGCGGTGCGCGACGCCTTCGACCCCAGGAAGACGCTGCAATAGGGGCGTGATAGGATTGGCTTAGGAGGCGTTCATGAACAGGATCGTCAAGGAGCACTACCCGGCTTCAAAGCTGCCGGATGATTTGCGCGAAGGGCTCGCGCCGGGTTCGCAAGTTACGGTGACGATCGTTGAAGAGCAGGCGCAGCGCCCGAGAAGGCGATGTCGCTGGACGAACTTTTCGCTCTGCGCCGTCCGCCCTTCCGTTCAAGCGCCGAAATCGACGCGGAGCTTCGCCGACAAAGAGACGAGTGGGATGACTGACGTTGCGGCTTCTCCGCGTTCTATCTGGATATGAACGTGTTCATTCGTGCCTTCGAGGGTGCGAACGATCAGGCGGCACCGTTGAGGCAACTCTTTGAAGCGCTGCGTACTTGCAAGAAAGCCTTCTGTGACGAGCGAACTATCACTGGCCGAATTCCCAGCTCCGGCCGCCCGTAAATGTCGCTCGAGCCTCACATTAAGCGGCGATTTATCGCCATTTGATCGAGTGGGCCGGTTTTATAGAATTACTCCCCGTGAGCCAGTTTATCGTTCTGGAGACGGCGAATCTGCGGAGGATCACCGCAGCGAAGTTACCCGATGCTATCCATGTCGTAACGGCGGTGCGGGCCGGTTGCACATTTTTCCTTTCAGACGATAAGCGCGTGAAGTTGCCGAGCAACATGCGGCTCATTCTCCCTGACCAAACTGGCGTCGCGACCATCCTCGGCGCCCTCAATGCCTGACGCGCTCCTCGACGTTCGCGACCTCACCGTCTCGTTCAGCCCGGACCCCGCCGCCGCGCCCGCCGTCGCCGGCGTCTCCTTCACGCTGGAGCGCGGCAAAACGCTCGCCCTCGTCGGCGAATCCGGCTCGGGCAAATCGGTCACGGCCCTTTCCATCGTCCGCCTGCTGCCGCCGGGGATCGCGCCGGGCGGGCAGGCGCTCTTCGATGGCGAGGATCTCCTCACCGTCAGCGAGACGCGCCTTCGCGCCATCAGGGGCGCCCGGATCACCATGGTGTTCCAGGAGCCGATGACCTCGCTCAATCCGCTGCACCCGATCGAAAAGCAGATCGGCGAAATCCTCGAATTGCATGGCGCGCGGGGAGCGGAAAAAATCCGCGCCCGCGTCGTCGAGCTGCTGGAGGAGGTCGGCATTCCCGACCCTGCCGAGCGCCTCGGCGCATATCCGCATCAGCTCTCCGGCGGCCAGCGTCAGCGCGTCATGATCGCCATGGCGCTCGCCAACCGCCCCGATCTCTTCATCGCCGACGAGCCGACGACCGCGCTCGACGTCACCGTGCAGGCGCAGATCCTCGATCTCCTGAAGCGCCTGCAGACGCGCTACGGCATGGCGATGCTGTTCATCACCCATGACCTCAACATCGTGCGCAAAATCGCCGACGACGTCGCCGTGATGCAGAAGGGCCGCATCGTCGAGGCCGGCCCCGTCGCGCGCATTTTCGCCGCGCCAAGCCATCCCTATACGAAGGCGCTGCTCGCCGCCGAGCCGAAGGGCGCGCCGCCGCTCGCCATCGCGGGCGCAAAGCCCGTCATGGTCGCCGAGAACATCCGCGTCTGGTTCCCGATCAAGCGCGGCTTCTTCCGCCGCACGGTCGGTTACGTGAAGGCGGTCGACGACGTCAGCGTCACCGTGCGCGAAGGCGAGACGGTCGGCGTCGTCGGCGAATTGGGATCGGGCAAGACGACGCTCGGCCTCGCGCTCCTGCGCCTCATCAGCTCGGAAGGCGCCATCGCCTTTCTGGGCCAGCGCATCGACGGACTGCAATTCAAGGCGCTGCGCCCGCTCAGGGCCGACATGCAGATCGTGTTTCAGGATCCTTACGGTTCGCTGTCGCCGCGCATGTCGGTCGCCGACATTGTCGCCGAGGGTCTTGGCGTGCAGCAGAAGCAGCTCTCCTACGCCAAGAAGCGCGAAATGGTCGCGCAGGCGCTGTTCGACACCGGCCTCGACCCGGCGGCGATGGATCGCTACCCGCATGAATTCTCGGGCGGCCAGCGCCAGCGCATCGCGATCGCCCGCGCGGTCGTGCTGGAGCCGAAATTCATCGTCCTCGACGAGCCGACCTCGGCGCTCGACATGTCGGTGCAGGCGCAGATCGTCGATCTCCTGCGCGATCTGCAGAAGCGGCGCGGCCTCGCCTTTCTCTTCATCAGCCATGATCTGCGTGTCGTCCGGGCGCTGGCCAGCGAGATCATCGTCATGCGCCATGGCAAGCTCGTCGAGGCCGGCCCGGCGGCGGAGCTTTTGCAAAACCCGCGCTCGGAATATACCCGCGCCCTGTTCGCCGCCGCCTTCGACATCAAGGTCGAAGGCGCGGTCTAAAATCCGGGCGCATTTTTATGCGAAGCCGATGTCGATCCGCCCGAGGCTGGTTCGTCGACTGACCAGCGAGACAATTCCGCGGCGATGGCGCCCGCGGCTCGCCCCAGGAGGAGTTCTCAGATGCGCTTCATGTTCATTGTCAAGTCCGCCCACTCCGGGCCGCCGACTCCGGAACTCATGGAGGCGATGCACAAGCTCGCCGATCGGGAGATCAAGGCCGGTCGCATGCTCGACAATGGCGGGCTGATGCCGCTCGCCACGGGCGCGCAGGTGCGCATAACGGACGGAAAGCTCAGCGTCATCGATGGCCCTTTCGTCGAGGCCAAGGAGGTCATCGGCGGCTACGCGGTCTTCGAACTCCGGGACAAGGAGGAGGCCTTGGCGTCGGCGAAGGAATTCATGCAGCTCCATAAGGACTTGATGCCCGGCTGGGAGGGGACATGCGAGCTTCGCGCGTTCGCCTCGCCGGGTCCCTGAGGCGCAGGTCCGGCAGAGGCGATCGGCGGCCATGACGGACGCCGACTCCCATCGCGCAATCCTGGCCGTCTGGCGGATCGAGCAGCCTCGGTTGATCACCAGCCTGGCGAGGATGCTGCGCGACGTGCCGCTGGCCGAGGATTTGACGCAGGAAGCCCTCTTGGCCGCGCTTGAGAGGTGGCCCGTGACGGGCGTTCCGGAAAGACCCGGCGCGTGGCTGATGGCGACAGCCAAGCGCCGGGCTTTGGATCAATTGCGTCGTGGACGGATGCTTGCGCGCAAGCACGAAATCGTCGCGCGGGACATGGAGGCCGAACAGCAGGCTATGCCCGATTTCGACTCCGCCCTCGACGACGACATCGGCGATGAAATGCTTCGGCTCGTCTTCACCGCCTGTCATCCGCGGCTGTCGCGTGAGGCCCGCGTGGCCCTGGCGCTGCGGATGATCTGTGGCCTGACGACCGAGGAGATCGCCAGGGCATTCCTGCTGCCGGACGCGACGATCGCCCAGCGCATCGTGCGCGCGAAGAAGACCCTTTCGGAATCAGGACTGGCCTATGAGACCCCGCGCGGCGAGGAACTGTCGGAGCGGCTCTCCTCGGTGCTGGAGGTCGTCTACCTCATTTTCAACGAAGGCTACACTGCGGCGCGCGGCGAGGACTGGCTGCGTCCGCAGCTCTGCAATGAGGCGCTGCGCCTGGGCCGCGTGCTCGCCGCCGTTGCGCCGCGCGAGCCGGAAGCTCACGCACTGCTCGCCTTGATGGAACTGAACGCCTCGCGCACGGCGGCGCGTACTGATGCGGCGGGCGAGCCAATCCTCATGCTGGACCAGGACCGCGCGCTTTGGGACCAGCTCCAGATCCGGCGCGGGATGCAGGCGCTTGCGCGAACGCGCGAACTGGGCGGAGCGGGCGGCGTTTACGCGCTCCAGGCGGCGATTGTCGCCTGCCATGCTGAGGCGAAGAGGGCGGGCGATACCGACTGGTCGCGAATTGCCGGACTTTATGCGGAACTCGCGGCGGTCATGCGGTCGCCAATCGTCGAACTCAACCGCGCGGTCGCCGTCGGCATGGCCGAGGGTCCAGAAGCAGCGCTGTCAATCGTGGACCACCTCGTGCGTGAGCCCGCGCTCAAAGGTTATCACCTTCTGCCGAGCGTTCGAGGCGACTTTCTCTACAAGCTCGGCCGCTACGAGGAGGCGCGAGTCGCGTTCGAATCGGCGGCAGTGCTGACGGGCAACAGGCGCGAACAGGAACTGTTGATGCGGCGCGCCGCCGAGGCGGCCGACGCGGCGAGATTGTCATGATGCAGTTCCGGATCCAGACAAGGACATGGCCGACCGCTGCGCCTTGGAGCGTTTTCCGGCCTAGATCACGATGACTTTGGATCGAATCGATAAAAAGTCATAAACATGATCGATTCCAATCGTTTAGAGCGGATGCGGGCGAAAAAGTGCTTACGCTTTTTCTCATCCCGCTCTAATGGATCATTCGGTCGATAAGAAATCGCTCAAGATTTCGATTTGACGCCGCGCCGGGGCTGGTTCGCGCAAATTCCGCGCAATCGCCCGCGATTTGCCCCACAGAACAGGCAATTAAGCCGTAACTTCGCCATTGTCATTAAGCAATACTGAATCAGTCATCGCGAGATACGCCGGCGCCAATGCAACATTTGCGCGGTTGAGGCGTTGCACGTGTGAAGAACCCCTAAAGTCGAGGAGACGCTTCCACGCATGATTAACCTTGACCTCCTCTATAGTCCGCAGCCAGAGACCAGAGCCAGATCGAACGAGCGTCTGGTTGTAGTTTCCAATCGGGTGCCTGTTCCGACGTCTGGCGGCGTCCCCGCGGCGGGCGGCCTCGCCGTCGCGCTGCAATCGGCCCTGCGCAGCCGGGGCGGGCTCTGGTTCGGCTGGTCGGGAAAAACCTCTCAGGACGCCGACGCCGCGCCGCAGACGCGCACGCTGGGGCCGATCAGCTTCGCCGTGTCCGATCTGACGCGCCGCGACATGGCCGAATATTACCATGGCTTCGCCAATCGGACGCTCTGGCCGATCTGCCACTATCGTCTTGATCTCGCACGCCATTCGGAAAGCGACGCGGCCGGCTATTTCCGCGTCAACGAGCTTTTCGCCCGGCGTCTCGAAAAGATGCTGCGCGCCGACGACGTGATCTGGATTCATGATTATCACTTCATTCCGATGGCGAGCTTCCTGCGCCAGCTCGGGGTAAAGAACCGCATCGGCTATTTTCACCACATTCCCTGGCCGTCCCCCGATACGGCCGCGGCGATGCCGCTCTATGACCGCCTGCTGCGCGCCTTTAGCGCCTATGACGTCGTCGGCTTCCAGACCGAACCGGACGCCGATAATTTCCGCGCCTGCCTGACCGCCTCCGGCGCCGGCCGCGTCGTCGCGGACGGGTCGTGCGAAATCGAACGGCCGTAAATTCAAGGTCGGCGCCTTCCCGATCAGCATCGACGCTGAGGCCTTCGCGCTCGAGGCGCGTCTCGCCGAACGCAACATGCTGGTGAAGCGCATGCGCGCCAGCCTCGAGGGGCGTCCGATGATCATCGGCGTCGACCGGCTCGATTATTCCAAGGGCATCAAGCACCGCATCGAAGCCTTTGCAGCCTGTCTCGAAAATTACCCGCACGTCGCCAAAGCCCGCGCGACCATGCTCCAGATCACGCCGAAGTCGCGTTCCGAAATTCCCGAATATGAGCGGATTCAGAACGAGGTCGCCGAAGAGGTCGGCCATATCAATGGCAAGCTCGGCGATATCGACTGGACGCCGCTGCGCTATATCAACAAGGCGATGAGCCAGTCGGCGCTGGCGGGGCTTTACCGCATGGCGCGCGTCGGCCTGGTGACGCCGCTGCGCGATGGCATGAATCTCGTCGCCAAGGAATATGTCGCGGCGCAGGCGCCGGACGATCCCGGCGTGCTCGTGCTGTCGCAATACGCCGGCGCCGCGCAGGAGCTTAAGGGCGCGCTGATCGTCAACCCTTACGACATCGCCGAGACGGCGGCGGCGATTGCGCGCGGCGTCGAGATGCCGCTCGAAGAGCGCAAGGCGCGCTGGCGCGAAAACATGGTCGCGCTCAAGGCCAACAGCATCGATCACTGGACGGAGAACTGCCTCAAGGCGATCGCCGGCGCGGCCGCCGAGCTTGAATGCTCGATGCACCCGGCCGGCGAGATCATCCGCTCCGGCGCAATCACCCGCCCCGAGCCATGGCGCGCGGCCTCGCCGATCTGGTCGAGCCTCGGCTATTGACGACGCGAACGGCTTAAGCGAAATCGCTTCGCGATTCCGCGGGCCCCGGCAGAGTTGATCCCCTCCCATTCCGCCGCCGCCGCGTGCGCGCTTGAGCGCTTGCGCCGAAACGGCTAGACCCATGCCTAGCGAGAGCAGGGAGATTCCCGCGCGGAGCCATTGACGCATGATCGATCGCAATGACGTGCAATGGTATCGCGACGCCATCATCTACCAGCTCCACGTCAAATCCTTCTTCGACAGCGACAATGACGGCATCGGCGATTTTCGCGGCCTGACGCAAAAGCTCGACTATGTGAAGGATCTCGGCGCCACCGCGATCTGGCTGATGCCATTCTATCCCTCGCCGCTGCGCGACGACGGCTACGACATCTCGAACTATCGCGACATCAACCCGGCTTACGGTTCGCTGCGCGATTTCAAGGCCTTCGTGCGCGCCGCCCATGAGCGCGGCCTGCGCGTCATCATCGAACTCGTCATCAACCACACCTCGGACCAGCATCCCTGGTTCCAGCGCGCGCGCGCCGCAAAGCCCGGCTCGGCGGCGCGCAATTTCTACGTCTGGGCCGATGACGACAAGGGGTACGAGGACGTCCCCATCATCTTCCTCGACGTCGAGAAATCGAACTGGAGCTACGACGAGACCGCCAAAGCCTTCTACTGGCATCGCTTCTATTCGCACCAGCCGGATCTCAATTTCGACAATCCGCGCGTCATCGAGGCCGTTCTCGACGTGATGCGCTACTGGCTCGACATGGGCGTCGACGGCCTCAGGCTCGACGCCATTCCCTATCTCGTCGAGCGCGAGGGCACGGCTTGCGAAAACCTGCCCGAGACCCATGCGATCATCAAGAAGCTCAGGGCCGCCATCGACGCCGGCTATCCCGACCGCATGCTGCTCGCCGAGGCCAATGTCTGGCCGGAGGAGGCGGCGGGCTATTTCGGCGAGGGCGACGAATGCCACATGGCGTTCCATTTCCCGCTGATGCCGCGCATCTATATGGCGCTGGCGCAGGAGGACCGGCATCCAATCACCGACATCATGCGCCAGACGCCGGAAATTTCCGAGGGCGCGCAATGGGCGATCTTCCTGCGCAATCATGACGAGATGACGCTCGCCATGGTGACCGACAAGGAGCGTGACTATCTCTGGTCCTTCTACGCCGCCGACCGGCGCGCGCGCATCAATCTCGGCATCCGCCGCCGCCTCGCACCGCTGCTCGAAGACGACCGCCGCAAGATCGAGCTTTTGAACTCGCTGCTTTTCTCGATGCCCGGAACGCCGGTTCTTTATTATGGCGACGAGATCGGCATGGGCGACAACATCTATCTCGGTGATCGCGACGGCGTCCGCACGCCGATGCAATGGTCGGTCGACCGCAATGGCGGCTTCAGCCGGGCCGATCCTGCCAAGCTTTTCCTGCCGGCGATCCAGGATCCGATCTACGGCTTCAGCGCCGTCAATGTCGAGGCGCAGCTCGCCAATCCCTGGAGCCTGCTCACCTGGATGCGGCGCATGATCGCCGTCAGGCGCTCAAGTCTCGCGCTTGGCCGCGGGGCTTTGCGCTTTCTTTATCCTTCCAACCGCAAGGTGCTCGCCTATCTGCGCGAATTCGACGGCGAGCGCATCCTTTGCGTCGTCAATGTCTCGCGCGCGCCGCAGGCTGTCGAACTCGACCTGTCCGAATTCGCCGGCGCGGCGCCCGTCGAGATGACCGCTGGCAGCCCGTTTCCGGTCATCGGGACGGCGCCCTATGTCCTCACGCTTTCGGCCTATGGTTTCATCTGGTTCCGTCTGGAGATGGTGAAGGAGGAGCGGCAGGCGCCGCAGCCGGTTCCGGAACTGTTCACGCTGGTCGCCACCGGCAAGATCGAAACGATCTTTTCGGGTCGCGAACTGATCGCCTTCGAGCGCGACGTCGCGCCAAAATTCCTCATGATCCGGCGCTGGGTTTCCCCGCGCGGCGGAGCCATCCAAAGCGTCGAGGTCCAGGATTTCGCGGTGTTGCGCAACGCCGGCGAGGAGCGGCGCTTCGTTCTGCCTCTGCTCGATGTCCATTTCGCCAGCGGGGCGCCGCAGACCTATTTTACGCCTTTCGCGGCCGAGGCCGAGCGCGAAGACGCGCCGCCGCTCTCCGCCGCCGTCGCCAGGCTGCGCCGTGGCGCGCGCATGGGCCTGCTCTACGACGCCGAGGCCTGTCCCGCCTTTGGCCAGTCCATGCTGGAGGCTTTCCGCTGCGACGATGCGATTCCCGCCGAAAGAGGCGGCCACATTCAGTTCACGACAAGCGCAAGCCTTGATCCTCTAACCGACGTCGAGGTGACCGGCGCGCATCTCCTCGGCGCGTCGCAGCGCAATGCGACTCTCGTTGTCGGCAAGAATTCGCGCTGAAGATCTATCGGCGGCTCCATCCCGGCGATCGTCCGGACGTCGAGATCAAGCGCTTCCTGACCGAAACCGCCAAATTCGCCAACACGCCGCGCCTGCTCGGCGTCGCCGATTACGTCGATCCCGCCGGCGTCCATACGACGCTTGCGACGCTTGAGACCTTCGTGCGCTCCCAGGGCGACGCCTGGACCTGGACGCTTGAGGCCCTGAGGCGCATTCTGGAGGCTCTGGCGATGGCTCCGGTGGAGATCGACCCGGGCGACGCCGCGGCGCCGGCCGGCTTTTCAACCTATGCGCCGCATGTGCGCCGGCTCGGCCTGCGCACGGCGCAAATGCATCAGGCGCTGGCGACGCCGACGAGCGATCCCGCCTTCAAGGCCGAGCCACTGACCCTCGCGGACGTGCGCGTGGCCGTAGAGGATGCGCGAGAGGCCGCCGCGCGCGGTTTCGCGCGGGCGGCGGCGTTCGCCAGATAGCCCGGCGGGCGCGGATCGGGCCGATATCCGGCGGCTCCTCGACCGCCAGCTCGAATGCGGCAGGCTGTTCGACGTGCTGGAGCAAGAGCCGCTTGGCGCGATCAAGATCCGCATCCACGGCGATTATCATCTTGGCCGCGCGCTCGTCGTCAAGGATGACGTCATCATCGTTGGCTTCGAAGGCTGCGGCCGCGACGACGAAGATGACGCCGAGGCTCTCTGTGAGAAGCGACATGCGCGCGAAAACGTCGCCGCTGCGCGACGTCGCGACCATGCTGCGCTCATTCGCCCATGTCGCCGCAGCGGCGCGGCGCGGCATCGCAAAGCTCGTCCCCGACCCGGAGATGGCGGCGACGCGGCTGCGCGCGCAGCTCGTCGAATTCTCCGAGATTTTCGTCGAATCCTATTTCAGCGCGGTGAGCGGCTCCGCAGTCGCCATCGAGGATCAGGGGACGCGGCGTCGGCTTCTGATTCTTTATCTGCTCGCCGCGGCCTTCGAGGAAATTGATGGCGGCGGCCATTTCGCCGACGACGTCGAAATCCCGGCCGACGGCGTCAACGCCATTCTCGATCGCGCGGCGCGGCTGTTCTAGCGAGGAAAAGTGGGAATAGCTGTCCCGCTCTAAACGGGATCCAGCGCCCTCGCGGATTCCACGACGCAATGTTTTGCCGTTGCGGCGTTGACGCGCGGGGGCGTTCATGATTAAACCCACGCCTCCCGGTCGCGCGGCGGATTCTCGTCCGCCAGCGCGTAAATTGCTTCAAGGATAGTCGGGACCTTGCTGAAATCAGGACCTTATTACATATGGCGAATACTCCCTCGGCCAAGAAGGCCGTCCGTAAGATCGAGCGTCGCACCGCGGTCAATAAGTCGCGTCGCAGTCAGATGCGCACCTATGTCCGCAAGGTCGAAGAGGCGATCGCCTCCGGCGATTCGAACGCCGCCGTGCAGGCGCTGCGGGCCGCCGAACCCTTGGTGATGCGTGCGGCGCAAAAAGGCATTGTGCATAAGAATACTGCATCGCGAAAGGTTTCGCGGCTGAGCGCTCGCGTAAACGCCTTGGGAAAATAAATTTCCTATTGAGGAATGTCCTGTCTGTTCAACGATGAGCCTGGCATCTGCCGGGCTTTTTGTTTTGACCGATTTTTGCGTGAATTTAGACAGTTCCTTGGCGCTTTTGTGACCAGTCTATTTTTCGCGTGAATTCATCGCGCATCTATTTTCCATGCTTTCCAACGGCTTGTGGATAAAGCGCGCGGTTTCCGCCGGGGCAGGCCGAACCGACGAAATTTTCCCCGTCTTTCAAGACAGTTTTTTGACTCTTTTCTAATGCACCCGCCATCTTGGCTGCGCCTATTTGGGTCGCGCAGAATCAGATGTTTAGTGCAGCCGTCCGGGCGGTCCGGCGCGCTTATGGCGCAGCTGCGGCGAAAGGATCCGAAATTTTAGGCTCGGACGCCTTGCGGCGGCAATCGCCTATGCTAAAGTCTAACTCCGGTCGGACGGCGAAGCGAAAGTGCTGAAAACGTAGTCGGACCACAATCTCCGGTTTGTCTCCTTAAAATCCCTGTATTAGCAGGACCCAATCGCGTAAAAAATTGGTCTGGACGCGCGCCGCATGGAGACTTATCGTGCAGACTTGCCCGTTTGACTAAGCGCAAAGACGGCGTGTGGATTTAGTGATGGAGTATGTTTTGAATTGACGGGAAGATATACTTTGCCTTTTCGGACATGAGTGCGCGGTAGGGGATGCGCGGTAGGGGGGAATCCGTGATCACAAATCAATTTTTCCAGTATCAGCTTCGTGCACAGCTAAATTGTCCTGCGCATGCCGAAAACGCCCCCCAAGCGGCGGTCCGGCATCAGTGCCGCTTTCGGCGTCGCAAGTAAACGCCCCTCTTTCACCCTTAGACCTCTTTTCGAGATGCGGCGCCGCGGTTTCAGCGGGTCAGCCTCTTTGTCTCTATTTTCAGAAGCAGGGCGATGCTCAACTTGCGCACTCTAAACAACAAGCCTCAGGAACGCGGTGAGTCCGAGGCCTGGATGCGGATCTGCCGGCGCCTGCGCGCCGATGTCGGGGAAGACGTATTTTCCTCCTGGTTCGGCCGCCTGGAGCTGGAAAGCCTGATGGAGGGGACCGCCAGCCTGTCGGTGCCGACGAAATTCCTCAAAAGCTGGATCCAGTCGCATTACGCCGAAAAGCTGTTGCTGGCGCTGGCGCTCGAGCTTCCGGACGTCAAGCGCCTGTCGATCGCCGTGCGCTCGTCGAACCGCCCGCCTGCCGGCCTTTCGATCGCTTCGGGCGAAGGCGTGCATGACATCGTGGTCGAGCCCCGCCTGCGCGAGGCGCCGCGCGCCGCGGCGGACGCGGCCGGCCTCAACGCAAAATTTCTCGGCTCGGAAAGGCCCCGCGCACCGCTGCCCGCCAAGGCCGGGGGCGATTCCAGCGAGGCTGACATCATTGCCGGTTCGCCCCTCGACGGGCGCCTCAACTTCCTGAATTTCTCGGTTGGAAAATCGAATCAGCTCGCCTTCGCGGCCGCCCAGCGCGTCGCCGCCGCGTCGCCGGACGAGCCGCTGATTTTCAATCCGCTTTATCTTCACGCCTCAGTCGGGCTTGGCAAAACCCATCTCCTGCAGGCCGTCGCCCACGCCGCCGCGACGACGAAGCGCCGCGTCATCTATCTCACCGCCGAGCGCTTCATGTATGGCTTCGTCTCCGCGCTGAAAGCGCAGACCGCGATCGCCTTTAAGGAAAAGCTGCGCGGCATCGACATATTGATCATAGACGACATCCAGTTCCTGCAGGGCAAATCGATCCAGCAGGAGTTCTGCCACACGCTGAACGCGCTGATCGACGGCCACCGCCAGATCGTCATCGCGGCGGATCGCCCGCCCTCCGATCTCGACAGCCTCGACGAGCGCGTGCGATCGCGCCTCGCCGGCGGTCTCTGCGTCGAGGTTGGCGGCCTTGATGAAGCGCTTCGCGTAAAAATTCTCGAGACGCGCATCGCCGCCGCGAAGCTCGCTCATCCCAATTTCGACGTTCCCGCCGCCGTCACGGCCTATGTGGCGAGCGCCGTTCAAACCAATGGCCGCGACCTCGACGGCGCCGTCAATCGCCTGCTCGCGCACGCTTCCTTGAACGGCGCGCCCTTGAGCGTTGAAACCGCTGAGCTTGCGATCAGAGACCTTGTCCGCATGCACGAGCCGAAGCGGGTCAAGATCGAGGACATCCAGAAACTGGTCGCGACCCATTTCAACGTGAGCCGCGCCGACATCTTGTCCTCGCGCCGCACCGCCAATGTCGTTCGCCCGCGCCAGATCGCCATGTTTCTCTCCAAGGCGCTGACGCTGCGCTCGCTGCCGGAGATCGGCCGCCGCTTCGGCGGGCGCGACCACACGACCGTGCTGCATGCCGTGCGCAAGATCGACGGGCTCGCCGCCAAGGACGCCACGCTTTCCGAAGAGATCGAGCTTCTGAAGCGAATGCTGACGGAGTGAGCGCGGCGCGGCGGCGCGATCCGCGCGGCTGAAAAGCGCGAGGATTTTGCAAGGATCGTGTTGTAGTCTCTCCGCATGAATTTGGCGGCGATTTGCATCATCGGCATCGACCCTGGCCTGCGCAACATGGGCTGGGGCGTCATTGAGGTTCTGGGCACGCGGCTTGTCTTCGTCGCGTCGGGAAGCGTGCATTCCCGCGTCGGCCTCAGCCTCGCCGAGCGTCTGCGCGCGCTGCATGAGGGCCTTTCCGCCGTCATCGCGGATCTTGCGCCCATCGAGGCCGCCGTCGAGGAAACCTTCGTCAATTGCGATCCGCAATCGGCCCTGAAGCTCGGCCAGGCGCGCGGCGTCGCGCTGGTCGCGCCGGCGCTCGCCGGCCTCACGGTCGCCGAATATTCCGCCAATCTCATCAAGAAGACCGTTGTCGGCAATGGCCACGCTGAAAAATCGCAGATCGCGCTGATGGTCCGCTTTCTGCTGCCGAAAGCCGACCCCGCCAGCCCCGACGCCGCCGACGCGCTCGCCGTCGCGATCACCCATGCGCAACTGCGGACCAGCCGCGCCATGGCGAAATCCCTCGCCGGCTCTCAAGCAGGGTCCGCGCGGCGATGATCGGCAAGCTGAAGGGCGTCGTCGATTCGCAGGGCGAGGATTTCGTCATTCTCGACGTGCATGGCGTCGGCTATATCGTGCATTGCTCCGCGCGCACCTTGCAGCGCCTGCCGCCGACAGGGGAGGCGGCGGTGCTGACCATCGAGACGCAGGTGCGCGAGGATTCGATCAAGCTGTTCGGCTTTTCCTCCGACGTCGAGCGCGACTGGTTTCGCCTGCTGCAGTCGGTGCAGGGCGTCGGCGCCAAGGTGGCGCTGGCCGTGCAGAGCATCCTCGGGCCGGCCGAGCTTGCGACTGCGATCGCCTGCCAGGACAAGGCCGCTTTCGCCCGCGCGCCCGGCGTCGGCCCCAGGCTTGCCGCCCGCATCACGGCGGAACTGAAGGACAAGGCGCCCGCCTTCAACAGCGCCGAATCCGGCCTCGCCGCGGCGGGCGCCGATTCGGCGTCCTCCGGCGCGAACCCGGCCGCGTCCGACGCGGTCTCTGTCCTCGTCAATCTGGGTTACGGCCGCTCGCAGGCGGCGCTCGCGGTCGCCGCCGCGATGCGCGAACTCGGCGACGAGGCGCCGGCGCAAGCGCTGATCAAGCGCGGCCTCAAGGAGTTGGCGCAGTAGACGGCGCGTGGCGCTCGCCCGCCAATGTTGCCGATGGGGCACATCGGCGCTGAATCCGGCTTGTTCCCGTCCTGTGCCATGGCGTCCGCTGCGCAAATCGCGATAATTTGACGAAAATCTGTCGGCGCGTTGCCGCGCGCGGCGCAACCGACGCCTGTTGGTTTCGGGTCAAGAAAAAGGGCGCCCTCGCCGTGGAGCATTCCGCATTTCGCTTCAAACACACGCTCTGCGCGTCAGTGCGGTCGCTGCTCGCCGGCGGCGTTGTTTTCGCGTGCGTCGCGACATCGGCCTCGGCCGCCGATCTCGCTCCGCCGCCGCCCGTCTTCACCTGGAGCGGCCTCTATATCGGCTTCAATTCCGGCTATGCGTGGCGGGGCAGCGGCGCGTTCAACACCAATGCCGTCAATCTTTTCGAGACTTCGGCGATTCCAGGCCTTGGATTGCCGGAGCGTCTGTGGGGTGCGGCGTCGGCGGCCGGCGCGACGGGCGTCCTCGGCACGCGGCTCAACGGCTTTTTCTCGGGCGGACAGCTCGGCTACAACTGGCAATTCTCCGACCGCTTCGTCGCCGGCTTTGAAGCCGATATTCAGGGCGGCGGCATTCGCGGCGGCGGCGGCTTCCAGAATCTGACGCCGGCCGCCGTCTATCCGCCTTACGCCGTCGCCACCAGCGTCACCGTCAACCGCACGCTCGAATATTTCGGTACGGTGCGCGGGCGTCTCGGCTACGCCATCACGCCGACGATGCTGCTCTACGCCACTGGCGGTCTCGCCTATGGCGGAATTTCCACAACAACTTCCGTCAGACAGAATCTGTCGCCGTCGATTCTTTTGGCGGCGAGCGCCAACAGCGATTATTTCAGCAACCGCGTCGGCTGGACGGTCGGCGGCGGCGCGGAGACGGCGCTGACCGGGGATCTCTCGGCGAAACTCGAATTCCTCTACTACAATCTCGGTTCCGCCAACGCCGCCGCGCCGAACGCCGGCGCGCTGATCCACAACGCCGTCATCGGCCCCGGCCAGGTTGCCGACGCGATCTCCAGTTCGACGCGCTTCGACGGATTCATCGTCCGCGCCGGCCTCAACTATCGCTTTGGAGGGCAACAGGCGCCAACCGGATCTGCGGCGACGCCGCTCTTCGCCGCGCCGCAATTCGTCGCCGCCGAGAAGCCCGCCTTCGGCGAATGGAAGGTGACGGTCATGCCCTATCTCTGGGCGCTCGGCCTCAACGGCGGGACGACGGCGAAAGGCGAGACAATCGGCACCAACCTCAGTTTCGTCGACATGCTGACGAAAACCAGCGCGCCGCCGCTGGAATTCGCCACAAGGGTTGAGGCGCGCAACGGCCCCTTCGCCGCCTATGTGGATTATTTCTGGTCGCAGCTGCGGGCCTCGGGTTCGGCCCTTGTCCTGCGGTCGCCGCTCAACGGCGTCAGCCTCACGGCGGACGCGACCGGGCACCTCAAATTCAGCGTCAAAGCCATTCTCGAAGCGGGCGGCGCGTATGAACTGGCGCGGTGGTCGAACGGCGGCGGATCCTACACCGCCGTCGACGCGATTGCGGGCCTGCGCTACTGGAATATCAGCGCCGACACGACTCTCGACGCCATCGGAACCTTCAATGCGGCTGCGATCGGGCTGAGCCAGGTGGGCAGCCGGGCGAAGGCGGCGTCGGGCGATCTGAGCTGGGTCGATCCGCTGGTCGGCGCCCGCGTCCGCCAGCAGCTGGCCTCGGGCGATGAATTCCAGCTCAAGGGCGATATCGGCGGCTTTGGCGCCGGCAGCAAGATCAGCTGGCAGGCGGTCGGCGGCTATGTGCATAATTTCCAGTTCAACGGCCTGAATTGCCAGAGCATGATCGGCTATCGCGCGCTCGAAGTGGATTATTCGAAAGGGAGCGGCGTCTATCAGAGCGGCCTCAATGTCGTGATGCACGGCCCGATCGTCGGCGTCGGCCTGAAGTTCTGAAGCCCTCGCCCCGAGGTCGGCGGACCTGTCGTCCAGGGGAGATCCGGACATGCCCATCGTCGTTCTGCTCGCCGCCTCGGGGGCGGCCACCGCCCTCGTCGGCCTCATCGCCTTCATCGCGCCGCGTCCGTTCCTGCGGCTCGTCCTCAAGGTCGATGCGATAGATGGCGCGACGCAGTTCTTCGTGCGCCATTGGGGCGTTCTGCTCGCCGTCGTCGGCGCCCTGATCGGTTACGCCGCCTACGCGCCCACCGCGCGACCCGCCATACTGGCTGCGGCGATTATCGAGAAATTCGTCGGCGTCCTGCTCATCTTCTTCGGCCCCGCGCAGCGCACGGCGCCGCTGACCGCAATCGCCGTCGCCGACGGGCTTCTCGCCGCGTTTTACGCCGCAATGCTCGCCGGGGCCTGAGGCGGCGCGCTATTCAAAGCTGAAAATCTTCTTCCAGTCGCGCTTCATGCTGATGACGAACCAGCGGTTCGACGTCGCTTCATCGTAAAGCTCCTGCGTGAAGGCGCCGATTTTCGTGTCGGGCAGCCCCTCGGCCGGCCCATAGGCATATTCACGGGTCGCGTCGTCGTGCAGCACCAGCAGCGCCGCGCGCGCGCCGGCGCCGGCCTTCGTATATTCCAGCATCTGGCGGTCGCCGGTCGAATTCCCGAACGCGATGACCGGCCGGCGTCCGATCTCAAGCTGAATGTTCTCGGGCTTGCCGGCGTTATTGTCATTCAGCAGCAGCTTCAGCTCCTTGATCAGCACCGGCCTGCCGTCCGCGTCATAGGCGTATCTGACCGCGCCGGCCGAACCGACGACCTGCTCGGGCGGGATGCCGTAAACCCGCTCGGCGTAGCTCCGCACAAAATCCTGACCGCCGCCGGTGACGATATAAGTCTTGTAGCCATTGGCGCGCAGATAGCGCATGACTTCGAGCATCGGCTGGTAGGTCAGTTCCGTGTAGAGCCTGTCCCAGCGCGGATGCTTCGCGCGCGCGATCCATTTCTCCGCCTCGGCCTGAAATTCATCCACCGTCATGCCGCTGAGCGTCGCGAAGAGGATCTGCAAAAGTTCATCAGTCGGCAGTTTTTCAATCGCCTCGCGATCGCCGGACAGCACAGTTTTGAACGGCTCGACATTTTCCAGTTCGGGCTTCGCCTTGACGACCGCCGGGACGCGCTCAAGGCAATAGACGACCTGCGTATAGATCGGATGCTCGACCCAGGTCGTGCCGTCCTGATCGAACGTGGCGACGCGCGCCGCGGGGGCGACGAAATTCGGGCTCGCCGGATCGGTGGTGGCGCGAACAAGATCGAGGATCGCGGCCTTGGCCGCGCCTTCGTTCCAGGAGGGCAGGGGGTCGCCGGGCCGGGGGTCGCCGGGCAAAGGATCGCCCCCCGCCCGCGCGCTCGCCGCGCGCAGCAGGGGAAGGCCAGCAAGTCCACCCAGCACAACGCGGCGAGTCGGGCCTGATGAAAACTGCATCTTCCCCCCGTTCGCCGGGTTTGGAAATCACATCAACGGCGATGCTTCGGCGGCGCGACGATCGCGCGGCAGGCCGGGCTGATCTCGTTGCGGTAGGCGTAGAGACAGGCGTGAATCTGAGCGTGGTTGGGAATATACTGCCCGCAAAAGCGGAACGCGTCGCCCTCGCAATCGGCCTCTTCCTGCAGCAGGCCGAAGATCTGGCAGGAGGCGCCTGTCGTCATGACGCACCAGGACAGCATCGCCGCGCCAAGCGCGCGCGTCATAAATTTTGGCATGGCGCCCTTCCTTCAAAAACTCGCATGAGTTAGACGCGGGGCCGCTTCGCCCCGCGCCGCGCCGTCGTTTGCTATTCGCCCTCGTGCTGCTTGATGGCCGCGTCGATTTTTTCCTTGACGGCCTGCAGATTGAAAGTCGCCGGCGACTGCATCGGCGGGAAGTCTATCGCCGTCTCGCCGAGCTTCGCCACCTCTTTCTGGACCAGCACGAAGCGCCAGAACTCGCGCGCCATGAAGTCGTTCATATAGCCGCCGCCAAGATTGTTGAGGGTTTCGCCGCGGATCGACGGCGTCCGCTCGAACGGGTCCTGGCGGATGTTGATGATGGTCGGCATATCGGTGTCGACCTTCTCGCCCGGCCAGCCATAAGGCTGCTGGAAGAACTGATATTTGAAGTCGTCGAGCCGCAGCGCGCCGAGATGCGGGCCGCCGAAGTAGAAGATTTCATGACGGGCGGTCGGTCCCTTGCCCAGCAGCAGGGCCGTTTGATCGTAGCCGTCGAGATGGTTCTTGTAGGTCTGGCCGCCGAGATCGACGCCCTTCAGGAGCTTGTCCTTGATGTCGGGGGCGCCGGCGGCGGCGGCGAGCGTCGGCAGCCAGTCGAGGCCGGAGAAGATGCCGTTCTCGACAGACCTTGGCTTGACCTTGCCCGGCCAGCGGATGATCGCCGGAACGCGAAAGCCGCCTTCATAGATGGTGCCTTTGGTGGACCGGAACGGCGTCATGCCGCCATCCGGCCAGGTGAACACTTCGGCGCCATTGTCGGTGGTGAAGATGACGATGGTGTTGTCGGTCTCGCCCATGTCCTCGACATGTTTCAAAAGTTCGCCGACGCTATCGTCCATCTGCGCCATGCCGGCTTCTTCGAGGCCGTAATTGTCGGTCGGATTCATCCGCGCCTGATATTTCGGCGGCAGATAGGTGAAGACATGCATGCGCGTCGTGTTGTGCCAGACGAAGAAGGGCTTGCCGGCGGCTTTGGCCTTGTCCATGAATGCTTCGGACGACTTGACGAGCACGTCGTCGAAGGTCTCCATGTCGTATTTCGCCTTGCGGCCTTGCTGCCAGCCCTGCATGTCCTTCATGTCGGGGAACGGCGCCAGCGGACCTTCATCGATGATCTTCTGCTTGCCGATCTTGCCCCACCGCGGCTGCTCGGTCGGATCATCCACGTCGGACGCAAAGCTGTGCACCAGCGTGCGCGGCCCGTATTTGTCGACCCAGTCCTGCGGATAGGAATACCAGTAGGGATCCGACATGGCGTCGAGGTGATAGAGGTAGCCGAAGAACTCGTCGAAGCCATGCACGGTCGGCAGGAATTTGTTGAGATCGCCAAGGTGGTTCTTGCCGAACTGGCCGGTGGCGTAACCCTGCGCCTTCAGCACGGTGGCGAGGGTGACCGCCTGCGCTGGCAGGCCGACGTCGGCGCCGGCCTGACCGACGGTGGTGAGGCCGGTGCGGATCGGCAATTCGCCGGTGATGAAATTGGCGCGACCCGCCGTGCAACTCGCCTGGCGTACCAGTGGTGAACATCATGCCTTCCTTGGCGATCTTGATCGAGTTTGGCGTCGGATGGCCGACATCCTTCCCGCCGCGCTGATAGGCGCCGAATTCGTTCCAGCCGATGTCGTCGCCCATCATGATCGACGATGTTCGGTCTTTTGGCTGGCGTCTGCGCCTGCGCCGCGCCCGCCAGCAAGGGCGAGGCGGACAGCATCGCCGCGGCGGCGAGCCGGCCGAGCAATATCCGGGTACATGAGCGCATCACTGTGGTCTTCCCTTCTAAAAGCGTCTTCGATACCGCGCCGTGAATCCGGCTACCGGACCAGAGCGGCAGACTGGACGCAAAAAATTTAACTTTTACGACGGCCAGGAAACAAAAAAATCCAGCCCTCGCCCCGGGCGAGAATGGCCCGTAGAGGCCTCGATGCTTAGCCGCAGCGCCGTCCGCTGACTATGCAAATTCCGCAAATCGCCCCGTGTCGTCCGGGCCTGGCGCAACGTCGCCGACGGCGCTTCGCCGAACAGCTGGCGGTAGGCGACGGCGAAACGTCCAAGCTCCCAGAAGCCGCAGCGCGTGGCGATTTCGGTGACGCTGTTGCGGCCCCTCGTCCCGGTGCGCAGCAGGCGCCGCGCGATGTGCAGGCGGCGCAGCACGAGGTAACGCTTCGGGCCGACGCCAAGATGCGCCATGCAATGCATCTGCAGGGTTCGCTCCGAGACGCCGAGCGCGAGGCAGATTTCGGGCAGGTGCAAGGGGCGATTGGGCGCCGCCTTCAGCATCGCCTCCATGCGGGCGACGATCTTTGCGCCGCGCCGCAGCGCGGCGGCGTCCTCCTTCGCGTCCGCCTCGCCGAGGCAGGCCATCAGCGCCTCGATCAGCGTTTGCTCCAGCGCATGCGCTGGCTCGGCTCGGGCGAGGATCCAGGGCGCCTCGCGCGCGAGCCGCGCGACCTCGCCATGCAGCCAGGCGAGCCGGCGCATCGATGCCGGCAGAGGCGTGAAGGTGCGGCTCGACGCCGGCCGCGGCGCAACGCCATTGAGCGCCGCGAAGCGCGCGAATGCGTCCGGCGGAAGCGATAGAGAGGCCCAATGCGTCGGGCCGTCGCAGCGCTGGTAGCCCTCTTCGCCGACGCCAGCGAGAAGCAGCGCGCCCGGCGCCGCCTCCCGGCCGCGCCAGATCAGCGGCGCGCCGCCCGGCTGCGCGAACATGGTGATGACCCGCGTCGGCGCCAGCGCGACATGGGCGATGCGGGGAAATGATTCGCGCCCTTCCTGCAGCCAGAGCTGATTCAGGTCGGCGCGCATCAGGCTCGCGTGCGAGCCGCCGCGCCGCGTCACGGTCATCCTCACCTCCGCGGCCCGCACAGCGGCGGAAAAGTGGTCGGGATCGTTGAAGCTCGTGTATGCGCTGCCGAGCATTTCAGGACATCCAACAGGGCGTTTACGCAAAGACGACAACAGGCCGTCAACAATCGCAGCTTAGCGGTTTCGCCGCCCAAACAACATTGCAGTGCAAAGACCGCTGCGCGGCCCAATTGCCGCGCGGGAAATCATGTTGAGCGCCAATCATCGGAGGTTTGGCGCCGGTTCAGCGCCAATTGGTTGTGAACGAGGTTTGCTTTTTCCGCGATCTTACGCGGCGCATGCGGCCCACAACCGCCAAATTCTCTGCAAAGGCGCTAATTTGGCCCGCGTTGCTCACGCCACTTTTCGGACATTCGCATAAAGTGGCCTCGATGCCCCTGTTTCTGCTGAAACAGGGGGGGTTCACGCGAAACACCCCTACGCCTTGCCGTGATGGACGGCTTCCGCGTTGGAATCGAGGGGCCAGCGGGGCCGCGCCGCGAAGGTCATATCGTCGGTGAGGCCGAGCGAGAGGCGCTCGATTCCGGCCCAAGCAATCATCGCGCCATTGTCTGTGCAAAGCTGCGCCGGCGGCAAAACCAGCTTCAGGCCGCTCTCGCCGCAAAAGCGGGTCAGCGCGCGCCGGATCGCGCCATTGGCGCCGACGCCGCCGGCGACGACCATCGCCTCGCAGGGGCCGATGGTCTCGCGAAAAAGACGCAGTCCCGCGCGGGATCTGTCGATCAGCGTATCGACGACGGCGGCCTGGAAGGAGGCGCAGAGGTCGGCGACATCGGCGGGGCCAGGCGCCTCGATCCGCTGCGCCGCCAATCGTACCGCTGTCTTGAGGCCGGAAAGGGAGAAATCCGGTTTCGCCCGGCCGAGCATCGGCCGCGGAAAATCAAAGCGCGTCGGATCGCCCTTTGCTGCGGCGATCTCGACCTGCGGGCCGCCGGGATAGGGCAGGCCGAGCAGTTTCGCCACTTTGTCGAAGGCTTCGCCGACGGCGTCGTCGACCGTCGAGCCGAGCCGCACGTAGTCGCCGACGCCCTTGACGGCGACGAGCTGGGTGTGGCCGCCGGACACGAGCAGGAGGAGATAAGGGAAGGAAATCGCGTCGGTGAGCCGCGCGGTGAGGGCGTGCGCTTCGAGATGATTGACCGCGATGAAGGGCTTGCGGCTCGCCAGCGCCAGCGTTTTCGCCATGGTCAGGCCGACGATGACGCCGCCGATGAGGCCGGGCCCGGCCGCCGCCGCGATGCCGTCGAGGTCGGCGAGCCGGACGCCTGCGTGCTCCAGCGCGCGCAAGATCAGGCGGTCAAGCACCTCGATATGGGCTCGGGCGGCGATTTCCGGCACCACCCCGCCATAGGCGGCGTGCTCGGCGATCTGGCTCATCACTTCGTTCGAAAGGATTTCGCCGCCGCCCCCTGGCGCGAGGCGGACGACGGCGGCGGCGGTCTCGTCGCAGGTGGTCTCGATGCCAAGAACGCGCATGGCGGCCCTTCAAACTTTCGTCACGGCTTCGGCGGTCCCGCGATTTGCCATTGCGGGCGCGGCGAAATGGTTTAATCGGTTTGGCGTCGCGGCGGCTCCGCGCTGGCGCGGCGGGACCCCGGTTCTCCCTATAGAACCATAAGATTTAAAAAGGAAATCCACGATTCCCGCGGCACGCTCACCCAGCCAGGATCTCCACTTGAGAATCGGAACGCGGGGAAGCCCCCTGGCGCTGGCGCAGGCGCGCGAACTCAAAAGCCGCCTCGCCGCCGCGCATGGCGTCGCCGGAGACGCCATCGAGATCGTCGTCATCAAGACGACGGGCGACGCGATCACTGACCGCGCGCTCAGCGAAGCCGGCGGCAAGGGCTTGTTTACAAAGGAGCTTGACCTCGCGCTGATGGCCGGCGCGGTCGACATCGCCGTGCATTCGGCCAAGGATTTGCCGACGCTGCTCCCGGACGAGATCGTCATTTCGGGCTATCTGCCGCGCGAGGACGTGCGCGACGCCTGGATTTCGCCGCATGCGCTGCATCCGCGTGATCTGCCGCGCGGCGCCGTCGTCGGCACGGCCTCGCTGCGCCGCGCCGCCATGGTGCGCCGCCTGCGCCCGGATCTTTCCGTCGCGCTGCTGCGCGGCAATGTCGAGACGCGGCTCGGCAAGGTCGCGGCCGGCGAGGTCGACGCCACGCTGCTCGCCCTCGCCGGGCTGAAGCGCCTCGGTCTCGCGGGGAAGGCGAGCGCGCTGCTTGACGTCGAGGAATTCACGCCGGCGCCGGGCAGGGCGCCATAGCGATCACCGCCCGGGCCGGCGACGCCGCGGCGCGGACGGCGCTGGCGCCCATTCTCGACGCGGCGACAGGATTCGCGCTCGCCGCCGAGCGGGCGCTGCTGCATATTCTCGACGGCTCGTGCCGGACGCCGATCGGCGCCTTCGCCCGTCTCGACGGCGCGAGCCTCACGCTGCATGCGATCGTACTGAAGCCGGACGGCTCGCAGTCTTTCGACGCAAGGATCAGCGGACCGGCGGCGGAGGCGGCTTCGCTCGGCGCGGCGGCGGGGCGCGATCTTCTCGCCCGCATTCCAGCCGATCTGTTTGAGGGGTAGGCCCATGCTGGTCCTCGTCACTCGCGCTCTCGATGAGGCTGCGCGCACAGCGGCGAGCCTCGCCGCGCTCGGCCATGCCGCCATTTTATCGCCGGTGCTGGAAATCGTCCCGACTGGCGCCGAATGGCCCGCCGGCGTCGTCGACGGCGTGCTCGCGACCAGCGCGCAGGCCTTTGAATTCCTGTCCGCCGCGCCGGAGTGGCCGGCCCCTGAGGCGCGCCGCCTGATGCCGGTTTACGCTGTCGGCGCGCGCACGCTGGAGGCCGCCCGCGAGCGCGGCTTCGAGGGGCGCGCGACGCTGGCGCAGGACGCCCGCGCCCTTGCGCGCGAGATGACGCAAACACTCGAAAAAGCTGCGTCCGCGCGCCTCGTCTATCTCGCCGGGCGCGATCGCAAGCCCGACATTGAGGCCGAGCTGGCGCAGGCAGGCCATCTCGTCGAGACGATCGTGGTCTATGCGGCGGAGCCGGCCGAGGCGCTGGATCCCGAGGCGGCGGCCCTGATCGAATCGGGCGCGATCGGCGCCGCTCTGCATTTTTCGCGGCGCAGCGCGCAGATTTTCCTCGAGCTTGCGCGGGAGGCCGATCTCGACGTCGCCGGCATGACGCATATTGCGATTTCCGAGGACGCGGCGCAGCCGCTGACGGCGGCCGGCCTCGCCTCGATCCGCCTCGCCGCCGAACCGAACGAGCCGGCCATGCTGAAACTCCTTCCCGATGGCGCTCACGGCTTTGTTGATCCGGGACGGGGCGCGCGGCCTTGATTGAAACCTGCCAGCAGACGATCATAGCAGCATGATACTCAGCCATTTCATCCGCGCGGGCTTGCTCGCCCTGGCCATCGCGGCAGGGCAGGCCGCCGCCGTCGAGGCCGCGCCCGCCGCCAACCCGCCGATCGACGTCAAGGTCGGCTTCATCCGGCAGCAGCATTCGCGCGATACGGTCTCGATCCTCGACATTCCGGCGGCGGATGACGGGGTCGCCGGCGCGCGACTCGCGGCCGAGGACAATAACACGACCGGCAAGTTCCTCGGCCAGACCTTCGAGATCGAGGACGCGCCGCTGAAGCCGGGCGACGACCCGCTGAAAGCGCTGGACAAGCTTGCGAGCGAGGGCGTCGGCCTCATCCTCGCCGACCTTCCGGCGTCCGACCTTTTGAAGCTTGCCGACGCCGCCAAGGACAGGAACATCCTCATTTTCAACACCAGCGCGCCCGAGGATTCCCTGCGCGAGGCGGATTGCCGCGCCGACGTCATCCATGTCGCGCCGACCTATTCGATGCTGGCCGACGGCCTCGCGCAATATCTCGTCTGGAAGCAATGGCCGCGCTGGTTCATGATCAAGGGCTCGCATCCGCAGGACGAGCTGTTCGCCGAAGCGATCCGGCATTCGGCGAAAAAATTCGGCGCCAAACTCGTCGGCGAGCGCATCTATGTCGACACCGAAGGCGGCCGGCGCTCGGATTCGGGCAGCGTGCAGACGCAGAAGCTGGTTCCCGTGGCGACGCAGGGCATCCCCGCGTCAGACGTCATCATCGCCGCCGACGAATTCGGACGTCTTCGCCAATTACCTGCCCTATCGCACCTATGATCCTCGCCTTATCGTCGGATCGGCGGGCCTGAAGCCGACGAGCTGGGACGACACTCATGAGCAATGGGGCGCCTACCAGCTGCAGAACCGCTTTTTCAAACTCGCGTTCCGGGGCATGAATGCGCGCGACAATCAGGCCTGGGTCGCGACGCGCATCATCGGCGAGGCCGCGAACCGCACGGGCTCCAACGATCCCAAGGTCTTGCGCGCCTATATCGTCAGCCCCGACTTCTCCATCGCCGCTTTCAAGGGCGAGAAGCAGACCCTGCGGACGTGGAACCAGCAGCTACGCCAGCCGATCCTGCTCGGCGACGGTCGCATGATCGTGTCCGTCTCGCCGCAGGAGGGCTTTTTGCACCAGACCTCGCTCCTCGATACGCTCGGCTACGATCAACCGGAAACGAAATGCAAACTGCAATGAAATTTCAGGCAAGACGTTTTAGAGCGAAACATTTTCAGGGGCTTACCCGCTGCGCCGCGCCCGCGTGCCTGCTCTGGGCCTTCGCCGCGCTTTCCCCGGCTGCGGCGGCGACCGCCTATGTCTCGAACGAAAAGGGCAATTCGATCTCGATCATCGACACCGACAAGCTCGCTGTCGTCAATACAGTGAAGGTCGGCCGGCGCCCGCGCGGCATCGCGCTGAGCAAGGACGGCGCGGAGCTGTTCATCTGCGCCGGCGACGATGACACCATTCAGATCCTCGACACCAAGACCTTGACGATCGTGGGCGATTTTCAATCTGGTCCCGATCCCGAGCTGCTCATCCTGAGCCCGGACGGAAAGCTGCTCTACACCTCGAACGAGAATAATAATCTCGTCACCGTGATGGATGTCGCGACGCGCAAATCCGTCGAGGAGATTCCGGTCGGCGTCGAGCCGGAGGGCATGGCGCTGAGCCCGGACGGAAAGGTGCTGGTCAATACCTCCGAAACGACGAATATGGCCCACCTCATCGACACCGCCACGCGTAAGATTTTCGCCAACGTGCTGGTCGATGCGCGGCCGCGCTCGGCGCAATTCACGCCCAACGGCAAGGAGCTTTGGGTCTCCTCCGAAGTCGGCGGCACGGTCGCCGTCATCGACGCCGCCGACCCGAAAGTGCTGCAGAAAATTTCCTTCGACATACCGGGCCTCGCGAAGGAGGCGGTGCAGCCCGTCGGCATCCGCTTCTCGCAGGACGGCGCCAAAGCCTTCGTCGCGCTCGGCCCGGCCAATCGCATCGCCGTCATCGACGTCGCCTCGCGCAAGGTCGAAAAATATCTGCTCGTCGGCCAGCGCGTCTGGCAGCTCGCCTTCACGCCCGACTATAAATATCTCTACGCGACCAATGGCGTCTCCAACGATGTTTCGGTCATCGACGTCGCCAGCCTCAAGGTGGTGAAGTCGATCCCCGTCGGGTCGTTTCCCTGGGGCGTTGCGATCGCCCCATGACCGCGACTGAGACGAAAGCGCCCGAGCAGGACGCGTCAGCCGCCGCGCTGGAGATTTCCCGCGTCAGCCATTCCTACGGCAAGCGCAAGGCGCTCGACGACGTTTCCTTCAGCGTGCGGCCGTCGAGCTTCACGCGTCCTGCTCGGCCTCAATGGCGCCGGCAAAAGCACGCTGTTCTCGCTGATCACGCGCCTTTATGGCGTGCGCACCGGCGCGATCTCGATTTTCGGCTGGGACGTCAGCCGCACGCCGGGCGAGGCGCTGCGCCGGCTCGGCGTCGTATTCCAGGCGCGAACCCTCGACCTTGATCTCTCGGTCGAGCAAAACCTGCGCTATCACGCGGCGCTGCATGGCATCGGCGCCGCCGAGACCAGGGCGCGATCGGCCGACGTGCTCGCCAAGGTCGATATGCTCGATCGCGTCAACGACAAGGTCCGCTCCCTTTCCGGCGGCCAGATGCGCCGCGTCGAAATCGCCCGCGCGCTGCTGCACCGCCCGCGCATGTTGCTGCTCGACGAGGCGACGGTCGGCCTCGACGTCAAGGCGCGATCCGACATTCTGACCCATGTGCGCAGTCTTATCGCCTCGGAAGGCATTGGCGTTCTATGGGCGACGCATCTTATCGACGAGGTGCGGGACGGCGATGATGTGGTCGTGCTGCATCGCGGCAAGCTGCTCGACAAGGGCGACGTCGCCTCGGTCTGCGCGCGGGCGGGGGCGCCGACCATGGGCGCCGCCTTCAATCGCCTGACCGGCGTCGACGCGGCCGAGGGATATTGACATGAGCCTTACGGAATTGTCCCCGGCGCCTGCGCCCGGCTTTACCCTGACCCAATATGCGATCTGCCTGAAAGGCGTCGTCTGGCGCGAGGCGTTGCGCTTCCTGCATCAGCGCGAGCGCTTCGTCTCGGCGCTGGTGCGTCCCTTGGTCTGGCTGTTCATCTTCGCCGCGGGATTTCGCTCGGTCCTCGGCGTCTCGATCATTCCGCCCTACGACACCTATGTGCTGTACGATGTCTACATCACGCCGGGGCTGGTCGCGATGATCCAGCTCTTCAACGGGATGCAATCGTCCCTCTCGATGGTTTACGACCGCGAGATGGGCAATATGCGCACGCTGCTGGTGAGCCCGCTGCCGCGCTGGTTTTTATTGACGTCGAAGCTCGTCGCCGGCGCATCGGTGTCGATCCTGCAGGTCTATGCTTTCCTGCTGATCGCCTATTTCTGGGAGATCGAGCCGCCGACCTATTGGGGCTACCTTACCGTGCTGCCCGCGCTGATCCTGTCCGGCCTGATGTTCGGCGCGCTTGGCATGCTGCTGTCGTCGCTGATCCGGCAGCTGGAGAATTTCGCGGGCGTGATGAATTTCGTCATCTTCCCGATGTTTTTCGCCTCCAGCGCGCTCTATCCGCTCTGGCGCGTCCAGGAAGGCAGCCCGGGCCTCGCACTCGTGTGCGAACTGAACCCGTTCACCCATGCGGTCGAACTGATCCGCTTCGCCTTCTACGGCCAGATCAATGCGCTCTCGCTCGCGGTGGTGCTCGGCTGCACCATCGTTTTTCTTGGCGCGGCGATCATCGCCTATGATCCCTCGCGCGGCATGCTGATGCGACGCGAGGGATAGGAGCGTTTTGGCTTACTTCGTGCCGTCGGCCTTGAACTGGGCCAGATAGGCGACGACGTTGTCGCGGTCTGATTCCTTGGGCAGCCCGGCGAAGACCATCTTGGTGCCGGGAATCATCGCCTTCGGATCGGTCAGATAGGTGTGGAGCTTTTCAGCGTCCCACGTGATGCCGGAGTTCTTGTTGGCGTCGGAATAGGCGTAACCTTCGACGGCGCCGGTCTTGCGGCCGATGATTCCGTTCAATTCCGGTCCGACGAAGTTCTTCGCGCCTTCGCCGATCTTGTGGCAAACGGCGCATTTCTGCTTGAACAGCGCCTCGCCGGCGGCCGGGTCTCCATCGGCGGCAAAGGCGCCTGCGACGGGGGCGATCATTGCAAGCGTTGCAACCATTGCGGCATATTTGAACTTCATATCTGTTTCCTTCCCTTGAGCGAGGCGCTGTCGCCCGGGTCCTGCGATACGGCCTTCGGCCTTGGCCGGGCTCACGATCCTGAGATTATCGTTCACCCGGGAAACCATGTATCCTGACAGCATAGAAAAACACAACCGGAAGCGAGCGGAACTTGAGCGGCATTTATAACAATTACAAGGGGCCGAATCCGTCATTCTCTAAGGCGAAATTCGCATCTTGCGGCCGCGCGCTCCTGATGGCGTTATTTTGTCTCACCCTCGCCTTCGTCGCCGCCGGCCGGGGCGAGGCCACAGAGCAGCTGCGTCTCGGCGTCCAGAAAACGGGCACTTTCGCCTGGGAGCTCGCCGTCATCAAACAATCGGGGCTTGACGCCAAGGCCGGTCTTGACCTCGTCGTCACGGAGCTCGCCTCGACCGAGGCCGGCAAGATCGCCCTGATGGGCGGCTCCGTGGACATCATCCTCAGCGACTGGCTCTGGGTCGCGCGCGAGCGCGGGCTTGGCTCCAATCTCACGTTCCGGCCCTATTCGACGGCGCTCGGGGCAGTCATGGTTCCCGGCGGCTCGCCGATCCAGTCTCTTGGCGACCTTCGCGGAAAATCGCTCGGCGTCGCCGGCGGCCCGCTCGACAAGAGCTGGCTGCTGCTGCGCGCCTTCGCCGAGCGCGGCGGGCTGGATCTCAAGACCGAGGCGCGCGTCGCCTTCGGCGCGCCCCCGCTGCTATACCAGAAAGCGCTCGCCGGCGAACTCGACGCCAGCCTCACCTTCTGGAACTTCGCCGTCCCGCTCGAGGCGCGCGGCTTCCGCCGGCTGATCGGCGTCGAGGAGGTCGAGAAGCAGCTCGGCGCCAAGGGACCGCTCGCCATCGTCGGCTATGTCTTCAATGATAACCTGGCGAAGATCCCGCGGCGAGGCTCTGGAGCGATTTTTCCAGATCGCCCGCGAGGCCAAGGAGCAGCTGTCGCGCTCCGACGCGGATTGGGAGCGGATCGGCAAGGAGCTGGGCGTCACCGATCCGAAGGAGCTTGCGCTCTACCGCCAGAGCTATAGGGATGGGATTCCGACGCGCTCCGTCGCGGCCGAGGCCGCCGACGCCGCCGCTCTTTATCAATGTCCTGCGCGACATCGGCGGAGCCGAACTCGTCGGCGCAGCGACGGAACTCGATCCCGGCGTCTTTTATGTGGGCGCCAGCCAAACCCCGGCGGAACACTAAGCCCGTGTCCCTGCGTCTTGTTTCGCTGCTTTTGCTGCTGCTCATCTGGGAGCTGGCGTCGGTCTTCGCCGGCTCGCGCCTTCTGCCCTCGCCGCAGGCGGTTCTTGGCGTCATCGGCGCCGAGGCGCGCTCCGGCGCGCTTTTCCTCAATCTCGGGGCGACTTTGGCCCGCGTGCTCGCCGCTTTCGTCATCGCCATGGCGCTCGGCTCCGCGCTTGGCCTCGCAATGGGGCGCAGCCGGTCGGTCGACCGCTTTTGCGATCCCTGGCTCATCGTCCTCCTCAATCTTCCGGCGCTTGTCGTCATCGTTCTCGCCTATATCTGGATCGGCCTCAACGAGGTCGCCGCGGTCGGCGCCGTCGCCCTCAACAAATTGCCGAACACGGCCTCGACCGTGCGGGAGGGCGCAAGAGCCCTCGACCGCAGCCTCGACGAAATGGCCGAGGTCTTCGCCATGCCGTTCTGGACCCGCATGCGGCATGTCATCCTGCCGCAGCTCGCGCCCTATCTCGCGGCGGCGACGCGCTCGGGCCTCTCGCTGGTCTGGAAGATCGTCCTCATCGTCGAATTGCTCGGGCGCTCCAATGGCGTCGGTTTCGAGATCGGGACCGCCTTTCAACTTTTCGACGTGACGCGGCTGCTTGGCTACGCGCTTCCCTTCGTCGCCATCATGCTGATGATCGAAAGCTTCATCGTGCAGCCGATCGAGCGGCATGTGTCGCGCTGGCGGCCGAAACATGCTTGACGTCTCCATCGCCCGCAAAACGCTGCGCATCGCGGCCGGCGAAAGCCGCACCGTCCTGCGCGACGTCGCCCTGAGCCTCAAGGCCGGCGAGGTTGGCGCCGTGCTGGGCCCGTCCGGCTGCGGCAAGACGACCTTGCTGCGAATTATCGCCGGGCTCGACCGCGATTTCGAGGGGATCGTCCGGCTGCCTTCGCCCCATAAGATCGGCATGGTGTTCCAGGAGCCGCGCCTTCTGCCTTGGCGCAGCGTCGCGCAAAATCTGGCGCTGGCCGGCGCCTTGCCCGGCCCTGGGCTCGACGAGATTGTCGCCGCGCTCGGCCTCTCGCAGCATCTGGCGCATTATCCGGGCGAACTCTCGCTCGGTCTCGCGCGGCGCGTCGCCATCGCCCGCGCCTTCGCCATTTCGCCCGATCTTCTGCTGCTCGACGAGCCTTTCGTCTCGCTCGACGCCGCGCTGGCGCTGCGGCTGCGCGCCGAACTTCTGGCGCTGGTCGAGGCGCGCAAGGTGACGACGCTGCTCGTCACGCATGACATCGACGAGGCCATCGCGCTCGCCGACCGCATCATCGTCCTCTCGCGCCACCCCGGCAGCACCGTCGCCGACCGGGTCCTGGAGACGCCCCGCAGCGCCATGACCCCGGCCCGGGCGGCGAAGGCGAAGGCCGAGATCGAAGCCCTGATCGCCGGGGCGGCGGGGTAGGGCGGCGCCTCGCTTTTTCGCGCGTCTCCCTGCGCTCCACGTCGCGCCGGCCAGCTGGCGCCAAATCCCGCCTGTCTGGCCTCTCAGGCCGCCTCTCGTTCAGGGTTGAAGCACATGTTCTGGCGGAAGAAACATCCAAGACCGCGGCACCAAAACGCGCATTATGCGCGCCTGATCTTCCAGTCTCTGCTCGCCAGACATCCGGACCCTCGAAGTCTGGATCACTGTTCTTCCGAGCTGGACAACGGGCTCGACCTCAGATGCCTGGTCGATCGGATCACCCAAAGCGGCGAATATTTGGATAGCCATGATCCGAACCCGGCGAGCCCCGACGGCGGGCGCCCTCGCGTCTGGACCGATGCGGCCTATGCGGCTTATCGCGAAGGAGCCGAGATCAAATCAATTCTTCTTATGAAGATCGACCACCTCGGCGATTTCATCCTGGCGCTCGAACTCCTTTTCGGTGTTTCGGACGGCATTCCCGAAGGCGTCGATAACGCTGCTTTGCGGGCCCTGGAATGCGCCGCTTGCAAATTCATTGGGAATTTTCGATGCGGTGGAGACGATAGACTTCTTCGCCTCAAGACCAGATGATCTCCAGCCATCGTTTACGCCAGAAATGCTTGGCCGCGTGGGCCGCGCGCATTTCGATCTCGCCGTCGATCTGCGCGTCGATGCTGACACGCGCGTCGCTTTTGACCATTTGGACGCGACCTATAAATGCGGCTACGCCAGCAAAAACTGTCGCTCTGCTTTGACGATCAGCCTGCCGCGGCCGAACTACACGCAGATCAATGGCGTGGCCAATCATCAGCGGATGATGATGCTCGGCCTTGCGCGAAATGTCGTCGATTTTTTTCAGCCGCAGGCCGAATTCAGCGCCGCGGCCTTGCGGCGGAAGCTGGCGGGGCCGGCAGCGGCCGATGCGTGGCGCGGGCGCGGCAAGCGGCTCGTGTCCATGCAGCCTTATTCGGGTCGCGCCATCAAGAACTGGCCCATCGAGGACTTCATGAAGCTCGCCGGCTGGCTGTCTCGCGAAATGAACGTCTCCGTGGTCCTGCTCGGAACGAAAAGCGACGCGGCCGACATGTCGCCGATCGCCAGGGCATGTGAGTCGGCCGACGTGAAATCAGCGATCGGTCAGACCTCCCTTCTGGAGGCGATTTCAATCATCGGCGCAGCTGATTTGCACATAGGCAATGACAGCGGACTGACTCATGTCGCCGCGCGAATGGACGTCCCGACGGTCGCGATCTACTCCGGCGTCGCCCAGACGGAATTATGGGCGCCGTTTGGACGCCATGTGACGGTCATCAACGCGCCGGTCGCCTGTTCGCCCTGTCACCTCATGGATGTGAAGGACTGTCAGAACGGACGCAAGTGCGTCGACGTCATCGATTTCGAATTCGTGCGATCCGAGGTGCGCAAGCGTTTGTCGTGACGACCCCGCGCCGCGCCTTTGGCTTTGAACATGCATGGACGCGCGGACAGTCCGGTTGTCGTGGACCCTTTCGTACAAAAATCACGAGGGCGCGGCGCCGACTCATGCATGAAAGCGTGCGGCATGACGGACAAAGAGGGATGGGTCGTCTGGAACGGCTCGATGGGAATTCTCGATCATGTGACGATCGGCCATGTCGAGGAGGGCGAGGGCGGCAGGAGCGCCTTTCTGGCGCCGCCCTATGATGTCGTCGGGCCGTTCAGTCTTGACGAACTTGAGGCGCAGGGCCGGATCGCTTTTGGCGCATGTCTCGTCATGTCGCTCCGCAGATGGCGCGAGGATCAGGTCGAGCTGCGCCTTGAGGGGCGCGAAAAACGCCGGGCCTTCACGTTCAGGCTGGATTTCGACGACGATCAGGAGCACCGCGAGGTCTTGAACCTGCCAATGGAGGGCGCGCTCAAGCCCGCGGAGATCAACGCGGCCTTCCGGCGCCTGGCCAAGATCGCGCATCCCGACGCCGGCGGCAGCGACGAGCATTACCGCAGCATCACCAACGCGCGCGACGCGCTGCTTGGGCAATTCGCGAGCGCCTCATAGACTGCGATGCGTTTGGGTCTGATCGACCTCATCCATATGACATTATCCATTCCAATCGGTTAGAGGCGTATGCGGGCGTAAAAACGGACCCGCCTTTCATTCCAGCATGGAATGGCCGCGTCAGGCGGGCGAGGAGCCGGGACGCGCCGCCTTCGCGCCGCAACGCGGCTCTTGCGCGCGCGCCGCGACTTTTTATTTGCCATCCCGGCGCTGACCGGGCGAAGACAGGCAATAGCGCTAGGCGTCTCGATTCTCTTCGTGCGCGAAATCTGGCGCAATCCGGGGGGCCACTTGCTCGACGACATGATCGACGCCCGCGCGGCGCTGCAACGCTGCTTCGGCTTTTCCGATTTCAGGCCGGGGCAACGGGACGTGCTCGAGGCTGTTTTTGAGGGCGTAAACGTCCTCGCCGTCATGCCGACCGGTTCCGGCAAGTCGCTCTGCTATCAACTGCCGGCGATCGTCCGGCCCGGTCTCACCATCGTCGTTTCGCCGCTGATCGCCCTGATGCGCGATCAGGTGCAGCAGCTGCGCGCGCGCGGCGTCGCGGCGGCGGCGCTGAATTCGGTCAACAGCGCGAGCGACAACGCCGCGATCGAGGAGGGCCTGCGGCAGGGGCGCTATCGCCTGCTCTATGTGGCGCCCGAGCGGCTCGTGCGCGCCGACACGCAGGCGCTGTTGCGCGCGGCGGGCGCCAATGTTCTCGCCATCGACGAGGCCCATTGCGTCTCGCAATGGGGGCATGATTTCCGCCCCGAATATGCCGATCTCGCCGAAGTCGCCCGGTCGATCGCAGGAAAACGGGAGATGCAGCTCATCGCCGTGACGGCGACGGCGGACGCCCCCACCCGGGCCGATATCGTGCAAAAACTGTTTCCGGCGGAGCCGCGCGTTTTCGTGCGCTCCTTCGACCGTCCGAACATACGTCTCGCGATGCGCCGCAAGGGCGACGTCGCGCATGACATTCTGGCGATGATCGCGCGCCACAAGGGCGCAAGCGGCATCGTCTATTGCGCCTCGCGCAAGGGCGTCGAAAAGCTCTCCGAGACATTACGCGCCAGGGGCGTCGCGGCGCTGCCCTACCACGCCGGGCTCGCGCCGGAGATAAGATCGGCGCATCAGGATGAGTTTCTGCGCGAGGATGGCGTCGTCATCGTCGCGACCATCGCCTTCGGCATGGGCATCGACAAACCAAATGTGCGCTTTGTCTGTCACGCCGATCTGCCGCAGAGCATCGAATCCTATTATCAGGAAATCGGCCGCGCCGGCCGCGACGGATTGCCGGCCGATACGCTGACCCTTTATGGCGATTCCGACATCATGCTGCGCGAGCGCCAGATCGAGGGGGGCGACGCGCCGCCGGAGCGAAAGCGCATGGAGCGACGCAAGCTCAACGCGCTGCTCGCCCTCTGCGAGACGCCGCGCTGCCGGCGCCAGACCCTGCTCGCCGCTTTCGCGGAGGATTCGCAGCCCTGCGGCAATTGCGATATCTGCGAGGGCAAATGGCCGCTCTTCAACGGCGTCGTCGCGGCGCAGAAGGCGATGTCGGCGATCCACCGCACGTCCGGACGTTTCTTCTCCGGCCATCTCGCCAATCTGCTGATCGGCAACGCCACGGCGGCGATCACCCGGCACGGCCATCACCTGTTGCCGACATTCGGCGCCGGCAAGGAGTTCAAGCCGGCGCAATGGCGCAGCATTTTTCGTCAGCTGCACGCGGCCGACATGATCGCGCAGGACTCGGACGACCGCGATCGCTGGGTGCTGACGCCCGCCGGCCGCGAGGTGCTCGCCGGCCGGGCCGAGCTTGGTTTGCGCGCCGCCGCCGACGCGCCGGACGCGCGCGCGCTGCGGCGCGCCCTGCGCGAAATCGATATGGACGACGACAGCGCGGCCCCGGCGCAGGCGTTCAGCGGCGCGGCGGAGAAATCGGCCGCCGCCGATCTGACGGCGACCGAACTGCGCCTGCTCGCCGTGCTGAAGGCGAAGCGGCTCGAAATCGCGCGCGCGCAAAAGCAGCCGCCCTTCGTCATTTTTCACGACAGCGTCCTCGTCGGCATCGCGCAGGGGCGCCCGCGCACGGCGCAGGCGCTGCAGCAGCTGCCTGGCGTCGGGCCGGTCAAGCTCGCGCGCTATGGCGCGATATTCCTCGACGTCGTGGCGCGGCATGAGGGCGGCGAATGAACGAGGCGGGCGTAACATTCCATAGGCGCGGAAAACAGCTGACGGCGGCCCTCGCGGCGCTTGCCGTCTTCATCTCATTTTCGTCGCTCGCCGAAGCGCCCGCGCCGTTTCCGCCGGCGATCCTCGGTCAAGGCGCCCGCTCGCTGCCGGTTCTCGCCACGCACGGGATGGTCGCGGCGCAGGAGGGAACGGCGGCGCGGATCGGGGTCGACGTGCTGCGCCGGGGCGGCAATGCGGTCGACGCGGCGGTGGCGGTCGGATTCGCGCTGGCGGTGACCTTGCCACGCGCGGGAAATCTCGGCGGCGGCGGCTTCATGCTGGTGCATCTCGCCGGACCGAAGCGGACTGTAGCGATCGATTATCGCGAGGCCGCGCCGGCCGACACCACCCGCGACGTCTTTCTCGACGCCTCCGGCGCGGCGGTCCCGGAGAAGTCCCGCGACACGGGCCTCGCCGTCGGCGTGCCCGGCACGGTCGCGGGGCTTGCCTTCGCATGGCGGCGCTACGGCTCCGGCAAATTCTCTCTGGCTGAACTCGTCGCGCCCGCCGCGCGCCTCGCCCGCGAGGGAATTCCGGTCGAGGATGATCTTGCGGATTCGCTCGGCCAGACCCAGCGGCTGTCGCGCTGGCCGTCCAGCGCGAAGATTTTTCTTCATCCGGACGGCGCGCCGCTCCGGCGCGGCGAGAGGCTGACGCAGCCTGACCTCGCCGATACGATCGAGGCGATCGGCCGCGACGGCGAGAGCGCCTTCTATGAGGGTGAAACCGCCGCCAAAATCGTCGCCGGCGTGCGCGCCGCGGGCGGCCGAATGACGCTTGATGATCTCAAATCCTACCGCGCCATCGAGCGCGCGCCTGTGCGCGGGACGTATCGCGGCCACGACATCGTCTCCATGCCGCCGCCGTCATCCGGCGGCGTTCATGTCATCGAGCTCCTCAATATCCTCGAAGGCTTTCCGCTGGCTGACCTTGGCGCCAATTCCGCCGCGAGCTTTCACGTCTTCGCCGAGGCGATGAAGCTCGCCTACGCCGACCGTGCGCAATATCTTGGCGATCCCGATCAGGTTTCGGTTCCGGTTCAGGGACTGATCTCCAAAGCCTATGCGGAGCGTCTGCGCCAGGGCGTCTCGCTCGATCGCGCAAGGCCGGCGGCGGAGATCAGCCCGCTCGACCCCGCGCCTTACGAGAGCGACCAGACGACGCATTTCTCGATTGTCGATGCGGACGGCGACGCGGTGGCGAATACATACACATTGAATTTTCCTTATGGGCTCGGCCTGGTCGCCGAGGGGACCGGCGTGCTGCTCAACAATGAGCTCGATGATTTCGCAGCAAAGCCCGGCGCGCCGAACGCCTTCGGGCTGCTCGGCGGCGAGGCCAATGCGCCGGCGCCGCGCAAGCGTCCATTGTCGTCCATGGCGCCGACCATGATGTTTCAGGGCGGCGATCTCGAACTCGTGACCGGTTCGCCCGGCGGCTCGCGCATCATCACCATCGTGACGCAAATCATCGCCGACGTCGTCGATTTCAGGATGAACCTCGCCGAGGCCACCGCCGCGCCGCGCATGCACGATCAGGGCGCGCCGGATCAGATCGAGGTCGAGCGCGGCGTTTCGCCCGACACGATCAGGTTGCTCGAAGCGCTGGGTCACAAGGTGGCGCAGCGCGGCGCGTGGGGCTCGGCGCAGAGCATTATGCGCGCGGAGGGCGTGCTGATGGGGGCGGCCGATACGCGCCAGCGCGGGACTCTCGCTGCGGGCTATTAGAGTCGGGGCGATTCGGAATTGCTTCGATCTGACCGCAGAATCCCGATTTAGCCAGCGTCGCACATGCGGCCATAGGTCAGGCCGAGATTTTTGCCGATTGTCGACAAGAGTTCGGCTACGCGCCTGTCATAAGCCTGCTGGAGGCAGGCGATGGAATCGCCGCACGGATCGCGCTCCTTCGCGATCCAGTCGGCCTGCCGCTGGCGTTCAGCGTCGCGAAACTCGCGGTAGGCCATGCCGCTCCAGGCCGGCGCGGCCGTTTCGAGGACCTGATAAAGCGCGGCCATCCTGATATCTTTCGCGCCGAGCGAAGGCTCGCGGCAGATCGCGGCCTCGACGGGGCTCGCCGCCTTTGCGCAATCGAAACTCGCTGCCTGCGCCGAACAGGCCGTGGGCAAGGCGGTCAGGGGCGTCGCGACGAGCGCGGCCCGAATGCAAAATGCCTTTAATCCTGACATGCGGGACTTCCCCCTTGGGCTCAAGGACAATCAGAAACGCGCGTTGAGCGTTGCTGCTCCATTGCGTCGGACGAATTAATTTTGATCCGAATTGGCGGCGTTAAATTCAGCCTGAAGCAAGGCCGGCCGTTTAATGATTTCGACAAGGCATCGGCGGCGTGAGGTAAGGCCTTGGCGTTTGTAATCGGTCTGATCGTGGCGCTCGGCTGCATGCTCGGCGGCTTCGCCGCAATGGGCGGCCATCTCGCGGTGATTTTCCAACCCTGGGAGTTCGTCATCATCATCGGCGTCGCCCTTGGCACCTTCATCATCGCAAACTCGCTGGCGACGATCAAGGACACTGGCGCCGCCATTGTCGAGGCCGTTCTCGACAAGGGGACGACGCAGCGCGACTATCTCGACGTTCTCGGCGTGCTCTACACGCTGATGCGGGAGCTGCGCGGCAAGGCGCGCAGCGAGGTGGAGCAACATGTCGACAACCCGGGCGAATCGGCGATCTTCAAGAATTTTCCGAAGGTTCTCGCCGACGCGAATTTGACCAGCTTCATCTGCGACTATTGCCGCCTCATCATCATCGGCAATGCGCGCACGCATGAGATCGAGGCGCTGATGGATGAGGAACTGCAGACGGTGACCCATGACAAGCTGAAACCCTATCACGCGCTGACATCGATCGCGGACGCCCTTCCGGCGATCGGCATTATCGCGGCGGTGCTTGGCGTCGTTCATGCGATGGCGGCGTTGGATCAGTCTCCCGAAATTCTCGGCGGCCTGATCGGCGCTGCGCTGGTCGGCACATTCTCGGGGATTTTCATCTCCTACGGCGTGGTCGCGCCGCTGGCGCACAAGGTCAAGGCGACCCGATCGACGCGTTGCCGGCTCTATATCATCGTCAAGCAGACCCTGCTCGCCTTCATGAACGGGGCGATGCCGCAGATCGCTCTGGAGCACGGACGAAAGACCATCGCCTCGCACGACCGGCCCTCGATCGACATGGTCGAAAACGAGACGGTGTCGGGCGGTTCGAAAAACAACCAACAGCAAGCGGCTTGACGGACCATGTCGGAAACTCCCATCCCGAATGCAGCGCGGAACGGATCGGAGCGGCTCCTCGACGCGCCGGGGATTTCGATCGATCGCATGCCCATGCTGCATGTGGTGTTTGACCGGATGGCGGCGCAATGTTCGGAAAATCTGCGCCAGCTTTCCGCTGCCCCCGCCTTTTTTTCCGTCGACTCGATCGCCGCGAGGCGGATCGGAGACGTGCTCGACGCCTTCGATAATGACGTCGTCGTCGGCATATTCCACGCGCAGGCCTGGGATTCGCGCGTTCTCATCGGTCTCGGCCATGATTTCATCTTCACGCTGGCCGACGCGCTGTTCGGCAGCGATGGCGGCGAAGCGCCCCTGGCGGAACAGCGCAAATTGTCGAGCCTCGAAATTCGCCTTGCGCAAAAGACATTCGTTCTGCTTGGCCGCGCCCTGCAAAATGCATTTGAAATCCATCTGTGACGTGGCGTTCAAGCTTGAGCGGGTCGACACGAGGCTTGATTTCGCGGTCATCGCGCCGCGCAATTCCTTCGCTGTCCACACGAGAGTGCGGCTGCGAATCCTCGGCCGCCACAGCGAAATGTTCGTCCTGATTCCGCAGGCGGCCCTGAATTCGGTGCGTCAGCAGCTCGGACGCGATCTCTCCAGCGAAGCGGCCGTGCGCGATCCCGCCTGGACGCGGCAGATCGAGGCCGAGATCGGACGCACGGACGTCGCCGTGAAGGGCGTCATCGAAGAGCGCCAGTTTGTTCTCGCCGACATAGCCGCCTTGAAAGTCGGCGGCATCCTCGAGCTTCAGGCGACGACGCGGACGCGCGTTCGGCTCGAATGCAATGCGGAGCCGCTGTTCTGGTGCAATCTCGGCCAGGGCGACGGGTTCTACACGCTTCGCATCGACGAGTTGGTGAGCCAGGAACAGGAATTTATCGATGACGTCTTGGCGCGTTGAGCGGCGCCTCGCGGCGGCCGCCGGCGCGCAAAGACAAGCGCGCCGGATGGGGTCTGGCGTGTTGATCGCCTGGGACAGCGTCCTGCGAGTTGAAAATCCAAGCGCGATGGGTCGAGGCCCGCGCGGCGTCAATGCCTGAAAGGAGCGCGGAACATGATGTCTGCAGAACAGGATGAAGCAATGAATCTGGAGGAGAGCCTCGGCGAGGAAACGCTGATGCGAGCTGGCCAGAATCGCAATCTCGACACTATTCTTCGCATTCCCGTCGTCGTCCAGGTCGTCCTCGGTTCGGCTGCAATGCCGGTGTCGAATCTTCTGAAGCTCGGCCGCGGGGCGGTCATTCCACTTGATCACAGGGTTGGCGAGCCGGTTGACGTCGTCGTCAATGGGCGGGTTATCGCGCGCGGCGAAATCGTCGTGGTCGAGGATGACAATTCGCGCTTTGGCGTGTCGCTGACCGAGATTGTCGGTCCGTCCGGGTCCGTCGCCTAGCGATGGCTGCGTCCGCTACCCAGACCACCGGAGTGAACACGAGGTTTCTGCGCGGGCCCGAGAGGGTCGCGGCGCTGCTGCTCGCCATGGGAAAGCCGCTCGCCAGCCGGATCTTGAAACATTTCGACGTCGATGAACTGAAACAGATCACGCGCTCTGTCGCCGAGCTTGGCGTGGTGCCGGCGCCGACGCTTGAGCTACTCGTCGAAGATTTCGCCGGCCAGTTCGCCAATGGCGTGGATCTGCTGGGCTCGCCGAGTGAAGTTGAGCAGATGCTCGATGGCGTGCTGGCGCCGGAACAGATCGCCGACGTCATGTCTGACGTCACCGGCAACTCAAACGAAGCGATGTGGGATCGACTCTCCAATGTGCCGGAGTCGGTCTTCAGCGCCTATCTCGCCAAGGAGCATCCGCAGACGGCGGCGCTGATTCTTTCGAAAGTGACGCCGGCCTGCGCCGCCAAGGTCATGGGGCAATTTCCACGCGATCTGCGCAACGAGATGACGCGACGCATGCTCAGCATCGCGCCGGTCACGGAAGCCGCCGTCCGCATCATCCAGAGCCAGTTGCAGGAAGACCTGCTGTCCAGCCTGTCGCGCCAGGCTGGCAGCGAGCAGAATGTCAGGGTGGCCAATATCATCAACAAGCTCGATCGCGATCAGATGGAGGATGTGATGCAGAGCCTTGCTGCGGCGCGTCCGAAAGCGGCGGAGGTCTTGCGCGGGCTCATGTTCACCTTCGACGACATTATCAAGTTGCAATCCAAGGCGCGTAGCGTGCTCTTCGACAAAATACCGACCGAGCTGGTTGTGCTCGCCCTCAAAGGCACGGACGCCGGCTTCCGGGACGCTATTCTCTCTTCGCTCGCTGCGAGGGCGCGCCGAATCGTCGACAGCGAACTGGCGAACGGCGGCCCGGCGCTTCAGCGCGACGTTCTGAAGGCGCGCCGCATGATCGCTGATTGCGCGCTCGAATTATCGAGCAACGGCGAGATCGATCTCAATTCGTCGGAGGACGAAGACGAAGTCTATGAATAGGCGGTCCTGGGGCGGGCCCCTCGAACAGGCGGGCTTGAGCGCTGATGGCGGACGGAGAGTCGAAGGAAAGCCAGACCGAGGAGCCGACCGAGAAGAAGCTTGGCGACGCGATCGAACGTGGCGACGTGCCTTTCGCCCGGGAGGCCGCGCTGTTCGCCTCGACAGGCGCCATGCTGATCATTGGCGCATTCACCGCAAAAGGCGTTATGGCGGCAATGACGGCCCTGCTCCGTCAGTTGCTCGATGATGCCGGCAGCGTATCGATTCGCAATGGAAACGATGCCGTCGCCTTGTTGCAGATCGTTGGTCGCGGCGTATCCTCCATTCTGATCGCGCCGCTCGTCATTTTGGCGACTGCCGGGATTCTGTCATCGGTCCTGCAAAATCCGCCTCGCCTCGTTATCGATCGAATCCAACCGGAGTTAAAGCGCATTTCATTAGCGAACGGCTGGCATCGTCTGTTCGGCGCAAGGGGCCAGATCGAGTTTCTGAAAGGCGTGTTGAAATTGGGTTCCATCAGCGCCGTCCTGTTCACTGTCTTGCAGTGGCAGCAAAATAATCTCGTGAATGCGATGGCAGTTGACCCCGAAGCCGTCCCCGAATTGATTCTGTCGATCGCCATGCGTCTTTTGTCGGTGGTCGGCGTCGTGACCATGTTGCTCCTCGCGGCGGATCTCGTCTGGGCGCGAACCCACTGGCGGCGGGATCTGCGGATGAGCCGGCAGGAACTCAAGGACGAGATAAAGCAGAACGAAGGCGATCCTTTGAAAAAGGCCAAGCTGCGTTCATTGGCGCAGGACCGCCAGCGCAAAAGCATGATCGCCAATGTTCCAAAAGCCACGCTCGTCATCGCCAATCCGACGCATTTTGCGATCGCGCTTCGTTACGTCAAGGAAGAGAACGCCGCGCCGCTTGTGCTGTCGAAAGGGCAGGATCTGATCGCGCTCAAGATCCGCGAAATTGCCGAACAGCATGGCATACCGGTGATCGAAGACAAGCTGCTGGCGCGGTCTATGTACGAAAGCGTCGAGGTTGATCGCACCATTCCGCCTGAATTCTACAAGGCCGTCGCCGAGCTGATTCATTTCCTCGGCTCAAGGAAGGCTCATAGCGCTTCGGTGAAGTGATGGGGTCGCCCCCGCCGACGGCTTTTTCACGCACTGTCGTCGACCGCGCGCAACCGATGCGGCGTCGCCGTCCTGGATAGAACGGGATGCTTTGCTCGCAAGCGTCGCGACGATTTTGTCCGCCAAATCGAAAGTTTGCGGGCCGACTTGTCCGGGCATTCGCGGATACGGGGGGCGGCCTTGGCAGAGAGCCAGATGATTCAGGAGCGAATTGACGGAGCCATGGGTCCGCGCGCTTTTCCGCACTCTGGATGCAAGGGCGCGACATTCATATCCCCTCTTGTTCGTGCGAATCGAGAAGGTCGAGGCAGAGCGAAAGCGACAAAGCGAAAATGCAGGCGCGCGCCAGCCCGGTGCAAGTTTGTCTCGCTAAACAGGAGATAAGCAAACGATCCTTAGTTTCGTCTTCACAGGTTGTCGTCATGGGACCGATTTACCTCTTTGACCTCGCTTCGCAGGAGGCGCGCTGGTTGACTGTGCGGCAGGCGACGATCGCCTCGAACGTCGCGAATGCCAATACGCCGGGCTTTTCGGCGGTCGACGTGGTTCCGTTCGAAGATGTTTTCAACGATGCGTCGATCCGCATGGCGGCGACGGACGCGGGACATCTTGGAGTTGATCCGCTGGCGCCGGAACAAGTCGCAGTCAGGGACGCTGCTGCCTGGGAGACGACGCAATCCGGCAACTCGGTCAGTCTTGAGAATGAAATGATGAAGGCGGGCGAGGTCAATCGTTCCTTCTCGCTCAACACGAGCATCGTCAGAGCGTTCCATCAGATGTTGATGGCCAGCGTCAAAGGATAGTCGCGTGTTCGATCCCCTCGATGCATCGCTTAAAATCGCGGCGGCCGGTCTCGAAGCGCAATCGGCGCGGCTGCGAATCGTGTCGGAAAATCTGGCCAATGCCCAATCAACCGGATCGACTCCGGGGGCGGACCCCTATGCGCGCAAAACGATCACCTTCGCGAGCGAGGTCGACCGAGCTTCGGGCGTCGAACTCGTGCGGGTCAAGAGCATCGGGACCGATAAGGCGCCGTTCCGGGAGGAGCTTGATCCCGGCAATCCAGCTGCCGATTCAAAGGGTTTTGTCAAACTTCCCAATGTCAGCATGATCATGGAGATGGCCGATCTGCGCGAGGCCAACCGCTCCTATGAAGCCAATCTCCAGATCGTCAAGCAAACCCGCGATCTGTCTTCCATGACGATCGATCTTCTTGAGGAACTCATCATGATCCCCGCTCTTTCTTTTCTTGGCTCGATCCTCGGCTCTGCAGCGACCACTGCGTCGACCGCAGTTACAGCGGCGGCCTCAACCGCCGCTTCGGGCGTCGATTTTGGCCAGGTTCTGGCCGATGTGTCGGCGCGGACAATCGGCGACCTCAAAGCAGGCGAGGCGACCGCGATCTCGGGGCTTGAAGGCAAAGCCTCCGTGCAGCAGGTGGTGGAATCGGTGATGAGCGCCGAGGAGTCACTGAATACGGCGATAGCGGTTCGCGACAAGGCGGTGTCCGCCTACCAGTCGCTCTCTCAAATGGCGATCTAGAAAGCGTCCCGATCGGCGCCGATCGGAGGGCGACCATGTTTCCAATTTTGACGCATTTTCATTCCTGTGGAGCGATATCCGCTTCCGTCGAAAATGCTTTAGGGAGATAATATGAAAGCGCTATCCATCGCAGCGACGGGCATGGCCGCCCAGGACCTCAATGTCGCGGTCATCGCCAACAACATCGCCAATATAAATACGACGGGATTCAAGCGCGCTCGCGCTGAGTTTACGGATCTCTTGTATCAGGCCGAACGTCTCCAGGGCGTGTCCAACCGCGGTCAAAACAACACGATTCCAGAAGGCGCGCAACTTGGCCTTGGCGTGCGCACCGCCTCGATCCGCAATCTTCATATTCAGGGCGCCCTGGCGAACACGGGAAACCAGTTTGACCTTGCTCTTAGCGGGCGCGGGTGGTTTCAGGTCAACGATGCGAACGGAAATATCGTCTATACCAGGGACGGCGCCTTGAATACGAATGGAACGGGGCAGATCGTCACGGCGGACGGGTATGTCGTCAGCCCCGCGATGGTGGTTCCAAGCAATGCATTGAGCGTCACCGTGAGCCAGTCCGGAATGGTCTCGGTCACGCTGGCGGGCCAGACGGCGCCGCAACAACTCGGACAAATCACGCTTGCGATCTTCCCGAATGATGCTGGCCTCACGCCGACTGGGAACAATCTCTACGCCCAGAGCGAAGCTTCGGGCGCGCCTGTCGTCGGCGTGCCAGGCGACGCGGGCTTCGCGACCGTGAGCCAGGGGTATCTTGAGAGTTCGAACGTCGATCCCGTCAAGGAGATTACCGATCTTATCGCGGCGCAGCGCGCCTATGAGATGAATTCGAAAGTCATCCAGGCTGCTTCGGACATGATGACCACAGTGTCGAAGAACATGGGGTAGGCAATGCGCGAAAAGTTTAGCCTTGCCGGCGCTGCCGCGTGCTGCGCTCTGCGCGATGCGAATTGGCGCCAGCGTGAAGATCGCAGAAATCGCCAAGCCAATGCGGTGAATTGCGAGGAAGCTTCGGATTTCCGGAGTCATCATCGGCCGCGCCGACGGCGAGGCGGGGGAATCGGTCTTCTGGCCTTTGTTCGCGTGGCGGCGACCGGAGCCTTGGCGCTGGCGCCGGGCATCGCGCATGCGACCTCGTTGTCCAAGGTCCTGCCTGTTCCCACGATCACAATCTATCCGGGCGATGCGATCAAGGATGGTTGGTTGGTCGACCGCGCGTTTCCGCCGTCCGCGCCAAGCCGGGGCGACTTTGTTTCAGAGCGTGAGACGATTGTCGGCAAGATCGCGCGGCGGACATTGTTGCCGGGTGCGCCGATTCCGCTGAACGCCGTATCGGCGCCGAAGATCGTCGTCAACGGCGCGAAAGTCAGGATCGTGTTCGAGGAGGGCGTCCTGTCGATTTCCACCTACGGCGCCGCGCTCCAGGACGGCTGCGCCGGCGAAATCATTTCCCTACGCAATCTCGAGACCGGACTGACGGTCTCAGGAACGGTTCAAGCCGACGGCTCAGTGCGATTGAGCGGCGGATGATGCGTCGCGCGTTTCTCGTCTTCGCATCATGGGCCGTCGCCTGTGGCTTGGCCTGCGGCGTCAGCGGTTCCGCGGCTGCGTCTGTCCGCATCAAGGACATCGCCTCCTTGCAGGGGGTCCGCGACAATCAGCTGGTTGGCTACGGGCTTGTCGTCGGCCTTCAGGGAAGCGGCGACACGCTGCGCAACTCGACTTTCACCGAACAGGCCTTGCAGTCGATGCTGGATCGCATGGGCATCAATGTGCGCGCGCTCGCCCTGCGCACGCGCAACGTCGCCGCCGTGCTGGTCACCGCGGAGCTGCCGCCGTTCGTCCGGCCCGGCGCGCGCATCGACGTCACCGTGTCGTCGCTTGGCGACGCCACGTCGCTTTATGGCGGCACGCTGATCCTGACATCGTTGACTGGGGTCGACGGCCAGACCTATGCGATCGCGCAGGGGCAGGTTTCCGTCGCCGGATTCGCCGTTGAGGGGCAGGCCGAGACAATCACGCAGAACGTGGCGACAGCGGGCCATATTCCCAATGGAGCGCTGATCGAACGGGAGGTCCCCGGCGGGCTCGCTGATGTCGGGCCGCTTTCGCTGGTATTGAAGAATCCGGATTTCAACACCGCCGTACAGATCGCCGACGCGATCAATGAATTCGGAATGCGCCGCTTTGGCGCACGCGTCGCGCGCGAGCGGGACCTGAATTCGGTTTCGCTTGAGAAGCCTCCGCGTGTTGGAACGACGCGTTTCATGGCCGAAATAGGCGAACTGCTGGTGGAGCCCGACGCGCCCGCCCGCGTCGTGATTGATTCGCGCAGCGGAACCATTGTTATTGGTCAGGACGTCCAGGTTTCGACCGTCGCCGTGACGCATGGCAATCTCAATGTCCGCATTGCGGAGACGCCCGAAGTGTCACAGCCGGCGCCATTTTCCAACGGCCGGACCGTTGTCGTCCCGCGCACCAACATCGACACCAACCAGCAGGGCGGCCACATTGGCATTGTTCGCGGCGCGAGTTTGCGCGAGCTTGTCGCTGGCCTCAACCGGATGGGCCTGAAACCGATGGGCATCATCTCGATACTCCAGGCAATCAAGGCCGCCGGCGCCCTTCACGCTGATCTTGTCGTTCAATGAAGATTGAGCCGCGGCGGCCAGCTCTGCGCAAGCGGACCGGGCGATGTTTCAGGGAGCGCGCTCGAATAGGCTGCAAAGATGACCCGAAGAGTTTCGCATTCATGGATCGCTTGCCTTGTCATCGCTTTTGCGTCGTCGGCGCCTTGCCACGCGCTTGATCAAAAGAAGGCGGACGTCGCCAAGACCGACGTCAAGCCGGACACGAAAGCGGATGCCAGGGCGGCGTCCGACGTGCAGCAGTTTTGCATCAACAACGCCGCCCTCCTTGGCGATGCGCGGCTCGCCTACCAGACCGCCCGCCTCGCCGAAATCGAGGCGCAAATCCGCCAGCGTCTCGCGGAGCTCGAGGCGAAGAAGACCGAATATGAGGCATGGCTGCACAAGCGCGAGGATGTATTGAAGCAGGCCGCCGCTTCAGTCGTTGCGATCTACGCGAAGATGCGGCCGGATGCCGCCGCATTGCAGCTTGCGGCCATGGATGATTCGGTCGCCGCAGCGATTCTCGCCAAGCTGTCCTCGCGCGCCGCCGGCGCGATTCTCAATGAAATGGAGGCCGGCCGGGCGGCGCGCCTCACGCGCGCCATGGCGGGTCCTGACGCTCCGCCGGACGAGAAGAAATCCTAGATGAAACAGGCCGCCCTCATTCTCCTTGCATTTTTCCTTTGCGGCTGCGCCGGCGACGTCAGGGAGATTGGGCGCGAGCCGTCCATGAGTCCAGTCGGCACGGGCCTTCTCACCGACGTGCAGCCGAGCGCGAGCGCGCTCTTCCTGCCTGCGCCGAGGGGCAATTCCCAGTCGATCTGGAATGGCGGCCGCGCCGACATTTTCAGCGACCCGCGCGCGGCCAAAATCGGCGACGTTGTGACAGTCAACATCGCCATCAACGACCGCGCGACATTTGGCAACGCGACGGATCGCTCGCTCGATGCAAAAGTTGACGCTGGTTTCGACTGGAAACTCGGCGTCAACAACAAAACCAGCGAGTTCAAGCCAGAATTTACCTCGGAGGCGAAGTCCTCGACGCAGGGTCAGGGCACCACCGATCGCTCTGAAAAGATCCAGCTGTCCGTCGCAGCCGTCGTCACAGACGTTCTGCCAAATGGGAATTTGATCGTCAGCGGATCGCAGGAAGTGCGCGTCAATTTCGAGCTGCGTCTGCTGAACGTCGCCGGGATCGTGCGCCCGCGCGACATCTCGCGCGACAATACGATCTCCTACGACAAGGTTGCCGAAGCGCGCATCTCCTACGGCGGACGTGGGCGCATTATGGAAGTGCAGCAACCTGCCTGGGGTCAACAGGTTTATGACTGGTTCAAGCCCCTTTAGCTCTATTGGATCATCCGTATGGCGCCACCCGGCGGCCTGGCCTGGAGCATCTTGGTGACGCAGCGATGAGCATGAATGACGACATGGCGCGACTGACAGCTCCGGCGGCGGTTCCTGGCGGATCGGTCGCGGCGTTCGCTGGCGTTCTGGCGGCGCTGACGCTCGTCGCCGCGGCGGCGGGCGTGGGCTCGGGCTGCGCCTCGCTGCGAGCACGCGGACGGAACCGGCAAATCTCGCCGAGGCTTCGGCGCCAAAAGTGGCGGCGGTCTACGCGGGCGAGGCCAATCTTCGCGATTTGCCGCCGATCATCGCCAATCTCGCGGATCCGCCCGATGCATGGGTGCGCTTGCAGGCGACGCTCGTCTTCGACAGCGCCTCGACGCCAAAGCCAGATATTCTCGCGGCGCTGATCGCGGAGGACATCCTCGGCTTCTTGCGCACACTCACCCTCGGGCAGATCGCGGGCGCCAGCGGTCTGCAGCACTTGCGCGAGGACTTGAACGAGCGTGCGGTGATTCGGTCGGACGGACGCGTGCGCGAACTCATCCTTCAGACCCTGGTGGTTCAGTGAAAAAAATGTTCATCGGCCTCACGGCCATGGCTTCGATTGCGCTTCTTTCGGTCGGCGCGGCTGCGGCGCAAGGGCCGGATCTTGCCGCTCTTCTGCCGCCAGGCGGCGGCGCCGCCGCCGGACGCATCATTCAGCTCGTCGCTCTTTTGACCGTGCTCTCGGTCGCGCCTGGCCTGCTCGTGATGGCGACCAGCTTCACGCGGTTCGTCGTCGCTCTTTCCTTTCTGCGTTCGGGAATGGGTCTGCAAAGCACCCCGGCCAATCTGATCCTAATAAGCCTTTCGCTTTTCATGACCTTCTACGTGATGGCTCCAACGTTTCAGCGATCATGGGATGCCGGCGTTCAGCCTCTGATGGACAATAAGCTTAACGAGCAGGAGGCTTTCGGCAAGATCGTCGAGCCCTTTCGCGAATTCATGATGTCTCAGGTTCGCGAGCGGGATCTGAAGCTGTTCGAGGATCTCGCCAAGGACAGTTTCAAGACCAAGGATCAGGCGCCGGGGGAACTGCGCAGTCTGGTTCCCGCTTTCATGATCTCGGAGTTGCGGCGCGGATTCGAAATCGGCTTTCTGATCGCGCTGCCGTTTCTCGTCATCGACATGATCGTCTCGACGCTGACCATGTCGATGGGCATGATGATGCTGCCGCCTTCCGTGATCGCGTTGCCGATCAAGATTTTCTTTTTTATCCTGATCGATGGCTGGAATCTTCTGATCGGCAGCCTCGTTAGATCCTACATGTGACCGGGCGGAAAGAATCGTCTGGCGCTGCGAGCCGAATTAAGCTTTGCGAAAGCTCCCTCTGTTATCCAGAACGCACGACAGATTGGATCCTCGTAGATATCTAAAGGCATCATGCCGCCCTGTCGTACCGGCGCAAATCCGGTATGTCCCCCAGCTAAATTCGAACCAAGGGACATTCCATGTCGAGCCTTTTGACCAACACCTCAGCTATGACTGCGCTTGCCGCTCTGACGCAAACGCAGGCGAATCTCGCCACCACCGAAAAGCAGATTTCGACCGGTCTGCGCATTTCGAGCGCGGCCGACAACGCCACCTATTGGTCGATCGCGACCCAGATGAAATCCGATATCGGCGCGCTCGGCGCCGTTAACGACGCGCTGGGCCAGAGCTCTTCGATCGTCTCCACGATGACCCAGGCGTTGCAGCAGGCGATCTCGGTGGTCGGCGTGATCAAGAACGACCTTGTCACCGCCTCCAGTCCGGGCGCTGATCTCACCAAAGTTCAAACCGACATCGCATCCCAGCAGGCGTCTTTGATCAGCATCGGCAGTTCGGCGAATGTCAATGGCGTGAACTTCCTTGAAACGACCGGCGGCGCGGTCAAACTGGTCGCGTCCTATGATAAGACCAATGGCGTCAGCTTCCTGGCCGTGGATACCAGCCAGACGGCTCTGTTCGACGCGACGACCGGCGCGACGAGCGGCATCCTTGGCAAAAGCGGCGCAAATTACACAACCGCGTCAATTTTGACCCTTAATGTTTCGACGGCGACGTCGGGCGATATCGCCAACATGCTGAAAGACGTCACAGACGGCGATCAGCTCATTGACGACCGCGGCGAGCGAGCTCGGCGCGACGACCACCAATATTTCAACCCAGCAAACCTATATTTCCAACCTCAGCGATTCGCTGACGACCGGCGTCGGCTCCCTCGTCGACGCAAATATGAACGAGGCCGCGACCAAACTCGCGGCGCTCCAGGTGCAGCAGCAGCTGGGCATTCAGGCGCTCAGCATTTCCAACTCGAATACGCAGCTGATCCTGAAACTCTTCGGTCTGTAGGATCCGCGTCCTTAAACGGGGCCTGGAGAGAAAAGGGCCGCGCTCCCTTGGGGCGCGGCCTTCGCGTGTCGATTTCCGTGTCGATAGCAATCCCCGGGCAAGTTTGTCGGCCTAGATTTGTCGTCGTCGGAGGCGAAGCGAATCGGGGCGGTGGATGTTCGGGCAGGAGCGAATTCGAGCGAATCTGGGCCAATCTCCTGAAGCTTGGCTCGCGGAGGCTCATCGCGCTGGCGATGATTGGCGTCTCGGTCTTCGTCATGACGGGGCTCGCCGGCTATTTCCTGAGCCGCCCGGCTCTCGAGGTTCTCTACGCGGGGCTCGACCGGCAGGACGTTAGCCGCATCGCGGGCGCGCTCAAGGAAGCCGATATTCCCTTCGATGTGAATTCCGACGGCAATACGGTGCTCGTGCGCTATGGCGAGACGGCGCGCGCGCGCATGCTGCTTGCCGAGAAGGGGCTGCCAAACAGTCCCAACGCCGGCAATGAGCTTTTCGACAAGCTGGGTTCGCTCGGCCTCACCTCTTTCATGCAGGAGGTGACGCGGGTCCGCGCGCTTGAAGGTGAACTTGCCCGGACGATCCAGCTGATGCGCGGCGTCAAGGCGGCTCGCGTTCATGTCGTCATGCCGGACGAAGGCTCTTTCCGCCGCACCCGGGAACCGCCGTCGGCCTCTGTCGTCATTCGCACGGAAATGGCGGACGACGTTTCCGCCGCAAGATCGATCCGCCATCTCGTCGCGTCGGCCGTTCCCGGGATGACGATGGAGCAGGTCACCGTCCTCAACACGGAGGGCGTGCTGCTGGCGGCCGGAAACGAACTCGCCGACGGCGCTCCCGGCGGCATGTTGAGCCTGGAGCGAACGGTGTCGCAGGAAGTTCTCGACAATGTCCGCAAAACGCTCACGCCCTATTTAGGTCTGCGCAACTTTCAGGTTAGCGTCGCGGCGCGGCTGAATACCGACAAAAAGCAGACCAATGAGACGATCTTCAATCCCGATTCGCGGGTTGAGCGGTCCGTCAAGGTGACGCGCCAGAGCGAGGTTTCGCAAAACAGTGCGAACCAGTCTCCGGCGACGGTGGAGCGCAACCTTCCGCAGGAGCAGGTCAAAGCCGACGACGGCAAGCAATCGACCCAGGAGACCAAGAAAAACGAAGAGCTGACCAACTACGAGGTATCGTCGAAGACGATCAGCACAACGAGCGGCGGCTACGGCGTCGACAACATTTCGGTCGCCGTCCTGATCAACCGGAGCAGTCTTGTCGCCTCGCTCGGCGGCAAGGCGACGCCCGAGGCGATCGAAAAGCAATTGAGCGAAATTGAGCAATTGGTGGCTTCTGCGGCGGGCGCCCATAAGGAGCGCGGCGACGCCATAAAGATCGCGGCGGTTGATTTCGTCGATGCCGGTCACGAGCTTGAGCCGCAGCCGCCGCTTCCCGTCACTGAAATGCTGGTGCGGCAATCGGGCAATGTGCTCAACGCCGTGACTATTCTCGTCGTCACGCTGCTTCTCATCTGGTTCGGCTTGCGGCCCGCGGCTCGGGCGATTTTCACGGCGCCCACGCTTGTCGCTGGCCCCGGCGAGATCTCCGCGCTGGAGAGCGCCGCGGCGCTTGGCGGCGACGAACCGCATGCGCAGCTTGGCGGCTGGGCTCCCCAAAGCGAGGTCAGCCTGATCGAGGATCTCACCAGCAATCCGCGGCGTTCGCCGCAGAAGCGTCTCGAGCAGATCGTCGAATATGACGAAGAGCAGGCGGCGGCGATCCTGCGGCAATGGATGCGCCAGGGAGATTACGCATGACGCCGCGCCCGGTGGGGCTTTATCTCGCGCCCTTTAACGCGCCAGCTTCTCCACAGCGGGGCGACGACGCGCGACTCGCGTGGGAGGACCTGCCGGATCAGATCGCTTCGGAGGATGAGGGCGTGGCCGCCATGGCGCGGAGCGTCCGCGAGGACGCTTACGCCGAAGGCCTGGCGGCGGGCGCCGAAGCGCTGGAAAAGACGCTTGAGGCCGAGAGGCGCGCCTTTGCGGCGCGGCTTGCGGACGAGCGCGCCGGTTGGGCGGCGGAGGAGGGCGCAAGACTCGGCGATGCGCTTCAGGCCGCTCTAGCCGGCATCGAGGCGAGAATAGCCGCGAGCGTCGCCAGAATTCTGCGTCCCCTCATCGGCGCGGCGCTGCGTGGCAAGGCCGTCGATGAACTGCATAACGCTATCGGTCCCATGCTGCGCGCGGACCAGGCGATGATCGCGATCAGCGGCGCACCGGACATCCTCGCGGCGCTCCAAGGCCGCCTTGCAGATGCGCCGGCGGGGATCACCTTCACGCCCAACGCATCGACCGATGTTCAAATCGTCGCCGACCAAACCATCATCGAATCCCGAATAAGCGCGTGGGTCGGGCGGATCGAGGCAAAGGGGGAGGCGAGCTAGCCCGTGACCGACAAAGAACAACAGGCCATCGTCATCGTCAAACGGCATCATTCGCATGAAGACGCCCATCATGGCGGCGCTTGGAAAATCGCTTTCGCGGATTTCATGACCGCGATGATGGCGCTGTTTCTGGTCTTGTGGCTGATCAGTTCGACCAGCGAGAAGACCAAGCATGCGGTCGCGCAATATTTCAATCCGGTCAAGCTCGTCGACGTGACGACCCTGAAAAAGGGATTTCGCGATCCGAAAAATACGGAAATGGCGGCCGGACCGAAATCGCATGAATCCTCGCCCGAGGCCGACACGAACCAGTCTCTCGCGGAGACGCGCGAGGTCGTGCAGCAGCCTGGCGCAAAAATGCCGACGCGTTCCGAATCGACGCTTTTTCGCGATCCCTACGCGGCGCTGACCGAGATCGCCGCTGCTGCGCGCGCCGACGTGATGGAAGGCGAGAAGTTCAAGGGCGCCTCCGGACCCGCAGAGACGGCGGCGGCCGACGCTTCCCCGGACAGTTTTGCGATTTTCAGAGATCCCTTCGCGACGATTCCGCGTGAACCGGACGCCGCCGCCCGCTCTGACGCAACCGCGTCGTTTCAGGATCTTCCGGCGTCTCAAGCAGCTGCGGCGGCGCTCGCCATCCGCAAGGATCAGAGCGCGCCGGCGGTTGCGCATGACGCGCCAGCGTCGAGGCCGGAAACGGAGGCGAGGCTGCGGGGCGCCAGCGCGCTGGAGCCAGCCGATCCGGCGGCGGATGCGCCGAAGCCCGGCGAGGCCGACGCCGCGCGCCTGAAGGCGGCGGTTGCGGCGCTGGTCAAGGCGGACGCCCGGCCGGAGAGCGGTCCGAAAATAGAAGTTCAGAGCACCAGCGAAGGCGTCCTCATCAGCCTGACCGACAATGGGAACTTTTCGATGTTCGCCATCGGCTCGGCCGAACCGCAACCAAAGACCGTCGAGATCATGGCGCGGGTCGGCGGCCTTCTGAAGACGCGCGCCGGGGCGATCGTCATTCGCGGCCACACGGATGCGCGCCCGTTCAAATCGGCGAGCTATGACAATTGGCGGCTCTCCGCCGCGCGGGCTCATATGGCGCATTACATGCTGATCCGTGGCGGTCTCGACGAGCAGCGCATCGAAAAAATCGAGGGCTACGCCGATCGCCGTTTGAAGACGCCTCAAGATCCGCTGGGCGCCGTCAACCGCCGGATCGAAATCCTCGTGCGAAAGGAAAAGCCGTGAGCGAAGTTGCGAAGCTGCTTCTCGGACCGATGCTGATCGCCGTTTGCTGCGGCGCAGCCGTGGCGCAACAAACCCAACGTCCCGCGGAGCCGGAGCGCGCCGCGCCGCCCTATGAAATCACGCGCGCGATGGAGGCGGTTCAGGATCAGGTCGTCAAGGGAGATGCGGAGGCCAGAGCCAGGCTGCCGAAACTCGTTTCCCAGATCGCCGACCGCCTGCTCACCGCCGATCCTGCGCTCTGGCGCGACTCGCGCAACGCCCGCGCCGCGATAATCTACACGCTGAGCGGCGGCCAGCCGCGGGTTGTCCGAAAGATCCTCGAAACGGCGTCGCCGCCAGAAGCCGAGGCCACAATGATGGCCGGCGTCCTCGCCTATGTCGAAGGACGCCCGGCCAAAGCGAAACAGATGCTCATGCCAATCGACGCGCTGACGGTCGCGCCGGCGCTGGGCGGCTATATCGCTTTCACCCAGTCGGCGCTTGTCGCCGGCGAAGATCCCGGCCGGGCTGCGCGCCTGCTTGATGAAGCGCGCGTCCTCGCCCCGGGCACGCTGATCGAGGAGGCGGCGCTACGCCGCTCAATGCTTCTCGCCGATGAGATGCAGGATCTCGATCGGTTCATCGCTTCGTCGAGCCAGTACATCCGCCGGTACAGACGCTCACTCTACGCCGATAATTTTCGCGACCGCTTCGCAAATTCGGCGGTGCATTTTGGCCTCGTCGTCGCCCCGGCCAAACGCGAGAAATTGGCCAGTCTCCTCAGCGAACTCGAGAGTCCGGAACAGCTCAAGCTTTATTTGCTGATGGCGCAGTCCGGCATTCTCAAAGGCAAGATTGAGCCAGCCGCCTTCGCCGCCGGGCAGGCGATGCGATTATCGCGGGAGACAGGTCTCGAAGCGGACCGGGCGCGACTCTACGAGTCGACAACGAAGATTCTGGCGCGGGAGCAGGAAGCCGGACTGAGCGAGCTTGCGACAATCGACTCGGCGCACCTCGCGCGGCGAGACGTCGAACTCAAGGACATCGTCGCCAAAATGGCGGTGCAGATTCAAAAGGGCGTCCCGGACAAAAAGGACGCTGGCGTAGCGCAGCAGGCTGGTGGTCAGGCCAAATCCTCCGGAAAAAACGACGAGAGCGCAGCGCCGTCCGTTCTGATGGAATCGGCGCAACTGGCTCTCGATCAGGCGGACGCGCTTCTGAAAAGGGCGGATCCATGAATCTGCTCGACAGCTTGCCGGGAGGCCGGTCGCGAATCGCCGATTCGGCGTCGGCGGCGTCCTTGCGTCCGGTCGCAACGGACGGCGCGGCGCCGAAGGGCGGAACGGGAGCGGCCTTCGACGATATTTTGTCTCGGGTTTCGAGGCGCGATGGCGTCACGGATGAATCGTCCGCGCAGACGGGCCGCTCCGATGCGGCGACGCCGGGATCGATTCACAGGGCTTTTTCGGTCAATATTTCGGACGCGGCCGCGCGGATCACGACCGGCGATCCCGCGTCGGCCGCTTCAGGCGACTTCGGATCGCGCACCGCCGCCACCAACTTCCCCGGCGAACAAGCGCCAGACCCAGCGCCGTGGCTTGCCAAGGCGGCCGTCGCCAAGACCGGCATCGAAGGCGCCGGCGACGCCATCGAGACTGTTTCCGGCGGCGCGGGAGGGCCTGCCGGCGGCCGAGGCTCTGGCGGGCCTATGCCGGCAGCGCAGAGCTTGGCCCCGCCGCCGCGTCTCGAGTCTCGGGCGACGGATGCTGGCGGCGTTTCCGGCGGGGCGAAGAGGAGCATGGAAGCGGACGCCGCGCCCGCAGCAGCGAATCCCATAAAGACGAGCGCTTCAGGCGGTGGCGGCGAAACCGCTGACGATATACGTGCGGCGGCGTTTTTCGTCGGTTCGACCGCTGGCGCGCCGTCGCCGGCTCTTTCCGGCCTGCCTGGGACCGACGCCGCGCCGGGCTTTGCTTCTGAATCGAAGAGCAGCGCGCCCGTGCGGGGCGTAGCTTGGGTGCGTCCGGCAGGGCGCACGCGTCCTGATGGCGCGACCGTGGGCTCAGAGCGCGATCCCGCTGCCTTGCAGGCGTCGACGCAAGGAGCCTCTCCTGACGGGGCGGCCGCCGCAGCGCCGCCCTTTTCGCCGATGCTGTTGGCGGGCGCGTCCTCCATCGCGGCGTCGGACGACGGGGAGACCGCTGTGAGGTCGCTCACGTCAGACGGCGGCGGCGCTCCGACGCGGACGCCGGCGCCTTTGCTCGCCGCGCCGGGTGCGAAACCGGACCCGGGCTATAGTCCTCCCGCGCCGACCGGAGATGCAACGAGATTGTCGTCATTCGAATCGCCGCCCCTCAGCCTGCCGGGCGCGCCGATCGAGCAGAGCCCGGTCAAGGTCGCGGTTCTCGGTCGGCAAACGCACTTTCCGCCGCTCGTCCCTGCCTCGCCCGTCGATCAGATCGTCGATCGAATCGCGACTGCGACAACCCCGGGCGCGGCGGGACTGGCGGCGTGCGCCGGAGGTGAAGAATCCTCCGGCGTCGCATCCGCCGCTGGAGCCGGAGAAGTCCAGCCGCAGGCATTGTCCGCCACGCGGGTGCTACATTTGCAACTCGACCCAGAGGGCCTCGGCGCTGTGAGCATCAGGATGCGCCTCTCGGGCAATCGGCTTGACCTTCAGCTTGAGTCTGACCGCGCGGATACGATGCGCCGCATCGGCGAGGATAGCGGGCAGCTTGTCGAGAAGCTGCGCGCCGCTGGATACGTAACGGACCATCTCGTGGTCAGGGTCGCCGAGCCGCACATGGAGCCGACGCAGCAGGGCGGCCTTTCGGCCGGCGAAAACTCCGCATCTGAAAGCCGCGCCGATGCCCAGGCCCTATCGCCAGGCATGTCGCAACAAGGAGACTCAAACGCCGATGCGGGATCAGGAGCGCAACGGGATCACGGGCCGACAAAAACGTCCGCCGGGGCCGCGGAGGTCAGCTCTCCCGGCCGCGATGACAGCGGCGCTGTCTATCTTTGAAGCCGTGCTGATTTCCGCGCCGCGACAGGCAGGCGCCGATCCGGATCCGACCAATCTTTGCGAACGTGAGATGTCCCGCGCGGCGGCGAAGTATGACGTTCCATTGGCCGTGCTCTATGCCGTTGGATTGACGGAGACGGGACGGCGCGGCTCGCTCAGTCCTTATGCGATGAACATCGAGGGTCCATCTTTCTTTCCGGACAGTCTCGCCGCAGCCATGGGCCGCTTCGAGGCTGCGCGGAAGCGCGGCGCACGGCTTATCGACATCGGCTGCATGCAAATCAATCATTATTTTCATGGCCGCCAGTTCCGATCCGTTGAGGCGATGTTCGACCCGCGCGAGAACGTCGAATATGCCGCGCGATTCCTCAAGGCGCTGCGCAACCAGGAAGGCAGCTGGACTCTCGCGGCGGCGCGATACCATGCCGGCCCAAACAACGCCCCAGAGCAAAAAAAATATGTCTGTCAGGTCGTCGGCAATATGGTCGCCAGCGGCTTTGGCGCATGGACGGCGAACGCCCGCTCCTTCTGCCAATAAGCGTTCACACGGATTTGCCGGATAGCGCCTTCCAGCAGAACGACCACGTCTGGCGCGAAAAATACAACCATAACGCGAAAATTTACGTTGACCAATTATCAATAGTTGTTAAAATTCAATTAATGGAGCGGATACGATTCTGGGGGATTCGGATGCTTGTAATCATTGATGAACGGGAGATCGTGACTTCCGGATATACTTGCCGATTTGGCAGCGAAGGCGTCTCCTCGGCAGGCTTCCGCCCCGAAGATTTCCGCGAATGGGTGACGACGGTTGCAGAAACCGACCTTGGCGCCGTGGAGGCGTTTCTTATTGGAGATTGCAGCGATCGCCAAACCTATCCAAAAATCATCAGGGAAAGATCCGGCGCGCCGGTGATCGCGATGAACGAAACGCCTTCTCTCGAACAGACGCTGGATCTCTTCGCAGCGGGGGTCGACGACGTGGTGCGCAAACCCGTGCATGTTCGCGAAATTCTCGCCCGCGTCGGCGCCATCAAGCGACGTCGCGACCAACCGGGCGATTCAGTCGCAATCGGCGATCTGCGCGTTTTCTTCGACGGACGCGACCCTGAACTGAACGGACGCGTTCTCGTCTTGCCGCGGCGCGAACGTCGCATCCTCGAATATCTCGTGAACAACCGCGGCAGGCGCGTCAGCAAGGCGCAGATATTCAATTCGATCTACGGAATCTTCGATGAGAACGTCGAAGAGAATGTTGTTGAGAGCCACATCAGCAAGCTGCGCAAGAAATTACGCGGACAGCTGGGCTATGATCCGATCAATTCGGTTCGCTACCTGGGATATCGACTGGATGGATCGATGTGAGCAAGGGGGACTGGCCTTTTGCGCCTGTCAGGACGATCTCCCGTTTCATTATTTTTTGCCCCGGTCATTTTTGAAGTCTCCGGCATTTTCCATGCAACGGCAGGCTGCGCCCAAACCGGGGCTCGCTGGATACCGCGCGTGCATGCCCAGGGAGCGTTGGCCCATCCCGGCGAAAGCCTGCCCCGGGGGCGCAACAAAAGGCCCTGAGGGAAATCATCCCCCCGTTCCGGAGCGCGCCATCGCAATCTGAAGCAGAAATGACGCGGGTCGGAAGCGGCTCCGCAACAGAAGGCCGCATTTCATCGCGGCCAGCCGCGCCAAAGCATCGATGCGCGAACAGGCGTGGTCGCCGATACCGGTTCCGCCGCGCCACCCGGCGCACGCAAGGTAAGGCTTACGCAAGCCCAAAACGTTAAAGCTCTTCTACCCAATGCGGAGAATCACCAATGAGCCTTTTTAGCGCCTTGACTGCGAGCGTATCTGGAATGGCGGCGCAAGCCAACAAGCTCTCCACCGTATCGGACAATATCGCAAATTCAAATACGACAGGCTACAAAGACGCCTCGACCGAGTTCCAGGATCTGTTCAACCAGACCGGCGCGACGAGCTATAATGCAGCCGGCGTCAGCACGGTGATCCGCTACAACATCGCGGCGCAGGGCAGTCCAACAGGCACATCCTCTCCCACCGATCTGGCGATCAAAGGCAACGGGTTCTTTCTCGTCAAAGACTCGAGCGGAGCGACCTATCTGACGCGCGCCGGCAATTTCGTCCAGGACTCGGCGGGCAATCTCGTGAATGCGGCTGGATTCACTCTGCTTGGCTATAGCGTCGCCTCCGGCAAGACGGCCGCCGATGGCGTCAGCGCGCTCCTCCCGGTGAATGTCCTTGGCGACGGCCTGCAGGCTGCTCCGTCGACAACAGGAGTTTATAGGGCAAATCTCAATTCGAACGCGCCCGTCGCCACGGCGCCTCTGCCGAGCGCCAATGTCGCAACTTCGGCTTACACATCAAAATCAAGTCTCACCACATATGACAATTTAGGCAACGCCGTTACGCTCGATATATATTCCACGAAAACAGGAACGAATACTTGGGAACAGTCGATCTTCAATGCCGACGGCGCGGCGTCCGGCGGAGGCTTCCCATATTCGGCCGGATCTCTTCTTAGCACGCAGACGCTGAACTTCAGCGCGGCTGACGGCAGCCTGACCGGCCCGACGACGGCGACGGTGGCGATCCCTGGCGGCAAAACGCTCACTCTTAGTCTTTCGGGCACGACGCAGCTGGCCTCGCCTTTTGCCGTCGGGTCCGCGACGACGGACGGCAATGCGCCGAGCGCCTTCAAGACCGTATCGGTAGACGCCGACGGGACAGTTTCGGAGGTCTTTGTCAGCGGCGCAACCAAAACGATCGCCACCATTCCTTTGGCGACCGTCGCCAGCGTCGACAATCTCACCCCGATTGCGGGCGACGCCTATCAGGCGAACATCCAGTCAGGGGCCATCCTTGTCGGCGCTGCAGGCCTCGGCGGATTCGGGGCAATCGATTCATCGGCTCTCGAGGCTTCGACCGTCGATCTCGCGTCGCAGCTGACCGACATGATTGTTGCGCAGCGCAGTTACGAATTGAACTCGAAAGTCTTCCAGACCGGTTCCGATCTCTTGTCAACTCTCAATAACATGTTGAAATAAGCGTAGCTCGCTAATGAACGAAGGGGATCTTGGTCATGAACCTCACCACCGCCGCGAACATAGCGCAGTCCGGACTTGCGACGGTGAGCGCGGAAACGGGGGTACTTTCCCGCAACATCTCGGCGAGCAGCGATACGTCGCTCTATTCACGCAAGATTGCGAATGTCGTCACCACGTCTTCGGGCGCCCAGGTTGTCTCGGTCACGCGTGCGTATAATCAGGCGGTGTTTGAGAACCTTCTGTCCGCCACCGCAGCCAATGCCGCGCAGGCCGCGATCTCATCGGGCCTCGACACGCTCAACCAGACCATTGGCGATGTCGCCAGCTCAAGTTCGGCCGCGAGTTCGACGGCGACTTCACCCGCCGCGCTTCTCGCCGCGCTAACCAACGCCCTTCAAACTTATTCCGCATCGCCAAGCGATTTCGAGCGCCGCCGCAGGCGTCGTTTCTGCGGCGGCGGCGTTGGCGCGCGGATTGAACAGCGCCGCCACAACGGTTCAGCAGGTGCGTGAAACCGCCGATGCGGCTATGGCGTCGTCGGTCGCGACAATCAATTCATTGCTTGGCCGGTTTCAATCTCTAAATACGCAGGTCGTCGCGGGTTTGGCCACGGGCGCCGACGTGACGGACGCCCAGGACCAGCGCGATGAAACCCTGAAGCAGTTGTCCCAGCAGATAGGACTATCGACAACAACCGATTCAAACGGGGGGATGTCGATCTACGCGGACAGCGGCGTTACATTGTTCCAGGGCGGCAACGCCCGGACCGTTAGCTTTGCAGCGACCAACACTTTCACGGCGGCGACCGCCGGCAATGCCGTTTACGTCGATGGCGTCGCTGTCACTGGCGCATCTGCGCCGATGCCGATCGCATCAGGCGGTCTTGCCGGGAACGCGACGCTGCGCGATTCGGCAACGACGACTTATCAGGCCCAGCTGGATAACATCGCCGGCGCGCTCATCAACACATTCGCGGAAAGCGATCAGGTCGGCGCAGGATCAAAGCTTCCAGGTCTCTTTACGACCCCCGGCGCCGCTACGCTGCCGGCGACCAACGCCGGCGTTGCAAGCAACATCAGCGTGAATGCGAGCGTCGATCCAAGCCAGGGCGGCAACGCGAATCTGCTGCGAGACGGCGGCATCTCAGGAAATGCCGATTACGTCTACAACCCAAGCGGCGCTGCTGGCTACACAGGCAGAATCTCCCAATTGATCGGAAATACTTCCGCAACGCAAAGCTTCAGTTCCGCTGGCGGGATAACGAACAACGCCAGTCTCGGCGATTACGCGTCCGCATCGGTGAGTTGGCTCGAGGGGGAGCGCTCCAGCGCCTCCTCCCTGAGTAGCTATCAGGGCGCTCGGCTCAGCACCGCCTCCACGGCGCTGTCTAATGCGACTGGCGTGAACATCGACGATCAGATGTCGCAAATGCTTGATCTCGAGCGCTCATATTCGGCTTCCGCGCAATTGCTGACGTCGATTAACACCATGTTCAAATCCCTTGTGACAGCCTTAGGATAGGATGAGTTGTCATGAGCGCATATATTTCAACGCAATCGATATCGACTTCGCTCCGTCAGTCTGTGTTGCAATTGCAATCGGACCTGAGCAATGTGCAGACACAGGTCTCCACGGGCAATTACGCTGATATTGGCCTCACGCTCGGAAATCAAACGGGCCAAAGCGTGTCGTTGCAGGCCGACAACGCTTTTCTCCAAACGATCTCTGTGACGAATTCGAAGGCGTCCGCGCGGCTCGCGACGACGCAGAACAGTCTCGCTGATCTGCAGTCCTCAGCTCAGAGCATGCTTGAAACGCTGGTTGGGTCGAATGGCGCGACAACGGACGCCGCGACGGTCCAATCGACCGCCGCTGCTGATCTCAGTTCGCTGATCTCGACTTTGAACGCGACGCTGAATGGAGATCATCTATTCGCCGGGATCAACACGAGCTCGGCGCCGATCACTGACTACAACAGCCCCGCGGCGCCCAACAAGGCGTCGGTCGATGCCGCGTTCTCCTCCGCGTTCGGCATGCCACAGACGAGTGCTGGCGTATCTGGCATCAGTGGGGGCGCTATGCAAAGCTTTCTTGATACACAATTCGCACCACTGTTCCAGGGTGCGAATTGGACCAGCACATGGTCGTCCGCGAACGATCAGACCTTGTCCGGCCAAATCGCGCCGAATCAAACTGAGAGCACTTCGGTCAGCGCGAATCAGCCCGCTTTCCAGCAACTCGCGCAAGCCTATACGATGCTTTCCGATTTGGGGTCGCAAAATCTAAGCCAGGCCGCCTACCAAGCAGTCGTAGCCACCGCGCGAACAACTTTGACCTCGGCAATTGCTGGCCTTACCAATTTACAGGCCAGCGTCGGTCTAATTCAGTCGTCGGTCTCGACTGCGAATAATCAGATGTCACTACAAATGAATCTTTTGTCGACGCAAATCAGCAACCTCGAAAGCGTAAACACCTATGAAGCCTCGACGCGCGTGAGCGAACTTCAGACCCAAATTGAGCTCTCTTATTCTTTGACCTCCCAGCTTCAGCAACTCAGCCTCGTGAAGTTTCTCTAGATCTTCGTCGCCCTATGGCGGATCGCGATTAATGGCGAATGATCGTTACGCAGAAACAATGGTGGGGCCGAGCGCAAGCGGCATTATCACGCAACGCGATGGATCACTATGTATCAACTTAGCTATGCCGAGGCCGTCGAAGAATCATCACTGGAATGTCGGGATCGGGAGCGCCGCGCTCTTGATCGCAGCATTTCCCTCCTTGAAGCGGCGGAAGGCTCCGGACGCGGATCACCGGCCGCGACGGAGGCGCTGAACTTCCTCCGGCGATTGTGGAAGGCGCTCGTAGAGGATCTGGCTGATGCGGAAAACGATCTGCCGGATGTACTGCGCGGCGACCTGATCTCCATTGGCATTTGGATACTGCGCGAGACCGATGCGGTTGAGGACGGAAGGTCCGACGGCTTTCGCAATCTGATAGAGATTACCGCCATGATCCGCGACGGGCTTAAGTGAGGCGCCGCCATGCATATTTCGCTGCGTGCCGGAGAAAAAATCTACATCAACGGGGCAGTCCTTTGCGCCGACCGCAAAGTATCTTTGGAACTCCTGAACGACGCGTCGTTCCTGCTCGAAGCGCATGTCATGAAGGTCGAAAATGCGACGACTCCGCTGCGACAACTCTATTTCATCGTGCAGATCATGTTAATGAACCCCACCGATTCAAAGACTGCGCGCGACATGTTTGGAAGTTCCGTCGACACGCTCATGGAAATAACGGACAACGCGAGAACTCCTGGCGGGCTTGCGTGGCGTTAAGGCTTGTGTCGATGGCGGCCGGGTCTTTGAGGCGTTAAAGGCGATTCGCACGTTGTTCGGGGTCGAAGCGGAGATCCTGGAGGGCGCCGGGGCGGCGTCTCCAACGCAGGCGGCCTGAAACACTGCTTGAAAGGGCTCATGATGGCAATCAATGGTGTAAATACGGTGACGAACGCGGCTTCGGCCGCAAGCGCGACCTCGACGACCGCGGCGTCCGCGACCGTCGATTATAACCAATTTTTACAACTCCTCGTCGCGGAACTAAAGAATCAGGATCCGACAAATCCGACGGATCCGACGCAATATATGAGCCAGCTCGCGTCATTCTCGTCGGTCGAACAGCAGGTGCAGACGAACTCGACGCTTGACGCATTGCTGGCGGCCCAGGCGGGCGGCCTTGTTGGGCAGACGGTTACGTCGGCGGACGGCAAGACGAGCGGTGTCGTCGCCTCGATTCAGACCAGCGCGGGTGGCGGCGCCGTCGCGACCTTGCAGAGCGCGGCTACGGTGACGCTCGGTCCCGGCGTGACGATCGGGCTGTGATGAACGAGGCTGACGCGCTCGAACTGATACGCGCGGCGATCTGGACCATCATTGCTGGATCAGGGCCGGCGGTCGCCGCAGCGATGATCGTTGGGCTCATTATCGCACTGTTGCAGGCGCTGACGCAGGTCCAGGAAATGACGCTGACCTTCGTGCCCAAGATCGTCGTCATTTTCCTCGCTTTGACGATCGGCGCCCCGTTCATTGGCGGCCAAATTTATGCTTTCACTGAGCTTGTCTACGGGCGCATCGAAAAAGGCTTCTGATCCTGACAGAAGGGGGGCCATTGTATTCTCGCTACAGCTGACGCCGCGTCATTGTGGCGCTGCGACATTCGAGCGGTGGAGGGGGACGAGTGCGCGGACTGCGTGGCGCAGGGCTTCGATGCAATCAAGATACGCCGACGCAAGTTTCGACGCCCACAATGCCGCGAATTGCATCAGCTGAGGCGTCTGGATGACTAACGTCGTATTGCCGGTTCGAGCCGGTCCCGATCGAAAGAGCGCGCGCGACATTGGGTTCGCCGCCGGCATCATCACGATTCTGTCGATTTTCTTTCTGCCTGTTCCTGCCTTTTTTATCGACATCGGGCTTGCGTTTTCGATAGCCCTGTCGGTTCTGATTCTGATGGTGGCGCTGTGGATCGAAAGGCCGCTTGATTTCTCGGCCTTTCCGACCGTGCTCCTTGTTGCGACCTTGCTGCGTCTTGCGCTCAACATCGCGACGACGCGACTCATTCTTTCGAACGGCGCCGAGGGGTTGACGGCTGCCGGCTATATCATTGGCGGTTTTTCCAAGCTCGTCATGAGCGGTGACTTCGTCATCGGTCTGATCGTCTTCGCTATTCTTATGACGGTGAATTTCGTCGTCATCACGAAGGGCGCAACCCGGATTGCTGAGGTTGGCGCGCGGTTCACGCTGGACGCCATTCCCGGCAAGCAAATGGCGATTGACGCCGACCTTTCGGCCGGATTGATCGATGACAAGGAGGCTCAGCGCCGTCGCCGCGAACTTGAGGAGGAAAGCTCGTTCTTCGGCTCAATGGACGGCGCCTCGAAATTTGTTCGCGGCGACGCAATCGCAGGGTTGATCATTCTCGCGGTGAATATTTTCGGCGGCATCGTCATTGGCGCGACCAGGCACAACATGCCGCTCGGGCAGGCGGCCGACGTCTACGCTAAGCTGTCGGTTGGCGATGGGCTGGTTTCGCAAATTCCAGCGCTAATCATTTCCCTTTCAGCGGCGCTGCTCGTTTCGAAGGGCGGCACGCGGGGCGCGACGGAAACGGCGGTCCTGAACCAGCTCGTCAAATATCCTCGCGCGCTCTTCGTCGCGGCGCTTTTGATGTTCGGCATGGCGATTGCGCCGGGGTTGCCCTTCTTCCCTTTCGCTGCTCTCGGTGCGGTGCTTGCGTTCGTCGGTTACGAGGCGCCAAAGCGCATCGCGCGGGAGAGCGAGGCGGAGAACGCGCGGCGCGTCGCGGCAGAGCAGGCCGCGCAGCGAGAGACGAAAGAATCTGTCAGGGAGCAGATGCGGTCGGCTGAGGTTGAACTCTGCCTCGGCAAGCAGCTCGCGGCCCGCCTGCTTGTTTCGCACAATGAACTCGCCGCGCGCGTCGCCAAGATGCGGCGCAAATTCGCGAGGCAATATGGCTTCGTCGTTCCCGACATTAAATTGTCGGACAGCCTGTCGGTTCCCCCCAAAGGCTATCAAATAAAGATTCATGGAACTGTCGTCGCCGCGCATGAATTGCGCATCGGCGACCTTCTCGTCATCACTGGCGATGGGCGCCGGCCGGACCTGCCGGCCGACGACGTCCGCGAACCGGCGTTCGGCATGAAAGCGGTCTGGGTCTCGCAGGCTTTCGCCAACGAGCTCAAACGGGAAGGGTTTTCGCCGGTCGACAATATTTCGGTGCTGTTGACGCATCTCAGCGAAGTCATTCGCAACAATTTATCGCAGCTTCTGTCTTACAAGGACATGCGGGCGCTGTTCGATCGGCTCGGACCTGAATACAAGCGGCTGATCGACGATATGTGTCCATCCCAGATTTCCCACTCCGGGCTGCAGGCGGTGCTGAAGCTGCTGCTCGCCGAGCGGGTCTCGGTCCGCAATCTGCATCTGATCCTCGAGGCCGTCGCTGAAATTGCGCCGCATGCGCGCCGCGCCGAACAGGTCGCGGAACACGTGCGCATGCGGATGGCGCAGCAGATTTGCGGCGACCTGTTGGATGGCGGCGCCCTGAAAGTTCTCCGACTTGGCAGCCGATGGGATCTCGCCTTCCAACAAAGCCTGAAGCGCGACGCCAAGGGCGAGATCGTCGAGTTCGATCTTGATCCCGACATGGTGGAGAATTTTGGCCGCGAGGCGTCGAGCGCGGTTCGCGAACGCATGGATCAGGGCCATCACTTCGTCCTGGTCGCGACGCCGGAGACGCGGCCTTATGTCCGGATGGTGATCGATCGCCTGTTCCCGACCTTGCCGGTGTTGTCGCATCTTGAGATTGCGCGCGGCGTCGAGATCAAATCGCTTGGCTCGATCTCGTGAACGCAATCGGCGCGAATGCGATTCTCTCCGTCTGCGTGTTGTTTTGCCGCATTGGCGCATGCCTGATGCTGATGCCGGGAATATCCGGGCCACGCATCCCGGTCAAGGTCAGGCTGTTCGTTGCTTTCGCCATTACGCTTGGCCTTGCGCCGCTTCTCTCTGCCGAGATTGGTCCGGAGCTGACCGGCGGGCCGCCCTTAGCGCTGTTGCGGACGATCGTCTCCGAGAGTCTCATCGGCGGTTTGATCGGGTTTCTGGGCCGAATTTTTTTTGGCGCGCTCGAAACGCTGGCGAATGCCATCGCCATGGCGATCGGCCTTTCCAGTCCGCTCGCGCCTTTGAGCGGGGACGAACAATCGCCCGCCGTCGCGTCGCTGATCTCGCTTGGAGCAACCATGGCTTTCTTTCTGACAGACCTGCATATTGAGGTTCTGCGTGGTCTCGTCGCGTCTTACGTCGCCTGGCCTGTTTCGGGAATGTTTAATGCGCAGTTCGGTCTCATTCAGGTCGCCGATTGTCTGGCGCGCGCGTTCAGTCTCGCACTTCGCATTAGCAGCCCTTTCATCGTCTATGCGCTGATCGTCAACTTTGCAATCGGCCTCGCCGCCAAATTCACGCCACAGATTCCGATCTATTTCATCACCGTTCCAGCCGTTGCGGCGGGCGGATTGTTTCTGCTCTATTTCACCAGCAGACGTCTGCTGGAGCTGTTCACCGCCGGATTTGCGACATGGCTCGCATCGGGTTGAGCGCTCTCTCAGAGCGACCTGCGCGGCGGCTGTGGCGGCTCGTCCTTTCGAGTTTGCGCCTCCACGCCCTCAGTAGCGGACAGCGTCGCGGCGGCCGGTCGTGCGGCGGGTCAGGCGCCGTCCAGTGAACAAGAGGCTCGCCAAGGCCCGGCGCATTCTTGCCGCGCAGGCAGAGCTTGATCGCCTCGCCGCTTGGAGGCTCGTTGAGCTCGAGTATCAGGCGGCCGGTCTCGACGAGCGCCGCGTCGCGCTGGTCCGCTTCATCGATGCCGAGCCGAGCTTCGGTGGCCCGTTCGCCGGGGCGATGATGCGCAGGCTCGAAACGCTCGAGGCGTCGCGCGCCTCGCTTAAGCTTGAAGAGGCGGCGCAAGCCGAGGCGCGTCGCTCGGAGCGCGCACGCATGCGCTGCGTCGGCGCTATTGTGAAAACGCTGGAGGAGGACCAGCAGCGACGTCAGGAAGGGCTCCAGCTCGTCGAGGCGATTGAGGCTGCGCTCAACCGGCGCGCACAAGGCTCCGGCAAGCTCGACGGATCATCCTGAGCCGAATTTCACGGCAGGGAGATTCGCATGTCGATCAATCCGGCTTCGGACATCGTACTGGACGTTGCTAGGGCCGCCGCCCCCGGCCAATCCATGGCCGCGACGGAGCGGCTGTGGCGGCTTGGCTCGGTGGCCCCGGCGGCTAGCGGCTTTGCGGGCATGATGGCGTCAGCGGGGGCGGACGGCGATGCGCGACGCCAGATCGCCGTCATGAGCGGCGCGCCGGCTCCGACAGGGGCCGGCCCCTCGAACGACCGGGCGAAGGCGCTCAAGGGCGTCGAGGAACTTGTTTTGCAGCGCCTTGTCGAGGCGATGCTGCCGAAAGAGGATAGTGGCGTCTTCGGCAGTGGCACGGCCGGCGATGTCTGGCGGTCAATGCTGGCCGAGCAACTGGCGAAGCAGATCGGCAAGACGGTTGATCTTGGCCTAAAGAAAAGCGCGGCGCCGGCGGCTGTCGCGATGACGGACGAAGGGCAACCGATTGCGACGGTCGGCATCTCTGCGCAGCGGCGGTCCTAGATCATGGCGCAAACGTCCACTGCAGATTTCACCGGCGAATTCGCGCATCCGTCAAGCGAGAACCAGCGAGCCACGCCTTCGCGTCCGCGCGTGGATGGCGGAGCCGCCGAAGGCGACGCCATCAGTGATGGAGTGCGCTCGCAAGCGATGCTGGAGGCTTTCGTCAATGCTGTCGAGAGGCTTGAGGCGGTTCTCGACCAGGAGACGCAGATGCTCGATCGAAACCGGCCGATCGCGTTGCATGATTTCAATCATAGAAAAAGCCACGGGCTGCTCGAGCTCAGCCGAGCTATGATCGCCTGCCGGGCCCTAGATCGGGTCGCATTTGACGTTGAGACCAGCGAGCCCCTGGCGCGCCTGCGCGTCAAGCTCGAAAGCAATTTAGCCAGTCTGCAAATGCATTTGACGGCGGTCGGCGAGATCGCGGCGGTCATATCGCGCGCCATTCAGGACCATGAATCGGATGGAACCTACACTGCGAGACGAATTGCGCGAGGCGATCAGGGATGATCCGCCTGTTGGCATGTTGCGCCTGGATCTGCGCCGTGACTCTGGCGTCGGCTTATGTCGGCGCGACCTTCAAGGCCGGGACGGATCAGGCCATGCCGAAGCAGCAACAGATCGAGGGGCTGGAACACAAGAAGACACAGGCGATCAGCGTGCCGATGATCGCCGGCGGCGGCGTCGCTGGCTATGTCGTCGCGCAATTCATTTATCTAATCGACCCGCAGGCGCTGAAGCAATTGTCGGTGCCTCCCGACGTCTTCATCACGGATGAGGCTTTCCGCATGCTCTATGTCGAAAAGGTCGACTTCAATCATCTCGAAAAATACGACGTGCCCGCTCTGACGAGATCGCTCGTCAAAAAAGTCAATCAGCGTCTTGGCGGCGACATCGTCAAGGACGTCCTCGTCGAGCAGTTCAACTATGTGCCGAAGGACGAGATCTCGAAATGAGAGCGGCCATCGACTGCGCGGCGGCGGAGGTCTTGAGCGTTCGGACGCGGGGCGCGCCGGGGCGCGGTCTTCAGGAAAGGGGTAATCTCATGATTTTCGACAGGCTCACATGGATAGGCTTCATGATTGTCGCGGGGGGCTGGGTTCTGGTGCTCGCCGCGCCGCAACTGAATGACGCTGCGGCTCATCTTTCCGCCCGTCCCCTTGAGGCCGCGCCCCCCATCAATGTGGCCGCGATCGCCCAATGCGCGATTCTCAGCGGCTTTGGCGTCGAAATCATTGGCGCCTTGCAGACAGGCTTTGGCGCCCTCGATCGCTTTTTCGCCGCCGTCCTGGCGCGGTCCGGGCAGGCGCGGGCGCAAACTTCGGCGCCGTCCCAGCCTATCCGGTGGCGCAGTCTGCGGCATCCGCCGCGCCCAGCCGGGCGGCTCAATCCGCGGCCCCGGCGGCCAAGGCCATCGCCGGACGGCAGCCGGCGCCGCCAAGAAAAATCCTTGAACGGGGTTGGGTCAAGGATCGGGCCTATGTTCTTTTCGTCGATGGCAGCGTCGAGGTCGAGACGATGCTGGGGCGACGCATCTTCCCCTCGCTTCGGGAAGCGCAGGAATTCATCGCGTGAGACGCCTCGGCTGCAAGGCGCAGCGCTGGGCCACGAGTGCGACGACTATCGAAAGAGGTTCGGTCATGCAGAATTTGCGTAAGCGGCGGTTGCGGGCTGGCGGCCTGAAGCAAGGCGGGGGCGCCACGTCTTTGTGGTCCCAGGGCGCGGCCGCAACAGGCGCGCGCGTCCTTTTCGGCTCCGCCTTGGGCAAGGGCGTCCCCGCGAAGGCCGCTTCGGCGGCGCAAGCGAAGGCCGCGTCAGCTCACATCATCGCTCTGACGGTTGATCATGGTCTTGTCGCAGCGGGCGTCGCCGCGGCGATCGGATCCGCGAGTTTCGCGGGTTTCATGGTGGCGCGGGACAATAGCCACCCGCTCTTCGGCGGCATCGAGCATCTGATGATTTTTGCGCAGCCGATCGGCGCGACGGGAGGCCCGCGGCGGCCGGAGCCGGAGACGGCGATGGCGCGATCGATCGATTATGATGCGACGGCTTCGATCAACCGGGCGGCGCCGCGCGCAGGCGATGACGGCGCCATATCTACCCGGAACGGCGTCCCGCCCGAGGCCGCCGACAAACCAGATGCGGCCCCCGCTCCCGCCAAGGGATATGTTCTGCGCTTCACGCGGAAGGGCGCCATGGTGGTGGACGGACCGAAAGGATTCTACGCCGCCGCGCCCGGCGTCGTGCTGCCGGATCGAGGTCGGATCCTTTCGATCCAGAACCGCAACGGCCGCTGGGTCGTGTTGACGGAAAATGGCGTTATCACGGAAGGGGAGTTATGAACGGGCGAAAGGTTGATCCCCTGTCGCAGACGCGGCGGCGAGCCGTTTGATCTGGCGCGCCGTGTCGTTCACAGCAAGTCCCTCGCCGAATAGGAAGCGACCTTCCTGATCGGCGCCGGCGTTGGGCGCATCGCAACTTGCCCCGGATGCGGCGCCCTCATGGCTTGCGTTTTTTCCCGATGAGCCAAATTCCGACCGGCGTCAGGAGTCCGGCTGCGCCCGCGCACAAAATCTCCCAATGTTCGATGACGAAATTTATGATGGCGACGACGAAAGCCGCCCAGCCCTGCCAGGACGACACCACCTGCACAGGGTAGGATTCGTTCATCACAGTGACGCCGTCGTCGTCAGGGCTGGTTTTTCCGAGTACGGTCAATCTGATATATCTCGTCTCCTTGGTTGGAACGGACCTCTCGGGATTGCTTTTGGCTTCAATGACCCACTCCCAGCGATCGGGCCGCTTCGGCCTGCTTTGTTGGGTCTGCGCATCGTCGGGATCGACGGAGATGTCGAGGCCGCTGAGCTTTATCGCCAGCCAGGGAAAACCCTTGGCAAGCCGTTCCTCCCTCAGGTCCTTCGCGTCGACGCCCTCATCCATCAGTTTCTTTTTGAGCGCTTCATACTGATCCTTGCTCACGTCCTTCGACGTTATCGCCGAGACCTTCATTTGTTCGCCGATGACGAGAATGGGCGGCGGACTGAAAAGGACGGCGTTCTTGGGAGGGCCCGAAGGCGCCACCGCTATGATGGGAGTCGCGAGCCACGCCGCGCCTGCGCCTCCCAAGAGCTGTAGAAAGTTTGGAGCGATGTTCACGCCGTGGCGGCGCTGATAAAAGAGGATCGCGGCGGCGGAGGCGGTCAGCGCGACGGCCAGCCAGAACGATGGGTTGGCGTAAAACTCGATGTAGGCGTTACGGTCGACGGAGATCAACAATACGAGGGCGATGAGGATCCAGCACCATGCCGTCCATTTCATACCCTCGTTTTCGACAAAAGAGGACATTGCGAAGGCCTGCTCAATATGCGGGAGACGGATTGCATCAGCTCGTCTACGCTGGTTTGCGGAGGGCGGGCTCACGCGTCAATGGCGTAATAGCGGCGGCGCAGACAGGTCAACTGGGTGCGGCTGAGTTCTGCGCGCCCCGTTGCGTCTGATGAAACAAAGGCCGAGTTCAGAACCCTTCCGCCAGACGACGCGGGCGTCGCTGAGCCGCTCTGGATCATCTTCATAAAGCCGGATCACGGGTTCCGCCGGAATATCCGCAAAGAGCCGCACCCTGACGCCCTTTTCCGATCTGTCGTAGATCTGGCATTCGATCACGAACCCGTTGCCAAGATCGAGAATCTTGCCCGACCGCAGGCGAGTGCGCCGCCGCAGCGCGCTGCGCCGGTCGGCGTTTTTCGCGACGAGGCGAACGCAATAAGCGAAATCCGCCCCGGCGGGCGCGCCGCCGAGATCAGCTACTCTCGCGGCCTCGAAAACAGGACCGCCAATATCGTCTTTCGGTCGGTCGATCATGACCAGGCTCCGCGGCGCCCGCCGATCCGGGCGCATCCTTGTCTTTCGCGCTGATCCTATTCCATTTGGGTGAAGCCTGGGCCGTCTTCGACGATCATGGTGAACGCGGCGCGGCGCATGGTTCCGCGCCTTGCGGCATGGGGCGGCGTCGTCGCGCCGCGGCCCGAGGGGGAAACAGTCGCGCTTGCGCCTGCGATGTACACTGGAATATAAGTGGATCGCCGCGCGGCCAGCTGGCTCACGCGCCCGGATTCACAGGAGTTTTTCATGATCCCGTTATCGCGCCGCGTATTTGCGAGGTTTGCCCTGGCTCTGGGTTTGGCTTGCGCCGGCCTTCAGTCGGCGGCCTTGGCGCAGGCCCCGGCCCCGACTGCAGGCCCGACCATTTTCGCCGCGGCCAGCATGAAGACCGCTCTCGACGCCATCGCCGCCGCCTGGACGGCGCAGACGGGCAAATCGCCGTCGATCGTCTATGGCTCCTCCGCTGTCCTCGCCAAACAGATCGAGCAGGACGCGCCCGCCGATATTTTCATCTCGGCGGATCTGAACTGGATGGACTACCTCGACAAGGCGAAACTGCTGCGGCCGGGAACGCGCCGCAATGTGCTCGGCAATGAGCTCGTGCTCATCGAGCCGGCCGACGCCAGCGTCGCTCTCAAGATCGAACCGGGCTTCGACCTCGCCGGCGCGACGGGCGACGGCAAGGTCGCCGTCTGCACCATCGCCTCATGCCCCGGCGGCATCTACGCCAAACAGGCGCTGACAGGGCTCGGCGTCTGGGACAAGGTCGAGCCCAAACTGGCGCAGGCCGACAATATCCGCAGCGCCTTGAACCTCGTTGCGCGCGGCGAAGCGCATTTCGGCATTGTCTACGCGACGGACGCCAAGGCCGAACCCAAGGTCAAGGTCGTCGGAACCTTCCCCGAATCCTCGCATAGCCCGATCGTTTATCCAGTCGCCATTCTCGCATCTTCGAAGAATCCCGAGGCTGCGTCATTCGTCGCCTTTTTGGCCTCGCAGACGGCGACCAAGATTCTGCTCGATCAAGGCTTCTCCATCCTGTCGAAATAGATGTGCTGGAGCTGGAGCGGGCGGCTTTGACAAGGGCGCCGCGCCAGCTTGAAAGGGCGCCGCAATGTTTCATTTGACGCCGGATGAGTGGACCGCGATCGCGCTCTCTTTGCGGATCGCGGTCGTCGCCACCGTGGCGAGCCTTCCGCTTGGCATTTTCACCGCCTATGCGCTGGCCCGCTGGAACTTTCCGGGCAAGACGCTGGTCAATGGTTTTGTCCATCTGCCCTTGGTGCTGCCGCCGGTGGTGACCGGATTCATCCTGTTGATCCTGCTCGGCAGGAGGGGCGTTTTCGGCCCGTTCCTGCAGAGCATCGGCATCGTGCTGTCCTTTCGTTGGACGGGCGCCGCGGTCGCCTGCGCGGTGATGGGGTTTCCATTGATGGTGCGGGCGATGCGACTGTCCTTCGAGGGGATCGACCGGCGGCTCGAACGGGCCTCGGGCAGTCTTGGCGCAAGCGGTCTTTGGACCTTCCTGCTGGTCAGCTTGCCGCTCGCCGTGCCGGGGATCATCGTCGGCGCCATTCTCGCCTTCGCCAAGGCGCTCGGGGAATTTGGCGCGACGATCACCTTCGTCTCCAATATTCCCGGCGAGACGCAGACCATTTCGGCCGCGATCTACACGCTGACCCAGGTTCCCGGCGGCGATGTCGGCGCCATGCGTCTGACGATCATCGCCATCGTCATCGCGCTCGCCGCGCTCATCGCGTCCGAAGTCATTCAGCGCTGGGCCGAAAAGCGCGTTGCGAGCTTCGAATGATCGAGGTTGACGTCGGCCTCGATCTTGGGACCTTCAAGCTTTCCGTCGCCTTCGCTGATGGGCAGGGCATCACCGCCCTGTTCGGGCAATCGGGCTCGGGCAAGAGCCTGACGCTGGGTCTCATCGCCGGGCTTCTGCGGCCGGATCGCGGCTTTATCCGGCTGGACGGCGAGCCGCTCGTCGATGTTGCGGACCGCATTTTTGTGCCGCCGCATAAGCGCCGCATCGGCCTCGTCTTTCAGGATTTCAAACCTGTTTCCGCATATGAGCGTGAAGCAGAATCTTTTATACGGTCGTTGGTTCGCGCCGAAATTCTCGCGCGAGATCGAGTTCGACGCGGTCATCGACACGCTTGGGATCGGCGCTTTGCTGGAGCGCCGCCCGGCGCGGCTTTCGGGCGGCGAGCGCCAGCGCGTCGCCATCGGCCGCGCGCTCCTGTCCTGCCCGAAGCTCTTGCTGTTCGATGAGCCGCTGGCCGCGCTCGACATGGCGCGCAAGCTTGAGATCATGCCGCTCATCGAGCGCATTCGCGACGAGTTCCGGATCCCGATCGTCTATGTCTCCCATGCCGTCGAGGAGGTCATGCGGCTCGCCGTCTCCGTCGTCGTTCTCGAAAACGGGAAGGTCAAGGCGATCGGCGATCCGAATGAGGTGTTCGGCCCGCCAGCGGGTTCGCTCGAGGATCATTTCGACCGGTCATCCGTGCTGACTCTGACGGTCGGCGCGAAAGACGAGGCTTATGGCCTCACGCAGCTGAAGCATCCGGCCGGAACCATCTGGCTCGCGGGGTCGGCCGGGGCGCCGGGGCGGAGCGTGCGCATCATCGTCCACGCGTCCGATGTCCTGCTGGCGACGCAGCCGCTCAGCGACGTCAGCGTGCGTAATGTGCTCTCCGGAATCATCCAGTCGATCCAGACCAATGGACCCTTCGCCATGGCGGAAATTGCACTCGAAGGCGGCGGGCGCCTTGCGGCGCTGGCGACGCGCCAGGCGATCGACGATCTCCATCTCGCTTCCGGCTCGCGGGTTCTGGCGCTGGTCAAGACGGCGGCGATCGACGAACGCGACCTCGGCGGGACGCCGGCAGTCTAAAGCGCCTTCGGATTCCCGCCTCCGCTCCGCGATGCGATCGACAAGCGCCTTGAGGGCTCCGCGCGATCACATCCGTGATCGCCGCGTCGGCGATAAGGCCGTCCGCGCCAATGGCGTCGCGTGGAACTGGCGCGGCGATGCAAGCGGGCGGCCAAATATCGGCTCCCGCCATGGTGAGAACCGTGTGCAAAGCCTCATAGGCTCCCCTGGCGCCGCCATGGGCGGAAGGGTTCACCCAGCCGACCGGAACGCGGTGCAGGCTTCCATCTGCGCCGCCGATCGTCCAATCCAGCAGGTTCTTGAAAGAACCCGGCAGCGAACCGGCATATTCCGGCGTCGAAAACAGGACGGCGTCGGCGCGTCGAAGCTCGGCGCGCAACCGCCCTACGGCTTCGGGGAGCGGATCGCGATCAAGATCCGGATTGAAGTGGGGCAGGCCGGAAAGCCCTGCGTAAATTCCGGCCTCGGCATTCGCCGGAACGAGCGTTCGAGCGGTCTGCAACACGGCCGAATTGACGGAATTTGCGCGCAGGCTTCCTCCAATCAGCAAGATCGAGCAACTGGGCGGAAGGATTTGATCAGCCATATCGATCTCCGTCAGGGACCGGGGAACTTCCCCGACGTCCAGATGCCGCGTTGCGGCCTCATATGCTTTCGTGCTTATGCGAATTTATGTTATTTTTCCGTCCCCGCGCGAAAGAAACGCATGTCTGAATTCCTCACGACCCGAGAACTTGCCGCCTTGCTTCGCGTCAAGGAACGAAAAGTCTATGAATTGGCGGGAGAGGGGGCGCTGCCGGTGCGCCGCGTCACCGGCAAGTTGCTGTTTCCACGCGCTGAAATCGAGGAATGGATCGTCACCAACGGGGGCGGCGCCAAACCGGGCCGGGGCGAGCGCTCGCCGGCGCCGAACCTGCCTCTCGTCATTGCCGGCGGCCATGATCCCTTGCTTGACTGGGCGTTGCGCGAATCACGCTCCGGCATCGCCGCATTGCTCGATGGCGCGCTTGATGGACTGCGATGCGCCGCCGCGGAGGGTTGCCTTGCTGTTGGCCTGCATATTCCCGGGCCGCGGCGTCGATGAGTGGAATGTCGCGGCGGTCGCCGAGTTTTTTGGCGATCAACCCGTCGCGCTGATCGAATGGGCGAAGCGGGCGAGGGGGCTGGTCTTCCGCCCCGATCTTGGCCGGTCAATCGATTCGCTCGCCGCCGCGCGCGGCTTGCGATTTCAGGCCCGTCAGCCGGAGGCCGCCAGCGAACTGGTCCTCGCCGCGCTGCTGAAGCGGGAGGGGCTTCAAGCCGGCCGATCTCCAGCGCGTCGAGGCCGTCGAGCGGACGGAGACGGATCTCGCCCTCGCCATCGCCGCCAACCGGGCCGATGTGGGTCTCGGAATCGAGGCGAGCGCGCGGCAGTTCCAGCTCGCATTCACGCCTATGATCGTCGAGCGGTTCGATCTTCTCGTCTGGCGCAAGGCCTATTTTGATCCGCCGTTTCAAAAGCTCATGCGCTTTTGCGCGAGCGAGTCGTTTCAGCGTCGCGCCGAGGAGCTTGGCGGCTATGACGTCGGCGGCCTCGGGACGGTGCATTTCAACGGACCTTAAAACAGTCGCCGGGCGGGGCTCTTGAAAAAGCAGCGATGGCGACCGATCTAGGATCAATCGTTAGATGGTTGTACAACTATCGAATGATATGGATCTCTGGAGGACGAGATATGAGCAGACTGTCAGGTAAAGCCGCTGTCGTCACGGGCGCGTCGAAAGGCATTGGCGCCGGCATCGCAAAGGCGCTCGCCGCCGAGGGCGCGGCCGTCGTCGTCAATTACGCTTCGAGCAAGGAAGGCGCCGAAAAAGTCGTCGCCGAGATCAGAGCCAAGGGCGGCAAAGCGGTCGCCGTACAGGGCGACGTCGCCAAAGCGGCGGACGTGACGAGGATTTTCGCGGAGGCGAAACATGCCTTCGGGCGGCTCGACATCCTCGTCAATAACGCCGGCGTCTATAATCTTCAGCCGCTCGCAGCGCTGAGCGAAGAGGAGTTCCACCGCCATTTCAACACAAATGTGCTCGGTCTCCTTCTCGCCACTCAGGAGGCGGTGAAGCACTTTGGAGAGGGCGGCAGCATTATCAACATCGGCTCGGTGGCGACCGAACTCAATCTGCCGAATTCGGTCGTCTACACCGCCACCAAAGGCGCCGTCGACGCCGTGACGCGTGTTCTCGCCAAAGAGCTCGGGCCGCGCAAGATCCGGGTGAACTCGATCAATCCGGGCGTCGTCGAAACCGAAGGAACCAACGCCGCCGGGGTTATCGGCAGTGATTTCGAAAAGCAGTTCATCGGGATGACGCCGCTCGGGCGTACGGGGCAGCCGGACGATATCGCCCCGGTCGCCGTGTTCCTGGCGTCGGACGAGTTCGCGCTGGGTGACGGGCGATGTGCTGGTGGTGTCGGGCGGTTTGCGCTAGGACCATCCGACGCGAGATTTGCGTCTGGAACGAGGGCGATGGCGGAACCGGCGGCTATAGCGCTGAGCGAGGATCAGGTTCTCCTGATCGCGCGGGCGCTGGCCGACCGGCGCCGTTACGAAATCCTCAGGCGCCTTGGCGAGCAGCGCGAGGGGCTCGCGTGCGTCGCCATGCGCGATTGCATGGACGTCACGCCCGCGACGCTTTCCCACCACATGAAGGAGCTTGAAACGGCCGGGCTGGTCGAAGTCGCGCGCGAAGGCAAATTCGCCAGCTACAGCCTGCGCCGCGACATGCTCGAGGCTTTTCGGCGGCGTCTTGGCGAGGATCTCGCCTAGGTGCTTGATCCCACGGAATGATTTGGCGGCGCATCGCGACGCGCCAGGCTAAGCTTGCGTGTAAATTCCAGTCCAATGGGTGGACCTGACAGGATCTGGAGGCTAAAGGATTGAGCGCCATGGGTCGAAAGAGCGCATAAACGCGACCGTGAACGAGTGTCCTTTGCGAGGGGAGAAAAGCATGAGCCGTCCAGCCTTGGCGGACCGCTACAATTGGTTGTGGAGCACGTTGGATAAGTTGAAGAAAAACGTGCGCGGCTCAGCTGTGACAGGCTCTTCCACTCGTAATAAACTACCGTTTACTCTGGTGCCGGGCCATCGCCCGATCGAGCTGGTCGCATATTATCCGGAATTCCTCGATTATTATCCCGAGTGCGAGCTTCAGACGAAGCGCTGGTTCGTCGAGAACATGCGACGGGACTGGGTATGTTTCGATGTCGGCGCCAATATTGGATATTACTCCATTCTGTTTTCTCGGATGGCGCCCGAGGGGAAAATTTATGCGTTCGAACCGACGGATACGATAGATCTGCTCCGAACGAATCTCGCCTATCATAATGCGTTCAACGTCGAGCCTTTGAAAATCGCACTTGGCTCGGTTTCTGGTCGGCATACCGAAAATGTCTTTCGCATCTGGGGACAACCGGCGGAGCGAAAAGAATATGACTTCGAAACGATCGATAATATCGTAACCACGCGTCGCATCGAGCGGCTGGATTGCCTAAAGGTCGATGTCGACAGTTTCGATTTCGATGTGTTGCGCGGGGCGCAGCGCACCCTGGAGCGTTTCAATCCGTGGATCGTCATCGAACTGAACCACGCACTTGCGAAACGTAACCAAACCGTCAACGAGGCGCTCGAATGGCTGGTTGGCCGCGGATACGAGAGCGCACTTGTAACGGACTACGAAAACTTCATTCTGCACCGTGGCGAAAAGGCAGACGCGGCGGCGCACTCGCGGTCGATGCAGCTGACATTTGATTCGCGCCCGTTATTCCTTCGCTCAGAATACGCGAAAGGCGAATCTCTGGTAGGCGTAATCGCGCCGGAGTGTGAGAAACTAAACAACGCAACGATTGAGTTCCAACAAACGAACGGCCCTTGGCGACCGACGGCTCGCCAGGACCACAATGGACCTTTGCAGCATCCTGGACCGTATCGCCGAAGAGAAACTTGGAAAAGCCGCTGCTCATCGAAATCGCGTTGAAATTGAGCGGCGGAACTGTAGGCTGCAACTGTCAATCGTTGGATTTCTCGACCGCAAAAGGAAAAGAAGCAATCGTGGAACCTGCTCCGGCGCTTCAAAAGGCGACGGTCGTGCTCGATGATCTCACTGAGCCCTGCAACTTGATTATCCGCAACACCGATAGCGCCGGCCGCGTCGCGCAAGTTGAAGTTGTCGCCATCAATGCCTTCATAGCAGAGCCCGCCGCGCCGCAAAAGGAGTCCGCCGTTCTAAGTCTGCAGAAAACGCGGCTGTCGATTTCGGAGTGCGACGGGATTTTGCACAACGGCGAAGCCGCGCTTTCGTCAGGCTCGGCGCTTGAACCCGGCCTCGACATCGTGGCTGTGGAGCAAATCCAATCGGCCTTTGGCTTTCGCAGACCTTTCGTGCCGAAGATTAGAGTTTATCGGCACGATTTGGCCGACTTCAAGACGGAGATCGATGAAGCCGCGATTTATTCTTACATTTACGAGCAGGCGCAGCCAAAACGGCATCTGGAATTCGGCACATGGGAGGGGTTCGGCGCTGCGCTGTGCGCCAGCAGCTGCCAGGCTGAGATCTGGACGGTGAATTTGCCAGATGGCGAGAAGGACGAGGCTGGCAACCCAATCTACGACCGAATGCAGCCAATTCTGCACGACACATTGTGCGAAATCGCCGCTATTGCACCGGAGACCAAGCAACCAACTGATTCCGGAAGTTTCATAGGCTGGCGCTACCGGGCTGCGGGTTTCGCGGACCGCGTCCATCAGATCCTTTGCGACAGCAGGGATCTCGACACAACGGCCTTTGGAAAAGGCTTCTTCGACACCGTGCTGATCGATGGCGGCCACACGGCCGATGTCGTCACGAGCGACACCAACAAGGCGCTGCCTCTACTACGATCCGGCGGGATCATGATTTGGCATGACTTCTGTCCAGATCCGGAAACGATCCGGCGCAACCAGTTGCCACGCGGCGTCATCAGCGCGATCGTTAGCAACTTCAACGAATGGAATCCGCACTTTTCTAAAATATTCTGGATCTGGCCGAGCTGGATTCTTGTCGGCATAAAGAGATGATCGTTTCCTCAAAGGCGCTCGCGGATGGTTGTTTTCTAACGATCCCAGGGAATGATGGAACGCGTCACTGCATCGGACGCAAGCTGATCGAGTTCGATCGTCAGGCGACTGGCGCCAAGCGCCGAGCCATTCCGCGCCGTCAGCGATACGCCAGGGCCGAAAGCCGAGGTCGTGACATAGAGCAACTGAGTCCCGGTGCGGGCTTCGGCAAAGACTTCGCGAGATACGTGTTGACCGTTTCGCTCAAAAGCAAGCCCGATCGTGCCTGTTTCGACCGAACAGATGATTTCGGCGGTAATCGCCTGGCCAAGATTGACGTTATCCAAAGGCATCGACCATGCATGATGCCAATGAGACGGCGGTGTGGTGATCGGCTCCGTCGGCGGCGCGACCGCAACTCGTCGGGGCAGGTCTGCCGCAGAAGCTGACCCAACATATAGGACGTCCATCCAAATGAAATGATCCGAGTCGAAGCGATATTCGAGGACGGTCTCGAAACGGCCCGGATGCAGCCGCAGCTTGAGCTTTTCAATATCATACCACTCGACCCACGGCGTCCTCTCGCCGTCGGTCAATTTGCCCCATTCGCTGAACGGCGGGCCGCCCTCCCGGACCCACCGCTCGCGCGGATAGGCCAGTTCGATCCAGCGTCCGCCGTGTTTCAGGTGAGACAGGATCGCCGCGCTTTCCTCACGCGCCTGATCGAAAGGCAGGTGTAACAGCGAACCATTGCACCAGATGAAGTCAAAATCAGATGGAAGCGTGTCGAAGGATTTGATCGAGTTTATATGAAGCGTTCGAATGTCGAGGCTCTTGGCCGCCGCGACCCGTTCAATCAGCTGGAGATTGGGGCGTGCGATGTCGCAACAGGTCCAGACTGCGCCATGGGAGGCGAAAAATATCGCATCAAACCCCATGCCGGAGCCTATTTCCAGTACCTTCCTGTTCCGGAACATATCGCGGTAAAGGCGCCACCACCATCCGCGCAGCTCAGCGCCAGTATCGTACTGCTGTCCCCAATACTTTAGCAATTCAGCGTCTGGCTGAGTCAGAAGCTCGTCGGTAAAGCGACGATCAGAGACGTCCGATCCACCCGGTACTTCTCGCCACTTTTCAGCAAGGAGCGGAAGTAAACTGTCGAATGAAGCAGAGCTGTCGTCGAAGGCCGAAACAGGCTGCGCCGAGCGCGGAGCGCGGACGTTTCCGGCTAGCCGTTGTTTTAGATTTATGTAAATCTCTCGGAGGCTGAATTTCATTTTGAGTCCGGTTCGTTTGCTTGAGAGTTGGGATTAACCGACCACGCGCCTTACGGAGCCGGAGTTTCCCGCCTTCGGTTCATTTTCGCAGGATCCGAGGGCCGCAAACATGGCATTGGCGGCGCCTGTCACTGCCGCTTCTTGCCTCAGCCGGCGTGCGCTCTCTGCAAAACGCGCCGTGCGCGCTCTAGCCAGCCGACAGCGCGCGGAGCCTCTGCTGGTGCGGGGGGCCTAAGATCGGCGCCGCGGAAATATGGTGAATTCCCTTCTGCTCCCTGATCCCACATGATCCACCAATCGCAGTCGGCGCATTGCTTGGCCAAGGGGCTGCCGGGATCGTCATACATGTCGCAGAGTTCGTCGTAGGCCTGTTGCAGCGAATGGGTCCGTACGTCCGGAAGCCATTCCACTTCGTGGTCATGCGCATAGACCATAATTGCGCAGCACGGCGATATCTTTCCCGAGGGTAGAACATAAGTCTGTATGCGGCAATCAACGCGTTTTTCCGGGGTCGCCAGCAAGTTTCGATAACGAAAAATATCAAAATATTCAGCATTGAAGTTGACCCTGTCCACGCCCCGCGCGCGCCAGAAGTCCTCGAATTGCGGCTGTAGATGAAATGTCTTACGGAACAGCGTGCACCCTATCTCAATAGTGAGGTCGGGGAAGTCCGCCCGGCGCATGTCGAGATGGGCTACCGCATCGAGAATTATCTGGAACTTCCCGCCTCGGCGGATCCGCTCGTAGTGAACTGCATCGATCGCGTCGCAACTCATCCGAAATCCGCGCACTCCAATCTGCAACAATTCGTCCAATAGTTCTGGCGTATAAGCCTGGCCGTGACTCAGGATCAGCGGTTTCAACCCGCGAGAGATGGCATAGCGCAAATGATCCAGCGCAAATGGGTCGAGGAAGAATTCGCCTGTTGCGGCCATAGGCACCTGGAAACCCGCGGGCAACTCGTCCAGCGCCTTGCGCACCAGCGCAGGGTCGAGGGTCTTGCCCTTCTTGATCGCGTTCGGCCCGTTGAAATGGCACATCACGCAGGACAGGTTACAGACCTCGGTCGTGGTGATTGACCCAAACACGAAGCTGTCTGCGCGCGAGGCCTGGGCCGTAAAGGGCGCGCGCGTCATCGCGCTAAGATCGAGGCCGAGGTCCCCCCGTTTTGGGCCCGATTTGGCGTCAACCGCTGCGCCGGAGTCCGTTGCGGGCGCGTGTTCGGGCACCTGTACCAGCTCATCGCAGATGAATAAGGCGTCCGCCCAGCTCAGCACCCGCGGATTGCTGGCGTGGTAGTGGCGGTCGTACAGGCTGTACAGCCGGAATCCGTGCGCATTGAGGAATTGGCCAAGATCCCAGAATAATGGCTGGTCTCGATACAGCGGGAAGATCAACACTTCCGCGTAGATCAATCGGATGCGCCGTTCGCGCAGCAATCTTTCCGCTCCGCGCAGCGCCTGCAACTCGGCGCCTTGGATGTCCATATGCAGAAAGTCGATCGGGCCCTCAGCATCGTCGGCGAACACATCGTCCAGGCGCACGCTCGCGATCGTGCGCGTTTCCACCGGCGCGGCATGGCCCTCCCAATAGCGCTGCTCGCCGATCTCGAAAATCGAGTGGGTCCCGTCATGCGAGTTCAGATGAAGCGCAATATCCCCGCTTCGATCGCTCACGGCATTGCAAAAGAGACGCACCCGGTCGCCATATTGCGCCAGCGCAGTTTGCGTGCTGGCGAAATTTGCCGCTTCGGCCTCAAAACCCCAAAGCCGACAGTCGGGAAAAGAGTCAAGATAGCGTTGCGCGGTGTCGCCATGGTGACAGCCCACATCAATAACGCGGGCTGCGCCCCGCCAAGGATGAATTGGATATCTTCAACCAGATTCTCACCGGGTATGCGGGTCATTAACGTGCCCTGTTGCGCGAGCCAACCGAAGTTGTCAGCCTCGAATGACTAGTTCATGCCAAGGGTTTATTAGTGCATTCGCGGCCCAGACGCCAGCGCGGGACGAGGCACACCCCTGATGCGGAAGATTGTTAAGGTAACTGCATGCAGGAGCGTTTTGCCCTTCGCCAAGCTGCTCGGCCGTTTGGAACCGGCGGCTGGCGGCAAAACTTGGTCGACATGCGGATGCGACGTTTCCAATCTACGGCCCGCCGCGGCGCAGCCAGGTCACCGAGGCGAAGGCGCCGAGCCAGGATCCGAGCGCGGCGAACACGACATAGGCGGGGTTCTGCGTATAGCTGATCACCGCGAAAGCGGAGAGGAGATACCAGACGCCGCTCCAGTTCGCCGCCCAGAAGCGGCGCCGCGCGGCGACCGCCGCCGTGAACATGACATAGGCGGCGTCGGTCACCGCGGTGCAGACGAGGACGCCCACGCCGATCACGGGATCGACAGGGAGGGGCCAGGCGAAGCTCATGGGCGCCTTCCGGTCGCAGGAAACACAAACCGCGGCTCATTCACGGGCGATGATCTCCCGCTCGCCGCGAAACACGGCCGGCGGCCGCAAGGCCGGGGCGCCGCGGCGGCGTTTTCCGAAACGCCCCTGCGCCGCCGTCCGGCGCGGGCGGGCGCCTCCGGCCACAGGCTGCGCGCCGCGGGCGAAAAGCAGCGGCATCGCGAAGAAAGCGGCGAATTGGCGCTGCGCGTCGCGCATGGCGGCGAGATTGCGCGCCTCTTTGAGGGGCACGCAAAGTTCGGGATCGCGATGTGCGAGGCTGATTTGGTAGAACGCGCCATCGCGCCTTTGTTCGCGCCCGATGGCGACGCCGAGATAGCTCTCGATGGGCAGGCTGAGATGCATTTTGACGCCGCGAACCCAGCGCCGAATGGTGACGCATCGCCTTTCGATCAGAACCATGCGGCGTCCGCCATCCGCGCGCGGGTCCGGACCGGCGCGCGCCGCGACTTCCCGTCCGCCGCCGAGATTGAGGGTCGTCTGCCGCATCATGCCCGTTCGCACCCGATTCGCATTCTGAATTGCAAGCATCCGGGATTTCGGCGCTTATTTCCCTAAATTCCCTGGTGAATGAATCCTAAAACCGATCGTGGTGAATGAATTTCGCGCTCCCCGTCGAGACGCCTCGGCGCGAGAGGCTTGTGTCGCGCAATGGGGCGCGATAAGCCAAAGGCTGGTTTTCTCTTTTGACCAAGAAAAAATCTTGCCCTCACTCACCGATGCCGACGCACTGGTTGCATCCTTTGAGGACGCGACGCGGCGTGCGGGCGAACTCGCGCTCGCTTTTTTTCGCCACGGCGAGAACACCAGTGCGATCGTCTCGCACAAGGCTGGCGGATCTCCCGTCACCGAGGCCGATCATCTTGTCGATGCTTTCCTGAAGCAGCATTTTTCCGCGCTGCTGCCGGAAGCCGGCTGGCTGTCGGAGGAGACGGAGGACACCGCCGCGCGCCTCGACAAAAGGGTGCTGCTGATCGTCGATCCGATCGACGGCACGCGCGCCTTCGCCCGCGGCGAGTTGACCTGGGCGATCGCCGTCGCGCTGGTGCGCGATGGCCGCCCCCTGATCGGCATCGTTCACGCGCCGGCCCTCGACGAGACCTATGTCGCGGTGAAGGATGGCGGGGCGCGCCTCAATGGCGATCCTATCGAAGTCTCGCGGCTGATCGCCCTTGACGCCGCCGCCAAGGTCGGCGCGCCGCGCCTGCTCGCCGCCGAGCTGCAGCAGGCGGGTCTGGAATTCACGCTGCAGCCCCGCGTGCCTTCGCTGGCGATGCGCATCGCCTATGTCGCATCCGGCGCGCTCGACGCCGGTTTCGCCTCGGAAAACTCCAATGACTGGGATATTGCCGCGGCCGATCTCATTCTCGAAGAGGCGGGCGGGCGTCTGACCGGTCTTGACGGCGCCGAACTCATCTATAACCGCAAGGAGACGCGCCACGGCCTTCTCGCCGCCGCGCCCCGGCAAATCCATGCCCAGATCCAATCAGGCGCTGCGGCGCGCGCGCGGCGCGGGCGGAGCCTGACCTTTGAAAACCAGCTCGCAAACCTGTGTCGCAAAGCAGGGCCGATGGCTTATAATGAGCTTCGCGACAGGCGGAGAAAACGCCTCTTGACCTCGAAAACCGTTGGATAACGCCATGAAACGCGCGCCCGCTCCCCCCAAGAAACAAATGCTGCACTTTGTGTTCGGCGGCGAACTCAAGGATCTGGACCAAACTGAGTTCAAGAATCTCGACGAAATCGAAATCGTCGGGCTGTTTCCCGATCATTCTTCCGCCGTTGCGGCGTGGCGGGCGAAGGCGCAGGCGAGCGTCGACAACGCCCAGATGCGATATTTCGTGGCCCACCTGCATCGCCTGCTCGATCCCGACGAACACGAGGAAGAGGGCGACGACCACGCCTGAAGCGCCCAACTCTGCAATGATGGCCGGACCCTGGAGCGCTTTCCGACCGAATGGATCATTCGGTCGACAAGAAATCGCTCCAAATTCAAATGCTTGAGCAGATTCTTATCGGTCAGATTGATTCAATCTGATCGGAATATGCTCTAGATGAGGGAATTGGCGCTTCGCAAGGCGCGCAACCGATCCACCGAGCGATGCAAGGTCGATATCGGCGGCAATGAAGCGGTCGAATCAACCGATCCTGAAGGGCTCCATGCTGCTTTCCCTCTATCGGGCCTGCAGCGCCGGTCTCGCCCCGCTGGCGCCATTTGTCCTGACCTGGCGCGCGCGATTGCGCCGCGCCCGGCTTGGCCGCGAGGATCGCGCGCGCATCGGGGAGCGGCTCGGCCGGCCGTCGCTCCCCCGGCCCAACGGGCGCATCGCGTGGCTGCATGCCGCGACGGCCGCCGAAATCGCCGCCCTTCTGCCGCTGATCGACCGGCTGGGTTCGGCCGGCTTCCATTCTCTGGTCACGACGCGCGACGATGACGCGCAGCCGCCGCGCCTGCCGCCGGCCGCGCTGCATCAATTCGCGCCGCTCGATGCGCCCGGGTTTCTGTCTCCGTTCCTCGCCCACTGGCGCCCTGACATCGCGCTCCTTGCGGGAAGCGAGTTCTGGCCGAATCTGATTCTCGAAACAAGACGGCGCGCCATTCCAATCGCCCTTGTCGACGCGCGGTTTCCGGCCCCCGCCTTCCTGTTCTGGCGAAGGGCGCCGCGTCTCGCCGGCGCGGTTTTCGGTGAGATCGACGCCTGCCTCGCGCGGACGGCCGCGGACGCGGAGCGCTTTCGGTTCTTTCGCATCGCGCGCACCGAGGCGGCCGGCGATCCAATCTACGATTTTTCTCCAGCGCCCCCCGACGGGCCGGCGCTGGCGCGGCTCGCCGCGCGCATTGGCGCACGCCCGGCATGGGCCGCGTTCCCCGCCAATGCTGGCGAGGAGGACGTCGCGATCGAGGCGCATCGGAAGATCGCCGCCCATTTTCCCGATCTGCTAACCATCATCGCGCCCCGCAGCGCGCGGCGCGGCGAGGACATTGCGCTGCGGGCCGGAAAACTCGGGCTTAGAGCGCGGGTCGCGGGTGGGGAAGGGGACGACGGGCCGCTTCCGGCAATTCATATCGGCAGGGCCGTCGACGCGGGGCTGTTCTACCGGCTCGCAGGGGTGGTTTTCCTCGGCAAATCGCTGGCCGGTTCTCCTGGTCGATCAAATGGCGAATCAGCGAGCGGCGGAGGGCTCAATCCGGTCGACGCGGCAAAGCTTGGTTGCGCTATTCTGCACGGTCCGAGTGTCGGCGATTTCGAGGATGTCTATGCTGCGCTGGACGCCGCGGGCGGCTGCGCGCTGGTCCATGACGCCGAAACATTGGCCAGCGAAGTCTCCCTGCTGCTTCTCGACTCCGCGGAACTGCGGGAGATCGGCCGGGCCGCGGCGGACGCCGTCGAGCGCCGTTCAGGCGCCTCGACGCGGATCATGCAGGCGATCGCGCCCTGGCTCGCGCAAGCCTTCATCGAGCCCGAGTCCGAACCCGGCATCGAGGACTAGACCGAGAATTGACGCCGCGCGGCGCTGCCGATCAGAGCGATCCGCCGGCGGCTCTGGTTTTGAGTTCGCAGCAATTTGGCCTCCGGACTGGCGTAAGGCTCCTGCAGATCGACGTTCCAGTAACGCAGATCCTCAATGCGGATCGCGGCGCCCGTCGCGGCGCAGCGCACAAATGCGCCTGGCCGCAAAATGCGGAACTCGCCGTCGAGATATTCGACTTCGGCTTCTCCGGCGGCGATTGGGCGGCGTTCATAGCGGTTCATGGAATTCGCGCTCATCCTGGAAAATTGGCGAAAAAACTGAAGCGAACGATAACGCAAGCGCCGCGCCCGCGCCAGCCTGTCGCCCCGTCACCATATTCTGCGGGGCAGTTTAACGCTTTCAATCAGATGGTGAAGCCTTATTTTCGGGGCTGCGCCGCCATTGGATTCATAAATTTTAGATCAATCAATCGAATCCGCTTCAAAATTGCAGTGGCGCATCTGTGTCGACCGGCGCCGCGTTCCGCCGGAGATTTCGAGGCCTTTCATGCCGATGCCGATGGAATACCAGCATGCCTCGGAGGCGTTTGATCGCTTCCTGCGCGACCTCATCGAACAATCCGGGCTCGCGACCCGCAACCAGGTCTACACGGTGACGCAAGGCGTCTTTCAAACCTTCCGACGCCGTCTCGATATTTGCGACGCGATCCGGTTCGCGGGCGTTCTGCCGCCCGTGCTGCGCGCGATCTTTGTCGCGGACTGGAATACGGACGAACCGAAACGCGGTTTCGCAGACCGTGCGGTCATGATTGCGGAGGTCAAAGCGCTTCGTCGCGACCATAATTTCGCGTCGGACACGTCGATTGAGGACGTCGCGATCGCGTTGCGCAAGAATATGGCAGAGGCGGAGCTTGACAGCGTTCTCGCCGCGCTGCCGAAGGAGGCGGCTGAGTTTTGGCGAGTCGCGTATTGACCTGTCAGCTGCCGCGCCTGCGCCTCGGCGTTTCACTTTTCCCGGTTCTTAAGTCTGGAGCGGGATGGCGCGCGCGGGTATTCACTTTTTCCGATCCCGGCTGCGGCGGCCGGACGTGACTGCGACGCGACAGGAGAGCGCTATTGCTTGAATTTTCCGGACAGGGCGTCCGCCTCGCCTTCATCGACGAGCCCGCAGTCGGCTTCGATCGCGGCGAACCCATTCTGCTCATTCACGGCTTCGCCTCCAGTCACGCGGTCAACTGGCTTTTCCCGCAATGGGTCAAGACGCTGACGGAAGATGGCCGGCGGGTCATCGCGCTCGACAATCGCGGGCACGGCCGCAGCCAGACATTCTATGCGCCGGCCGATTACGCCATCCCCAAAATGGCCGAGGATTGCCGCCGTTTGCTCGATCATCTCGAAATCGAACGCGCCGACGTCATGGGCTACTCGATGGGCGCGCGCATCGCGGCGTTTCTCGGCAAGAGCCATCCGGAGCGGGTGCGGTCGCTCATTCTGGGCGGTCTTGGCCATCATCTCGTCGACGGCGCCACGCTGCCGCTTGGCATCGCCGACGCCATGGAGGCGCCCTCGCTCGACGATCTCGTCGATCCGATGCAGCGGATGTTTCGCAAATTCGCCGATGCGACGAAATGCGATCTCAAGGCCATGGCGGCCTGCATTCGCGGCGCGCGGCAGCCTCTGAGCGAGGCCGAAGCCCGGCGCATCGACCTCCCCGTTCTCGTCGCGGTCGGAACCGCCGACGAGGTGGCGGGAGATCCGCATCGTCTGGCGGCGCTGTTTTCCGCTGGCGAAGCGCTGGAGATTCCAGGCCGCGACCATAATCGCGCGGTCGGCGACCCGGTCTATAAAAAGGGCGCGCTGCGTTTTCTGGCGCAACGTCCCTGAGGCCGGTTTGCGACGAACCCTGAGCGCCGGTCAGTCGGCGATGGGCGCGGCATGCGCCTCGGCGAAGCCGGCCAGAGCCAGACGATCGAGCGTTTCTCTCAGGCCGGCCGTGTCGGGGCAGATCACGAGCCGCGTCGCGCGGCCCCATTTGAGCTGCATCACGTGGACGCCATGATTTTTTGTGCGGACGCCGTCGGCGCCGTCATTTGATTCGTCCCATTCGGCGAGGACCATGGTGTTCCACGGGCCGCCGCTGACGTCGACGCCGCAAAGATTGAATTTTATGCCCGGTAGCAGCCGATAGAGCCGCTCATACCAGCGCCGCGTCGCGGCGAGCGTTCTGCGCGATCCGCTGAGCGCGTGCTCGCCGAGAAAGGCGTGCTCGAAGCGGGGGGCGAAAGCCTGCAGCACGGGCTCCGCATCGCCGCCGTTGATGGCGGCGAAAAGCCCCGCGACGCGATTGCGAACGAAGGCGTGGTACATTGACGGCCCATCAGGTTCAATGATTGAACTATTCTAATTGATTGAGTTCGATCATGCAACTGAGTGGGCGCGGGACGCTCTTGGGGATAATGGCCGGGACAGGGACATGGAGAGAACCAGTTTTGCGGAGATGCGGTGCTCGCTCGCCCGGGGGCTTGATCTCATCGGCGACTGGTGGTCGCCGCTGATCATCCGCGACCTGTTTCTCGATGTCGCGCGTTTCGACGAACTCGTCGAGGATCTCGGCATCTCGCGCAATCTTTTGGCGCGGCGGCTGAAGTCGCTCGCGCAAAAGGGCGTCATCGAGCGCATCGCCTACCAGCGGCGTCCGACCCGCTACGAATATCGCCTGACTGCGGCCGGGCGCGATCTCGTCCCTGCGATTCTGGCTCTGACGGCATGGGGCGATCGCTGGGCGGCGCCGGAGGAGGGCAGCCCGATCCTCTTCGTCCATAAGAACTGCGGCCATGAATTTTCGCCGCGCGTGACCTGCTCGGCGTGCGGCGAGGTCATCCACGCCGACGCCGTCAAGGCGGTCGGCGGACCCGGCGGCGCAGCGCTGCCGGGAACCAAGGTCATCGCTAGGCGACTGCGCGCGTCGGGCTAACGCGGTGGAGGCCGCGCGCCGCCTCAACTCGCCTCCACGGCTTTGGCCGCCGTATCGAGCGCATCCGCGATCGCGGCCGATTGCTCGGCGCTGAGAGGGCCGTGCGACAGCCGCAACCGGAGCGAGGTCCGTAAATTCTCCATGGCGCGGAGGATCTGGGGGGCCGGGCCGCCGCCATGGCGCGCGTTGACGTCGGCCATGCGGCTGAAGATCGTCTCGACCGTCGCCTGATTCTGGCGCAGCAGCTCCTCGCCCTCGGGCGTGATCGCATAAAGCTTGCGCGGCCCGTCGGTCTCCTGCACCCGGATCGCGCCCATTTCTTCAAGCAGGGTCAAGGTCGGATAGATGACGCCGGGGCTTGGCGCATAGGCCCCGCCGACGCGGTCTTCGATCGCCTTGATGATTTCATAGCCGTGCGAGGGTTTCTCCGAAATCAGCTTCAGGACGACGTAGCGCAGATCGCCCTGCTCGAACATGCGCCCGCGCCCGCCAGGCCGGCCATGACGCCGGAACAGGCCATGGGGGCCGAAGCCCTCGGGGTGGCGATTGCCGCCGATGACCTTCAGGACCTCGATGATCGCCGCTATGAGCGAAAGCGTGGAAAAAGGGGTGGATTCTCATATTTTGGATCTTTCAGGTGTATAGCGCGCCGGAATGGCGTACTTGATACGGTTTCGATGTATCGAAATAAAAGATATATCTAAATACGATTTTTGCAAGGGGCGCCTGAGCTCGGTCCCGGCGCCCCCCTTCGCAATCGATTGGGCGGCAAGGAGATCGCCAAGCTTGGCGGCAAGAATTGGCGTGAAAGAAAATCTGACCGTGGCTTCCGTGCAATATCGCCACGCATTTTTCTCAATTAAGTTGATTCTAGGACTTCAACACTCACAGATGAAACGCCCATGTCACATGTGAATCGCCGTACATTGATAGTTGGCGCCTCCTCCGCAGCGGCATTCGGCCTTGCCGGTTGCGTTGGCGGCCAGCAAAGCCAAATCGCCGCCGCCGTTCCGCCGGCGCCGTCTCCTGCCTCCGCGTCCGGCTCGCCGGCGACGACCGTCATCGGCGCCGCAGGCGACTTCGGACAGATGTATGGAGAAATTCAGGACGGAAAATTCAGGGTCGCCGCGGTCAAGCCGTCGGATCTCGATCCGGCCTTCCGCCGCACCCGGGTCGCCTACGCGGGCAAGGAAGCGCCGGGAACGATCGTCGTCGATCCGTCCGCCCATTATCTCTACCACGTCGAGGAGGGCGGTCAGGCCATGCGTTATGGCGTCGGCGTCGGCCGCGAAGGCTTCGCCTGGTCCGGGGAAGCTTTGATCCATAACAAGCAGGAATGGCCCGACTGGTATCCGCCGAAGGAAATGCTGGCGCGGCGGCCTGATCTCGTGAAGCAGATGAGCCAGCTGCAAAGCGGTCTTGGCATGCCGGGCGGTCCGGAAAACCCGCTGGGCGCCCGGGCGCATTATCTCTGGCAGGGCAACCAGGACACCTATTTCCGCATCCACGGCACGAACGAGCCGGCTTCGATCGGATCCAGCGTCTCGTCAGGCTGCATCCGCATGGTCAATCAGGACGTGATGGATCTCTACCAGCGTTCGACCGTCGGCTCCAAAGTCGTCGTGCTCGGACACGCGCAGCCAACCCACAGCGCCTGACGGCTTTTCGCGGCCGCGCCTTACTTTTGGCAGACGCCGCAGAAAAATGTCGAGCGACCCGATTGCGCGATGCGGCGGATGATTCCGCCGCAGCCGGGCGTCGGGCAGGGGCTGAGTTCGCGGTCGTAGACGCGAAAGCTGTGCTGAAAATAGCCCAGCGCGCCATTGGTCTGGCGGTGATCGCGCAGCGATGATCCGCCAGCCGCCACGGCTTCCTCCAAAACCTCGCGGATCGTTTCGGCGAGCCGATGGGCGCGCGCGGTCGGCGCTGCGTCCTTGCGCGCGAGGCTGCCAGCCGCGCGGCGCGGCGAGAGGCCGGCGCGATGCAGCGCCTCCGAGACGTAAATATTGCCAAGGCCCGCGACCAGCGTTTGATCGAGCAGGGCGGCCTTCAACGACGTCGTCTTGCCGGCGAAGAGACGCGCCAGCGCCACGCCGTCGAGCTCATTGCCGAGCGGTTCAAGACCCAGCGATCTGAACAGCGGATGCGCTGCAAGCGCGTCGCGCGCGACGAGATCCATGAAGCCGAAGCGGCGCGGATCATTGTAAATGACGCTGGAGCCGGTCGACAGCGCGAAGACGACATGGTCATGCGCCGCGTTTTTTCCCGGAGGCGCGGGTGCAAGCGCCTCGGATGTCCCGGCTTCGACGCGAAAGGATCCGGACATGCCAAGGTGCATGACGAGAACGGCGTCGTCGTCGAGGTCGGCGAGGAGATATTTCGCGCGCCGGCCGAGCGCGACGATGCTGCGGCCGGCGAGACGCTCCGGAAAGCCGACCGGAAACGGAAAGCGCAAGTCGGGGCGCCGCTGATCGACCCTGAGGAGGCGCGCGCCGACCATCGCGGGTTCAAGGCCGCGCCGCACCGTTTCGACTTCTGGCAGTTCGGGCAATCGGGGCGTCCTCGGCGGGGGAAATGGCGGCGGCCTGACCTTAGATCGGCCGGGCGCGCACGTCATCCGTGACGGCGGCGCAGCAAAAAAGCTTCACTTGCGATCTGCGCCATTTGCGCGCGGTCTCAGGCGCGGGGATTGGCGCCGCGCCGCTAAAGATGCTCTAACCCATTGCGGCGGCAAGCGAAGAATCGTTGGCGACCGCCTTATTTGACGACATTGCGGGACCGGAAATGGCGGCGACTTTTCTCAGCTATGCCGGCGCGATCTGGTGGTGCATCGCCGTCGCGCTCCTGGCCTTTACGCTGGTTTGCGGCCTGGCGCAGCCTTTCGTGCAAAGGCGGCGCGCGAGCGCCGCCGCGCAGCCGCCGGTCTCGGTCATCCTGCCGATCAAGCTTCTCGATCCAGGCTTTGAACGGGCGCAGCGCTCCGTTTTCGTGCAGGATTATCCGGACTATGAGATCCTGATCAGCGCCGCCGAGCTCGAATCGCCGGCGCTTGACGCGGCGCGCGCCATCGCCGCATCGCAGCCCGCTGCCGCCTGCCGCTTCATCCATTCGAAAGGCAGCGCCGCGGTCAGTCCGAAGCTGAATAACCTCATCGCGCCGCTCGCCGAGGCGCGGCATGATCACATCCTGACCAAGGATTCGAACATCACGCTGGCGCCAGATGCGCTCGCGGTTTTCCTCAAGAATTTCGTGCCGGGCGTCGGCCTCGTCGTCGCCGTGCCGGTCGCCGTGCGCGCCGAGTCCGTCGGCGGCTGGATCGAAGCCTCGATCATCAACGCCCATGCGCGGCTTCTCCTTAGCGCCTCGACGCTTGGACTTGGCTTCGGCATCGGCAAGATCATGGCGCTGCGGCGCAGCGATCTCGAGCGCGCCGGCGGCGTTGCGGCGATGAGCCAGAATCTGGCCGAGGATACGGCGATCTCGATGGCCTTCGCGCGGATCGGGCTGAAAACCGTCTTCGCCCATGAGACGGTCGATCAGGAGATCGGCTTCCGCTACCTTGCCGACGTCTATCGCCGGCAGGCTCGCTGGAGCGTCATCCGCCGCACCAACGAGCTGATTTCCTATCCGCTCGAACCGCTCGCCAGTCCGCTTCCCGCCGCGCTCGCGGCGGCGCTGGCGGCGCCGCTTGCGGGGTTATCGGCGTTCACCGCTTTCGCTGCGACGCTCGGGCTCTGGTTCGTCGCCGAGACGGTTTTCGCGGCGCTGAAGGGCTGGGAAATTTCGATCTGGTCGCTGCCGGCCTTCCTCGGCCGGGAGATTCTGGCTCTCGCCGCCTGGCTGCGCGGCTGGACCACGCATCAGGTCACGTGGGCGAGCCAGCGTTTTGATGCGCGGCATGGGCCGCAGTCAAAGCCGGAACAGGGTTAGCGGTCCGGCGCTTTCAGGCGGCCGGCTTGTCGGCCGGATCGGCGGGAAGCCGCGCGTTCCGGACCTGCTGCGTGCCGAACACATAGTCCCAGTAAGGCGCGCTGACGCCAAAGGCGCGCGTCGGGTCGCGGAAATGGTGCAGGAGATGCAGCCGCCGCAGCGTCTGGCCGAGGCGCGTCGTCGGCTTGGCGTGATGGGTGTAGTAATGCACCATGTCATAGCCGAGATAGCCGATGATGAAGCCCATCAGCACGGGATAGCCGTAGGGCAGACCGAAAAGGATGCGCGTCACGCCAAACGCGATCAGCATGATCGGAACGCTGAGCAGAACCGGCATGACGAGGCGCAGCGGATCGTTCGGATGATCGTGGTGGACGCCATGGATCAGGAAATGGATGCGGGCGCCGAACTTGCCCGGGAATTTGTAATGGAAGGGATAGCGATGGCCGAGATATTCGGTCAGCGTCCACAGGAAATAGCCAAGCGCGGCGGAGAGGAGCACGACCGGCAGGCTGAAGGACTGAAAGCTCAGGACCGCCAGAAGGGCGATGACCGGGAGATAGACGAAAAGCGGCGTCGACCAGTGCACGCGCGACAGCTTGTCGAGAAGATCATTCTCGAACAGTCGGGGCGACGAGCGGAGCCGGTCGACATGCTCCGGGATCGAATAGTCGAAATTGCCATTTGTCTGCGTCATGATGGCGATCTGTCCCGCTAATCTTGAATTCAATCGGCATGTCTAGCGTATTATACGCGAAAGCGGAAATCCGCCGCCAGCGTCTTTGCGGCGCGGCGACGCGGCATGACGACGCCTTTATCGCAAAGATTTCGCTATCCGGGCCTGTGGGCTGGCGCGTTCAAAGATCGTGAAATTGATAGATCTAATAAGCTTGGCCTGCGGCGACGAGCTCATGCAGACTGAACATGCGGTCGCGGTCGGTCCAGACCCGGTGCGGCGTCCAGCCGGCGCGGCGGGCGAGTTCCTCAAACTGCGGGATCGAATATTTGTAGGAGTTCTCCGTATGGATGCTCTCGCCGGCGGCGAAATCGAAGCTGCGCCCCATGACTGTGACCTGCTGGCGCTCGACGCTGACGAGATGCATCTCGATGCGTCCCTCGGCGGCGTTGAAGATCGCGCTATGGACGAAGCGATCGAGGTCGAAATCGAAGCCGGCCTCGCGGTTCAGCCGGGTGAGAATATTGGCGTTGAAGGCCGCCGTGACGCCGGCTGAATCATTATAGGCGGGCAGAAGGATCGAGAGATCCTTGCGCAGATCGACGCCGATGACGAGCCTGCCGCGCGGGCCAAGCGTCGCCGCCATATGGGCGAGGAGATCGCACGCCTCCGCCGGGGCGAAATTGCCGATGGTCGAGCCGGGGAAGAAGCCGAGACGCGGGCGCTTGGCGAGCGCCGCGGGCAGCGCCAGGGGAGCCGCGAAATCGCCCACCGTCGGGATGACGCGCAGCGCCGGGAAGCGCAGCGCGATGCGCGCCACGGCTTCATCGAGCGCGCTCCGCGAAACGTCGATCGGCGCGTAAGCGGAAAGGCCCGGCAGGGCGTCGAGCAGAATTTCCGTCTTGCGGCTGGAGCCCGAGCCAAACTCCACGAGAACGCCGCCTGGCGGCGCCTCGGCGGCGATTTGATGCGCCACTGATGCGAGGATCGCGGTCTCGACGCGCGTCGGATAGTATTCGGGCAGGCGGGTGATTTCCTCGAAGAGCTCGCTTCCGCGCGCGTCGTAGAAGAGCCAGGCCGGCAGCGATTTTTGCGGCTGCGACAGTCCCGCGAGAGCCGCGCGCAAAATTTCGTCGTTCTCCGGGGCGAGCGCCGCCTCCAAGCGGGTTTCGGCGATCTGCGGCATCAGGCTTCATCCGCCAGCCGCAGCCCGCAGAACTGCCAGCGCTGGTGCGGATAGAAGAAATTGCGATAAGTCCGGCGCGCGTGCGATTCGGGCGTCGCGCAGGACGCCCCGCGCAGCACCTGCTGGCCGCACATGAACTTGCCATTATATTCGCCGAGCGCTCCCTCGGCTGGGCGGTAGCCAGGATAGGGGCTATAGGCGCTTTGGGTCCACTCCCAGACATCGCCGAACATCTGCCGCAGGCCGGAGCCTGATGGCGCCGGCAGGGGCGTCAGACTATCCGATTCAAGCATGTTGCCGGCGACAGCGACGCCGGCCGCGGCGATTTCCCATTCGAACTCTGTCGGCAGGCGCTTGCCGGCCCAGCGGGCGTAGGCGTCGGCCTCAAAATAGCTGACGCAGCGGACAGGAGCCGCGCCGTCGATCGTCGCAAGGCCCCAGAGCGTCATCTCAAGCCACTGCCCGTCGCGTTCCTCCCAGTAGAGCGGCGCGCGCCAGCCGTCCCGCGCAACGCGCGCCCAGCCGTCGGCGAACCAGAGCGAAGGCGTGCGGTAGCCGCCATCGCTCATGAAGGCGGCCCATTCGGCATTGGTGATGAGTCGGTCGGCGAGCTGGAACGGGCGCAGCAGCACGTCGTGGCGGGGCCCTTCATTGTCGAAGGCGAAGCCGTCCCCGGCGCAGCCGATCGCGCGCTGGCCGCCTTCAAACGCGAGGAAGCGCAGCGGCTCGGCCTCATGGCGCGCGCGCAGCGGGCCGCCCTCGCGATAGGCCGGGCGCAGCGGGCTTTGCGCAAACAGGCTGAGGATGTCGGTGAGAAGCAGTTCCTGATGCTGCTGCTCGTGGTGTACGCCGATCTCGACGCGCTGGAGGATCTCATCCTTTTCAGCGCCCGCGCCGGCGAACAAGGTCTGCAGCGCTTCATCGACATGGGCGCGATAATCGCGCACTTCGAAACAGGTCGGGCGCGTCAGCAGGCCGCGCAGCGCGCGCGGCTGGCGCGGCCCCTGCGCCTCATAATAGGAGTTGAAGCAATAATTGAAGCGTGCGTCGAAGGTCTGGTAGCCGGGCAGAAAGGGCTCGAGGACGAAGGTCTCGAAGAACCAGGTCGTGTGCGCGAGATGCCATTTGGTCGGGCTCGCGTCCTCATTGGCCTGCGCGGCCTGATCCTCGACGCCGAGCGGCGCGGCGAGCCGGGCCGTTTGCCGGCGCGTGCGAAACAGAAGGTCAGCGAGTTCTCGTGGATCAGGAAGCGGGCCGGGTCGCGTTTGCGGGGTCAAAATCGCAGGCGCATTCATTCGCGTCTTCCTCCGCCTCGCCACTTAATGCGACGAGAAACGACGCGCCGCGCTCTTTGTTCCTAAAAAGCGCGGGTCGCCGTCCTGGTCGGGGCTTCAGCGCGCTGGCTTCGCGCTGCGCCTTCGCTGCGACCGAAGATTTAGGCGCCCGGGCGGCGCGCGACAAGGGCGCCGGTTCTGCGCGATTCTTTTGCGCTGCCCGTCAGACGCGGAATCTGCGACGCGTCCGGCCGAGCAGCATCAGCGCCCGGGCATTGAGGGCGGGGGCCTCGGCGCCGAAGCCGAACCAGCGGCGCGGCGCGCCGGCCTCCTGGCGCAGTAGATCCGCGCCGGCGGCGATGAGGGCGGCGGGCGCGGCGGCGGAGAGGCCGGGGGCGAGCGCATCGAGATCGCGCGGGCGCGCCGCATAGGCGCGGGCGCGGAACTTGATCATCTGGCGTGCGGTGCGGCGGGCCTGCGCCGCGAGGGCGGCGGCGAGATCGGCGCGGGCGGACAGGGTCGGCATGGCTCTCCTCCAGTTCTGGACTGGAGGAGCGTAATAGGTATAATTACCGTATTACAGGTAGATATTACTGACCGTGTGGTGATCTTACCGCTAACGGCGGCGCCATTGACCGAATCGCACGACGCCCTGGATCTCGGCCGCCCATTCGATCCTGACGCTGCGGATCGGCGCCGCATTATGGCTTTCGAGGTCGAAGGTGCCGGCCCGCGCGCCGCGCTGGATGCGCTTCAGATAGCGTTTGCCGTCGGCGGTGCGCACCGCCGCCTCCCAGCCGATCACCTGCTCGGCGTCGGCGCCCTCGCGCCAGCAAATGATGACGTCGCCGGGATCGTAGCGCGGCCACATGCTGTCGCCCTCGACCTGGAAGGCGATGGCGTCCGCGGCGATCGGGAAGGGCACCTCAATTTCATAGAGCCCGTCAGGCGGAATCTGCTCAAACTCGGGCTGGATCTCGGCGCCGGCGCCGATGCGCCCGACCACGCGCACGCGATTGCCGGGCTGCGCATCGCCGACGCCCTCGAGCAGCCAGGCCGCCGTCGTCTTCAGGACTGGCGCGAGGGCCGTCAGAGTCTCGGTCGTGACGCCGCGCCGGTCGCCGCTTTTGACAGCGCGTTTCAGATTGCGGATGGCGTCGGGCTTCTTCGCCGCGAGCGAGGCGGCGTGGGCGGAAAGGCCAAGGGCCTCGAGCCGGCTTTCGATGCGGGTGAGAACGTCTTCGAGATCCATAACGGTAGAATAACCGTACTTCGCGCCAAAAGCATTCGGTAAAAATACCTTTACATATAGGTAGTGTTACCGTATTCTTCAACTCGCGCCGCCAAGCATGCCGCCGCGGCCATTCAACGGGAAAGCGCCTGGGAGAATTTACCGTGAAGATCAGAACCGAAATCCAGAAAGCCCGCTGGACCGGCGAGCGCATCGCAAGGCTCGGCTTTCTCCTCGGCCTTGGCTGGGACGCCCGCCGCATCGCCGAAGACCCGTTGATAAGCTCCACGCCCAACAATGTGCACAGGCAAGCGCAGCGCTTCGGCCTCGCCTTCCGCGCCGCTGCGGCCGCGCTTGCGCTGCGCCTGCCGCCCGAAGCCGCCCAGCTTTATGACGCGGCGGCTGCCAAGCGCAGCCTCACCCGCGACTCGATGATCAAGCTCCTGTTGCTCGTCGTCGCCGCCGATCCGACGCTGATCGACAATATTCTCGACGATGGAATTTGATGATGGAGCCGGCCGAGAAGATCAACGCGCTCGAAGCGCCCTATTCGCCAGACCGCCAGACATTGCCGACGCGTTGGGAGCCGGAGCAGGTCGCCCGCGCGCTCGTCAAGGCCTTCGCCACACTCGACCGCATGCCGCGTTCGCGCGGGCCGCGCGAGCCCGGCGGACATTGGCCGCGCCACAGCGTCGAATGGGCGGACCAATTGGCGCAGGCCGAAATTGACGACGGCGAGCGCCGCGCGCGCGAGGCCGCGGCTAACCGCACAAATCTACGCCCGACCAGCGCCGAAATCGGGCAGATGGAGGCGGCTTTCGACTGGCTGCGCGAATTGCGGACAATCGATACCGGCATGGCGCTGGTAACGAGCCTTTGGGCCTTGCGCGCCGCGCGAGGGCGTTCCGTCAAAGCGCTTTGCAGCGAAAAGAAATGGGCGCCGCACACATTCTACCGCAAGCGGGCGAAGGCGCTATCGCATCTGGCGCAATGGCTCAACGCGCGCGGCGTGTTGGTGTTTTAGCGCGGGCACTTGGGATTGGCGAAAGCCGGACACGTCACGCAGGCGCCGCGAACCCTTGTAAGATCGCGGAAATAGCCGCGATCTCCTGCGTTGACTTGCAACAGATTGCGTGAGCAATATGCGCGCATACCGGGGCCGAATTGCGCGCCGGCGGCGCCGACGTCCAACATCACTTCGCGCCCTTAGTCCTTTCCAGACCGAACGCAATGAAAAAGCCCGGCCGATCCGCCGGGCTTCCAAACTTCTTCAACACGCCTGCGACGGCGGCCTTATCAATCCGCAATTTTCGTGAAGGTCGCCCGGAAGGCGATATCCGGCGCCTCCTTGGCATGGCCGGTCACGCTGAGCGAACCCTTCGTTGACTTTCCCTGCAGCGCGAGATGGACGTCGTCTTTGCCGAATACGGATGGCGCGCTCACGTCGCCAAATCGGCCGGTTAGGACATTGGCGGCGAACTCATCGCCTTTCCACGTAAACGGGCCGCTGTAGTAAAAAATGCTGTCGCCGCCGCGAATTGTCCCATCGAGCAGCGTAGCGACGCCAAATCCCTGTCCGAGCGCTGTTTCGTAGTGAACCTTGTAAAGACCATCCGTCATCTAAATCTCCGAATTTCGATCGATTTTGGTTTGAGACCCATAGCCGATTCGCCCGACCGCGACATAATAAAATCGCGCCGCGCGGCCAATATGTCCGCGAAACGGAGTCAAATCGCAGACGATGTTGTAAGATGCGCTGTTTTGCGATTGTCGCGGTGGATTGACTTGCAACGGATTGCAAGGGCAATATGCGCGTGTGCCGGGGCCGAACTGCGTCCTTCGCGATGTGCCTCCGCAGCCTCCAGCGGCCGGGCGGGCGTGATTGGCCAATATCGTCGACTCCCCAGAATTCAACACGACGAACCCGCGCCGTTTAAAGACCCGCGCATTGCCAGCGCGCGGCGATGCAACCGCGCCGGATCGGAGCATCTGCTGGCTTTGTTGTGCGTTGGGTCGCATGACAATGTTGTAAGATACGCGATTTGACTGTCGCCGCTGTGGATTGACTTGCAACAGATTGCAAGGGCAATATGCGCGTGTGCCGGGGCCGAACTGCGCCTTTGTTTCGCCGGCTGCATCAACCGCCATCGTGAACCCGATTCTTCAAGGAACGCAGCCCGCCTCCGGCGAAGCGCGATCCTCAGCCACAATCTAAAACCTCGAAGACGGGAGCGTGCATGGCGACATTCAGCCCAGGCCAGGAGGCGGCGCGCCGCCTCCTGGACGGACCGCAGCGTTACGCCTGCCTCGTCGGCGGCACGCGCTCGGGCAAGACATTTCTGATCCTTCGCGCCATCGTCACGCGCGCGCTGCTGTCGGAGGGCTCCCGTCACGCCGTTCTGCGCTTCCATGCCAACGCCGCCCGCGCCTCGATCACGCTTGATTCCCTGCCGAAAGTGATGCGCTGCTGCTTTCCCGGGACGAAACTGCGTGAGCGCCGCCAGGATGGATATTTCGAACTGGAGAACGGGTCGCGGATCTGGATCGGCGGCCTCGACGACAAGGACCGGGTCGAAAAAATTCTTGGTCTTGAATATTCAACCGTATTTCTGAACGAGGCCTCGCAGATTCCCTATTCGTCTGCTCTCGTCGCCTTTACCCGGCTGGCGCAGGTGGCGCCGAAAATCCGCCAGCGCGCGTTTGTCGATCTCAATCCGGTTGGCAAGACGCACTGGACCAACAGGCTGTTCGGCGACAAGATCGATCCTGTCAGTTTGAAGCCCTTGAAGGATCCGGCAAGCTACGCCCGCGCCTTCCTCAACCCATCCGACAACAAAGCCAATCTCTCGAAACAATTTCTGGCCAGCCTCGCAAATCTTCCAGAGAAGCAACGCAAGCGCTTCTTCGAGGGCGTTTACGTCGACGAGGTCGATGGCGCGCTGTGGAGCTACAGCGTGATCGACGCCAATCGCTGCGCGCTGGACGATATCCCCGAAGACCGTCGCGCCAGCGTCGTCGTCGCGGTGGATCCGTCTGGCGCGGCGGGCCGCGATGATCTCGGCGCCGACGAGATTGGCATTGTCATTGCCGCGCGCGGGTTCGATGGCGACGCTTATGTCCTCGATGATCTCTCCTGCCGCGAGGCCCCCGCCGTGTGGGGCAGGCGAGCGGTGGTTGCGTTTCACAAATATCGCGCCGACTGCATCGTGGCGGAAAGCAATTTTGGCGGGGAGATGGTTCGCGCGACGATACAGGCCGCCGATCGCAACGTGCCGGTGCGTCTCGTCGCCGCGAGCCGCGGCAAGGCGGTGCGGGCCGAGCCGATCTCGGTGCGCTACGCACAGGGGCAGGTGCATCACGCCGGTCGCTTCGGCAAGCTTGAGGACCAGCTCTGCGCCTTCTCGGGCGCCGGCTACAATGGCGGCGGCAGCCCAGATCACGCAGACGCGGCGATCTGGGCGTTGACGCATCTCTTCGGCCGCGACGACGGAACCGGCATCATCGAATTCTACCGCCGCGAAGCGGAAGGCGCCGCCGGCGGCTGAGGCTGGCCGCGCGAAAAAATCATCAACGAGCGAAGGAAGCAGCATGGTCGATCGCAGCGCCGGGACGAGAAGCTGGTCGCTCAGCCCCTATCAGGTCGATGTCCGCTTCGACGCCGCCGCCGCCGGCGAGAGCGGCTGGTTTGGGCCGCTGGAGCCAATGACGCCGCTGGCGCCGCCGGATGTCGCCGGCCGCCAGTGGGACTATCCGTCCGGCTATAATCTTGCGACGAATGTCCGCAATTTCGAGGCGGTCACATTCGCGACATTGCGCAGCCTCGCCGATGGCTATGATCTGCTGCGCCTCGTCATCGAGACGCGCAAGGATCAGACCGCGCGCCAATCCTGGTCGATCTGCGCGCGCGACAGAACGGCGAGCGCCGCCGCCAATGCCGGGCGCATCGCCGCCGCGACGCAGTTTTTTTCGAAGCCAGATGGGCGCCATTGCTTCGCCGACTGGCTGCGCATTCTGCTTGAAGAGGTTTTCGTCACCGACGCCGCCGCGCTCTATATGCGGCGCGACCGGGCCGGGCGGCTCGCCGCCTTGCTGCCGCTCGACGGCGCGACGATCAAGCCGGTCATCGATGGCTTTGGCCGCACGCCGGAGCCCTATATGGAGAATGGCGCGCTGGTCTATCCCGCCGCCTACCAACAGGTGCTGAAAGGCTATCCGGCGATCGACTATTCGGTGCGCGACCTGATCTACAGGCCGCGCAATCTGCGCGTCAACCGCGTCTATGGCATGAGTCCGGTGGAGCAGATCCTCACCACCGTCAACATCGCGCTGCGGCGGCAGATGTATCTGCTCGATTACTTCACCGACGGCAATATTCCAGACAGCCTGATCGGCGTGCCGGAGAACTGGACGCCGGACCAGATCGCCTCCTACCAGAAATATTGGGACGCTTATTTCGATGGCGATCTCGGCCGCCGCCGCCGGGCGAAATTCGTGCCGGGCGGCGTCGCCAAGACCTTCATCCAGACCAAGGAGCCGGAGCTTAAAGGCCCGTTCGACGAATGGCTCGCGCGCATCGTCTGCTTCGCCTTTTCGATCTCGCCGCAGGCGCTGACGCAGACGATGAACCGCGCCACGGCGGAGACGCAGAAAGAACTCGCCGAGGAGGAGGGGCTGGCGCCGATCCTTTCCTGGGCGAAGGCCCTCATCGACGATGTGCTGGCGAGCGAATTCGACGCGCCCGATCTTGAGTTCGTGTGGAGCGGCGGCCGCGAGACCGATCCGCTGACGCAGGAGACGATCCTTTCGAATTTCACCTCGAAAGGGATCATGACGATCAATGAGGCGCGCGCCGCGCTCGGGCGCCCGCCGCTGCCGGAAGCGTCGGCGAATTCGCCGATGGCGCTGACGGCTTCGGGCTATGTGCCGCTGCCGGAATAGGCGCGGCCACGGCCTTCCGAACGTCTCTCATTTCCGGATTTTTTCATGCACGCTTTCATCGCCGCAAAGGCGCGGGCGGGCGCGCCTCCGCGCGCGCGTTCGCTGCTGGCTCGTGCGGGCGCCATCTGGATATGGCCCGGCGTCACCGCTGACGGAAAAGCGCGGCGCTTCGTGCGTTCCGGTCACGGCGGATGTCGCTCGCTTCTGGATCAGCCGGCTGCATGGGCCGGCGGCGGATGAGGCGCGGGCGTTGCGCTGTCTCGCGGAGGCTGTGCTGAAACTCAACACGGGCGATGAGGCCGGCGCGCAAAGCGCGCTTGACGCGAGCGGCCTCACGCGGCTCTCGCCCGATGGCGCGGCGCTCGGACGCGCGCTGGCCGCGTCGCTCAACATTGCGCCGCTGGGCCTGCCCTCCACCGAGGGGCCGCGCCTTTGGCGGCGGCGACATTGCGGCGCATGTCGCTTTGTTCAAGGATCACGCGCGTGCGGCCGGGCTGCTCGCAAAGGCGGGCGGCTGGGATGAGTCGAAACATCCGCGCGTTCCCGCTGGATCGCCGGGCGGCGGGCAGTTTCAGGGCGGACAGGGCGGGGGTGTTGCGGAGGCCACGGGTGTCGTCGAAGGCCGGTCGGCCGCTTCGGGCGAGGGTGGTGAGCAACCGCCTGAGATTCCAAAGCAGAGACCGCCGACGCGAGCAGGGCGGCGCGCTGTCGTGCGAGGCGCGGCGAATTGGCTCGGCCGGGCGAAGCATCGTCGCGCCGTCGCGTTGATGCACGCTTTTTCGGCAATCCTCGAGGCGACCGGGTGGCTCCGCGACGAAGTCGCCAATATCCGCTCTTCGCTCGATGGACCGAAATCCCTCGACGAGTTACAAAGAGCGGCCGAGGAACCTGCCGAGGGCTACCAAATTCACCACATTGTGGAGCAAACGCCCGCTCGGGCTGATGGCTTCCCGCGAGATTTGATCGAAGCAGGGGACAACAAGGTTCTGATCCCAACTTTTAAGCATCGCGACATTACGGGGTGGTACTCCAAACTCAATCGAGATTTCGATTGGCTTTCACCGCGTGATTATCTGCGAGGGAAAGATTGGGAGACCCGAAGGAAAATCGGCATCGGCGCGCTAATAGAGTTCGGAGTTCTGAAGCAGTGAAGAAGAACAAATTCCAAGAGATGACGGTCGATCAACTTGTGGAACGATTCGCCGAGATCGGCGTAGCTCAGTATGGTGCTGAAATGGGAAATGAACTTCGGAAAGTTAACCAGCTTTTCATCGAAATGCATGCTGTGGACAAAGCGCTTCGCACGCGAGGGACTGAGGCACGGCTGGCACTTCTTCGCCTCTATGATCACCCTAATATTCAAGTGCGTTTGCAGGCCGCGAAATGCACTGTTGGCATCGCGCCGGTCGTCGCCAGAAAGGTGATTGAAGCTGTAAGTGAATCGGGCTGGTTTCCGCAAGCTGGGGAGGCAGGAATGACTCTGCGAAACCTCGACGAAGGTATTTTCAAGCCGGATTGATACGGTGCCCCTGACATAAAGCCGCTGCGCAAAGCGCGCTTGACGCCAGCGGCCTCGCGCGGCTCTCGCCCGATGGCGCGGCGCTCGGACGCGCGCTGGCCGCGTCGCTTAACATTGCGCCGCTGGATCTGCCCTTCGCTGTTATTCGGCGTGCAAATTTGACCCCCTAACGCGGGGGATCGGCGTGCAAATTTGACCCCCTCAGGTGCGACTCTGGCAGTCTGCCCGCTCTGGTTGAGAACGGGTGGTGGGGATGGTCATAGTGGAGACGATCGGCCGGGTGCGGCGGGAACATTTCGTCAAGGGCAAGACGATCAAGGAGATCGCCCGGGACCTGAAGATTTCCAGGAACACGGTTCGCAAGATCCTTCGCTCGGAGGAGACTTCGTTTTCCTACGATCGCGAGGTTCAGCCGCGGCCGAAGCTCGAAGATTGGAGCACTGATCTCGATCGATTTCTGACGAAGAACGCGGGCAAGCCGGCGCGCGAGCGGCTGACGTTGATCCGCATTTTCGAAGAGTTACGCCGGCTCGGTTACGAGGGCGGCTATGACGCAGTGCGCCGCTACGCCCGCAAATGGCAGCGCGAGCATTTGGCGATGACGGCCGACGCCTATGTTCCTTTGTCGTTCGCCCCCGGGGAAGCGTACCAATTTGACTGGAGCCATGAGATCGTCGTGCTCAATGGCGTGACGACGACCATCAAGGTCGCTCATGTCCGCCTTTGCCATAGCCGGATGATCTTCGTGCGCGCCTATCCACGCGAGACCCAGGAAATGGTCTTCGACGCGCATGACCGCGCCTTCGCCTTTTTCAAGGGCGTTTGCGCCCGCGGCATCTACGACAACATGAAAACGGCGGTGGAGACGGTGTTCGTCGGCAAGAACCGGCTCTTCAACCGCCGCTTCGCGCAGATGTGCAGCCATTATCTGGTCGAGCCGGCAGCTTGCACGCCGGCCTCGGGCTGGGAGAAGGGGCAGGTCGAGAACCAGGTCGGACTGGTGCGCGAGCGCTTTTTCACACCTCGCTTGCGGTTCAAGACCTACGACGAGATGAACGCCTGGCTGCTCGACCAGTGCGTCGGCTATGCGAAAGCGCATCGCCATCAGGAAAGCGTTGATAAGACGATCTGGGAGATCTTCGAGGAAGAGCGTCAAACGCTCGCGCCTTATCGCGGCCGGTTCGACGGGTTCCATGAAGCGCACGCTTCGGTCTCGAAGACGTGCCTGGCGCGCTTCGACAACAACAGATATTCGGTCAACGCCAGCGCCGTTGGCCGTCCCGTCGAAATCCACGCCTATGCCGGGCGCATCGTCATTCGTCAGAATGGGCGCGTCGTCGCCGATCATCCTCGCAGCTTCGGACGCGGCGCGACGCTTTTCGATCCTTGGCATTACGTGCCGGTTCTGGCGCGCAAGCCGGGCGCTCTGAGGAACGGAGCGCCGTTCAAGGACTGGGTGCTGCCGGCCAATCTGGAGCGCATAAGGCGCAAGCTCGCCGGCAGCGACGCCGGCGATCGGCAAATGGTCAAAGTCCTCGCCGCCGTGCTCAGCGACGGTTTGCCCGCCGTCGAAGCCGCCTGCGCCGAAGCCTTGGCCGAGGGCGTGCATAGCGCCGACGTCATCCTCAACATTCTTGCGCGCCGCCGCGAGCCGCCGCCGGCGCCGTCGATCCTTACCCCAGAAGCACTGAAGCTGCGGCATGCGCCAGTCGCCGACTGCGCTCGTTACGATCAGTTGAGGAGAACAGCCTGATGGAGCGGACCCAGATCTTCGAGTTGATGAGCGAGCTCAAGCTCTATGGAATGAAGACCGCCTATGACGAGATCATGGCGACCGGCATCAAGCGACAGCATGAGCCGCCGCGCATCGTCGGCGATCTTTTGCAGGCCGAAGTCAATGAAAAGCAGGCGCGCTCGATCAAATATCAGATCGCGATCGCCAAGCTTCCCTTGGCCAAGGACCTCGACGACTTCCAGTTCGCCGGCACGCCGATCAACGAGCGCCTCGTGCGCGATCTCGCCCAAGGCGACTTTCTCGCCGAGCAGCGCAACTGCGTCCTGGTCGGCGGAACCGGCACTGGCAAAACTCACTTGGGCATCGCCATCGCCCGCAATTGCATTCGCGCCGGCAAACGTGGCCGCTTCTACAATACCGTCGATCTGGTCAACCGGCTCGAGGCCGAAGCGCGCGGCGGACGGCAGGGTCGGATCGCGGAATATCTCATCCGCAAAGACTTCGTCGTCCTCGACGAACTCGGCTATCTCCCCTTCGCCCAGACTGGCGGGCAGCTGCTGTTCAATCTGATCAGCCAGCTCTATGAGCGCACGTCCATCATCGTGACGACAAATCTCGCCTTCGGCGAATGGCCGAGCGTCTTTATCGACGCCAAAATGACCAGCGCGCTGCTCGATCGTTTGACCCATCACTGCGACATCATCGAGACCGGGAACGACAGTTGGCGCTTCAAGAACAGGGCCTGACTCGAAACGCAAAGTCTCCGCGCCTCAATCGACATAGGTCTTCATCGCTCCCGACATCATCAGCGTCGCGCCGTGCTCGCCGCCGTCCAGGACGCTCCGCGCCGGCTCACGCCGGTGACGCTGCGCGTCATCCTGGACCGCGCCTACGCGCGTCGCGGGAAATGATTCCAGTCGGGACGACGGAATAGTCGCGCCATCGAACAACGGAATAAGCTCGGCGACCCGGCTCAGGAAATCCTTCCAAGACACAGAACAAAACAGGTTCAGGAGGGGTCAATTTTGGAAGCCGATCGGGGGTCAAATTTGGAAGCCGATTGACACCCTTCGCCGATGGGCCGCGGCTTTGGACTGCGGACGATGTCGCGGCGCATGCAGCTTTGTTCAAGGATCATGCGCGCGCGGCCGGGCTGCTCGCAAAGGCGGGCGGCTGGGACGAGTTGAAACATCCGCGCGTTCCGGCCGGATCGCCGGGCGGCGGACAGTTTCAGGGCGGGGGCGGTTCGGAGGGTCGGTCGGTCAGGCCCGGCATAGGCCACAATGGTGGGCCGCCCCTGGATCCGCCTGAGGTTCCCAAACTGGAGCCACCCCCTTCAACGCGTTACGGCATCATCAAGGAAGTAGCCGGTTAGGCGGCTCCGTCGCTCCGGGCCAGTATAACACGCCTGTCAGTTTCAATCGCGCATGATGTACGGCATCGCCGAATGCGGCGCCGGCTTGGCCGCGCCGCGCACGAAATCGTCCCTTCACCTTTCCTATCACCTCCTCACAGTCAAGGAGCACGCATGTCCGCGCTGCGAATGTTCATACCGATTACCAAGGTCGACGCGGCGCAGCGCCTCGTTTATGGCCTCGCGACCGCGGAGGCGGAGGATCGCGCCGGCGAGATCTGCGACTACGCCTCGACCAAGCCCAATTACGAGAAGTGGTCGGCCGAGATCGCGAAATCCACCAACGGAAAGTCGCTCGGCAATGTCCGCGCGATGCATGGCGCCGTCGCCGCCGGCAAGGTGACGAAGATCAATTTCAACGACGCCGACAAGCAGATCGAGATTTGCGCCAAGGTGATCGATGACGCCGAATGGGAGAAGGTGGCGGAGGGTGTCTACACCGGGTTCTCTCAGGGCGGCGCCTATGCGCGCCGATGGACGGACGAAGAGGGGCTGACGCGCTACACGGCGGATCCGAGCGAGATCTCGCTGGTCGATCTGCCCTGCCTGCCACAGGCGCGGTTTGAAATGATCAAGCTCGATGGCGCGCGCGAGCTGCGACGCTTCCGCAAGGGTTCGGACGCCGCCGCGCGGCTGCAGTTCGTGATCGACGAACTGAACGAGCTTCAGAGCGCCGGCGCCCTGGATGCGGACGGCGATGGCGATGGTTCGGATGGGCCAGACGTGCGCGGCCTCATCGCGCAGGCTGCGGCCCTTTTGGGCGCTCTGTCGAATGAGGAGACCCCGGATAGCGACGGGGATGGGGAGCAGGCGGCGCTGCCGCTGCGGATGTCGGCGCGTAGCCACAAGGCGGTGCGCCGGGGCGGCGCGGCTTTGTCGAAGATCGGCGCTCGCAACAGCGAGGCCGATCAGGGCCGGGTGCAGAAGCTGCACGACACGGCGGTCGAACTCGGCGCCGCGTGCGGCGGCGCGCAGAAATTTGCGGGCGGTGACGGCCTTGAGAAGAAATTCGACGCGCTCGCCGCGACGCTCGCCGATGTTCTGCAACGGGTGAAGCAGATCGAGGCGCAGCCCTTGCCGTTGCCCTTCGCCGGGCAGGCGCGGGCGATCACGAAGAATGAAGACGCCGGGTTCGATCCGCGCGGAAACGAGGCGCTCGAAAAGCTTCTCCTCGATCCGGAAGCGCTTTCGATTCTCGCGATCAAACTCGCCCAACGCAATGGTCGCTCTCCGATGCGCTGACGCGCCTCGTTTCAGATCCATGCCGCGACGGATCAGCGCCAAAGCGAATCGCGTTGCGCAAGCCAATGGCTGCTGGATGGCGCGCTCGGACGAGGCAATCCAGGCTCTTCCGATCCGCTTGTCGAGACCGTGCGAACGGTCAGCGCTCTTTCCCAAATTCTTTCAGCGAGTTTTCTTCGCCAGGAGTAACCGATGACCACGATGCAGACCAATTCCCAGGACGTTCTTGATCGGATCAAGACGGCGCAGTCGAGGCCGCTCGGCGATCCGCGTTTCAAGAACCTGATCGGGCTCGAGAAGAGCACTTTTGCGCAAAGCTCTAGCAACACGTCTGGCCTCACGTTCTACGACCTCGAACTCGGCGCGAAATTTCTCTATCCTGTGCTGACGCCATTGCGCAACATGATCCCGCGCGTATCGGGGAAGGGCGGCATTCAGGCGGCCTGGCGCGCGATTACGGCGATCAACACCACCGGTCTCCGGTTTGGCGTATCGTCGGCCAATCGCGGCGGCGTTCTCGCCGTGGCGACGCAGGATTATACCGCGACTTACAAGGGCATCGGCGTTGAGACCAGCGTTGATTTCGAAGCGCAATTCGCCGGCCAGGAATTCGACGACGTTCGCGCGATCGGCGCCAAGACCGGGCTCGAAGCGCTGATGATCGGCGAAGAGGCAATGATCCTCGGCGGTTGCTCATCCGGGCCGCTCGGCGCGACGCCGACGCCCTCGCTCGTGGCCTCGACAAGCGGCGGAACCCTCCCCGCGCAGACCTGGTCAGTCATTTGCACCGCCCTCACTCTCGACGCGTTGATGAATGGTTCGATCGCAGGCGGCGTGCAGGGACAGATCACCCGTACGAACGCCGACGGGTCGTCGGATACGTTCGGCGGCGGCGTCGCCAAAGCCAGCGCGAACGCCACCGTGCCGACGACAGGACCGACCGGATCGATCAGCGCGAGCGTCGCCCCGGTGCGGGGCGCTCTCGGCTATGCGTGGTTCTGGGGCGCCGCCGGCGCGGAGACGCTGGGCGCCATCACGACCATCAATTCCGTGGTGATCAGCGCGGCGGCGACCGGCTCCCAGACGGCGGCCTCCCTCGGCGCCAATGACAATTCAGCCAACCTGCTGGCATTCGACGGATTGATCTACCAGGCCGTGAAGGCGGGCTCGGGCGCGTCTGTTTACACCATGCCTTCCGGCGTTGCCGGCGTTGGCTCGCCATTGACCGCGGACGGATCCGGCGGCGTCATGGAGATCGACACCGTTCTGAAGTCCATGTGGGACAATTACCGGCTGTCGCCCGACACGATGTGGGTGAGTTCGCAAGAGGCGCTGAACGTTTCGAAGAAGATCCTGGCGGGCTCGCAAACTTCCGCGCAGCGCTTTGTTTTTGAAACGGCGCAGGATGTCGTCGGCGGCGGCATCATGGTGCGCACCTACCTCAATCGCTTCTCGATGCAGGGCGGCAGCGTGGTCGATATCAAAGTTCATCCGAACATGCCGGCCGGGACGATCCTGTTCACGACGCGGGCGCTGCCCTATCCGCTCGCCGGCGTTGGCAATGTGGTTCAGATCCGCACGCGTCAGGATTACTACCAGATCGAGTGGCCGCTGCGGACCCGAAAATACGAATATGGCGTCTATGCCGATCAAGTGTTGCAGAACTATTTCCCGCCCTCCATGGCCCTTATCACCAATATCGGCAACGGCTAGGTTCTCGTCCGGGGCGCCCGCTTGTGGCCGCCCCGGCGACCTCACCTTCAAAAATCTTGTCGAAACGCGGCGCACCAAGAGGATGGTCGTCATGAAACTACGAATTCCTGAGGGATGTGGAGCCATCTCGCATCTTGGGCGGAGCCTCGAAATTGCCGAGGATAACTCGATCGAGGTCGATGACGATGAATGTGCCGCCTTCCTGGCGCATGGCTTTCGGCCCTGGGCGGAATGCCGGGAGGCTCCGGATGCTGAGCAGATGACGCGCGAGGAGCTGATCGGCGCCGCCATGGACGCAACATTGAAAGCGTTGCAGGCGATGGGCACCGAGGACATCCGCGCCCGGCTTCTAGCGTCTGAGGCGGCGGCGCCGGTGCAGCAATCTTTGGCTGCTCCGGTTATCGACGCCGATGCAGAGCGCGTATCGACGCTAAATCGGCAGGGGCTCTTCGCGTTTCTCAGAAACAAGGGCGTCTCCGTGTCCCTGCCGGTGACGAATGATGCGTTGCGGGCTCTGGCGCGGCAGGCGATCGGCTTGACCTGAAGCGATGTCGGAGAAGCTGGCAGCCCTTGCTCCGAGGAGACGCCGTGACTTCTCGCTCTTTCCATGGGGCAGGGCGGCCCATGCCGTTGAAAGCCGTTCCCCTCCCTCTTTTAAGGATATTGGCTCATGGCTTCCTACGGTGATCTCGTCAGCCTCTCCGATGTAAAGACCTGGCTCGATATCGGCGGAAGCGAGGACGATAGCGTCTTGTCGCGACTGATCACACAGATCAGCCGGGCGATTCTAAATATACTTGATCGTCCCTCGATCCTGCCGACCACCTATGCCGAGATCCATGACGGCGGCGAGGAGCCCTCGATCATGCTACGGCACTGGCCCGTTAACGTCGTTCAGTCCTGCAGCGTGAATGGCGTTGCGATTCCGGCCGCTCCGCCCCTTGCCGCCAACGGACCAATCGGCGTCGGCTTCGTTTTGGACGGAGGGGAGGCGCCGCCTCCCGGGCGCATGCAGCGGCTGTCGTTGCGCGGGCGTCGCTTCGCGCACGGGCTGCAGAATGTCGCGATCTCCTATACGGCAGGCTATCAGATCAGTGGTGAGACAACTGTGGCGCCGGCGGGGGCGCCCTACAGCGTCGCCGCTCTAGCGCCCTATGGAGACTGGGCGAGCGATGGCGGCGTTGCTTACGCCGGCGGCGGCGCGCTGACTTTGGTCGCCGCCAATCCTGGCGCGGGACAATATTCGGCGGCCAACGGCGTCTATTCCTTCGCAGCGTCGGACGCCGGGGCTGCGCTGAGCCTGACCTATGGCTATGTGCCGGCCGATCTCGCCGTCGCCTGCCTCGACTGGGTTGCTGAACGCTACGGCTATCGCTCCCGCATCGGACAGCAGTCCAAATCGCTTGGCGGTCAGGAGACGATGGCCTTTATCGTGAAGAGCGTTCCTGACTTCGTCGCGAGCGCCTTGCAGCCCTATCGGCGCGTCGTGACGCCATGATCGAGGCGATTCTTGATTCAGGCGCCGTCGATCGCGCGCTGCGTGAGCGGGCGGACGTCTTGCGCGCTGCGTTCGAAGCGCGGATCCGGCAAAAACTATCGGGCGACGTGCTGCAGGCGCGTTCTGGCGCCCTCACGAGTTCGATCCAATCCGCGGTCGAGGATGACGGATCCGCTGTGTCGATCGTCGCATCGAGCAGCGGCTCTCCTTACGCCGCAATCCAGGAATTTGGCGGCAAGACCGCGGCGCACGAGATCATCGCGGTGAAGGCGAAGGCGTTGGCCTTCACCGCAGGCGGCGGCCAGGTGTTCGCCAGGAGCATTCATCACCCGGGTTCGACAATCCCGGCGCATTCTTTCATCGGCGCGTCTTTTTCGGAGATGAGCGCGGAAATCGTCAGCGGCCTAAAGCAGGCCGCTTTGGAGGCACTGGGACAAGCCTAAGGCGGCGACGCGACGTCGACGCCAACAAAAGCGTCCGACGCCGATTGGAAAGTGGGGTAGACATGGCCGGGGCAAGCCGGGAGATCGCCATTGCGGCGTTGCAGAACCTCGTCGCCGGGGCCTACGCCTGGAAGCTTGGGCCGGCGCGGCGACTGAAACTTTGGAGCGATGTGCCGGCGGTAAGCCGACCGGCCTGCTTCCTATTTGAGGGCGGTCAGGAGACCTACTCCTGGAGCGAGAGCGCGACGCCCAAACGGGTGATCGAAGTCCGGCTTTTCATCTACCTCAACGCCAAGGATTCCGCCATTGCCGGCGCTGCGCTCCTGAATGACGTGTTGGACAGACTTGATGGCGCCTTCGCGCTATCAGGCGCGGATCTCGCCACGGGTCGCAATACCCTCGGCGGCGCGGTCCATCATTGCCGCATCGACGGCAAGGCGTTGAAGGATCCTGGCGATCTCGATGGCGATGCGCTGTTGATCATTCCGGTGAAGCTCATCCTTCCCTAGAGATTTTGAGGAAATCATCGGTGCGACGAGGCGTTCTTCCATTAGGTAAACGGACGCGGCGGCATCGGCAACGGTCGAACGAGAGAGGTTTTCAATGTATAGTTTCGGCTCGGGCGTATTGTTTGGAACCCGTACGGATATCGCGAATGCGACGCCGGTGAACTTCGGCCTCGTGCAGGAGGTCACCATCGAAGAAACCGCCAGCATCAAGGAGCTGACCGGCCAGTACCAGCGTCCCGTGGCGGTCGCGCGCGGGACGATCAAGACGACGGGAAAGGCGAAAGTCGCGCGTATTTCCGGACTGGCTTTCGCCAATCTCTTCTATGGCGTGACGCCGACATCGGGTCAGCTCGCGACCTCTTTCGCGGAAGCAGGCGCGGTCCCGGGTATTTCGCCTTACACAGTCTCGGCGGCGAACGCATCGACATGGGTCAAGGATCTCGGCGTGCTCTACGCTGCGACCGGTCTTCCGCTAACGCAGGTCGCCTCGGCGCCTGCGGCAGGTCAGTATGCGGTCGTGGCCGGCATCTACACATTCGCCGCGGCCGATACCGGAAAGGCTGTCCTGATCAGCTATAACTATACGCTCGCGGCGACCGGCCAGCAGTTCACTGTCGCCAATCAACTGCTCGGAACGACGCCAACTTTCCAAGCGAATTTCTATACGACGTTTCAAGGGCAGGCAATTTCGCTCAAGCTCAATAATTGCACGTCGAACAAGTTGAGTTTCCACACCAAGCTGGAGGATTTCGTCATGCCGGAGTTTGATTTCTCCTGCTTCGCCGACGCTGCCGGCAATGTGATGACTTGGTCGTTCGCGGAGGCGTCGTAATGCGGACGCGCGTCGAGACTATTAAGCTTGGGGAGCGCGACTGGGCGTTGCGGCCGCTGACGCTACGCCAGGTGCAGGAAATCGAACCCATACTGCTGGCCGGCGCGCCAGAGGCCGCGGGGAATGTGACGGCCGCCATGGCGATCGTTGCGATCGCGCTCCGGCGGGACCATGCGGAGGCGGCGGCTGCGCTTGGCGATGTCGAAGCGACGGCGACGGAGATCGGCGCCGCCATGGCGGCCGTCCTTCGCCTCGGCGGCTTTCTTCCGTCGTCCGAAGGGGGCGACAAGCCGGGGGAAGCCTGAGCGGGCGCGGCGGCCGCGAGGCCCCCGCCCGCGTCGACTTCGATTTCATATACGCGCGGCTCATGACCGGCTGTGGCTACACCCCGGCCGAAATAGACGAGATGACGCTGCACGACGTGCTGGCGCTCTTCGCCTATTGGCGCGAGTTTCCGCCGGCGCACGAGATCCTGAAATGCGTCTACCGCATCGAGCCCAAGGTTGCCGCGCCGGTTGCGGCGAGCGCCGCTGATCCTAGCGGCATCGGCGGTCTCATCGCTCGCTATCCCGGTGGCTTCGTCGGGGCGGCCAAAGGCGGGTGAGCGAGCCCACCCATGTGAGTAGAGCGTGTTCTCTCCAATTTCGCTAAGGAGTGTCCCGATGGCCGACGACGTTTCCATCCGATTCACCGCCGATGTTTCGGATTTGCAGAAGGGCTTGCAGCAGGCCGCGACCGCGGTTGACGGGACGACTGCTTCTCTGCGCGCCGGCGCCGCCCAGATCAACGCCGCCTTCGCCGGCTTGTCGCAAGCCTACGCCAGCAACGCCGCGCAGAAAGTCACATCGGCCCAAAGCTCCAGTGACGCCGATCTCGCGATCGCGCGCGAGGCTGAGAAAGCCCGGTATGACATCGCGTTGAATGGTCTAAGCCTGCAATCCTCCATCATTAGAGAGGAGGCGCAGACAGGACAGATGTCGCGGGGCCAGGAACTCGCCGCCCTGCTGGCGTCGGAGAAGGAGCGCGAGGACATCGAGGCGCGTCATCTCCAGACGCTGCAAGGAACGTATCAGCAGGGAACGCTCGCCTATGCGACGGTGCAGCGGCAGATCGACGAACTCGCCAGCCAATCTGCGCTGAGGCGCCAGCAGATCGCGCGTGACGTCAACCAGCAGATCTCCGCCGATTATCGGCGCGCATTCGACCAGATTGGATCAAGCGTCACGAGTTCGATCATGGGCATGATCAAGGGGCACGAGACGCTCCGCGGCGCTGCCCAGCAGGTCGCTTTATCGATTGTCCAATCCTTCATCGCGGCGCGGATCAGGTCGACCGCCGAATTGCTTGCCGGGCTCGCGGCCAATACGACGGCGACGCAAGCGGCGGAGACGACGCAGACGGGCGCGGTCGCGGCAGGCGCATCGGCGCGAGCCGGGCTCGCGAGCACGGCGGCGGCGGCTTCCAACGCCACGATCGTCGGAAGCGTACTTAAAAACATCAGTGCTTCGGCCGCGGAAGCCTTCGCCGGAATCTTTGGCTTTCTCGCGCCGGTCATGGGGCCTGCCGCGGCCGGCCCCGCAGCTGCGGGCCAGGCGACGGCCATAGCGGTGGCGGGCGGCCTCGCCGTCGGCGCCTGGGAGCTGCCATCCGATATGATCGTGCAGGCGCATAAGGGCGAAATGGTTGTTCCGGCGGGCGTAACGCCGTGGGCGCAGGGTTTGATGGCGAATGGCGGCGCGAGCGTCGGAGGTGGTGGCGGGACCGTGCATGTTCATCATGCCACCAATTTCAGCATCCAGGCGATCGACGCGTCCGGCGTCAGGCAATTCCTCAAGAACAATGGAAGGCAGATTCTGCGTGCGATCAACGATGGCGTGCACACGGGCTCGCATCTGGGGCTGAGCAAGCTCGGCGGCTCAGTTTAACGCATGAGCTACGTGAACGGCGTCAATCTTCTCCCGGCGACGGGTGAGTTTACCTATGACACTGTGGCGTATCGGGGCCAGAGGGCCGAGCCGCCCGGCGCTTTGGCCCAGATCAACGCCTACGCAAATCAGCCGGCGTTTCGCACAGATTTGGAGCTTTCGATCGATCAGCTTCGCGCTGCTCATCCCGACTGCTCGACGGTCGCAATCGTTTGCGCGTGGTTCTTCAATTCGGAGACGGCCGACGCCTGCCAGGTCTATCCTTCGACCACTTATGTCAACAATCTTCCGGGGTCTCCGGTCACGGACGCCTTCCAGTTCTGGAATGGCTCCGAATGGGCGAATGATCATTGGCGCGTCTCGGGCCTCACGGAAACCTCGGGCTACGTCGTTCCGATTTCGCAGATCAACGGTTCCTATGCGTATGGCGGGACGCCGTCAGATCAGTCCATCGTTCGCTGTATCAGATATCTGAAGTCCAAAGGCCTAAGGGTCGTTTTTTACCCCTTTCTGCTAGGTGACATTCCCGGTTCCTATCCCTGGCGCGGAAGGATCGCTTTTTCGCCAGACCTGTCCAGTCCGGATTGCTCCGACGCGGCGACCAGGGCGGTGGCGGCGTTTCTCGGGTCGGCCTCGGCCGGCGACTTCAGCCGCGATCCCGTCTTGCTGACCGTCGCGTATTCCGGCGCCCCGAACGACTACACCTATCGCCGAATGATCCTGCACTACGCCAATTTGTGCGTGATTGCAGGTGGCGTCGACCTTTTTCTAATCGGGTCCGAGCTCCGCGGACTCGAGGTCATCCGCGGGGCCGCGTGGACAAACGAGGGCTCCGTCAGCGCCGGCGCGGCGACATGGGATTATCCATTTGTCAATGGACTGATCACACTCGCCGATGACGTTCGCTCGATTTTTGATGGAGCCGGCCTCAACAAAGATCTCACGGGGCTTCACAATCTGATCAGCTATGCCGCCGACTGGTCGTCATGGATGGGCGTCAGTCATAGCGCGTCGAATCCGGCCTCCCCGAACGGCCAATGGCCGCACCTCGATCAGCTCTGGGCGCACTCAAACATCGATCTTCTCTGCTTTGACAATTATCTACCGCTGTCCGACTGGACGACGGCGCCGAATGGCGGGCAGGATGCGTTGAACTGGTCCGAGACGCCGCCGCCAAGTTGGCCGCCTACAGCCCCCAACTCGATCGGCCTTGGACTTGCCGGGACGCCGCTGCTCAATAGCAAGGCCTATCTCAAGGCCAATATCGAGGGTGGCGAGCGCTTCAACTGGTTCTATTTTGAAGGCGGCAATCTCGGCCGCGGCTCCGATCCGAAAGGATCGGATCTGAAGGTCTCTTTGCCCCAGGGCGATAGGCTGACGCAAAGCCGCAATCGCTATTATCCGAACCAGCAAATCCTTGGCCAGAAGCAAATCCGCTGGTGGTGGAACAATCCGCATCTGGCGCTTTATGACGATGGCGACGGGACCGGCGAAAGTCCGAAGGGGTCGCGGACGCTTTGGACCGCAAATTCCAAGTCGGTGGTCTTCACTGAATATGGATTCCCATCCTGCGATCGGTCGACGAACCAGCCGAATGTGTTTTTCGACGCGAAATCGAGCGAAAGCGCGACGCCCTATTGGTCGATCTGGGATCCGGCCGATGGCGGCGGCTATCAGCCGCGACGCGACCAGAGTTTGCAGCTGCTCGCACTGGAGGCGCTCTACGAATATTGGTTCGTCGACGGCAACAACGCGACGGTCGGCGGCGTACCGATGATCCAGCAAGCCTTTTGCTCTGTCTGGAACTGGGATGCGCGGCCGTTTCCGGCCTTTCCGAACCTGAACTCCCTTTGGGGCGACGCCGGCAATTGGCAAACGGGCAATTGGTTGAATGGAAAAGGGCCGTTCGTCGCCGTTCCGGCGCCGGATTCGGCGCCTTCGCCTGCCGCTTACGTCGCATTTCCGACCCTAGCTGGACAGGGCTGGAACGTGCGTTACCGCCCCCAGTTTCTTACGGGCGTCGCTGATCATGTATCCGGCCGATCGAGCCGCTGCGCGCGGGTTTTCGCCCCGCTTGTCGAAATCGAGATTGCTTTCGATCTTCTACGAGCGCCGCCGCCGCTTGCGGAACTGCAGACCCTTCTCGGCTTTGTCGCAACGCACCTCGGCCAGGACCGGCCGTTTACATTTCCGGTTCCAGCCGCATTGCAGGCGACGCTCGGCTTTGGCCCCGAATTAACCTGCCGCATTGCAGCGGACCAGCAAGATTTTGAACAGTTCATGAGCGAGTTCTGGCGCGTTCAGTCGCTGACGTTGCGTACGGTCAAGGGGGAATGATGGACGCGCATGACATCTGGACCACCGCCCGCTCGCCGAGGGGCAACCGCTTGAAGACGATTTACGCAGAAACACTCGGGACCGCTCGAACATTGGATGTGCGTATCATTCCTGTTTGCGAGAGGCGTGGCGTGGACGCAGCGAACTACGCGCTGCGTCAGGAGTTCTCACATTGACGCCGCCTTCCTTCCCGATCCTCGCTGGCCAGGGCTGGTCAGTTCACAAGAAACCGCTGTTTTCCACTCGCGTTGCTTCGCATGCGTCGGGGCGCGAGGCGCGGACGCCGTTCTATACGTACCCGCTCTATGAGTTCGAGCTGACCTTCGACGCACTCAACTCCGGATCGCACTATCCGGGGCTGGGGTCCTATGGACTGCAAAGCCTGATGGGGCTTTTCCTTCGCGTGCAGGGGCAGTTTGGAACCTTCCTCTATACCGATCCAACTGATAACGCCGTCGCCTCGCAAGTCGTCGCTTCCGGCGACGGCGCGACGACGGTGTTCCCGATGGTGAGAACCGTGGGCGGATTCACAGATCCGGTGGGATGGGTAACTGGCCTGAATAAGGTCTATCTCAATGGCGCTGTTCAGACCTCCGGTTTTTCCCTCGCCGCGCCGAACGAACTTACCTTCGCAGTGGCGCCCGCGGCCGGCGCGGAGATAGCCGCGGACTTCTCCTACGCCTTCCTGTGTCGCTTTCTGGACGATCAGAACGATTTCGAGAATTTCACCTCGGAACTATGGACGGTGCAATCGCTCAAATTCCGCAGCGTGAAACCTTGAACGTGCGAATCCGTGCGCCGACGGAACACCCGCGTGTACTTGAGGGGAAGTTTGAATGAGAGCCTGTACGGGGACGCTCGCAGTATATCTGAACTCTTTGCGGGCGAGCCGGGATGCACAAGCGTTCGTCGCCGATTGCTTTACCTTCAAATTGCTCACGGGCGCGATCCTGACCTATACAAACGCCGACCTACCCGTGACGCTGAACGGTTGTGTGTATGCGGCCAATTCGATCCTTGTCGACGGCCTTAGAGCCAAATGTACGACCGGCCTTAGCGTCGATCAGCAACAGATTACGATTGCAGCGCGGCAAATCGACACGATCGGTGGAATTCCTTTTTTACAGGCGGTGCGCAATGGCCTTCTCGACGGCGCGGAGATCCAGCGGGAGCGCGCCTTCCTGAGGTCCTGGTCCGTCGCAGATCTGGCCGCGCCGATCGGGAGCGTGATTTTATTCAAAGGGCGCGTCGGGTCTGTGGATAGCATCGGCAGGACTTCCGCGGAAATCACGGTCAACTCCGACCTCGTGCTCCTCGATCTCGACATGCCTCGCAATGTCTACGCGCCGAATTGCCAGCACGTGCATTACGATTCTGGCTGTGGCTTGGTCAAAAGTGGTTACAGCGCGAACGGCGTCGTCGGCGCCGGTTCGTCGGGCGCGCAGATCAATTGGTCGAGTGCGTCGAGCGTGTACGCCCAAGGCGCCATCATTTTTACATCCGGGCCTAACACAGGTGCGAGGTCCAATATCAAGGCGGCAGACGGCGCCGCACTTTACCTAAGTTATCCTCTGCCGAATGCTCCTACCATCGGTGATGCGTTCACCGTCTCTCAGGGCTGCGATCACACCATGGCGACATGCAAGAGCAAGTTTAACAATCTCGCAAAGTTCCGCGGCTTCCCTTATGTCCCGTCCCCTACCTTCGCCTATTGATCCGTGGCCGCCCGCCATGATGTCGGAACATATCGAGCGCGCGTGCGTCGTCGCTGAAGCCCGAAAATGGATTGGCACGCGATATCACGCCTGCGCGGATGTGAGAGGCGCAGGCGTCGACTGCGGAATGCTACTGGTTCGCGTATTCGTCGATACGGGGTTGCTCGCTCCATTCGATCCTCGTCCTTACCCGGAAGATTGGCACTTGCATCGTGGCGAGGAGCGATATCTCAGCTTCGCCGCCGATCGCTTTCGGGAAGTGTCCTGCCCAGGCCCCGGAGACATCATCGTCTTCAAATACGGCCGAACTTTCAGCCATGGTGCAATCGTGACTGGCGTAAATCCGATCCGAATCGTGCATGCATTCCAGCCTTTTCGCGCGGTCATCGAGGAAGAAATGCAGAGGAACCAGCAATTGCTTGAACCTAAGCGACCGCGGCGCTTCTTCTCCCTGTGGGGGCGCGGCGCCGCCGAAGGGCGAGGCGCGATATGAGCTTTCTGAGGCCGAAATCAAACGCGGCGCAGATTCCGCTCTACACCGGTCTTCAGGTGCAGACCTCTAGCAACGCGGTTCCAATCCAGATTGTTTATGGGGCGAACAAGGTCGCCCCTAACGTCATGTGGACGGGAAACTTCCGTTACACGACACAGAAGGCCAAAGGCGGCAAAGGGGGAGGGCAGGTCACTGGCTATAATTACACCTGCGGCTTTGCGCTTGGGCTTTCCGAGGGCCCTATCCAGAACGTCGGGATGGTCTGGAACGGGAGGACGACGACCTATCTTTGGAATCTGAGTCTCGGTCTCTTTAACGGCGCAACGCCGCAAGGGCGTTATGCCTATGAAAGCTATCTATTTCCAGGCGCCGCCCTGAATTATCCCGGCGTCGCCTATGCTGTGACAGCCTATTTCGATCTCGGCTCGAGCCCAAATATGCCGGCGCTCTCATTTGAAGTGTTTGGGCGCCTTGTGGGTTCTGGAACCTACAATGGCATCGACGCAAATCCGGCTCTTGCAGTTCAGGATTTTCTGACGAACTCGCAATACGGCGTCGGATTTCCGGCGGCTAGCATAGATGCGACGACTCTGCTTGGAGGATCCGGCGGGTCGTCCTATCAGGCCTATTGCAATGCCGGCGGATTCGCATTTTCACCGGTTCTAGCAAATCAGGAAAGTGCAAATAGCATCCTGACGCGATGGCTGCAGCTGACCAATAGCGCTGCGGTCTGGTCCGGTGGCAAGCTGAAGTTCATACCATATGGCGATACGCCGATCGCCGACAATGGCGTAACCTTCACGCCCAACGTCACGCCGATCTATAATCTGAGTGATGACGACTTCGTTCATGAAGAGGGCAAGGATCCGGTCGATGTAATCCGCAGCGATCCTTTCACAGCGAAGAATTGGATCACGCTCGAAGCGCTTGATCGCGGCAATCAATACAACGCCGCGCCCGTCGACGTCTGGGATCAGAATGCGATCGAGCTGTATGGGTTGCAGAGGGAATCCTCGATCACGGCGCATGAGTTCTGCGACCCCAAGGTCGCGCAGATCTCCGCGCAACTCATTCTCCAGCGGCGGCTTTATATCCGCAATGCTTATCAGTTCAAGCTTTCATTCGAGTATTGCCTCCTCGAGCCAATGGATCTTGTCACAATCACAGACCCCGGTCTTGGCATGATCGATGTCGCGGCGCGCATCGTGTCGGTCGAGGAGGATGAAGCTGGCATTCTGACCGTCACAGCGGAAGAGTTCCCCGGCGGCATAGCGACGGCGGCGGCCTATCCCGTGCAGCGCGGGACTCCCGAATTGCTGGATCAGGGCGTCATTCCGGCGCCGGTCAATACGCCCATTATTTTCGAACCGCCCGGAGCGCTGACCGGCGGCGTCTCGCAGGTGTGGATTGCGCTTAGCGGAGCGATCACACCGGTCTACAAGATCGCCGAGGACGGATCTACCGGCGTTCATTTCGCTACATGGACGAGTGGCGTCACGGAAGCCGCGGGCTCCGCAGTGTCTGTCACGATCTACGTGCAGGCGGTTGAAAGAACGAAGGTTTGGGGGCTGATACATGACGGATTGACGAGTTCCATCGCGGAATTTGATCTAGCGGCGGCGACGGCAACACCCGCGCCCGGTATAGCGGCGACGATCGCGCCCGCCGACAATTTGTTCTGGAAGCTCACAATTTCCTGCGTAATGAGCGCAGCGGGGGCGCCGCAAGTTCAAATTGGGCTGGAAATGGCCGCTGGCGCCCAATCCTATGCGGGGACGGTGGGCGCTGGCGTTTATGTCTGGGGCCCCTCGCTCTCAGGTGCGTCAGAGGGGCCGACATTGCTTCCTCTTACGCCGTCGCCTTCGGGCGTAACGTTTGCGGTCGCGTCCGGCATCATGTCGCCAGAGGGGCCGACCGAAGCGGCGGATCCCTATTGGGGTGGGGCTCTCGTCTATCTCTCGACCGACGGTTCAACCTACGAGCAAGTTGGCGAAATCAACGGGCCAGCGCGTCAAGGCGTCCTTGCCGCCTCTATCGCAGCGCCGTCGGCGCAGCCCGATCTCGCCAACGAGATGATGGTGGATCTTACGGCAAGCGGCGGCGTGCTCGCTTCGGGTAGCGCGGCGGACGCGAAAAATGCGCTCACGCTCTGTATCGTCGATAACGAGCTATTCGCGTACCAGACTGCCACGGTGGTGTCCGGCTTGAACTACAGTCTGACTTACCTCGAAAGGGGTCTTTATGGCTCGAAGGCGGTCGCGCACCCAGCTAACGCGCCCTTTGCGCGACTCGATGGCCTAATTTTCAAATACGCGCTTCCCTCCGCTTTTGTTGGGGCGCCACTTTATCTTAAATTCCCCAGCTTCAATATTTTTGGGCAGTCTATCCAGGACCTATCGACCTGCGCTGTATATGCTTACACGCCAACCGGTGCAAGCAGCCCCGGGCCCGTCGCGCAGGCGATCTCGGTCGGGTCAAATCTTGACTATGGGCTCGCGGGTACGGGCGTAAACGAAGCCGATGATTTTGGCGTCGCCTCCGATTCGTTTGTCACAGTCATCGATCTGGGGTTGGCGTCCGCGTAATTTGCGAGGTTTTAATAATGTCGGTCCAGGTCAAACGGCGCCGCGAGGCTGCTGGATTTTTATCTACGTTCACGGGCGGGGCTGGCGAGTTGCTGGTCGACACGACAAACAACCGCGTGCAAGTGCACGATGGCGCGACCCCCGGCGGATTTGCGGCGGCGAAGTTGTCTGAAGTGTCGCCGCTGAGCGCTTTGATGGTTGCGGCGCAGGGCGCAACGCACGGCTCGGCCATCAAGATAGGGTGCGTCGAGGACACTGTCGTCTGTTCCGGCGCGTCGAGCGCCTCGACGCAGCTGATCCCAAACCGGGCGATTGTTTTTGGCGTGTCGATCTATGTGGTAACGGCAATTACGGGCGCGAGCTCATTTAATGTCGACGCGACGACATCATCAAGCGGTGGCGCTGGGGCGGCGGCGGGCCAGTTTGGCTCCGGCCTTGGCGTTTCGGCTGGATCAAGCAATGCGGGCGTCATCGGCCCTACCGCCTGGTATGCGGCTTCCACGATAGAGCTCACCGCGAACGGATCAGGCTTCACCGGCGGGGTCGTCAGGGTTGCTATTCACTATCTGGCTTGCGCGCCGCCGACTTCGTGAAGAAACGCTTCTTTCATCGAAGCTGTTTGGACGCTCCGACTCGCGGATTTCCGTCACTTCAAACGAGGAGAGCAATCCCGATGACGCACCTATTGACGCCGCCTGACGACGGCGGCCGGAATACGGTGTCCATCTTTGGGCGCCTTTACCAAAGCACGCCAGGCGTGCCTATCGCAGTTCCTACGTTCGACGTTCCCACATTGGAAGCAAACGGATGGACCGCCTTCATCGGGGCATCGCCGCCGGCGACGACGTCATTCTACACGGCGGGCGCGGTGAGCGGCGTCGTGAAAAATCCGAACGGATCTCCGGCTGGCCTCGCAGTCAGGCTCTATATCGATGGGTCTGCGACACCCGTTGGGGCGACAATCTCCGACGTAAGTGGAAATTGGACCGTTCCGACAGGCACCCTGCCGGCCGGGCCGCACTTGTACAGTCTGGAAATCGACGAAAGCGCCGGATCGTTTCTAGCCGGCCCGTTGGCCGACGCGGGCACTATGGACTTTCGTAATTCCTTTAACAGCAGCTTGCTTGCGGCAATCGCAGCCTAACGGGGATTTCAGAGATGGCCTTACCCACACTTAATGTGACACCCGGGTCCGGTGCCACGATTAACACTCTCCCCAATGCGCCGGCTACGACAGCGAACAGCGTTTCGGTGGCGCTCGCTACGGATCAGTCCGCTGTTCCCGTGACGGCGGCGTCTCTGCCTCTACCGACCGGCGCTATGCCCGCCATTGGCGGCTCCGTCGCTCTTGCGGCTGGGACGAATACAGTTGGGGGGGTGACCGTTGCGGACCCAATATCGGGACACAGCGCGAACGTGTTCCAATTTCACAACGCTGACAATGTAGCGCTCGGCGGCTCGGCGTATGGCGTCAATACTGGCGGCGTCGCACAGTTCCTGAACGCTGCAGGGAACCTTGATCGGCAGAGAGAGGCGGGCATTGATGGCGTTCCCGCCCAAGGCATCTCTTCCGGGGTGACGTCGTTTGCGATGCAGTTCAAGACGTCGAGCGCAGGCGCGATCTCCGCAGGTCTGCAAACGGTTACGCCTCTCGCAATGGCGGGCGTCGTCGGCGGCGTTAACTGGTCAATTCAGGTTGGCTCCGCGCTGGTTATCGACACGGGGACGAATAGAGAAGTCGTCATCGTCAGCGCCATCACTTCAACGTCGTTCACCGCAATGTTTGGGAAGGCCCATTCGACAACGGCGGCGCCGATTACGGGCTTTGTCTATAATCAGGGGCGAGACGCGTCCGGCGAAAATGACGGCGCGACCGGTTCTGGTACTGCAGTGGCCGCCGCGTTCGAATATAATGCTGGCGATCCGTCAGGAGGAAACTTTGACAGGGTCCGCTCCCTAAACGCCAAGGGATTGACGACACAAACGATCACAGCGGGCGGTAGCGCCGCTTCCACCGGCGTGTCCCTAGCGTCCGCTACCGGGCTACAGCCAGGGACCAAGGTGCTTCTCTATAAGGCATCGACATTCCCGGCATCTGGCTCCTTCGAGTCGGTCAATATCGATTTGAGCTATTCGCCTGGCTCGACGACTGTTCCGCTCGCCTCGCCGATCGTCGGCGGGGTCGGATATGACACAATCGGTTACGATGCGTTCTCGGCTCTTGGGCCACAGTTGAATGGCTTTCTGCCGTTTGGCATAGGGATTGATGGAGCAGCCATCTTTGACCCCGTCTCGGGGAAATATTACGCAGAGCGTGCGGCGACTCAGGACGGAATGTCGCCGCAGAATATCATCGCCGTCTCGCTTGGGCTTTGGAACGGCGTGGCGATGGATCGCCTTACCGGTTCGTCGTCGCGCGGCCTTGATGTAAACATCAAGGATGCGTCAATCGCGGTCAATCCGACGGCGAGCGCCGTCGCCAATCGTTCTGGGTATATTCATGGCGCCGCCGCCTCTGCAGCGGTTGCTTCGGCGGGAACCGCAGGCGGCTATGCTCCCGGGGATACGCTGACGCTGCCGACGGATCCCACTGTCGTGACAACTCCGGTTCTCAGTGTCGGGACGACGCAGGTTGTTGGTGCTCCGATCGTGACTTCCTCCGGCTCGGGGGGCGGCACGGGCGCAGTCACGCTCACCGGGACTACGGGAGTCGGCTTAAAATTCACAGCGACGGGCACGATGACTTCTGGCGTTCTGTCGGCTGTCATCCTGTTGACCGGAGGATCATATACTGCGAACCCGGCGAATTTGCCAGCTGAGCCGGTGACGGTGACGGGCGCCGGAGCGGGGTCGGCGACAGGCGTTCAACTTAGCATCAGGATGGGGCCGGCGACATTTGGCCTTGTGACGGGCGGTGAATATAGCGTACAGCCAGCGAATCCGATTGCCCCGGCTGCAACGTCAGGGTCTGGCACAGGTGCGACAGTCAGTCTTTCGGCATTTACGGCGGTATCGACGACAGTCGCCAGCTCCAATCCCTCGCGGACTTATCTTGCTGTGCGCAACGAGAGCGCAACACAGGCGCTTGGCTTGTCACTTAGCGGCGCGGCGTCTCTGTCGGGCTCCTTAAGTGGCAGTCTTGGAACGACTGTGCTCGCGGCGAATGGCGGCGGCTACGAATGGGGCGGCGCACGAGTCCCAAGCAATGCGCTGACTCTGATCGGACAGTCCGCGTTCCAGCAGTTCACTGCTTGGGAGGGCTGAGAACATGCCGGCAATCAATTCTAACGCCTCCGTGGCGGGTGAGACGACTTACGCCAAGCTGCGCCGCCTCTACGCGAAGGCGCAGGCCAATGGCCATCCGCATGTCATCGACCCATCGACGGGGCTGCCGCAACTCGCGGCCGGTACGAGCGTGCCTGTTGTCACGAGCCCGGTCTACGCCAACGCGGCGGCCGTGATCGCGGCTGGATACGCCCAGCAAATCCCGTTTACGCCGACCGATGCGCGTTTCTACCCGACCGGCGGTAGTCCGGAGACAAACGCAGGCAGATATTTCTATGCGAGTTTTACGAATGTCGCCTTGCCGAACCTCATGTACACGGGCAATACGTCGCATCGCGGTCCGAACCTGCAACGCCTGTCCTTTGGCGTCATCGCCAGCAAGGTCATCGTTCAGGTTAACACATTCACGCAATATCGCATCCTCGTAAATAATCGCTATCTCAGTCTAACCGTTACGACGCAACCGAGCACGACCGGATATGTTTTGCTTGACTTCACGTCGGCGGGCGGCCGGCTCAAGCGCAATATCACGATCGAGATACCATACTCATTCTACACGCCGCCAAATATCTTCCTGTTGCCGCAGGACGAAATCTTGCCCGCGCCGATTTCCGATCGCTTCCGGATGATCGTGCTGGGCGACAGCACCGTCGGCGGATCGGCGTCTCCGACATCGGGGGATGCCTGGTCGCAGGCGATGACGGACGCACTCGGCGTTCCCGACGGCTGGCAATCGACCATCGGCGGCACGGGCTATAATTCGATAAATCCGGCCGGGACGGGCCTCAACAATCTGCCGACGCGCATCGGCGACGCGATCAATTATGCGCATGACGCCTGCATGTTCGCGATGAACATCAACGATGTGAACAACGCCATCTCGGGCGCGGCAAATCTCGCCGCGATCCAGCCGAATTTCGATCTTTGCTACAATGCCTATCGCGCGGCATGGTCGACGACGCCGCTATTCATCCTTGGCGTCATGGGCGGCACCTACGGGACGGTGACGGCAAACATCAGCGCCTATGAGCAGCTGCTCGCGGCCTATGTCGCGGCGAAGAACGATCCAAACGCGTTCTTCATTCCGGTCATGTCCAGCCAGCAGCCGTGGGTGAGCGGCACGGGGTTCGTCGGCAATAATACCAATGACGGAAACGCGCAATTCTATGTCGCGGCGGCGACGCCAACGACCGCGCCCGCCGTCGCGTCCGGCGGCGCGGGATGGGCTGTGAATGATCAGGCGGTTGGGGCCGCTGTGTCCCCGCTTGATCAGCCGATTCAGGTGAAGGTCACCGCCGTATCCGGCGGCGTCGTCACCGCCGTTTCGCTCGTCACCAAGGGGACTTACACGCAATCGCAGGTCGCAAACCCGGTCACCGTGACGGCCGTTTCGCCGAGTGCGGGAACAGGTCTGACATTGACGTTGGGCGGGTACACGACTTCGGAGCCGCATATCGGCGGCTACGGCTACATCATGGAGGGGCTGCGCTGCGCCAATTCGATCATCGACGCGATCGCGAAAAAGGCGTGACGATACGATGAGCACCGCGACACTGGACGACATCATAGGTCTGCGCGGCAGGGTCGCGGCGGAAGGGACGCCGCTATCGCTCAGCGCGATAGCGGGCATGCCCGACCGGGGCGACAGGCGCGCGCGGTCGGGCTGGCGCAAGCAACCGAGTCATATGCCCCATGCCGGGGCAAGGCGCAGGCGGCGAGGATGATGCGGTCGGGATCAATGCCGCGATCGTGTCAGCGCGCAGCCATTCGCGGCTTGCCGGCGTCTGTAAATCCGGCGTGCAGCTGATGGACGCTCTCTACGGCATTTCGACGCCGATCGGGATCAGCGACATCTCTCTGGCGCCGGGGAGCTATCCGAACTCGACGCCGTTTATTATCGGTGGGGGCCGCGACACAACATTCATCAACGCCAACGCCGCGAAGAATGCGATGTAATGCAGACCGACCAAGCGCATCCCGTGCATATCGAGTCTCCGTTCCTTAGCGGCCTGAATAATACGCTTGTAGGATTGCAACGAACTGGTGGCCAGCCGAACAGGCATATCTCGTGACATTCGCATAGACAATGTCAACAATGCAATTTGGAGGACTGTCGCTAACGGTTTCCATGATGGTGAGTTTAGCGCATTCGATGACATCTACTTCAATAATGTACTGACTGTCTTTTACCTGAATACTACGGGTGGATATAACCAGAAATTCGACCATCTTTCCGGCACCCTGCGCGTCGGCGGCGTCTATGTCGACACCGCCCCGGCGGGTGCTGGTGGCGTTTCGGGAACCGATCTTGATACGTCGGTCCCGGGAACGGTTGATTCGTACAGTTCGATTTTTCTTCGCTTCGGCGGATACCTCAATGTCCCGATGACATTCGAGCGCGGGCGCAGCGAGTTGATAGGGCAACTGATGCGCGTCGATGGTTGGGGGAACGGAACTTCTCCGATCGTCAAGATTGAGGGAATGGGGTTCACAGCCTGCTGCCAGCCGACGCACCCGAACAATACGTTGCCGGGATTCTCTGTATTTCGATCCGACCGCAAACGGACGCGACGGGTTATCTAATCAGCTCCGCGCCATCAGATCAACTATGCAGTGTCAGGCGTGCTAGGCGACGCCTTCGGGCAACGCCGTGTCTTTCGACATCAAGGCGGCGTCTCAGGCGAATGTCGATCTGATTTTCGTTCGTGTCGATTGGTAGGGCGCGACGCGGCCATATATTGGCCCGCTTGTGTATATCTCTGGCAATCCACCTGTTTGCGACAACTCCACTCCGCGCGGTTCGACGTTCTCAGAATAGGAAAGACCATGGCCGCTGGAAATTTCCCGAACTGTCTACCGTTCACCCTCCGTGAGGAGGGCGGCTATTCCGATGTCGCTGGCGATTCCGGCGGCGCGACGCAATGGGGCGTCACGCACGCGACTTATGACGCCTATCGCGACGGCAAGGGCTTGCCGCGACAGGACGTTCGCCTGATCACGGCCGCCGAGCGCGACGACATCTATCTCGGCGGCTACTGGAACGCGATCGGCGCGTCGGGGCTTCCTGCCGGCGTCGACCTCTCGGGTTTCGACTACGCGGTCAATTCGGGGCCGAAGAAGGCGCGTTTCGAACTCGCCAAGGTGATGCAGGGCGATCCGGCCCCGGCGGCGATCATCGACCAGATCGCCAATGACCGGCTGTCCTTTCTGCACGGCCTCGCGAACTGGGGCGCGTTCGGCAAGGGCTGGGGGGCGCGCGTCGCGCGTATCGAGGCCGCCAGCCTGAAGATGGCGGGTGCGCCGATCCCGGCCGCCGCCAGCGCCGCTCGCGCGAAGGCGGATGTCGCCAAAACCAAGGCGATTGGCGCGGGCGCCGGTTCGGGCATCGTCGCCTCAGCGGCCTCGGGGCTTTCGCCCGTGATCGCGCATGGCGGCTGGATTCTGCTCACCATGGTCGGCATAGCGCTGGCCGTCGTTGGCATCCACGCGTTCGCGGCGTGGCGGCAGGGCCAGCGCGCCGCGACGCTCGACCAGGCGGTTGCCGATCTGCAAGCGCGCGAAAAGGCGGCGCTAGCGGCTCAGGCGGCGTCGGTGGCGGCCAGAACGACCGCTACGGCGGCGGTAGCGGCGGAACAGCAAAAGATCGACGCGGCGAAGGCCGCCATAGCATCCGCGGCGCCGGAAGCGCGCGCCGTGACCTTTCCTCAAACGGGGACGTCCCCGCAGGTGCACTGATGAAAATTCTCGTCGCCATCCTTGCAATCGTCGCTCTTGCCGCGTTCTTCGCGGTCCTCTGGACCAAGCTGCAGACCATGCGGGCCGCGGTCGGCATCCCGGCGCAGGCCGCCGCGCCGGGCCTGACCGGCTTGCAAAAAATCTGGCTATGGCTGCTCGGGCTCAAGACGCCGATCTGCAGCACGCTCGGGACGATCTTCCTGTTCGTCTCGACGGAAAACAACGCGCTCAAATCGTTCAACTGGGAAGCCTTCATTTCGCACGATAAGGCGGTGATCCTCGGGTTTGTTTTCTGGGCCGTTGGCCTGTGGACGCATTTCACCGGGTTGCAGCAGGTCGCCGCGATGCCGCCCGTCGCGCCTCCCGAATTCGATGCAGACGCAACGCCGGGGAGCTGAGTCATGAAGCTGTTTCAGGAAGCGGTGATCGGCGCGGGAATGGTGGTCTGCCTCAGTCTGGTCGTCATCTATTTTCTATGGACGAAGGTTTTGGGCCTCCCCGAGTGGGAGCGAATCTGATGCTGAACTTCCTGCTCACCACGGTCGCACCGTGGCTCTTCAAGACGCTGGCCGGCGCGCCGTCCGCGATCTCGGCCTATTTGACCAACAAGCAGAACACCCAGCTGGCGACGACGCAAGCCGAGCTGGCCGCCATCACCGCGACCAACCAGGCCAAAGCGCAATGGCTGACGGCGATCGGCCCGATGATCGTGGCCTGCACGGCGGGCGAACTCGTTGTGATCTATTTCGGCTCGATCATCTTGGACAGCATGTTTCATTTCGGCTGGCAGATCGCGAAGCTTCCGGCGCCGTGGGACGGTTATGCGTGGGTGATCCTCGGATCATTCTTTTTGACTTCGCCGATCATGGCGCTGACCTCGAATTTTGTCAGGGGCAAATGAGTCCTCCGGTTCTCTCCCTTCATTCCGAGGCAGCCTAGCCGGCTGCTGAAAAATGCTTGGCGTTGAGCGTCTGGTGCTAATTGCCGCCGATTTCGGCCTGTGACCGGTGGCGGAAGGCAAGGGCCGTGGTCCGGCGCTCCGTTTGAGGGTCCCTGGCGTCGGCTTGCCGGTCGTCCCGCGTCTGGCTCCAACAATTTCCGCAATCGAACCAGATTATAGGTGGCCGCGGCAATGGCGAAGGACCATGCAACGCGCTCTGCGCCGCGGAACCTGGTCTTGCGTTGGCCGGCGATGGTCTTCATCGAGCCGAAGGCTTCTTCGATTCGTTTGCGAATACGCCGGCTCGAAGCGTAGCCCGATCAGAGGCGCGACAAAATCGCGGCGGCGATCATGCCGCCATCACCGCCTCAACCAAAACAAGCCTCGTCCGGCGTGCGGGCGTCAAGGCTCGAATGCGGGCGCCGCTCATTGTAAACGGCCAGACATTTGACGATCGACGCGCGCGCCTCGGACACGCTGTCACAGGCGCGCGGATAGACCTCCTCATATTGACGCCGCGCCACAGCCGCTCGAAGAACGCATTGTTGCGGCAGGGCCCTTGCCGTCCATGCTGATCGAAACTTTCGCATCGAGCAGCGCGCTCGTGAAGTCGATGCCTGTGAAATGGGCGGAATCGATTGATCGTCGCAACGGCAGTGAAAATAGTTCATTCGACGAGGGCGTTCAACGCTTCAGCAGGCGTTCGCCAATCCAGCGCTTTTCGCGGTCGCGTGTTCAAGGCCTGAGCGACAGCCTCCAAGGCTTCGGCGCTGTACTCGCAAAGATCGGTTCCCTTCGGAAAATACTGGCGGAGCAGCCCGTTGGTGTTTTCGTTCGCGCCTCTTTGCCACGGGCTGTGCGGATCACAAAATTAGATACACAGTCCGGTATCGATCCGCAGACGCGGATGCTCCTGACGGCGGCGAAAATCTGCGCCGCCGTCAGGCAGAAAATCCACCGAAGCTAATGTCCGATTTGGCGAGGTCAGTTCTCAGCTAGGTCCGCGCAAAACATCTGTCTATCGCCGCCATGGATCATTTCGGGCTGAAACGTCTCTCCGCCGGTGGACTTTGCGACCTCACTTAAGGAGACGTGCGACCGCGCCAACGCGCGGGCGTTTCCGACCACTGATCCAGTGAAAGGCTGATCCGATGGCTTCTTTGACCGTGTCGGCATGGAGGGCGCTGTGCAAACTGCCGTTTTGATTCTGACCTGCCTTGCGGCGACGCCGCAGGAAGCCTGCACAAGGCAAACCGCAGTAGACGTCCGCGAGGCTGCTCGCGGACAATCCGATGCAATGCGCCATGGCGGGACTGTTCGCGGCCGCGAGCGATCCGCGTGGCAGCGCAGGGCTTTTTACGAAGATCATTTGCGCGCGTCCCACTACAAGGGAGGGCCGGAATGGCGGCGAATGATGGCGACATGTGGAACAATCTCCTAAGCGGGAGCGCCGGCGCCGTCCTTGGGATTCTGGGTACCGTCATAGTGGCGCTGATCAACCGTCAGCCACCGATGGCGGCGCTTATCGACGCACGAATCCGGATGCTGATAGAGGGCTACGAGAAGCACATCAATGATCTGCAGACGGAGATCCGCAAACTGGAGACGAAAGTCGATGCCCTAACTAATGCGCTTGAACTGGCTCGCGCGGATCGAGCGGGGCCGGGTAACCGCCCGCTGGATTAAATAAATGTGACGCTACGCGTCGCGTAAGATTTGCGGATTGAGACGCAGCGGGGCCCGAGGACGAGCGAAAATCCGTCTGCGCTAGCAATCCATATGCGGCCGAACAGTCGACATTTGTCTGCCCCTGTCCCGCGCGCGCGGGGCAGGGGCTTTTTTTGTTGCACGCAAACGGGCGGAATGAGCTGATTCAATACTTGCTGTTCGGTTGCGGTAAGCAAAAAAATCGATTTGTTTCGCGGTGATCTGAGCGGACACGAAATGGGCGTAGTTTGCGAGTTTTCAGCGAGTTTGCGGGGCGAAAGCATGCCGTTTCAAGAGATTGCGGTGAATTTGCTACTTATCATCAATATGGCCGAAGATGTGGATTCACGCCGCAATATAAGGGGCTGGAGGAACTCTATCGTACCCATGGACCACAGGGCTTTGGTCTTCTTGGCTTTCCTTGCAATCAAATCGGGGCGCGAGAGCCGGGTGGCGACAACGAAATCGCCGAATTTTGTTCGACGAGCTATGGCGTCACATTTCCAATATTTGGAAAAATCGAAGTCAATGGTCCAAAATCTGCGCCGCTATATCGTTTCCCCAAGTATGAAACGAAGGGATTTTTCGGATCAGGCCGGATAAAATTGAATTTCACCAAGTTCCTTGTTGACCGCAAGGGAGTCGTCGTCGCCCGTTTCGCGCCGATTACGGAGCCTTCGAGGCTTTCCACGGAAATCCAGAAATTGGCTGTAAGCTCGGACTCCAGCGACAACGTCTGTTCGCCAGTTGAGCGACTTTTCGACGCATGACTGTCCCGGTTCAAAGCGCGAGGCGCGCGCCGCGGGCTCAATTCTCGCCCGACCGCCGCGGACAGCGCGCCAAATGTTGCCTCGATGCGCGAGGACCGCTACACGGATCGTCCTGACGATTTTCCCATGCGAGGAGACGACTTCATGCCCCTGCGGCTGGACGCCCGGAGCCCCGATTTTAGCGCTTCATTCCAGACGCTCGTCGCCCAGAAAAGGGGGGTGGACGAGGACGTCGATCAACTGGTGCAGAGAATCATTGCGGACGTGGTCGCTGATGGCGACGCCGCGCTCGTTCGTTATTCTCGCAAGTTTGATCGCGTCGATCTGGCCGAGCTTGGATTGCGGGTCAGCACGACTGACATTGATGGGGCGCTGGACGCCTGCGACCCGGACGCAGTAGCCGCGCTTAAGCTGGCCCATGGTCGGATCGTGTCCTTTCACGAAAGACAACATCCTGCCGATGTCCGTTTCACGGACGAATTGGGCGTGGAACTTGGCTGGCGCTGGCGTTCGATCCAATCAGTCGGGCTTTACGTCCCAGGCGGTACCGCGAGCTATCCCTCGTCTGTTCTGATGAATGCGGCGCCGGCGAAAGTTGCTGGCGTCGACCGGATCGTCATGGTCGTGCCAGCCCCGGACGGCAGGATCAACCCGTTGGTCCTCGCGGCGGCGAAACTGGCTGGCGTCGACGAAATTTATCGAGTCGGCGGCGCGCAGGCGATCGCGGCGCTGGCTTACGGCACTCAGACGATCGACCCGGTCGCCAAAATCGTCGGGCCCGGCAACGCTTTCGTCGCGGCGGCCAAACGCAGAGTTTTTGGAATCGTCGGCATCGACATGATCGCCGGTCCATCCGAAGTCGTGATAGTTGCCGATAAAGACGCAAATCCCGAGTGGATCGCGGCCGATCTCCTTGCTCAGGCGGAGCACGACGCCGCGGCGCAGTCGATCCTGATCACAGATGATGCGGAACTCGCCGATGCTGTCGAAGCCGAGGTGGTTCGGCAATTGTCGACGCTTCCGCGCCAGGCAATTGCTTCGGCGAGCTGGCGGGATTTCGGCGCTGTAATCCTTGTTGCGGAGATTGGCGACTGCGTAGGGCTGGTCGATCGACTGGCGCCAGAGCATCTGGAGATTATGACGTCGGAGGCGGAAATGTTGAGCGGAAGCATCCGAAATGCGGGCGCGATTTTTCTCGGCGGCCATACGCCGGAGGCGATCGGCGACTATGTCGGCGGCTCCAATCATGTCCTGCCGACAGCCCGTTCCGCCCGGTTTTCGTCCGGGCTGAGCGTCCTCGATTTTTTGAAGAAAACGTCGATTTTGAAGTGTTCAGCTGAGAAGTCTTAGCAGTCTCGGACCGGCCGCGATCGCGCTGGGGCGCGCCGAGGGCCTTGACGCTCATGCGCGCTCCGTTGCGGTCCGTCTTGGCAAAGGATCGTCATGAGCGGAATAGACCAAGGCCCCCGCAATCGCCTCGTCTCCGTGACGCTGGACGAGGCCTCGATTGGCCGAAGCACAGCCGACAAGGAGCATGAGCGTCAAATCGCGATCTACGATCTGCTTGAGGAAAACAGCTTCGGCGTTCCAGGGCACGATGCAGGGCCCTATGGACTGAAAATCGCATTGCAGGATTCAAAGCTGGTTTTGGAGATACTCGACGAGAGCAATGCTCCTCTTGTCGCACACATATTATCGTTGACGCCGTTGCGGGGCCTTCTCAAAGATTATTTTTTTGTGTGCGAAAGCTATTACGCCGCGATCCGGACCGCGATGCCGGGACAGATAGAGGCCATCGATATGGGGCGCCGGGCTCTCCACAACGAGGGCGCCCAGATGCTTATCGAGCGACTTAAGGGCAAGATCGATTGCGACAGCGACACGGCGCGGCGAATCTTCACGCTTGTCGCCGCGCTGCACTGGAAGGGCTAGGCTCCATGCCTTTGGAAGGGGACGCCAAGGCGCCGCCGAGATGAAGGCCAGGGTCAAGGATCGCCCGCAATCCGTCCTTTTCGCCTGCACGAATAATTCGGTGCGTTCGCCGATGGCGGAAGCTTTGGGAAAGCACTATTTCGGAAATGGCGTCTATTTCGCGTCGGCAGGGCTGAAGCGGGGCGAAAGCGACAGTTTCGCCATCGCGTCCATGGAGGAGCTTGGCATCGACATGACCAAGCATCGGTCTCACACATTCGAAGATCTGGAAGATAGTTCCTTCGACCTCATCGTAACCCTGTCGCCAGAGGCCCACCACAAGGCACTGGAGTTCACGCGCACGTTGGCGATCGACGTTTTATATTGGCCGACCCTCGACCCAACCGCGATCGAAGGCTCCCGCGAGCGTGTGCTGGACGCCTATCGCAATGTCCGCGACGGTTTGCTGGAACGCATCGAAACGCTCCTCGATTACCGGCCTATGGGAAGCTTATAGTGTCTCTCACCGGCAAAGTTCGTCGAAGGCTCGCGTCTCGACGTGCGAGCCGTTAAGATTTGGCATGGCCGAATCGTTTTCACCTCCCAATCGGTTCTTTCTTGGCGTCGAACGCTCCGCCCTCGGCAGGCCTTGGCGGGATAGGCTCGATCTGAACGGTCAAGCGCGCGCGCTCGCCGATGCGCAATTGAGAGGCTATGGCGACATCCTCTCGCGTGTTCTCTGTGGGCGAGGCATAGGACCGGACGCTTCGGAGGATTTCCTAAATCCGAGCTTGCGGCGGCTCATGCCCGATCCCCATAGCCTGAAGGATATGTCGGCCGCGGCGGCAACAATCGCCCAGGCGATTGAGAGCGGAGCTAAAATCGCGATTTTCGGCGATTACGATGTCGACGGCGCGGCCTCAAGCGCTTTGCTCGCCGATTACTTCGAAGCGTGCGGTCTATCCCCGCTCCTCCATATTCCGGATCGAATTTTCGAAGGCTACGGCCCGAATGTCGGCGCTATTCAAAATTTCGCTGCAGCGGGCGCGAAGCTTCTGATCACGGTCGACTGCGGCACCGTGAGCCACGAGCCGCTCGCGGAGGCCCGCCGTCTCGGCCTCGATTCGATCGTGCTCGACCATCACCAGGCGCCCGAGACGCTGCCCGATGCCCTCGTCGTCAATCCAAACCGGCAGGATGATGTCTCGCAGCTTGGCCAGCTCTGCGCCGCGGGCGTCGTGTTCATGGCGCTTGTCGCAGTCAACCGCATCCTCCGGCATCGCGGCTTTTTCTCTTCGCGACCGGAGCCCGATCTCCTCGCAGGCCTCGATCTTGTGTCGCTCGCCACAATCGCGGATGTCGCGCCGCTGACAGGTCTCAACCGCGCCTTCGTCACGAAGGGGCTGGCGGTCATGCGCCGGCGGGCGAGGCCGGGTCTTGCGGCTCTATTCGACGTCTCAAAGGTGGATGGCCCGCCAAACGCTTACCACCTGGGCTTTCTGATCGGGCCTCGCATAAATGCGGGCGGCAGGATCGGAGATGCGGCGCTCGGCGCTCGCTTGCTTGGCATGACGGATCCCGCCGAAGCGAGACGCATCGCAGAAGAACTCGATCGCCTTAACCGCGAGCGCCAGGTGCTTGAGGGGGGAACGCTCGATGAGGCGGAGGCGCAGGCGCTTCTGAGGGGCGGACCGGATGACGCCGGCGCAACGATCATCGTCGCCTCGGACGACTGGCATCCCGGCATTGTCGGTTTGGTCGCGTCGAGGCTCAAGGACCGCTTCAAGCGGCCAGCCTTTGCAATCGCCTGGTCTGGAGCTGACGGAACTGGGACGGGATCTGGCCGATCGATCCTCGGCGTCGACCTCGGCCGCGCCGTCCGCGCTGCGGTCGCGGCGGGTATTCTCGTCAAAGGCGGCGGTCACGCCATGGCGGCTGGGATAACGATCCAGCGAGAGCGCGTCGAGGAGTTTCGCGTTTTCCTTGAAGGCGCCTTGGCGGAAAGAGTCGCCGAAGGCCGCGCCGGCGAGGCGCTCTTGGTCGATGCCGCGCTGACGGCGGCCGGGGCCACGCCCGCTTTGATGGCGTCGCTGGAGCGCGCCGGTCCATTTGGCTCTGGTAATGCCGAGCCTATTTTTGTCCTGCCTGCGCATAAGCTGATCGACGTGTCCGAGTTTGGCAACGGCCATATTCGCCTGCGCGCGCAAGCGGGAGATGGGACGAAGATCGACGGCATCGCGTTTCGCGCGAGTGGTCAGCCGCTTGATCGCGCACTGCGCGCAGCCAGAGGCGCTCCGGTCCATCTGGCGGGCACGCTGGCTCTGGATCACTGGGGCGGCACGGCGCGCGTCAAGCTACGGCTGCTGGATCTGGCGGCCGCGACGGGCCGCCGCGCGCCTTGAAGCCCTTTCAGGCGCCTTCGTTCGGAAGGCGCCTACTTGAACTTGCCAGCCCGTCAATCGCCCTTTATAGGTGCCCCGACTGGATCAAAAGCGTGAAGAGTCAGCACGCTTCAGTCAAGGCGCCCATCGTCTAGCGGTCTAGGACGTCGCCCTTTCACGGCGAAAACAGGGGTTCGATTCCCCTTGGGCGCGCCAATGAAATCAATTTTTCCGCAATTTTCCAAGGGTGGCCGCGTCAGCGGCGGCGGCAATTGCGAATATCTTTGCGCTCGCAATTGACGGATAGGCCAAAACCGGTGTCCATCCGCCGGGGTTGCCCTATTGACCGGTCGCTTTATTGAGCGAACGATGCGCAACGTGACGCGACACGCTAAACACAAGGAGGAGCAGTGATGCGGGTGCGTATCGCCGCGGCGCTATGCTGCTGTCCTTTGGCTCTCGCCACGGCCGGGGAGTATTGCGCCGACACGCATGTTCTGAAGCGCATGAAGGAGGTCGCCTGGCATGTCCATGCTGACAACGGCGATCTTGAAGCCGGCTCCGCCTGCGTCGTATCGGCTTCTCAGCTTTCCGATGCTGTTCAGCTCGCCGCAAATCGATCCGAGGCGCTAAAGTTCCTGACGAAGGCCGACGAAATAGAAAAGGCGCGATTGAATCCTCAAAGCCTTTTATACCTTCCATCGTTAGAACTAAGCTTGAATATATTTGAGGTAGGCGGACGCTGCGTCGCCGATTTTGAAGCGACAGTCGAGGTTTTCCTTGAAAATACGAGAATGGTTCAAACCGACGTATTAGTTTGGTGGCCGCGGTATGCAGTCTGGAAGAAAAATGGCTTTATCCAGTGCGCGCCAACTGACTTTGGCCGCTGCGTCAGCGACACGGTCGACGACACTTTAAAAAGTCTTATCGGAGACTGGACGGCGTCTCAGAAGCCGTAGCGACGCTTGACGATTTTCGTTCCGCAAACTTCGAGTGCGCCGCCTGATTGACATCTCCGGGCTGATCGCGCCGCGCCGCAGCGAGCTTGTCGACAATGATCGGGTAGGGGGATGCTTGTCTGACGCAGATTCGCAACGAGGCTGCGCAGCTTATGTCATGCGTCGCCTGTCGAAAACATTTTGTTCCGCTCGAAAACAATACTTCAGCAACAGACGTTCTTGAGGTGCAGGCCACGAGCGTGCTTGCCTTTTCTGACCGATGTCGCGATGATAATCGCGCTTTCTGGCTGCTAGAGCCGTATCGCAAAATGGGCGTCTCTCACGAAAATCGGTGACCGGCGCGCTGCGTCTCGCGGCAGCCGCGCCGCTCAATATTGACGTGGCCACGTTCGCCCGTTGGCATTGATCAGGATTGGTCCTTCATGACGATCACGAAACGTGAGGGCGAGCTGCAGCGGCTACGGATGGTTGGCGCCATGCGCACCGACGTTGGACGCGTCCGCTCGGCCAACGAGGACACAGTCATTTTTGTCGCCCCGGCGGAAGGAAGTCCTGAGGGGGAACTGGGTTGTCTCGCTCTCGTCGCGGACGGCATGGGCGGGCACGCAGCTGGCGAAGTCGCGAGCGCGATCGCCGCTGAAGTCATCAGGCGCATTTTCTATTCGACCGACGTCGCTCCGCCAAAGGCGCTGAAGTCCGCATTCGAGATGGCCAATCAAGTCATTTTTGATCGCGCCGCGCTGGAGCCGGAACTCCACGGGATGGGGACGACTTGCACAGTGATAGCGATACGCGGCGATCGACTTTGGCTCGCGCATGTTGGCGACACGCGAGCCTATCTGATGCGCGATGGCGCGCTGACGCAGCTTTCCGACGATCAGACTCTGCACGCGCAATTGGTCCGCGATGGCGTCATGACCGCGGCTGAAGCCGAACGAAGCCCGGGCGGCAACATCATATTGCAGGCGCTTGGACCACGCCCGACGATCTCACCGACCATTTGGGCTGAGGGCAAGCCTTTGCGCCGAGGCGACAGTCTTGTATTGTGCTCGGATGGCCTCTACGACCTCGTCGATGATGACGACATAGCGAGGATCATATCCGGACGTGATCCTCAGGATGCTTGTTACGAATTGATCGAATGCGCGCTTGCTCGGCGGCGGTCATGACAACATATCTGTCGGCGTGTTTCGCATCGTCGATTCAGAGCCCAAGGCGGCTGACAATCTGGCGGCGACAAAGCCTATCTTGGTCGCGGATGACAGATGTCGACGCAAGCGACGCGAACGCGCCAGATCACTGTTCCTCTGAAGGTCTAATCGATGAACGAGCAACGTATGATCGGGCATTACCGGATCGTGGAGTTGCTTGGCTCGGGCGCCATGGGCACAGTGCATGTCGCCGTCGATACGTTCATCGAGCGGGCGGTCGCGATCAAATCGCTTCGCGCCGAATTGACGCGGGATCCGGATTTTGTCTCGCGGTTCCGCGCCGAGGCGGCGAGCCTAGCGCGTCTGAACCATCCAAACATCGCCACGCTTTATACGCCGCTGCTTGAAGGTTCCGATCTCTACATGGTGATGGAACTGGTGCGCGGCCGATCGCTTGACGAAATTCTTCGCGAGCGGGGAAAACCGATTGGCGTCAAGGAAAGTCTGGCGATCATTGCGCAAGCCGCAGACGGGCTCGCCTACGCGCACCAGGTTGGCGTCATCCATCGCGACATCAAACCCGCCAATCTGATGATTGCGAATGATGGCCGGGTCAAGATCATGGACTTCGGCATTGCTCGGGTGCGCGGCAGCGTGCGCCTCACCCGCGTTGGCACCGCGGTCGGCACCCCTCTCTACATGTCGCCTGAACAATGCAAAGGAGCCGAAGGGGACGAGCGCAGCGATGTGTATTCCCTCGCTATCGTGCTCTACGAATTGCTATGTGGCGCGCCCCCGTTCGCCGCCGCCACAGAATACGACCTCATTCAAGCGCAAATCAAGGCCGAACCGCCGCCGCTCATTCCCCGGGCGCCAGGGGTTACGCCAAAACTCGAAGCCGCGATCATGACCGCTCTCGCCAAGCGGCCCGAACAGAGATTTCCCTCGGTGCGCGCGTTCAGCGACGCTATCGGCGCGACGGAATTGCGTTTGGACGCAACATCGGTCGTCCGCAATGCAACGCATCTCGTCGAAGGACCGCAAGAGGCTGACGTCCCACAAAAGGTCTCCGGGCGGGCTCTTGCCTTGGCCAGTAGTCGCATCGGAACATTGATGCGTCGCCTCAAGGGCCTTCCGGCGGCGGCGGCCCTCGCGATCGTCATCGTTGCAGGCGCGGGGCTTCTCGCGTCATTCTATTTAGCATTTGGACCGTTTAAAGCCCCGGGCAAAGTGGGGAATTCGACGACCGAGGCAGCTTCGGCCACACAAATCGCTCCATCTCATGCGCCCGCTTCGCCGTTGCGACCGCAAGAGGAATCGTCCGCGACAAGCAAAGAGGCGGCCGTTCAGGAGCAGAGGGCGTCGGAGGCTCCCCAATCGCAGAAAGCGTCGGAAGAGCGGAGAGCGCCCACGGAACAGCCCGTCGACGGGATCGAACGGCCCACGCCGGAGGAAAGCCGCCAGGCTGCTGCGAGCGACCAAAGCCAGGCGACTAATCAGTCCGCGGAGACAGTAGGTTCGGTGACGCCGCCACCCTCGCCTGCGCCCGTCCCGCAAGCTCCGCCAACGCCGGCGGCGCAGACTATCAGCGACCTTCGGACTGCGCTGAAAGGAAACGCCAGCGGGAGGATCATGGCTGCGGACTTCGCCAATGTGAGCAACGAGGCTAGGGCGAAACTGCTGCCTTTGGCTAAATCGCTCGCGGCGAGCGGCGACAAGGAGGCGCAATTCGCGCTCGGAATGCTGTTGCTGGAGGCGCCCGATCATCCCGACATTGAGGGCGCCTTCGCGGCGCTTAACGACGCGGCGAATCAGAACTATCCGGATGCGCAGGTAAATCTTGCCCTGATTTACCAGCGCGGGCTGTTGAAAACGGGACGGGACCTAGATCAGGCGGGCTATTTGTTCAGGCGGGCCGCCGAGAATGGCGACCCGAAAGCGGAGTTCTGGCTCGGCTGCTATTACCAGTATGGCTGGGGTGGCGTCACGAAGGACCGTCGCAAGGCGCTCGAACAATATAGTAAGGCAGTCGCCGGCAATTACAGCCTAGCGCAAGACGCGCTGGAGATCATGACGGGAGTCTCCAAAGGCGCCTCGCCCTGCTTTAAGTGACCGTCGCTAAAGCCGAAGAGACACCTTGGCTCAATGAAAGCTGCCGCTGCCTGGCCCGCTGGAGGTATTGGTCCCGCTGCCCGCGTGATGATTACCGCCGCCGTGGATCCTGTGCGCGACTCTACTGCTCGCGCGTCGGTGATGCGTCGGTTGGGTGCGCTCATAATGAGTGTGGCGGCGTCCGCCCCCGTGATGATAATGATGATTGTAACCGCCGCCAAATACGCCTCGGAACACAGCCCCAGGGATGCTGAAGAGTTGCGCCGTCGCGGGAGCCGGCTCTGCGACGATGGCCAATGGCAGAGCGAGAATTGCGATGAGCAGAGCGCGTCCGGAAGTCCTGCGCTCCTTCTTCGCCATCATTGCTTTAGAGAGATTATCTGACAGTTTATACTCTTTCATTGCAGCCGCCCGGACAAAATGGCCTAATGCAAAATACAAAAATTGTGTGACGTCCTGATCGCATTGCGCTCCGCCTGAGGCGCGAATTGTAAATCCTTTTAGCCTCGTTCGCGCGGCCTCACTGCGATTTCAGGAGTTCCCTTCCATATTTGACCGGAACGGCGGCCGAACTGACCGTCGATCCCTGGGTGGTGACGTAGGTGAAAAGGCCGATCACTTTGCCGACGGAATTGAACACGGGCCCGCCGCTATTGCCGGCTCCCGTCGAATTGATCGTGAGCTGGATGATGTTTCCCTGCGCGCCTTCCACTGTGACGCCGTTTTTCGAAGCGATCTTGTTGGAGACAAGCGCGACAATGCCCTCCGTGACGTAGGGCTGCGGCACAAGCTCCTGGTTCGTCTTCAGCACGCCATTCTCGATCGTATCCGAAAGAATATATGTGTCCGCCGCGACCGATGGAAAGCCCAGAACGATGGCTCGGTCGCCGGAAGCGACATCGTCGTCTGTGGCGAGATCCACTTTCTGAAGCGGCTCCGGGCTGTCGATCTTGATCAGCGCCGCGTCGCTGTCGTTGGATGAACGCACCAAAGCAGCGCTGATCCCTAATCGATTGCCGGCGAATGTGACGTCCAGAGCCTCATTGCGGCCCTCGAAATTATGTTGCTCATTCTTGCTCGGATCTGGGATATTATTATAGTCGCCGACGACGCGAAGTTTTTTGGCGTCGAATATAAGGCCGCCCAACTCGGGCACCCATTGCTTCAAACTCCTGTAGGCTGGATCATCGAGATTGATGATGCTTACCTTGGGGTTTTTATGGCCCGTGTCTTCGATCAACAGACCCTCCTTTTCGACGCAGCTGCAGTCGAAAAATGGCAGCCGCCACGCGGCGGCGAGGTGCTTGTTCGTGAGCAGGAACCCTTTGTCGCTGACGACAAAGGCGGTGCCGTTGATCTGGCGCCCGATCGACCTGTTATGTCTGCCTTCATCGTCGAGCGTCAAATCAGGGACTATAGTGCCGCTCGCGAGCTTCACATACATCCCATAGGTCTTGTTATCCTTGTCCGTGTAGGTCTTTTGAAAGATCGGCCTGCCGGTTGTCTGGTCGAAAAGGCGCCATTGCGCTGTGAGCTTTGCGGTCGCGGTGCCATATTGGCGAACGATATCCTGCGGGCTCATCCCGAGCCGTTGGTTGAGCGCGGCCGTCCGCTGCGCCTCGGCCTCCTGGCCTTGCTGTCTCACCCTTTCAGCTTGCCCTTGTACTTCGGCGAGCGATCTCTGTTGCGCCTGCTCGTTTTTGAGCTGCCGCCAATACAATCCGCCGCCGGCGAGAATGGCTACGGCCGCGAGGGCGCCGAACACGGAAAACCACGTTCTGTTGGCGGCGCCGCGCTCCTTGGCCAACTCGTGCAGGAGCGTTTCCTTGCCGATGCCGGTCTTTCCCGTTGATGAATTCGGCTCTTCCAGAATTACTTCGACGACCGACGTTCCGGGCGCCGCGCGCAGAGACGTACTGGTCGCGGCTTCGCCGGCGTTAATGATGCGCGTCGCAGCCGGCGTTGCGATGTCGATGATGCGCGTGCGTGGACCCGCGCCAGCAGGGCGGGGTTGTACGTCGAAAGCGAAGGTCGGGCCGCCTTTGCCGAGCGTCAAAGTATCGTCTGGGAGAAGCTCTGTTTTCCCACGGATCTGTTCGTTGTTGAGGAAGGTTCCATTGCTGCTGCCGAGGTCCCCGATCGTGAAGGTTGGATGCTCGCTTCCGGAAATGCCGATAGCGGCGTGAGTGCGGCTGACCACGTCATCGCGCGCGGAGTCGTAGACAATGTCGCAAGAGGGATCTCGACCTATGCGCAACTCTTTGCGCCCTTTCAGGAAAAATTCTTCTATCTGGTTCGCCTTGGAGCCCGAAAGGTGACGAATGACAATCTTATGTATGCCGTTGACGCTCATTCCAAAACCCTTCAGCTCATTTCTGACGTTAACCTCCGCCAGAAAGCTCCGTTCGCCAAGGCCCAAACAGTCCAAAGACTTGCTTCAAACATAGTCTAGCTTTAATGTTATGCGCAAGGCGCGGATCGTGGCTTAGCCGCTGCAATAATTACCGCTGCGGCGGAGGCGACTCCGCCCTTACGGCCGCGTTTTCGAACAGATCCATTGGGAGAAATCGTCACCCGGCGGCTTCTTCCAGGCCGTGCGCCGCATCCGGGAACAACAGCTTCTTGATTGCGCCATGGCACATAGTGTTTTCTTAAGTTATTCACAAAAGGACAGGCGTACGGCCGACGCTGTATTAAAGGCGCTCGAAGCCGGTGGCGTGCGGGTCTGGATGGCGCCGCGTGATATCCCCGCTGGCGCGAGCTGGCCGGAATCGATTCCCGTCGCGATTGACGCCGCGCGCGTCATGATCCTGATCTTTTCCGAAAGCGCCAATTCCTCCCAGCATGTGGCTCGTGAAATCGATATTGCCTGTGACAGAAGGTTGACCATCATCCCGGTTCGCGTTGAAAATGTCGCGCTCGGCGGAGCATTACGATTCTTCCTTGGTACGTCTCATTGGTTCGACGCCTTTCCTGGGCCTTTGGACTCGCACCTCCCGAGGCTTGTCGCGACCGTACGCAAATCATTGGGCGCGCCAGCGCCCCCAGGACCACCGACCAAAACACCTCAAAAAAAGCCCGCCGCGGCGCCGCAAATCTCTCCCACGCTGGCGCCGGCGGCGGGACACCCGCAGTTTTTTGCGGGCGCTGCGGCGGTTGCGGCGTCGACGGGGAATAAGTTGCCGCTTCTGCTGGCAGGTATCGGAGCGCTCCTGGTGTCGGTCGCAGTTGGGACGTTCGTCTATTCAGGTCACGAAGGCGCCGCCCCCACGCCCGTTCTGGGACCCGATGCCACTCCGGTTGAAACGGATTGCAGGAAGCTGACGCCTCCATGTTCGGACCCGGCTGATGCGGAACTCCCTCTGTTGCCCGGTGCGAGTGAAATCACAGGCTTCGCCAATGTTCTGAGCGCCAGCGCGCTCACGATAAAGGACAAGCGGATCGAACTCGCCAATGTGGCGCCGGCGCCGCCGAGCTCGGCGAAAAAACTGCAGGACTGGATCGAAGTGTTCGGCTATTCGGTTCGTTGCCGGCCCGCACCGCATGCGAGCGGAAAATATTTCTGCGATGTAGGCCCGACGCATATTGACCTCACGACCCAGGTGCTGCGCCAAGGCTGGGCCAAGCCGATCTCGGGCGCGCCGGTGGAAACGCCGCCATACTGAAGCCGAATTCTGCTGCGCTCCGGCGGGGCTGAGCTTCTCCACCATTGCCTGCAGCGGGCGAGCGCCCCGGCGTTCGCTAGACGGATCATGCCGACTTCAAGCCTTCCGACTGCGCTACGCTGCCGCGACGTCGGCTTCGTTCACCTGCAGTTTTGCGGCGCGGCAGCCGACATCGTCGAGAAGCGGCATTGCGTTGGGGTCGTCGAAGCGTCTTAATCGCGCCAAGTCGCGCTGCGAGACGGCGACGCCAAGAGCATCCCGAAGCCAATCGGTCTCGAGCTTCACGTCATAGCGCAGGAAACGAAAAAGCGAGCCGAATGGCGGCTCGACCTTCGCAAGATCGCCGATTTCCGAATTGATCGGCCAGTTCGGTCCGCCCTTGCCGAGCCAGGACATCAGCGTCAGCGTAAGCTGCTGGTTGTCGGAGATCTGCTGCACGAGAGAACGAAGTGCAATTGAAACCGAACTCGATCGCCGCAACTCTTCAGCGGAGCAACGCTCTCGATACGAGCCGGTGCCGATAGAAACGATTGTCAGTCTATCGGCGCCGAGCGGCCATCCGATATTGTAGCCTGGAAGCGTGGCGGCCAGGAACAGGGCGAGGGAGGGGTCATTGTGCGGCGTCAGTCCGCCGTCGACGAACAGAGCGGGCGCTGCGCCTTCGACGATCTGAATGAGCTGAGGGTCGAAGTAATGTGGGGCGGCCGTGCTGGCGCGTACGACGTTGGCGAGCGAATAGCTCCGGTTGCCGACAAAGGACAGGTCGGACGGGGTCTCCCAAAATGCGGCTCTGGGATTATTCGTCAAAATCCATGAACTGCTTGCGTCGATCCTTTTGAGCATGATGCCGAGCCCAGTTTGCAGGTCTGCCGAATCCAGCGTGCGGGCGCCGACCACTGATACGATCTCGCGGCGCAACGCCTCGGCGTTGAACACAGACTGCCAGCCGGGCAGCCGGAAATGCGGCTTGCGAAAAATCAGCGGTCCGAGCCGGAGGTAGAAACTGCGGATGTCGGCCGCCGAATAGCCAAGCGCGAGCGCGGTCGCAAGGATTGCGCCTGTCGACGTGCCGCCGATAAGATCGAAATGATCGCATAAGCGCACCGGCCGGCCGGCGTTTTCGGTCAGGATGGCTTCGAACCGTTCAAGAAAAGCGAGGGCGAGGACGCCGCGAACGCCTCCACCATCGATTGACAGGATCCGTTTGCGGCCCGGCGCGAAAAAGTGCCGGTCCCGAGCGAGCTCCGCCGTGTCCGCGCTACCCGTCTGCGTCATGGGACTCTTGCCTTCCGGCGCTTACAAGACTTCTACTACGCCATGCCAGCTGGAGACATCATTGCGCATTATCTCCGCCGCGCGCAAGCCGGCGGCGCGCGCTGTCTCCGCAGTCGCCGGAGCGCTCGCCAACACGCGTGCGAGGCGCTTCAGATCCGCGGCGATTTCGGCCGAGCGCGCCGCCTGGCGGACGACGTCGAGATCGCGGCGCACGCTGTTCAGCTTCCCGAAAAGCGTTGGCGCGGCAATGAATACAAGACTGATGGCGGAAGCGAATGGGACAGAAATGATGTTGAAATGAGCGAGAGGGAGAACGGCCAGCGCTGCAGCGAGCGCCGCGGAGGCGCACAGCGCGATCACGGCGGCGCGGCGAATGCGTCGGTCCAGCCGGCGGAACCGACGAAACGCATCGCGGTGGTAGGCGATCTGCTCGTCGATCTCGACGTCGATGAGATGCGCGATGATGGCTGGCGCGGCTGCCTCTGAGAGCGCGTCGAACGGCGTCGCCATGCGGGTCGCGCGACGGCTAAACCACTCGACCCAGTCTACCTCGACATTCCGGGGCAGCGCCACGCCGCATAAAGCGAGGAAGCGCTCGATGCGCAGATTTTCTGCGAGGCGCCGGTATTCGATCCACTTGGCGCGCCACTGATTGCGCGCCGCGTGACGCTCGTCAAAGAAAATCAGGACGACGATCGACGCCTGTATCGGAATCGTCACGACCGATAGCGAAGGGAAAAGCGTTCCGAGCAAGCCTGAACAGATGCTCGCCAGCAGGAGCAGGAATGAATGCGCCACGAGCAAACTGCGCCAGCGCTTGCCAAAGCCGATCGCAAGCGCGTCGGCCCGCGCGTGCGCGGCGCGCAGCGCCTCAACCGCGCCGAACGCGCCCGGTCGCGCCAGCCTCGCGACGGCTCGCGCGCGCTCCCAGGAATTATCCAGCGCGCCTGCGGCGTCGGCGCGTTGGCCAATCAGCCACAGCAGCATGTCGTATCCATGCCGTTCGACGTTCGCATCCGAATCTTCCGCCAGATAATCGGCGAGTCCGAGCGCTTCATGCCTCCCATGGGGCGGCGCCAGCGCGGCGGCGGCGATCGCTTCAGGAGTCGCGCCCGACAGCCCCTCATCATTGCGGCGCGCTGTGGCTGCGAGCGGGTCCGAGCGACCCTTGTCAAGCCAAAAAACCGGGTCCGCCGCAGCCGGAACGATCAGTGCGGGAAGCAGACCAGCGCGCGATAAGTCCTCGAATGATTCCACGATTGCAAGATCGCATTGCGCCAGAAGCAGATCCGCCGGACCGTCAATAATCCAGAGCGTGCAACCGGTTGCTTCCGCCGCCTTGACCAGCGCTTCCGGCGGCGTTTGCGCGGCCGGACAAATAATCCGCGCGCCCGCCGGACTTCCAAAGATCCGCGGCCACGTTTCGCGCGCGTGCGACGCAGCGGCGACCAGGAGACGGAGGGCGGCCGTGACGCGCGCGGTCTCCGGCGTGGAGGCGCCGCAGAGCCAGAGCGCGCATATTTCCGCCAGGACGCGGGGCTCTCCACGCATTAAGGATTGCGGCCTTTCCGAATTGGCGACTCGCCGCTCGCCAGCAGATGAAAATTGAATGGCTCTGTCAACGCCTCTTCGCCGCCTATTCCGAATTAGCGGCTTGCGATGCCGCGGGAAGGCCGGCGCTTTTCAAACGCCCGCTGGCGGCGCCACGGGATTTTTGGGGCCGCTTGACGGGCCGTTTTCCAAATGCAAACTCCATACGCTGGATTGCATTGCGTTGGCGCCAGCCAAAGTTCCGGGGGCAAGAATGCGCAAGCCGCCTCGTTGCATTGCAGGAGTCCTGGCGGGATTCCTTGCCGTTTTCATGTCGGGTTGCGCCTACTACGATCACTTCGACAATCGCGTCGGCACTTATGACGTCGTCGCCGCGCAGTCCCGCGACGCCATGATCTTGACGAACGTCATACGCGCAAGCCATGCCGAGCCCTTGAGCTTTGTCCAGCTCGGCCAGATCAATGGGTCGGGCGCGGCGGGCGCGACAGTGGGACTTCCCCCTTTGGTCCTTGGCCAGCACGTCGCCGCCGCCACCAGCGCCCTCACGCATGCGGTGCAGAACGAAACTATTTTCGGCGCGAATGCGGCCGGGGGCTCCGGCTTCGTCGGCAATCAGGCCAATGTAACAGGTTCAACAAATTTCACGGTGTCGCCCTCGGAGAGCAAGGATTTTTATCAAGGCCTGTTGCACGAAGTCGATCCTCTTATTCTGCAGCTCTTCATTCAACAGGGCGTTTCGCGGGAGATATTGTTCTACCTGTTCACCGACAGGCTGATCGTGGATCGCGACGGGCGCAAAACCGAACTGCGCAACGATCCGCTCGATGCGGAAACTTTCGCGAAGTTCCAGCATTTCGTGCGGCTTGCGATCGACTACGGGCTATCGAGCGAACCCGTGCCGGGCAAAGCCGTTGATCGGGAAGCAGGTGGCATCGCGCTATCGGGTTCTCGTAAATTCACGGAACCGAAAAAATATCAGCTCTGCTTCAACCGGTTGTATTGGTCGCCGACGGCGCCGCCAGCCTCCAATTCGCCGATCTGCGGCAGCTCGACCGTCGCCCCGGAAGAACACACTGTGAGTTACGTGGGCCGCGAAGGCGAATCCGTGAAACTGCAGATCTTGCCACGCTCCGCTTTCGCTATTTTCCAGTATCTTGGACGCATAGTTGCGGCTGGCGAGCAAGGACGGATCAAACTGGCGAGCCGCGAGGCGATCGATTTTGGGCCCCTCCACGACGACTTCCTGTTCGCCGTCACCGATGGATCGTCCGGTCCATGCTATCTGGCCGTGAACTATGAGGGGATGAACTATTGCGTGCCGGCGGAAGGCGCGACGAACACCAAGCGCATTCTCGGTTTGCTGGTGCAATTGATTGCTCTTAATACTTCCATCGAGGACGTTCCGGTGACGCCCACGGTCCGCGTTGTCCAATAAGCCGAGCCGCTCTGGCCGCGACGCGCTGGGCTCTCGCTTACTGATCGGAAGAGGTTTCCAATTGCGTTCATTCCGCTTCGCGATCCCGCGTCCGTGTCCCGCGTTAGCGCGCTGGGCAGGTCTGATCTCCGATCGCGGGCGCTGCGCGAAAATGGCGATCCGTGTTGCGTTGCTGTCCTGCCTGCCTCTTCTTCCCGCCTCCGTCCGCGCCGAGCCGATGAAGTTTCGGTTGATTTCGGCCGGCGGCGCTCTCTGCTCAGGTCATTGCGGCCCGGTGATCGTAGCTGATGGCCAGATCACGGATGCGACGCCCGCGGATTTTCGAGCCATTCTGCGGGCCAATGCGGCTGCGCGCGGGGGCCATGTCGTTGTCTTCCTTGACTCGCCGGGCGGAAAAATCGTCGGCGGGATCGAACTCGGCAAGTTGTTCCGAAAGGCCGGCGTCACCGCCTCCGTTGCGCGGATCGTCGCGACAGGGGAAGGATCCGCGGCCGAGACTAGCGGCGGAATTTGCTTTTCAGCGTGCGTCTATGCGCTGATGGGGGCAAAGACGCGCATCGCGCCGCAGGGCAGCCAAATCGGCATTCACCGCATGTTCGCCTACGACGGCGCTGGGCGGCGCTACGACAATGGCGCGATGGCGGTTGTGCTGCGACGCTACAGCACTATGATGGGCGTCAGCCCTGAGTTGATCGCCGCGACGGAACAAGGCGCATCTGACGCCATCCGCATCCTTACGCCGGAGGAACTCACGAGATGGCGCCTCGCCTCGCCGGGATCTTGAACGATGGCGACCTGTGACGCCGCTGTCCGGCGTCACAGCGCAAAAAGCTCGCGGCAATCGCTAGTCGGACACGTTGCCCGGGCCCTCTGGATTGGAAAAGCCTGCGCCCAGGGTCTCGCGGCCGCGCGTGCCTGAGCGATCGAAGTCAGCGCTGTCGTCCGCGGACGGTGCGATCGCTTGCGAAGGATTCTGGTAGAGGCCGTAGTACTGGTTTGCGCTGGCGGGTTGACCCGCGTGCAGAGACTCCGTGGCGGCGACGGCGCCGGAGACGACAAGCGCTGAGCTGATCAGGGCGACGCTGAGAATCCTCATAGTTAATCTCCTTCTGGTTGTTGCGGCGATCCGCGCCGCCGGTGACGCCGCGGCGTTGCGACGTTGCTGTGAAGGAAACTCTTGGCGCCCCGGGCTTATTCCCGGGTGACGAAAGCGTGAAGCGCCCAACACTCGCTGAATGCCCAAGACGCCCAACCTACAATGTCGAATGCGACTTCTTTCGCAGCCGTCCTTCGTTCTCTGCGGATTCCGGTCCAGGCCGCTCGTCTATGCCTCGGGTAAAAATTGCTGCCGGCGGCGCGTGAAAAAAAGCATGTCCGCGGGGGAATAAATCGACAGGGGCGCGAGTTTCTTCTTCGTGGCGCCGGTGGGGCGCATGGGGAGAGATACATGGCAATTGACGAAAGCGGCGTCGATCGGCGCGGCGCACTCCAATGCATGCTGTGGGCCGGCGCTGGCGTCCTGTGGACGGTTTCCGGCGGCGTGCCGACGTCCAGCTTGCTGGGATCGGCGCAAGCTGCGACCGGCGGCTTCACCTTCCTGCAGATTTCCGACAGCCATGTCGGCTTCAGCAAGCCGGTCAACCCCGATGCGCTCGGCACGCTCAAGGAAGCGATTGGCAAGGTGGTCGCTCTGCCTGTCAAGCCCGCATTCATGATCCACACCGGCGACATCACCCATAGTGCGAAGCCTGTTGAGTTCGACAACGCGAGCCAGGTCATCGGGAGCGCGGGGCTCGACGTGCACTATGCTCCCGGCGAGCATGACATCGTCGATGAAGCCACCGCCAAGGCCTATCTCGAACGCTATGGGAAGAACGCCAAGGGCAGCGGCTGGTACAGCTTCGACCAGAATGGCGTGCATTTCATCAGCCTCGTCAACGTCATCGACCTGAAGGCGGCGGGATTGGGGTTTCTCGGCAATGATCAGATCGAGTGGCTTGAAGACGACGTCAAGGCGCTCTCGGACTCTACGCCGATCGTTGTCTTCGCACATATCCCACTGTGGTCTGTCTATCCGAACTGGGGTTGGGGAACTGACGACGGGGCGATTGCGCTCGGCTATCTGAAGCGGTTTGGATCGGTGACTGTCCTCAATGGCCACATCCACCAGCTGATGCAGAAAGTCGAAGGCAAGGTCACCTTTCACACCGCGCGCTCGACGGCGTTTCCGCAGCCGGCTCCCGGCGTTGGGCCCTCCCCGGGACCGATGCCGGTGCCAGCTGACAAGCTGCGTACGGTGCTCGGCATTACCGAGGTCACGTTCAAACAGGGCGAGGCGGCGCTCGCCATTACCGATACGGCGCTCGCGGGTTAGCGTGAAGGACACAGAAATGATGGTGCGTATCGCGAAATTGATCGCCATCGGCACGATGGCGGCGGCGTTTTCCGGCGGCGCCGCGCGCGCTGGTGGCGACGTCGTCCATGGGGAAGAGCTGTACCAAGCCTGTCAGGACTGTCATTCGTTGGATACCAATGACGTCGGTCCCAATCACAGGGGCGTTTTTGGCCGGAAGGCGGGGTCGGTCGCCGACTATAGCTATTCGCCAGCATTGAAAAATTCCAACATCGTCTGGACTGAGGCCAATCTCGATCAATGGCTGGCGGATCCGCAAAAATTCGCGCCGGGCGCAAAAATGTTCTTCCATCTTGAGAATCCGCAAGATCGCGCCGACGTCATCGAATATTTGAAGGAGCGGGTGAAATGAGGTCCGCCGGCTTCTCTGGCGGAGCCCGCGCCGGCTTTGCTCGCCTGGAGTTGGCATTGTTGCTTTGTCTCGCGCAGGCGTCGGCGGTCCTCGCCGCCGACGCCAAAGTGGGAATCGATAATTTCGCCTTTACGCCATCCGTGTTGACAATCAAGGCGGGAACGGCGGTGGCTTTCAAGAATCTCGACGACATTCGCCATCTTGTCGTCGATGCCGGCGGCAAATTTCGCTCGAAGGCGCTCGCCACAAATGATAGTTTCAGCGCCACATTCGACAAGCCCGGCGAGATTGCTTATTTCTGCGGCCTTCACCCGCATATGACTGGCAAGATCATCGTCGCGCCATGAGCCTCGGGGCAACCGTGACGAGTCCGTCGACGCACAGGCGTTTCGCCGAGGTGGTGCTGCCCCACCTCGACGACGCCTATGGGCTGGCCCGATGGCTTACCGGAAATCGAAGCGACGCCGAGGACGTTGTGCAGGACGCTTGCCTGCGGGCGTTGGGAGCGCTCGATTCGTCTTCGATCGAAAGGCCCCGCGCGTGGGTGCTTTCGATCGTCCGCAACACGGCCTTCACCTGGCTCGCCAGGAACCGGCCCAAGACCGTACTGCTAACCGATGACGCGCAGCTCATCGAGGCGGCAGCCGCAAAGGAGCCAGGTGCGCCGAACCAGGAAGAAGCGCTGATCGCGGCGGCTGATCAGAGTGCGCTCGAATCGGCTATCGCGGCGCTGCCGCATCTATTCAGGGAAGTCATCGTGATGCGCGACATCAATGGTTTGAGCTATCGCGAAATCGCCGCGGCGATCGACGCGCCGATCGGAACGGTGATGTCGCGGCTCGCGCGTGCGCGCGCTCTGCTGATCGACAAGCTCGGGAGCGGAACGTGACTTTGCGCGATGATCCGATCCTTCTGCTCCACGCTGCTCTCGACGGCGAACTCGACGCCGCCGGGATGATGGAGATCGAGGCGCGGCTCGCGGTCGATCCCGCGCTCGCCGCCGAATATGCGCGGCTCGCCGCCTTGCGCGCGGCGATCAGGGCGCGCATTCCGCGCGAGGCGGCGCCGGATCTCCTTGCGCGCGCGCCTCGTCCCAATGGCGGAGAGCGGAAACTTTGCGCCGTCGGCGCTCGAAGGCTTTCGCGCGCGCATCCGGTCCGGAATCCTTTCGGGGACGCAATGGGTGAAATGGGCGCTGGCGGCCGCGCCGCGCCTTGGGCTGCTCCAGTCGCCCTATCGTTCATTCGCGGCGTCGCTGATGCTTGGGATCGCGCTTGGCGCCGGAGCGTCCGGGCTCTTTCGCGGACCGCCCGCAGGCGATGACATGGAGCAGGCGATCGTCGCCGGCTTTGTCAGGGGACGTCTCTCGGGCCAGCCCGTCGATGTGGCGACTTCGGATCGGCACACGGTCAAGCCTTGGCTGGCAGGCAAGATTGCAACCCCGACCACGGTCGTCGATCTTGCGAAGGACGGGTTTCCCCTCGTGGGAGGACGCATCGACGTTATTGGAATGACGCCCGTTGCGACGCTCATCTACCAGCGCCGCGAGCACCAGATCGCTCTTACGGAAATGCGCGCTTCTGGCGACGCCTCAGGCGCCATGCGCCGCGAAATGCGGGATGGCTTTTCCTTGTTGAGCTGGACCCATCAGGGGCGTCGCTTCATGGCCGTGTCCGATATGCCGCCATCGGAACTTGACGCTTTCCATGAAGCCTTTAGCCGCGCCGCCGCCGCCGAGCACGAAGAAGCGCCAAAGATTTGAGGCGGAAACGAACCGTCCCGACGGCGTCGGGCGCGTCAGGGCGATGCACTGCGATCGGCTCAGGAGCCTTTGAGCATGAGGCCGACGACGAGGCCGATCAACGCGCCGGCGGACATGACGATAGCGTAGGAGAGCAGACCCGCGGCGTGCTTCGCCCAAACCCGCCCGTCCGTTCCGACGGTTGGCGCATCCGTAAGGTAGGGATGGATTATAGCGAAGGGACAGGACAGCCCCTTGGCTTCGGCTTTGATCGCCGCGGCGGCTTGTCCGGCGCTTATGTCGAGATACCAGCGCCCGCTCTCATCCATGCGTTCGTCGGCGAGGCGCCGCAGAGCTCCAGCCATGACGGCTTTCGCTGTGGCGGCCGCTTCGAACTCGAAGATCACCGGCGTTCTGTCATGGTCGGCGTCTTCGGGGCCGTTGTCGCGTTTGATCGCGACCGCGCCGTCCCGGCGGACGGAGACGGAAATCATCGAGAGCTGGCTCCTGCGGCGCCTGCGCGCGAACAGGCCTGCGAGCCTTTTTGATCCAGACGAGATCTTTGGCCGAACGTGAGGGCTGTTCTTGTCGGAGCTGGAGAGCCGATAAACCAACGACATTTAACCCTCCAACTTGCCGTTAAGCGCTTCGCGTCGCTTGTAGGCGCGCAAAGTCTGCGAGATCTTTTGGATTGGCGCGCAGCCCGGAACTAAAAAATTCAAGTAAGTCGCTCGGCTTTGGTGATGAATTCGGAGCGTCCGCCAAACAGCGCCGGCTCGCGGATTATGGAAAAATAATTGCGAATATCGTCAACCGTTTCCCGCCTCTGCGAATGACCCAAACGAGCGCGTCGCCTGCGACGGATTCGGCCCAAAAGGCCCTGTTTTCGCGATCGACCGACGTTTTGCCTGTCAGACCCTGTCATGCAGAGGCGGAAGGCGGAAATGCGCGCAGCGGCAAAATTCACCAGCCGCGCGCGTCAGGCGGTGTGGCTTCGCACATTCCAGCTCGCTGGCGAGGGCGAATGGTCGCGGAAATGACGCGCGCCCGGAGTTCGCAGTTGTGCTTTGCCGACAAATGCGCATGCTGGCGCCCGTCGAATAGAGGAGTGACATGAAAATGCGCCAGCAAAACACGGCGTCGAAGTTGGCGGTCATGATAGGGCTGGCGCTTGCGTTCACCGCGCCATCGGGGGCGTCGGCGCAGTCGTCCGCCGGCAACCGGCACGGAAAAATCAGCTACGCCGCGCCTCCGGAGGGCGCCGACGGGGGAGTCCGGTTACGTCGACCTATCGCAGGATGGCCAGAGCGGCGCGGGATTTTATGCGTTGCCGCAGCCTTATCGGAACCAGGCGAAGCGCGAGCGGGCTGTGCAATACCGGAACGAGCGGAACGCTTTGGGCGTCGCCATCGCCAGCGAGGCGATCGGCTATGATTATAATTATGACGAGGGCTACGACCTTGGCAACAGCCATGGCGTATTTAGCCCGGTCGATGGCGTCGGCACGCCTTTTTTCGCGGGCTATTACAACTGACGGAGCGACCGCGGAGTTTCGCAGTTTGAAAGCAAGAACCGGAGCGCCGCGCAAAGTCGCGCATGGCAAAATCCGGTTCATGCAGTCAGATCGTGAAAGGAACGGGCGATGGATGCGCGCTTCGGGCGATCCGCAGGCATCGCCGCGACGGCCGGAGCAAGATCCCCGCTGGGCCCTTGTTGCTGCCCGCGATCGCGCCGCCGATGGCGCGTTCTTTTATTCGGTCGAAACGACCGGCGTTTATTGCAGGCCCTCCTGCGCGGCGCGGCGCCCAAATCCCGCCAATGTCCGCTTTCATGGCTCCGCGGCCGAAGCCGAGGCGGCGGGATTTCGCCCGTGCAAGCGCTGCAGGCCCGACGGCGCGCCTCTGTCTGAGCGCTACGCCGCAATGGCCGCCGCCGCCTGCCGCCTGATCGAGGCCGCCGCTGAACCGCCGACGCTGGCCGAACTGGCGAAGAGCGCCGGCCTTAGCGTCCATCACTTCCATCGCATTTTCAGGGCGGTTACCGGGGTGACGCCCAAGGACTACGCCGCGGCGCACCGCATCCGCCGGGTTCGGGATCGCTTATCAACGAGCGGCAGCGTGACCGAAGCTATCTTTGACGCCGGCTTCAATTCGAGCAGCCGCTTTTACGAGAGGTCGGACGCAATGTTAGGCATGACCCCGACAGATTTTCGCGCCGGCGGCGCCAATGCCGAAATCCGCTTCGCGGTCGGCGAATGTTCGCTCGGCGCGATCCTCGTCGCCAGAACCGACAAGGGCGTCTGCGCCATCATTTCTGGGGGATGATCGCGAGGCGCTCACGAAAGAATTGCAGGATCATTTCCGTAACGCCCGGCTCATTGGCGCCGACCGTGATTTCGAGGCGCTGGTCGCAAAAGTGGTGGGCTTCGTCGAGGCGCCAAAACTCGGCCTCGATCTGCCGCTCGACGTGCGCGGCACGGCGTTCCAGCAACGGGTCTGGCGCGCGCTGCAGGCGATCCCAGCCGGCGTGACGGCGAGCTATACCGAAATCGCCCGCGCGATCGGCGCGCCGAAGGCCGTGCGCGCGGTGGCGGGCGCCTGCGCCGCCAATCCGATCGCGCTCGCGATCCCCTGCCACCGCGTCATCAGGAGCGATGGCGCGCTCTCCGGCTATCGCGGCGGCGTCGCGCGCAAGCGCGTCCTGCTCGATCGAGAAAAAGGGTGAGGGCGGCGCTCAGCGCAGGCGTTCGACCTTGATTGACGAGACCATGCGCGCGGCGCGGGCGGGCCGCAGATCGCCTTCGATGACAAGCTGGAACGGGCCTTTCTCGGCGTCGAGCGGCGCGCCGTCCATGTGGTCGGCGAGAATGACCCGCTCCGCTCGCGTCGCCGCGTCGGTCCCGGCGAGATCGAGCGCCACCTTGTAGCCGTCCCGCGCCTCGACGAGGACGACGTCGGCGAGTTCGGCGCCATGGATCGCCTTGCCGCGCGGAACGCCGACTTTGGCGAGAACGTCACCAAGAAGGGCGCCCTCGAAGGCGTGAACGGCGCCATGCTGCTCCACGCTCACCGTCACGCGAGGCAGGGCGTCCAGCTCTCCGACCGTGATCGAGGCCTGCTGGCCGTCAAGCCCGGTCAGGCTCACGTTTGGCGATGCTTCTTCGGCGGCGAGGCCGCTCGCGAGCAACAGCAGCGCAGGCGACAGAAACAGCAATCTCATAGGTCTCTCCAACCGTGTCCGATGTCGATCCTTCATAGCGGATCGAGGCGGCAAGCTCCAATTCGGGCGAAGCCAGGTCGGCCTCGGCGCGCCCTTGTCACGCACCTGGCGCCCATGAGAAGCTTGCTGGCTTCAGGGCTTCGCTTCGAGGAGGGATCGATGAAGCATCATGAACCCTATCTGCCTGCGCGGGCGCTCGGCATCGATGAGTGGGAGAGGGAGGAACTGATCGCGCTCGCCTCAAAGCTTCGTGACGAGTCAATCGCGCTCGACATGATGCGGGCGGCCTCGGAATGCGGTTCGGTCTGCTGCATCGGCGGCCATATGGCGATGGCGCATGGGATTTCCGTTCGCGGCGCGCGCCGCTATGTGCAAAATCAGGCCCAGACCAACGGCCCGATGGCGGCGCTTTTCTTCCCAGATCTGACGGTGAATTACAGCCATCCCGGCTGGCGCGCCAGCGCCGCCGAGGCCGCCCGCGCGATCGTCAACTTCCTGACCACAGGCGCTCCCGATTGGGACGGGGTCATGCGCAAAAGAGACTTCGCCGGCGAGGCCATCGCCATGGCGTTTGTGCGTTAGCCTGAAGGGTCAGCGGGCGCGTCGCTGTCGAGCCATGCGAGAAACGCTGCATTAACGGACGCCGGCGCGATCTCCGCGATGCAATTGACATAGCTGACGACCTTGGCGATCGCCTCCTCGACCGCTTCGCGGCGGCCAGCCTGCGTTTTGACGAGCAGGACGATTTCCGGTTCTTCCTTGATCTCGTCGGCCCAGCGGTAGGCGCAAGTGATCGGAAACCAGTTGCAGCAGACCGCGATGCGCCGCTCCAGCAAATCGCGCGCGATCTGACGCGCTTCGTCCACATTGTTGAGCGTGACGTAGAAAATCTTCATCGGCTCGCTTCGACGTCGCGGATCGAAGGATGCGCCCGAAACCTGAGCTTCGGGCGCATATCAAATATTGGTCAGGCGGCGACGCCGATCGAGCCGGCCTTGGCCAACAGGGCCTCGGCCATGCGGATGCTGGCGATGTCGATCAGGCGGCCGTCGAGCGAGACGGCGCCCTTGCCGGCCTTGGCCGCATCGGCCATCGCCGCGACGATGCGGCGCGCCTTGTTGACCTCGGCGTCGGACGGCGTGAACACCTTGTTGGCGAGATCGATCTGGGACGGGTGGATCGCCCATTTCCCTTCATAGCCGAGCACGGCGACGCGATTGGCCGCGGCAATGAAGGCGTCCGGATCGGAGAAGTCGCCGAAGGGCCCGTCGATCGGGCGCAGACCATAGGCGCGGCAGGCGACCATCATGCGGGTCTGCGCGGCGTGCCACGGGTCGGCCCAGAAATACTGGCGCTCGCCCTTGGCGTCCTTGTCGGTCAGTACGCCATAATCGGGATTGACGCCGCCGATGACAGTGGTGCGGGCGCGGGTCGAGGCGGCGTAGTCGGCGACGCCGAAAGACATCGCCTCAAGGCGCTTGCTCGACTGGGCGATCGCCTCGACATTGGCCATGCCGAGCGCGGTCTCGATCAGCACTTCGAAGCCGATGCGCTTCTGGCGCTTCTTGGCGGCTTCGATCTGCGTCACCAGCATGTCGAGGGCGTAGACGTCGGCCGGCACGCCGACCTTCGGAATGAGGATCATGTCGAGGCGCGGGCAGGCCTCCACGATGTCGACGACGTCGCGATACATATAATGGGTGTCGAGACCATTGATGCGCACCATCATGGTCTTGGAGCCCCAGTTGACGTCGTTCAGTCCCGCGATGATGTTCTTGCGGGCCTGTTCCTTGTCGTCGGGCGCGACGGCGTCTTCGACGTCGAGGAAGACGATGTCCGCGGCCGAGGCGGCGGCCTTTTCAAAGAGGCCGGGATTGGAGCCCGGGACGGCGAGTTCGGAGCGATGCAGGCGCGGCGTCGCCTGTTCGATGATGGTGAAGCTCATGGCGTTGGTTCCCTCTTTTGGATTTGTTCAGCCGGTGGCGCCAAGACCACTGGAGATGCAGTTGATGGAGAGAAGCAGGTTGGCCTTGAAGGCCTCCTTGCTGAGTTCGTTGGGGCTGGCGCGGAACGCGCGCAACAGTTCGACCTGTTCGCGATTGACCTTGTTGATGGTCGGCAGCCGATGCGTGAGGCGCGAGCGATAAACCGGGAATCGCTGCGCGATCTCGTCTTCCCCGGTAATCTGCAGGATCACCTTTTGCGTCAGCGCAAACTCCGCCTCGATCATGGCGAAGACCGATTCGCGAACGTCATCGTCATAGACGAGGCCGGCATAGGCGCGCGCAATGCCGAGGTCGACAAGGCACAAGGTCTTTTCGACTTCGCCGACGACCATGCGGAACAGTTGCAACTCGGCGAACATGCGGCGCAGCAGCGCAAGGCCGCGCTCCTTGCGCACGTCGATGAAGCTGGCGATGCCGCTGCCGACGCCATACCAGCCAGTTATGACATGCCGGTTCTGCGCCCATGAGAACACCCACGGAATGGCGCGCAGGTCGCTGAGCGAGCGCGCGCCGAAGCGCCGCGCCGGCCGCGAGCCGATATTCAGCATGGAGATTTCGTCGAGCGGGCTCGCCGATTGCAGATAGGTGAGCAGATCCGGATGGCCGATGAAGCTGGCGTAAGCCGCGTGGGAAGCGCCGGACAAAGCCTCCATCGCCTCCTCGAATTCGGCGCGTAGCGCCGGGGCCGCGCGCTCCGAGATCAGCGTATGCTCGAACACGCTGGCGCCGAGCATCTCCATCTGAAAGGCGGCGGTGCCCTTGTTGGCGTATTTGAACGAGACGACCTCGCCCTGTTCCGTCACGCGCAGGCGTCCGCTGATGGAGCCAGCCGGCTGCGCCGCGATCGCCTGGGCCGTGGGCGAGCCGCCGCGGCTCACCGATCCGCCGCGGCCATGGAAAAAGGCCAGCGGGATGCCGGCGTCCGCGCCGATTTTGGTCAGTTTGGCCTGCGCTTTCGACAGCTCCCAGTTCGACGACAGGAAGCCGCCGTCCTTGTTCGAGTCGGAATAGCCGATCATGACTTCCTGGACGCCGCCCTGGATGCGCGCGCTGCGCCGAACGAGAGGCAGCGCCAGCAGTTCGCGCATGATCGCGGGCGCTGCGCGCAAATCCGTGATCGTCTCGAAAAGCGGCGTGATCGGCAGGTAGCAGGCCTCGACGCGGGTTGCGTCATGGTAGAGATCGGCTTCCTTGGCGAGGAGATAGGCGCCGAGTATGTCGGCGACGGAGCGGGTCATGCTCAGAACGAAGGCGCCGAAGGCTTCGCGATCGAATTCTTCGTTCTCGTCGCGCGCCAGCTTGAACATGCCGAGCGTCTCTTCGGCTTCCGGCGGCAGCGTGCGACGAATCGCCGGCCCGCTGCGCGGGCGGCCAAGTTCGGCGAGGAGCCAGGCTTTCCATTCATCCGAATCATGCGCCGGTGGTTCGCCGTCCGCCTCCGTGTGCATAGACCGCCACATGGCCCGCAATGTTTCGGTGAGGCGCGTGGTGTTTTCGCGCAGGTCGAGCCGCACGGTGCGGAAGCGGAAAACCTCGACGGCGAGGCGCAGCGGACGCACGAGATCCTGGGCGAGGCCCGGGCTGCCGCTTTCGGTCAAAGCTTCCTCGGTCACGGCGAGATCGGCGATGAGTTCGTCGGCGCTGGCGTAATGGGGTTGAGAGCTCTGCGCGCCCTCGTAGCGGGCGAGCGTCGCCTTGACCTTGCTATGCGCGCAGAACAGGAATTGACGATAGGGCTCGCCAGGGTTGCGTAGCGCGATGCCGGCGCCGTCGCCGCTCTCGGCGAGCGCGCGGTTCAGGGCTTCGCGGAAGCCTGCTGGCGGGGGCAGGGCGCGTTCGGCGATGGAGAGGCTGCGCATCAGCGCGTAGAGGCGCTGCTCATAATAGCGCAGGCTCGCGACGGCGTTCTCGGCGAGGGCGCGCCGCGTCACCTTGTTGGTGACGAACGGATTGCCGTCGCGGTCGCCGCCGATCCAGGAGCCGAACTGGAAGAAATGCGGCAGGGCGAAGCGTTCGCCGGGGTAGTAGAGGGCGAGAGCCCGGTCGAGCCGCTTCAAAAGTTCGGGGACGCCGTCGAATAATGTCTCGTGGAAGAAGTGCAGCCCCCAGGCGACTTCCTGTTCGACCGAGGGCTTTTCCAGCCGCAATTCGCCGGTCATCCACAAGAGTTCGATCTCGTCGCGCAGCTGGTCGATGATGGCGGCGCGTTCGCGCGCGGTCCAGCGTGGCTGCTCGAGTTCGACGAGCAGCCGGTAAATGCGCCGATGTTTCTCCAGCACCGTGACGCGCTTGGCTTCGGTCGGATGGGCGGTGATGACTGGTCGCACGCGGATCGCGGCCAGCTTTTCGCCGAGTTCCTGCGCATCGATGCCGAGCTTGGCCGCTTTCGCGATGACATTGGCGAAAGTGCCCTGAACGGCCTGATCGCCGAGTTCCTTCTCGATGCGCCGGCGCTCGCCCATCGCGGCGTCCTGCTCGACGATGGAGAGCAGCTGAAACCAGATGCCATGGGCCTGAAAGACCCGCGCCAGAAACTCCGGCGGCGCGTTCTTTTCGATGAATGTCTCGCCAGCCAGAACAGGAGCGATTTCAGGATGATGGCGGCGGACGACTTCGAGCAGCAGATCGAAGAGGAGCGCTGCGATGACGTCGCCGGCGGGCGGCGCTTCGCTTGCTTCGCGCGGATAGGCGATCCGGCCGTCGGGGCCCTCGATGAAGTCAATCATGGCGCCCCACGCCGCTCTGCAGGCCGTTGTTTGCGGTGATCATTGGGTCGATTTCCTCCGTAAACAGCATCCCCGGTCGCGAGGTTTGGCGCCTCCGGGCGGAAGCGAAGACCAAAAGCCGGGGCAGGGCGATCTTCAGGCGTCGCGTTCCGATCGGACGAGAGCGCTTCCAGCGCTTGTGCGATGGCGGTCTCAAGGCGTCCGGTCCCGGGGCGGAACCGCTTAAAAAGTGTTTCACGTGAAACACCCCCCAACAGGCATTTCAGGTGAAACGCCGCGCCGGAAAGCGCTCTAGCTCATTGCTCCGACGATTTGTGCGACGGTGCGCTAACCCGCGTCGGCGCGTCGCCAGGCCGGACGAGGCGACCCGTCCGGCCTGGCGCGAGTGGTTGGTTCTACGCGTGGGCGTGTTGCTGGGCCGCTTTGCCCGCCCCATCGCCCTTGCCCAGAAGCTTCGCCATGGTCGAGCCGAGTTCGCTCGGGCTCGGCGCGACGGTGAGGCCGAACGATTTCATGATCTCGGCCTTTTCGGCCGCGCTGTCGCCGGACGCGGAGATGATGGCTCCGGCGTGGCCCATGCGGCGGCCCTTAGGCGCCGTCAGGCCGGCGACGTAGCCGACAACGGGCTTCGTCATGTTGCTCTTGATCCATGCGGCGGCTTCGGCTTCCTGCGGCCCGCCGATTTCGCCGATCATCATGACCGCCTCGGTCTCGGGATCCTGTTCGAACAGGATGAGATGATCGAGGAACGAACTTCCGTTGATCGGGTCGCCGCCGATGCCGACGCTGGTCGAGACGCCGATGCCGAGCTGCTTCATCTGCGCCGCGGCCTCATAGCCGAGCGTGCCCGAGCGCGACACGATGCCGACCGAGCCCTTGATGTAGATGTTGCTCGGCATGATGCCGAGCATGGCTTTGCCGGGGCTGATGATGCCGGCGCAGTTCGGGCCGACCAGCATGGTGCGGCGGCCGCGCTGATAGCGCAGCAGATAACGCTTCACCCGCATCATGTCCTGCGCCGGAATGCCGTCGGTGATCGAGCAGACGAGGGCGACGCCGGCGTCGGCCGCTTCCATGATCGCATCTGCGCAGAAGGCCGGCGCGACGAAGGTGATGCTGCAGTTCGCGCCGGTCGCGCGCACTGCTTCCTTGACGGTGTTGAAAACCGGCAGACCAAGATGCGTCGTGCCGCCTTTGCCCGGGGTCACGCCGCCGACGACATTGGTGCCGGTCTCGATCATTTCCTTCGCGTGGAAGGTGCCTTTGTCGCCGGTGAATCCCTGGACCAGGACGCGGCTCTTTTCATCGATTAGAATGCTCATCTCATTGGCTCTCCTGGAGCCGTTTCCGGCGAACCCTTTTTCGGGGTTCGCGACGGGAAAGGCCCGATGATCTCAAATGGCTCAGGCCGTGGCCCGGGCTGGCGCGGTCGCGACGGCGTCGACAGCCGCGCGGGCGGCGTCGGCGAGCGTATCGGCGCTGATGATCGGCAGGCCGCTGTTGACGATGATCTCGCGTCCGGCCTCGAAATTCGTGCCGGCGAGCCGCACCACCAGCGGGACGTCGACATTCAGCGACCGGCACGCCTGAACGACGCCCTCGGCGACCCAATCACAGCGATTGATGCCGGCGAACACATTGACCAGGATCGCCTTGACGTTGCGGTCGGAGAGCACCAGCCGGAACGCGGCCGCGACCCGCTCCGGCGAAGCGCCGCCGCCGACGTCGAGAAAGTTGGCCGGCGCGCCGCCCGCATATTTGATCATGTCCATCGTCGCCATCGCGAGGCCAGCGCCGTTGACGATGCAGCCGATGTCGCCTTCAAGACCAACATAGTTGAGGTTGTGCTCGGCGGCCTGAACTTCGCGCGGGTCTTCCTGCGAATGGTCGCGCATGTCGGAGATGTTGCTGCGGCGGAACAGCGCATTGTCGTCGAAGGACATCTTGGCGTCGAGGGCGAGCACGCGGTCGTCTTTGGTCACGACGAGCGGATTGATCTCGACCATCGTCGCGTCGAGATCGCGGAAGGCGCGATAGCAGCCGAGCATGGTCGCCACGGCGCGGCTGACCTGCTTCAGATTGAGGCCAAGGCCGAACGCCAGTTCGCGCGCCTCGAAAGGCTGCAATCCAACGGCGGGCTCGACGACGACCTGCAGGATTTCTTCCGGGTGGTCCTTGGCGATCTCCTCGATCTCCATGCCGCCGAAGCGCGAGGCGATGATGCGAACGCGCTCCACTTTGCGGTCGAGCACGAAGCCGAGATAGATTTCGCGCTCGAAGGGCTCGGCGACCTCGATGTAGACGCGCTGGACGACCTTGCCCTGCGGGCCGGTCTGATTGGTTACGAGCGTCTTGCCAAGCATTTCGCCGGCCGCCGCGCGTACGTCATTGTAGGTTTTGCAGAGCTTGACGCCGCCCGCTTTGCCGCGACCGCCCGAATGGATCTGCGCCTTGACGGCCCAATGCCAGCCGCCGAGTTCCGTCGCGCAATAGACAGCCTGATCGGCGCTGTAGGCGACCGCGCCGCGTGCGACGGCGACGCCGAAATTGGCCAATATCTCCTTGGCCTGGTACTCGTGAATATCCAGCTTCCCCTCCTCGACGTTTGGGCCGCTCCGCTCTGGCGCGGGCCTGCCCGATCTTGAATTTTCTTTCAGCGCGCCGCGAGGGCCCCGAAATTGCGCAAGGATGCTTGCTTGCGAAAAGAGCTCTCAGCGGATACGCAGCGTCGACACACAAGCAAGATTAGCAGCCCTTGCGGCGTCTGACCATCGTTCGCAGCCGATTCGCTCTTTATAGAATATTTCAATCGACCTATAGTTAATTACAATAAGTCTGGGGCGGCTGCATAGCTTTTCCACGTCGTCGCCTTGGCAGCTCTTATAGACACAACGTCTTTGCGGGCGCGCCTGCATTTTTTTTAGTCTTGGCTAAGTAAAATTTTGCGCCGCACAATGCTTCGGTGGGTTGCGGCTGAGGTCAAAAGCGTCGATAAGAACGCAGCAAACAACATCAGGCGATTTAAAGCTCCAAATGTCTTTCGACGCGCGCAAACTTCTTCTGGACATGTTCGAGTCGGCTGTCGATGCGGCCTCGCCGGCGAAGTGCCTGCCGGCGCATCTGCCGCCGCCCCCGGTGGGGCGCACCATCGTGGTCGGGGCCGGCAAGGCCGCCGGCGCAATGGCGAAGGCGGTCGAGGATCATTGGACCGGCCCGCTCGAAGGTCTTGTGGTCACCCGCTACGGCCATGGCTTGCCCTGCGGCAAGATCGAAGTCATCGAGGCGGGCCATCCCGTGCCGGACTCGGCCGGGCGCGAGGCCGCCGAACGCATCTTCGCATCGGTTCAGGGCCTCACCGCCGACGATCTAGTGCTCTGTCTTATATCAGGCGGCGGCTCAGCCTTGCTCTCTTTGCCGGCGCCGGGCATCACCCTCGCCGACAAGCAGGGCGTCAACAAGGCTTTGCTGAAGAGCGGCGCGACTATTTCCGAGATGAACTGCGTCCGCAAGCATCTCTCGGCGATCAAGGGCGGCAAGCTCGCCGCGGCGGCCGCGCCCGCGCGGGTCGTCGCGCTTCTGATCTCCGATGTTCCCGGCGACGATCCGAGCGTGATCGCCTCGGGACCAACCGTCGCCGATCCAACGACATCCGCCGACGCCCTGGCGATCATCGACAAATATGAGATCGCCGCCCCGGCGCATGTGCGCAGCTATCTTCAGTCGGCGGCGTCCGAAACGCTGAAGCCCGGCGATCCGGCGCTGGCCGGCGTCGTCAACAAGATCATAGCAACGCCGGAAATGTCGCTTCAGGCGGCGGCCGCCGTCGCGCGAAGCGCGGGCGTCGCGCCGCTCGTTCTCGCCAATGACATCGAGGGCGAAGCGCGCGACGTCGCGCTCGTGCATGCCGCGATCGCGCGGCACGCTTATGAGTATGGCCAGCCGGCCGCGGCGCCCTGCGTTCTGATCTCGGGCGGCGAAACGACAGTGACCGTGCGCGGCTCGGGCCGCGGCGGCCGCAACGCCGAGTTTTTGCTCGCACTTGGCGTCGCGCTCGACGGGCATCCCGGGATTTACGCGCTCGCTGGCGATACGGACGGAATCGACGGCACGGAGGACAACGCCGGCGCGCTGCTCTATCCCGACAGTCTGGCGCGCGCCGCCGCCGCCGGCGTCAGCGCAAAGGCGAAGCTCGCCAATAATGACGGCTACAGTTTCTATTCCGCGATCGGCGATCTCATCATCACGGGGCCGACGCGAACCAACGTCAATGATTTTCGCGCCATTCTCGTGGTCCGCTAGGACAGCGACGATGATGGGGCGGCCGGTGCAAGCAATGCAAAGTCATTCGATTTTTTGCGAAAGTCATCGGATTTTTGCGAAATCGGTGCAGTTGTCGACGCTGACTTGCGTTGTCGACATTTTCGTGGATAACACATAACAATTACTTATGGAGGTGCATGATGGCGGGTCGCCACTTTCTTTTCGTTCCGGGGCCGACCAATGTTCCCGATCGGGTTCTGCGTGCGATGGTCGTGCCGATGGAAGACCATCGGTCGCCGAAATTTCCCGAACTGACGCTGCCTCTGTTCCAGGACCTGAAGAAGATCTTCAAGACCACGGACGGACAGATCTTCCTGTTCCCTTCGTCCGGCACCGGCGCCTGGGAATCCGCCTTCACCAACACGCTTTCGCCAGGCGACAAAGTCCTCGCCTCGCGCTTCGGCCAATTCACGCATTTGTGGATCGATATGGCCCAGCGCCTCGGCTTCGATGTGCAGGTCCTTGAGGAGGAGTGGGGCACCGGCGTCAAGCCAGAGAAGATCGAAGAGATCTTGCGCGCCGACAAGGATCACAAGATCAAAGCGGTCACGGCCTGCCACAACGAAACCGCGACTGGCGTCACGAGCGACATCGCAGCGGTGCGCAAGGCGATCGACGCCGCCGGTCATCCGGCGTTGCTCTACGTCGACACGGTGAGCTCGTTGGCCAGCCTCGATTTCCGTCAGGACGAGTGGGGCGTCGATCTTGCGATTTCCGGCTCGCAAAAGGGTCTGATGCTTCCCGCCGGCCTTAGCATTCTCAGCGCCAGCCCGAAGGCGATCGCCGCGTCCAAGACCGCGAAGTCGAAGCGCTGCTATTTCGACTTTGAGGACCAGATCAAGGCCAACGCGACCGGCTATTTCCCCTATACGCCGCCGTTGCCGCTGCTTTACGGCCTGCGCGAAGCGCTGAAGATCATCAACGAAGAAGGTCTCGAGAATATTTTCGCGCGTCATCACCGTCTCGCGGGTGGCGTTCGCGCCGCCGTCAAGGCTTGGGGCCTGCAGCCCTGCGCCAAGGAGCCGAAATGGTATTCTGACACGGTGACCGCGATCGTCGTTCCGCCTGCTTTCAACGCGGTCGAAGTCATCAGCACGGCCTATAGCCGCTACAATCTGTCGCTCGGCGCTGGACTGTCCCAGGTCGCCGGCAAGGTGTTCCGCATCGGTCATCTTGGCGATCTCAACGAACTGATGCTCCTCGGCGCGATCGCCGGCGCCGAACTGGCGATGGCCGATGTCGGCATTCCGGTTCAGCTGGGCAGCGGCGTCGCCGCGGCGCAGGCGCATTATCGCTCCGCTCCGGCGAAAGCCGAAAAGGCGGCCTGAGGGCGGCATGAATAGCCGGCGCGCGGCGCGGTCTTGCGGCGCGCGCCGGCGCTTTTCGGTCTGGCGGGTCGCCAGCGGGCCGCGAGCGTCCGAAAAGAGCGTCTTTCTTTAAGGAAGCGTCTTTACAAGTCCCTAGCAAGCCGCTTGCCTGTCGTTCTTCTTCGGAGAAGATGAACGCTGAAGAGGCTGCAATCCGAATCAAGCGGGCGCTTGCGCGACGTCTTTGCCGGCGGCGCGCAGACGGGTTCAACAACAGATCAAAACATCAGGATGCGCCGTGTCACATTCGATCGTGTTTCTCGACCGTTCGACCCTCGAAGCCAATGTCCGGTCGCCGGACTTTCCGCACAGCTACAAGGAATATGACGTCACCGGGCCCGACCAGATTGTCGAGCGCCTGCGCGACGCCACAATCGCCATCATCAACAAGGTGCCGATGCGCGCCGCGACGCTGGCGCAGCTGCCCAACCTGAAGCTGATCGCGGTCGCCGCCACCGGCACGGACGTCGTCGACAAGGCCTACACCAAGGCGCATAGCATCGTCGTCTCCAACATCCGCAACTACGCCTTCAACACCGTTCCCGAGCATGTCTTCGCGCTGGCCTTCGCGCTGCGCCGCAGCATCGTTCCCTATGTCGACGACGTGCGCGCCGGTCGCTGGCAGGAAGCCGATCAGTTCTGCTTCTTCGACCATCCGATCCGCGACATGCGCGGCTCGACCCTTGGCATCGTCGGCTACGGCGCCCTCGGCAAATCGGTCGGCAAGATCGCCGAAGCCTTCGGCATGAAGATTCTCGCCTATGACGTCTTTCCGCAGCCGGGCCTCGTCGACCTCGACACCCTGATCAAGGACAGCGATATCATCACGCTGCACGCACCGCTGACGCCGGACACCAAGAATATGATTGGCGCGCGCGAGTTGGGCATGATGAAGCCGCACGCGCTGCTGATCAACACAGCCCGCGGCGGACTCGTCGACGAAGCCGCGCTGGCGGAGGCGTTGACCGCCGGCAAGATCGGCGGCGCAGGCTTCGACGTGTTGACCGTCGAACCGCCGAAGCAGGGCAATATCCTGCTTGACCTCAAGTTGCCCAATCTCATCATCACGCCGCATGTCGCCTGGGCGAGCCGTGAAGCGATGCAGATCCTCGCCGATCAACTGATCGACAATGTCGAGGCTTTCGCCGCGGGCAAGCCGCAAAACGTCGTCGACGCCTGACCCTTAAAGATTTCCTGAGGAAACGCCATGTCCACGGACATTGAAATCGCCCAGCGCGCGAAGATGGAGCGCATCGCGAAGCTCGCAGCCGACAAGCTTGGCATCGACGACGAGCATCTCGAACCCTACGGACACTACAAGGCCAAGGTCTCCCTCGACTATATCGACAGTCTCGCCGACCGGCCGGACGGCAAGCTCATTCTCGTCACCGCGATCAGCCCGACGCCCGCCGGCGAAGGCAAGACGACGACGACCGTCGGACTTGGCGACGCGCTGAACCGGATCGGCAAGAAGGCTTCGATCTGTCTGCGCGAGCCTTCGCTCGGTCCGGTGTTCGGCATGAAGGGCGGCGCGGCCGGCGGCGGTCATGCGCAGGTCGTTCCGATGGAGGACATCAACCTCCATTTCACCGGCGATTTCAATGCGATCGGCCTGGCAACCAACCTCCTCGCTGCGATGATCGACAATCATGTCCATCATGGCAATGAGCTGAAGATCGATGTCCGGCGCATCACCTGGAAGCGCGTGATCGATATGAATGATCGCGCCCTGCGCGACATCACCATCGCGCTTGGCGGGACCGCCAACGGCTTTCCGCGCCAGGATGGCTTTGACATCGTCGTCGCCTCCGAGGTGATGGCGATTTTCTGTCTCGCCACTTCGATCGAGGATTTGAAGGAGCGTCTCGGCGCCATCGTCATCGGCTACACCACGGACCAGAAGCCGGTGCATGCGCGCGACCTACAGGCGCATGGCGCCATGGCCGTGCTGCTGAAGAACGCGCTGAAGCCGAATCTCGTGCAGACGCTGGAGAATAATCCGGCCTTCATTCACGGCGGCCCCTTCGCCAATATCGCCCATGGCTGCAACTCGGTGCTCGCCACCAAGACGGCGCTGAAACTGTCCGATTACGTGGTCACCGAGGCGGGCTTCGGCGCGGATCTCGGGGCCGAGAAATTCGTCGACATCAAGTGCCGCAAGTCCGGCCTGCGCCCGCAGGCGGGGGTGATCGTCGCAACGATCCGCGCACTGAAATATCATGGCGGCGTTGAGTTAAAAGAACTCAACATCGAGAATCTTGACGCCCTGCGCAAGGGGCTCTCCAATCTCGAGCGCCACATCAACAACATCCGTAACCATTACGGGCTGCCGGTCGTCGTCGCGATCAATCATTTCACGGCCGATACGCCGGCCGAGGTCGATCTCTTGAAAAAGAGCGTCGCCGATCTTGGCGCGCCGATCGTCGTCTGCCGCCATTGGGCGGAAGGCGGCAAGGGCGCGGAGGAACTGGCCCGCACCGTCGTCGAACTGATCGAGACGACGCCGAGCGACTTTCATTTCGTTTATGATGAGGCCGCGACGATCTGGGACAAGGCGACCGCCGTCGCGACCAAGCTCTATGGCGCGAGCAAAGTCACCGCCGACGCCAAGGTGCGCAACCAGATCAAGAAGCTGCAGGACGAAGGCTACGGCAACTTCCCGATCTGCATCGCCAAGACGCAATATTCCTTCTCGACCGACGCCAAATTGCGCGGCGCGCCGTCCGGCCATGAGATCAACATCCGCGAGGTGCGGCTCGCCGCCGGCGCGGAGTTTATCGTGCTGGTCTGCGGCGACGTGATGACCATGCCGGGCCTGCCCAAGGTGCCGTCGGCGGTCAAGATCGACCTCGACGACAAGGGCAATGTGGTCGGGCTTTTCTGAGCGCCGGGCAGGTCGCCGGCGGTCCTTTCACGGTTTCGCGGAGGGGGCTTTGCCGATAGCATACGCGCGCGAACCTGATCTTTCCGCGCGGGAATTTCAGAGTGTTCTGATCGCGTCGACTCTGTCGGCGCGACGGCCGGTTACGGATCTCGACCGGCTACGACTGATGTTGCGCAACGCCGATATCATCGTGACGGCGCGCGACCAGGGCCTCCTGGTCGGAATCTCGCGTGCGATCACGGACTTTTCGTATTGCTGCTATCTGTCGGACCTCGCCGTGGATGCCGCCTATCAGCGTCAAGGCATCGGCAAAAGGTTGATTGAGGAGACGCGCAGGGCGGCGGGGGAATGCGCTGCGCTCATTCTGGTCGCCGCGCCCGCCGCAGAATCCTATTATCCCAGCATAGGCATGGCGCATTTGGCGAGTTGCTGGACAATCCCTCGCTCGAATTGAGCGTTATCTGACGCCGCGGTAACAACCGCGGGCGCACCGCTTTTCCGATTCCGCCACATCGGAAAATGCCATAAAATTCCGCACAGCTTTCTTGCGTCTCAAGAACAGACCCGATGACCAACAGTCGCGAGCCATCGTGCCGTCTACTTCGCGCTGGCGACCCCTTCACCGGCCGGCAGGGCCTGCAATACGCCGTCGGCATTTCGGTCGAGAGCGCCGGCTCCAGGGGGCAACATCTGCAGACCGTCACGCTGCCGCCGTTGGCGAAAGCCAGAGCGCACAAGCATGAGGCGCATGAAACTGCGATTTATGTGCTGAGCGGCGAGTCTGGCTGCTGGTTCGGCGAGGGGCTGGCCGAGCACGCGATGGTTCGCGCCGGGGATTTTTTCTACATTCCGGCCGGCGTCCCGCATTTGCCCTATAACCCTAGCGAAGAGACGCCCTGCGTCATGGCCATCGCCCGCACCGATCCGAACGAGCAGGAGAGCGTCGTGCGGCTGCCGGAGCTTGACGCGGAGCTGCTGCGCCGCGCGGACCCGTGGCCTGCGAAGGAAGTTTAAGCTTCGCTCGCGCCGGCGGACGCCAAAAATGTCGTGAGCTGCAGGTCGAGCCGGGCCAGATCCTTTTTCCCGGCCTGGACCCGTCTTTGAAGGTGAAGCAGGACGGCGCGGCTGTGTCCGCCGAGCGCCGCCGAATTGCGGGTCTCGCGCAGGTCGGCTTCGGATGTCAGGACCAGAATTTCGATCTCTTTGCGCCGCGCCACAAGTTCGTCTCGCATGCAATCGCTCCCCCAGCGCGGCCGCTCGCGAGGCGGCCCGTAGAGCCTATGGGACGCTGAAGACGCGGCCACAATACGGCGCAGCTTGGGAAGAGTTGGGACATTAACCACTGATTTGCATTCGGCGGAACGGCGCCCCTCTGGAAATGAACGCATCCTCAGGAAATGCGCGGGCACGGCAATCGTTCGCATGATGGGCGACTTCTGCATGTGGGCCCCGGCTCGCCCCGCTTTCAGGCCGGCCCGCCCCCCGCTTTCAGGAATGCGCCATCAATTCGACGGCGAAGCCGTAGATGCGCCATCGCGCGGCGTCGGGCAGGGCGGCCAGCGTCTGCAGAAAGATTTGCCCCGCCTGGCACATCTCCGAATCGTCGAGCGGCGGGTTTGGCGCCTTGCCGTCGAGAAGGGCGCCGATCGCGGCGTTGGAGACGCCCTGCGCCCGCAAGGCGTTTTCCAGCGAGCGGAAATCCGCGTCGTTCGGCGCTTCCCGCTCGACGCGCCGCGCCTGTCCGTCGCTGATCGCATCGAGGCCGGCGTTGGCCATGGCGGCGAGAAGGCCGCGATGGTCGCGCGAAAAGGCGGCGAAATCGCCATTGCCGCCGCCGTAGAGGAAATCGACGCAAAGGGCCTGATTTTTTTGGGCCAGCGCGTCGAGCATGGCGCGCTTGGCCTCGAAATAATGGTCGAGCGCGGGGCCGTCCGCCTTGGCGGCGAGGACGCCATGCGAGCTGCGCAGGTCCCGCGCAGCCGCGATCATCAGCGCATCGGCGCTCGGGGCGTCGCCGGCGATAGCGGCGCGTTCGGCGGCGCGGGTGAGAAAGCCCTCATATTCGGCCGGGAAGGCGATCTTCACCCGTTCGAGAAATCCGGCATAATCCGTCGTCTCGCCGACGCTGCGTTCGATGGTGCGGCGCATCGCGGCGACCTCCCACGGCGAGGTCCGCCTTTGGCGCGTGGCGGCCTCCGGCGTGTTCGCCGGCTGGTGCAGATAGGTCCAGCCGAGAAAAATCGCGACCAGCGCGGCAAGGCCCAACAGCGCGAGCCGCAGCGTATGCATGCCGGCGGGTTTCCTTAACTCATCCATTGGCGGCGAGTGTGCCCACAACAGCGCGCCGGGGCAAGGCGCGCATCACCGGCTCGCCTCGCGCAAGCGCGCGAACCCGCGATCGAGATCGGCCTTGAGGTCTTCGGCGTCTTCGAGGCCGATATTGAACCGCAGCGCGGGGCCGGGCGGGCTCCAGGCGGTTGCAGTGCGATAGGCGCGGCAATCGAAGGGGATGACGAGGCTCTCGAAGCCGCCCCATGAAAAGCCCATGCCGAAGAGTTCGAGACCGTCCAGCATCGCGGCCACCGCTTTTTGCGGGGCGGGCGCGAGGAGGATCGAGAACAGGCCCGACGAGCCGAGGAAATCGCGCTTCCAGAGGGCGTGTCCCGGACAGGAGGGCAGGGCGGGGTGGAGTACGGCGGCGACCTCCGCGCGTCCTTCGAACCATCTTGCAAGGTCGAGCGCCTGGCGTTCGGCTTCGCGCAGGCGCAGTTCCAGCGTGCGCAGGCCGCGCAGGGCGAGGAAGACATCCTCGGGGCCGGGGCACATGGCGAAGGCGTCGGCGGTCGCCTTGAGGCGGGGAAGCCATTCAGACGTCGCCGAGACGAGGCCAAGCAGCAGATCGGAATGGCCGGAGAGATATTTCGTGCCCGCCTCGATCGCCATATCGGCGCCGCGTTCATGCGGCGGGAAGAATCAGCGGCGTCGCCCAGGTATTGTCGAGAATGACGCAGGCGCTCTTGCCCCGCGCGATGGCGGCGATGACGGGAACGTCCGGCAGCTCGAAACTTTGCGAGCCCGGCGTCTCGAGGAAGATGACGCTGGTGTTGGGGCGAATCAGGGCCTCGATGCCGGCGCCGATCAGCGGATCGAAATAGGTCGTCTCGACGCCCATGCGGGCGAGAATGGAGTCGCAGAAGATGCGCGAGGGGCGATAGATCGAATCGGTGACGAGGATGTGATCGCCGGTCTTGACTGCCGTGAGCAGCGCAAGCGTGATCGCGGCGAGGCCCGTCGGCGCCAGCACGGTTCCGGCGGCGCCGGAGATTTCAGTCCAGGCCTCGCTCAGCGCTTCCGTCGTCGGCGAGCCCTGCGTGCCATAGGTAAAATGGGCGTTGCGCGTGACGAGATCCCGATAGGTCGGAAACAGCACGGTCGAGCCGCGATAGACCGGCGTGTTGACGAAGCCATGCTGCTGCGAGGGATGGCGGCCGGCATAGACGAGCTTGGTGCGTGTTTTCAGATTTTTGCGGCCGTCACTGGTCGTCTCGGTCATGGCTTCTTCCTGTCCGCCTTTTGCGCGCCGCAAACTGCGGTTTGGATGCGCCTGTCGTCAAGCCCACGCCCGCGGGCTTTGGCCGCCCGCGGCGAGGGATTGTCCCGGTCCATGGAACTTCACTGCGATCAGATCGAGCCTAAACGTAAATGCGAGGATTGGCGCGACGCGGCGTCGATCCTTGACGCCCCTCCTCAAAGACCTCTAGCTGCGCCGTGCTCCACGCAGCCTCGCGCAGGGTCGCTTTCCGGAATTTTTCACATGCGCAAGATGAATATGCTGGCGAAACTATCCTTCGTCGCCCTTCTCATGATTTCGGGCCAGTCGGCGGCGCAGGCGGGAACGCTCGACCAGGTGCAAAAGCGCGGGGCGCTGATCTGCGGCTCGAACCCGGGCGTCGCGGGCTTTGGCCTGCCGGACGACAAGGGCGGCTGGACGGGCTTTGACGTCGATTTCTGCCGGGCGTTGGCGGCGGCGATCTTCAATGACGCGACCAAGGTCAAGTTCATTCCCTTGAGCGGCAAGGATCGCTTCACGGCGCTGCAGTCGGGCGAGGTCGACGTACTCTCGCGCAACACGACCTGGACCATTTCGCGCGAGACGGGCCAAGGCTTCCTCTTCGCTGGCGTCACCTATTACGACGGCCAGGGTTTCATGGTGCATAAAAAGCTCAATCTGTCGTCGGCGCTGGAATTGTCCGGCGCCTCCATCTGCGTTCAGCAGGGCACGACGACGGAGCTGAACCTCGCCGATTTTTTTCGCGGCAACAATATGAAATACGAGCCAGTCAATTTCGCCAATGCCGACGAGGCCGTCAAAGCCTATGATTCGGGGCGCTGCGACGCCTATACGACCGACGCCTCCGGCCTTTACGTCGAACGCCAGAAGCTGGCCAATCCCGACGACAGCGTGGTGCTGCCGGAAATCATCTCGAAGGAGCCGCTGGGGCCGGCCGTGCGCCAGGGCGACGATCAATGGTTCAATGTCGTGAAATGGGTGAATTTCGCCATGATCAACGCCGAGGAGCTTGGCGTCACCTCGAAGAACGTCGATGAAAAGGCGAAATCGGATCGCCCCGACATCCGCCGCCTTCTGGGTTTTGAAGGCAATTACGGCGAGGGCCTCGGCCTTGGCGTCGATTGGGCCTATCGCATCGTCAAGTTGGTCGGCAATTATGGGGAAGTGTTCGACCGCAATCTTGGCGACGGGTCGAGCCTCAAGATCAAGCGCGGCATCAATCAGCTCTGGACCCATGGCGGGCTTCAATATGGGCCGCCGATCCGCTAGAGCGTGAGGCGCGTCGGCGGAGCGGGGCCCATGAGCTTCAGCGAAATCGCGCGGCCGCCACACGGATGGCTTTGGGTCTGGTACGACGCCAGAGCGCGCTCGATCCTGTTGCAAATCCTCTTCGTCGTCGTTTTCGCGGCGCTCGCCGCAGCGGCGCTGCTCGACGTTCGCGGCAACATGCAGGCGCGCGGCATTCCGACGGACTTCGGCTTTCTCGGCAATGTCGCCGGCTTCGACATCAACCAGAGCCTCATTCCCTACAGCGCCGCCTCGACCTATGGACGCGCCTTTCTCGTCGGCCTGCTGAACACCTGCCTCGTCGGCGCGCTCGGGGTGACATTCGCGACGATGATCGGCTTCACCGTCGGGCTCGCGCGGCTGTCGAAGAACTGGATCGTCGCCAAATGTGCGATGGCTTATGTCGAGGCCCTGCGCAACGTGCCGCTGCTGCTGCAGCTGCTGTTCTGGTACAACGCCGTGTTGAAGCCGCTGCCCGGACCGCGGCAGTCTTTCGAACTGCCCTTCGGCGTCTTTCTCAACAACCGCGGCCTTTTCCTGCCCGAGCCTGTGCTGGGGGCCGGCGCATCATGGGTCGGCGTCGCGGCGCTCATCAGCGTCATGGCGGCGATCGGGCTGCGCCGGATCGCGCGCCGCCCCGGCTTTGCGAACCCGCACGCGGCGTTTTTCAGCGGCGTCGCCACGGCTTTCGTCGTCGTCCTGCCGATCGCCGCCTTCGTCGGCGCGGGCGAACCGATCGCCTTCATGCGGCCGGAACTGCGGGGGTTCAATTTCAGCGGCGGCGTCCGGCTGTTGCCGGAATTCGTCGCGCTGGTTCTCGGCCTCAGCCTCTATACGGCGGCCTTCATCGCGGAGATTGTGCGGGCCGGCGTCGAGGCCGTGCCGCGCGGCCAGCGCGAGGCGGCGGCGGCCCTCGGCCTGACGCCGTCGCAGGCGACGCGCCTCGTCGTCCAGCCGCAGGCGATGCGCCTCATCATTCCGTTGCTGACCAGCCAATATCTGAATCTCATCAAGAATTCCTCTCTGGCCGTCTTCATCGGCTATCCCGATCTCGTGCAGGTCTTCGCCGGAACGGTGCTGAACCAGACAGGCGCCGCCGTGCAGGTGATTTTCATCACCATGACGGTGTATCTCGCGATCTCTCTCGCGGCGTCGCTGGCGATGAATCTTTACGGGCGGCGCTTTGCGCTGCGGGAGCGCTGATCACGATGCTTTTGGATGGAAGCATCCAAAAGCATGAAACGTGATCGATTGTTGAAAAGAGAGCGGGATTTGACGCGAAAAACCGGATTCCACTTTTTCGCATCCCGCATGAACGCGGCCATTTTCGTGCGGCGGGAACCCGTTGCGCCGCGCGCGGCCCCTCAGCCAACGCAAAGCCTTGCGCGGCGGTTGCGGGGGAGCCTCTTCGACGGCTGGCGCGCGAGCCTGCTCACCGTCGCGGCGCTGACGCTGCTGGCGCTGTTCTTGCCGCCGCTGCTGCGGTTTTTGATCTTCGACGCGGTGTGGGCCGCCCCCGATGGCGAGGCCTGCCGGGCGCCCGGCGCCGGCGCCTGCTGGGCGTTCATCGCCCGCAAGCTGCCCTATTTCACTTACGGCGCCTATCCGATCCCCGAGCGATGGCGCGTCGATGTCGTCATCGCGCTCGGCGCCGTCCTGATCGTCTGGCTGCTCCGGCTTGGCGCCGCGCGCCGGGGGATCGCGGCGATCCTGTTTTTTGGCGTCTATCCGATCGTTTCTTTCGCCCTTCTTTCAGGCGCGCCGGCGCTTGGCCTGCCGCGCGTCGATTCCGATCTCTGGGGCGGCATTCTGGTCAGCCTTCTCGTCGCCATCGTCGGCATCGTCGTCTCGCTGCCGCTTGGCATCCTGCTTGCGCTTGGGCGCAGGTCGTCCTTGCCGGCGTTGCGCGTCGCCAGCGTGGGCTTCATCGAGATCGTGCGCGGCGTGCCGATGATCACGGTGCTGTTCATGGCCAACACGATGCTGCCGCTGTTCCTGCCTGAGAATCTCGCGCCGGACCGTCTGGCGCGCCCGCTCATCGGCGTCGCCCTGTTCGCCTCGGCCTATATGGCCGAAGTGGTGCGCGGCGGCCTGCAGGCGATCCCCCGCGGCCAGTTCGAGGGCGCCGCGGCGCTGGGCCTCGGCTACTGGAGCAGCCTGCGCCTCGTCATCCTGCCGCAGGCGCTGCGGCATGTGATCCCCGGCATCGTCAACAATTTCATCGGGCTGTTCAAGGACACGACGTTGGTCGCCATCGTCGGAATTTTCGATTTTCTGCGCACCGTCGATGCGGCGCGGCTCGATCCTGTCTGGGCGGGGCCGACCATCTCGACCACGGGATATGTCTTCGCGGCCCTGTTTTATTTTGTATTCTGCTTCGGCATGTCGCGCTATTCGCTCTATGTCGAGCGCCGCCTGTCGCGCGGAAGAGGGCACTGACGACCATGCAGCCGGGCGAAGACGCCGCGCCTCCATATGATTTCGCGGTCGAGATGGTTGGCGTCAACAAATGGTTCGGCGCTTACCACGCGCTGCGCGACATTGATCTTCGCGTCGCGCGCGGCGAGCGCATCGTCATCTGCGGCCCGTCGGGATCGGGCAAATCGACCTTGATCCGCTGCATTAACGGGCTAGAGGCGCATGAGAGCGGCCAGATTTTCGTCGAAGGAACCGAATTGACCAGCGATCTGCGCCAGATCCATGAGGTCCGGCGCGAGGTCGGCATGGTGTTCCAGCAGTTCAATCTGTTTCCGCATCTGACCATTCTCGAAAACTGCACCCTCGCGCCGGTCCATGTGCTGCGAATGGATCGCGCCGAGGCGGAGAGGGTCGCGATGCATTATCTCGGCAAGGTGCAGATCCCCGAGCAGGCGCATAAATACCCCGGGCAATTGTCCGGCGGCCAGCAGCAGCGGGTCGCCATCGCGCGGGCGCTTTGCATGAATCCCAAGATCATGCTGTTCGACGAGCCGACCTCCGCGCTGGATCCCGAGATGGTCAAGGAAGTGCTCGAAACCATGGTGGGGCTGGCGCAGGACGGCATGACCATGCTCTGCGTCACGCATGAAATGGGCTTTGCGAGGCAAGTCGCCGACCGCGTCATCTTCATGGATGAAGGCGCTATCGTCGAGATCAATCGTCCCGAGGCTTTTTTTTCCAGGCCGCAACATGAGCGCACGCAGGCTTTCCTCGGCCAGATCCTGTAGGGCGGCGAATATGCGCGTCGGGGCAAATTTTCGCGCCGCGCATGGAACAGCCGAGCTTGGTCGCGCGTTACTCGCTATATGGGTCCGTCCCGCCCTTCGATTCGAAATCCCTCCGTTTGAACTGGCGCGTCAGCCAGAACCATCACTTTTGGTCGACATTGGAGAATAATATGCGGAGTCTGAGAAGCCTGATTGTCGCCGCCGCGCTCGGCGCATGCGGGTTTGGGCTTGCGCCATCCTTGGCGTCGGCGCAGGCCGCCGGGCCAAGCAACGCGCTGCAATATACCTTTCAGTCCATTGACGAGCTTCGCGACGAGGCGCGCGCACAGGCGGGCTGGCATAAGTCGCATTGGCAGTGTCAGCCGGGCGGTCCTTGCGTCTGGGTCGCCGGTTTCTGGGGGCCGCCGCCGGCCTCGCCGCCGCCCGGAGCCTATGTCTATGTGCGCCCATTCGGCTCGGTGGGCTGGAGCGGCTATTATCCGGCCCCGCCGTATTAAGCGGCGACCGATTCCGGCGTCCGGAAAGCAGGGGCGCCAGCGATTTGATTTTCGTTGAAAACGAAGCGGCTTCGCGGCGCTTCGGTTAGCGCCGCAGCAGTCCGTTGGTCGTTCTCTTCGCCGTTCTCACAGCACCGATCGCCGCCGCCTTTGAGCGATCCGCGGCGAGCGAGCGTCCTGGCGGACGCGGCGATAAGCCGAGCCGGCGCAGATAGTGGTTAGCCCGATAAACGTCGGCGTGAAGCCAGGTGGGAAATTCCATATTGAGGCTGAGCGAAATCGACACATTGTCGTGGTTTTGCACCCAATGCGCGGCATGCGTCGGAATATGCACGGCGTCGCCCGGCGCAAGCGTGAAGGTCCGCGCGGCGGCTTCGGCCTGCGGCTTGTAGGTGCCGGCCGAAATCGCCACGCTGTAATAGCGTTCGATCTCTTCTTCCGTCGTGATGGCGCGATTATTGGGATCGCACACCCAAAGGTCTTTCGATCCGCTTATTTGAACCAGAAAGTTGACCTCGGCGTCGAAATGAAAGGGCGTCTTGCGGTTCGGCGAAGTGATGAAGACCAGCATTTCGGCGTTCTTCAACAGCTTCGAACCTTCGGGGCCGGCGATCTCGCGAACAAACGCCTCATATTCGTCCAGAAGCCGCTTATAGGCCGGATCGACCTCGACATGTTTGAGTACGATCCACGCCTTGGCGTCCTTGATGCGTTCGATGATTTCGGGAATCGGCATGTCCGGAGGCGGAACCGAACCCCATTTGTCGGTCAGCGCAAGATCGCCCGCATCGACGTAAACGTCATCTTTGCGTTTCGCCGCTGTTTCCGCGGCCCTGGTCAGAGCTTCAATGCTGAACAGCGGATGGTTGGCGAGGGGATGGCGGGCCGCAAAGGCCGTCTTATGCAGAGCCTGACGGCATTCCTCGATCGGATCGACAGTGGTCCATTTTTTGGCCTCATCGGCCGAAGGCGCCATGGTCATCGTAAGTTTTCTCTTTAAAAACGCAAATGCCTAAAATAGTGGCTTTTTAACGCCGCTCGGGAAGAAAGGCAAACTTGAACCGGGTTGGCAAGGCCCGTTCTCCGTCCAAAAGCGTTGGATGGCTGACCCTTGGTCCCGCGCCGCCATCGCCTTCGGCTTCGACTCGCGCTAGAAGCAGTCTTGTCGGATTTTCAAAGACCACGCGACCCCATGGACCCCATTTATTCGAGCCGCGCCGAAGCCGGGGTCGGCTTCGTGCATTTGCATGTTCATAGCTCCTTTTCCCTGCGCGAAGGCGCGATGGGAATCGGCAAGCTCGCCAAATTGGCCGCCGCGGACAAGATGCCGGCGCTGGCCATCACCGACACCAATAATCTTTTCGGCGCGCTCGAATTTTCCGAAAAGCTCTCCAAGGACGGCGTGCAGCCGATCGCCGGGCTGCAGATCGCGCTCGATTTCGGCGATGGCGCGGCGATGGCCCCGCGCGGCGAGGAGAGCGGCGCCGGTCGCGCCTCCATCGTGCTGCTCGCCTGCGATGAAGCGGGCTATCTGAATCTTATGCATATCGCGTCGCGCGCCTGGCTCGATCCCGCGCCGGGCGAAACGCCGCATGTCGCGCTGGCGCGGCTCGACGGCCATACGTCGGGCCTTATCGCACTCACAGGCGGCCCGGCCGGCCCCCTCGACCGCGCCTTCGTCGCGGATCGGGCCGAACAGGCGCTGCGCCGCGCCGAACAGCTCGAAGCCTTGTTCCCCGAGCGCCTCTATGTCGAATTGCAGCGCCATGGCCTTCCGGGCGAACGGCAGACCGAGCCGCGCCTCATTGATCTCGCCTATAGCCGCGCCCTGCCGCTGGTCGCGACCAATGAGGCCTATTTCGCCGAGGCTTCCGATTATGAGGCTCATGACGCGCTGATCTGCATCGCCGAGGGCGCCGTCATCGGCGATGGGGCCCGTCGCCAGCTCTCGCCCGAGCATCGCTTCAAGACGCGCGCCGAAATGGCCGCGCTCTTCGCCGATCTGCCGGAGGCGACGCGCAATACGGTCGAGATCGCGCGGCGCTGCGCCTACCGGCCGCGCACGCGAAAGCCGCTGCTGCCGCGCTTCTCGTCGAGCGGGGCGCTTGAGGAGGAGGCCGAGCTGCTGCGCCGCGAGGCCGAGGCGGGGCTCGAGGCGCGGATGCGGGCGCATGGGCTGACCCCCGGCTTCTCGCAGGATGATTACCGCACGCGGCTGTCCTTCGAGCTCGACGTCATCATCAAGATGAAGTTTCCGGGCTATTTCCTGATCGTCGCGGATTTCATCAGATATGCCAAGGCCGAGGGCATTCCGGTTGGGCCGGGGCGCGGCTCCGGCGCCGGATCGCTGGTTGCCTATGCGCTGACCATCACCGATCTCGATCCCATCCGCTTCGGCCTTCTGTTCGAGCGCTTCCTCAATCCTGAACGCGTCTCGATGCCGGATTTCGACATCGATTTTTGCCAGGACCGGCGCGACGAAGTAATCGCCTATGTGCGCCGCCGCTATGGCGCCGACAAGGTCGCGCAGATCATCACCTTCGGCTCGTTTCTGGCGCGCGGCGTGATGCGCAATGTCGGGCGCGTGCTCGAAATGCCGCTCGGGCAGGTCGACAGGCTGGCGAAGCTGGTGCCGCAGAATCCAGCGGCGCCGGTGAGCCTCAAACAGGCGATCGACAGCGAGCCGCGCCTCAAGGAGGCGGCCGAGGCCGAGCCGCGCGTCAGGAAGATGCTGCAGATCGCGCAGACGCTCGAAGGGCTCTACTCCAACGCTTCGACCCATGCGGCGGGCATCGTCATTGGCGACCGGCCGCTCGAAGATCTCGTGCCGCTCTACCGCGATCCGAAATCCGACATGCCGGCGACCCAGTTCAACATGAAATGGGTCGAGCCGGCGGGACTGGTGAAGTTCGATTTTCTTGGGCTCAAGACGCTGACGACGCTGTCGAATTGCGTCAAGCTTCTGCGCCGTCGCGAGATCGTGGTGGAGATCGACAAGATCCCGCTCGATGACAAAAAGACTTACGAGATGCTCGGGCGCGGCGAGACGATCGGCGTGTTCCAGCTCGAAAGCGCCGGCATGCGCAAGGCGCTGGTCGAGATGCGCGCCGACCGTTTCGAGGACATCATCGCGCTGGTCGCGCTCTACAGGCCGGGTCCGATGGCCAATATTCCGCGCTATTGCGCGGTGAAGGCCGGGGAGGAGGAGCCGGACTACATCCATCCGAAACTGGAGAGGATCCTCAAGGAGACCTTCGGCGTCATCATCTATCAGGAACAGGTGATGCAGATCGCGCAGATCCTGTCCGGCTATTCGCTCGGCGAAGCCGACATGCTCCGCCGCGCCATGGGCAAGAAGATCAAGGCCGAGATGGACGCGCAGCGCAGTCGCTTCGTGCAGGGCGCGATCGACAATGGCCTGACCAAGGCCAAAGCCGACGAGATCTTCGATCTGCTGGCGAAATTCGCCGATTATGGATTCAACAAGAGCCATGCGGCGGCCTATGCGCTGATCGCCTACCAGACCGCCTGGTTCAAGGCCAACTACCCGCTGGAGTTTCTGGCGGCGTCGATGACGCTCGATAAATCCAACACCGACAAGCTGGCCGAATTCTCCAACGAGGTGCGCCGCCTCAAAGGAAAGGTCGAGCCGCCTTCGGTCCAGCGCTCAGGCGCAAATTTCGAGGTGCATCCGGATGCGAGCGGCGAACTCTGCATCCGCTATGCGCTCGGCGCCATCAAGGGCGTCGGCGAGGGGCACGCCGACGCCGTTGTCGTTGCGCGGGCCGAAACGCCGTTCCGGGATTTCGCCGATTTTGCGGGGCGCGTCGATCCGCGCGGGATCAACAAGCGCATGCTAGAGAGCCTCGTCGCGGCGGGTGCCTTCGACGAACTGGCGCCGGACCGCGCGCGCGTCTTTGGCGCGATCGAGTTGATCCTCGATTTCGCCCACAGGCGGGACGAAGAGCGCCGCGCCGGGCAGAGCGCGCTGTTTTCCGCCGGCCCCGAGGCGCAATTGCCGCTGCCGAAGGCAAGCCCCTGGACGCTCGCCGAGCGCCTGCAGCGCGAGTTCGAACTCGGTTGGCTTCTTTCTCTCCGGCCATCCACTCGACGCCTACGCCGCGATTCTCGCGCGGCTGCGCGTGCAGCGCTGGACCGAATTCGCCCGCGCGGTGAAACAGGGCGCGACAAGCGGGCGGCTGGCCGCCACCGTGCTCGACCGCGCCGAGCGGCGCACGAAATCAGGCTCGAAGATGGGCATCGTACAGCTCTCCGACCAGTCCGGCCAATATGAGGCGATCCTGTTTCAGGAGGGTCTCAACCAATATCGCGACCTGCTGGAGAAAGGCGCTTCGCTTCTGCTGGGGCTGCAGGCCAGCGTCGAGGGCGAGGATGTGCGCGCCCGCATCATCTCCGCCGAGCCGCTGGATCAGGCGGCGAGCCGCGTGCAGAAGGGCCTCAGGATCTTCGTCGCCGACGAGAAACCGCTTGGCCGCATCGCGCAGAGCCTCGCCGCGCGAGGCGATGGCGAAGTGGCGCTGATCCTGCAGACGGCGAGCGGCGAGGTGGAGCTGAAACTTCCCGGGAAATATCAGGTGTCGGCCCAGGCGGCGGGACTGCTGAAGGCGATCCCGGGGATTGTCGCCGTCGAGCATGTGTAGGGTCTTTTCAAAGAAAGACCCGAAAGCCGCTGCGGCCTCCGGGTCCGGTTGCTTGCGAGCCCTGGCGCGGCGAAACTGCCGAGCCTGACGCGACTTGGATCACGATGCGTTTAGGTCGAATTGACCTAAACGCAAATGACGTGATCATTTCCAAAAGTTAAGAGCTGGCCGCGGGCGGAAAGTGGAGCCGCTTTTCTTCATCCCGCTCTACCTGCCGGGGAACATCAGGGCGCCGGTCAGATCGCCAATCGGCTGGCCGCCCTGCTTCTTGATCGCGGCGTCGCGCGTGGCGATGCCGGGGAGCGTCGGCAGGCCGTAGCGGCGGGTCAGGAAGCGGAGGATCGAGGTCGTGTCGTAGACCGTATGATCGACGAGGCCCTTCCGCGAATAGGGCGAGATGATCAGAGCGGGAATGCGGCTGGCCGGGCCGAAACGGTCGCCCTTCGGCGGCGACGCATGATCCCAGAAGCCGCCATTCTCGTCATAGGTGACGATGACCAGCATGTCGCTCCACTGCGGGCTCTTTTCGAGATGGGCGAGAATGTTGGCGATATGGTTGTCGCCGTCGAGAACGTCGGCGTAGCCGGCATGCTCATTGAGATTGCCCTGCGGCTTGTAGAAGGCTGACGGCGGGCAACTTGCCGGCGTCGATGTCGGCGATGAAATTGACGCCGCCGAGACCGCCGTCGAGAAGATGGGCGGCGCGGGCCGCCGTGCCCGGCGCATAAGCGGCGAAATAATTGAACGGCTGGTGGTGAAACTGGAAGTTCGGGACCGGCGACGCATTCTGTCCGTTGAGCGTTGCCTGCCAGGCGCCGCCGTACCAGGCCCAGCTGACGCCCGCGTTGCTTAGCAGACTCGCCGATCGTCTGTTGGGTCTGCGCCGGCAGCACGCTCGCCGAGGCGGGGTTGGCGTAGGCCGGATCCTGCCCCGTAGCCGGTGCGATCGCGCTCGGCTGGTAGGGCGGCTGCATCGTGTTGACGGCGTAGAAATCCGGCGTGATCGCGCCGTCGTTGACGAATTTCGGCGTGCCGGTCAGGGCGGAGGCCGGCGAGGCTTGGGGACACCGTAAGGCTGACGCCATCTGCGATTGACGACCGCAATCGTGCCTTTCGCGACGCTCTTGTCGGCGTTCGGATAGTAGGGCGCGCAGGAGCAGATCAGATATTGGTGATTGAGGAACGAGCCGCCGAACGCCGCCATGAAGAAATGATCGGCGAGGGTGTAGCGCTTCGCGTAGCTCCACAGGGGCAAGGTCGCGGAGTAATTGCCCATGACAAGGCCGCCGGAATCCGCCCAGGCCGCAAATTTATCATTGGCGCCATTATCGATCTGCATCTGATTTTGGTAGAAGCGATGCCACAGATCGCGGGTCGTCACGCCGATGGAGGCGTTGTAGCCCTTGCTCGCGTCGAGCGCGAATGGCTGGTTCGCCATATTCTCGGTCTGCGCCTGGGTGATGACCGGAACGACGCCCGCCGCTGTAAGTCCGCCCCAGACCGGGGGCAGCACTTTCAGGACCGAACCGTCGCGGTCCTTCTGGATGCGAAAGGAGGAGGTCGCGTTAGCGTTGCCCAGCCCGTCGACGCCGGGAAACCGGCCATAAAGATTATCGAAGCTGCGGTTTTCGGCGTAGATCACCACCACATGCTTGATGCGATCGATCCGGTAGTTGTTGTAGGTTCCCCGCAACCCGCCGAATGTCTCCGCGGGAGCAGCGCCGGCGATGGCGACGACCGCAACCGAGGCCAAGGCCCATTTCATTAGAGTTCTCGTCTTCACGTCCGCGCTCCCGGCTCCGGCTAAACCGGCTTCCGAATAAGGGCTGCGCGCAACAATAATGCGACAGTTACGCGCCGGAGGTTGAAAATCCCGTGTCACGCCCTTGTCTTGATCTCGGGGCATTTTCCGCGGCCCGCACCCTGATGGCGGCGGGGGGCGAGGGTTTCAGGAACATGATGCGGATTGCAGAAGCGCGGATCGGCGTCGCGCTCGCCGTAGGCCTCGCTCTGGCGACGGGCGCCTTTGCGGTCGAGAGCCGAAAGAAAGCCCCCGGCGAGGATGCGGAATATTCGCGCGCGGTGATCTACCAGCAGGTCGAGGCGCTGCGCGAGATTGGCCGGCGCATGTTCGCCGATCCGGCGCTCTCCGCGTCGGGGCGAATGTCTTGCGCCTCCTGCCACGATCCGGCGCGCGGCTTTTCGCCGGCGAACGCTTTGAGCGTGCAGCTCGGCGGCAAGAATCTGGATCAGGCGGGGCTGCGCGCCGCGCCGGGCCTCACCTACAAACAGGCGACGCCGGCCTTCACCGAGCATTTTCACGAATTGGACGACGACGGCGATGAGAGCGTCGACGCCGGGCCGACCGGCGGGCTCACCTGGGACGGCCGCGTCGACCAGTCGAATCAGCAGGCTCTGATCCCGTTATTCTCGGATGTTGAAATGGCCAATGCCGATCGCGCCGCCATCAACGCCGTCATCGAAGCCGGTTACGGCGACGCGCTGCGCCACGCGCTTGGCGGCCGCATGCCGGACCGGAAAGAGGCGGCGCTGGAGGCGGGCGCCAAGGCTCTGCAGGTCTATCAGGAGACATCGCAGGAATTCTTCCCCTACAGCAGCAAATATGACGCTTTTCTCGGCGGCGAAGCGGTGCTGAGCGAGCAGGAAAAGCGCGGGCTCGATCTTTTCAACGACGAGAAGAAAGGCAATTGCGCAAGCTGCCATGTCAGCGCGTCGCCGCGTCCGGGCGTCAGGCCGCAGCTCACCGACAATGGCTTCATCGCGCTCGGGCTCCCGCGCAACATGGCGATCGCGGCCAACGCCGATCCGGCCTTCTTCGATCTCGGCCTGTGCGGCCCGGCGCGCACGGATCTCAAGGATCGCCCGGAATATTGCGGGATGTTCAAGGCGCCGAGCCTGCGCAATGTCGCGCTGCGCAAGAGCTTCTTCCACAATGGCGCCGTGCATGATCTCCGCGCGGCCGTCGCCTTCTACGCCGAGCGCGATGCAAAGCCGGAGAAATGGTATCCGCGCCGCCCCGACGGCTCGATCGACAAGTTCAACGATCTGCCGGCGCAATATCAGGGCAACGTCAATATGGATCCGCCCTTCGGCGGCAAGCCGGGCGATGCGCCGGCGCTGACCGATTCCGAGATCGACGACATCGTCGCTTTTTTGGGGACTCTGACGGATGGGTATAAGCCCCTGAGGTCCGGCCAGCGCTGACACGCGGTGCGAGCGCGGCGCGTGAGCCCCACACACGCGCGAAGTTTTCTCCGCCGATGGGCCCGCCCGATCTCGCCACAGCGGCCGGCGCGATGCTCGATCTGATGCGCGTTCTCGGCACGAGCCTTGGCGTCGCCAGCGCTTCCTCGATGCTCTCCTGGCGCGTGCAGGTCGCGGGCGATGGGCGCAGGCTCTCGCTGATCCAGGAGCGCCATCTGATCGAGGCGGCGCAGAGCGGCCTCTTGATGCTCGCCGTCTTCGCGGCCCTCGCCGGGGCTATTTTGAGCGGGAAGTCCTTCGGCAAGGCTTGCCATTGGCGGGCTGTCGCAAGCACATAACAAATCGCGTTCGCGATCTCGCGCAGGCTCACGTCGTGGGGCCGGCGATCAGCATCCATTCGGAATAGTTCATATCGCTCGGACACCGAAGGCCGCGACGCGGTCAGGCGATGTTCAGGATTCCACATTGCGCGCCCCTGCGAATCACCCAACCACAAGGGAATCACAAACAATTCCTGCGACCGAATAAGTTCCCGGATCGGCTCTTATCGGCCAATACGCCGCGCTTGCGTGGTTTACGCCAGAGCCATGTTATCGCCAGCAATATATTGAAATATATTTCAAGCAATTATCGCGAGGGCGGTCGCGGGCTATGTATCTTTCATCAAGTTTGGAAGCGCTCCGAACTCTATTAGGAGATACGAAAATGAAGATGCCAAGTCTTGCAGTCGCCACGCTGGCTCTCATGCCGTCCGCATCAGTTCTCAATGCCACGCAGGCTTACGCCGCGTCCGGATCAACCTACGCTTCGACCGCGCGCGCTGATAACAGCGACTCTGATTGGGTGACCCCACTTGTGGAGGGAAATGAGGGAATCCCTAACCCGGATCGCCACGGACGGTGCACATTGGTGAGCCGCGGGATTAGCGATGCGCACGGCCGCCTCATCGGCTACCATACTTTCAGCGTCTGCAGCTAAAATCGATTTTGCGGAGGTTCGCGGCTCCGCGAGCTGCGCTGCATGGGATTTCGCAAGTTCTCGGCAAGGCCGCGCCATCACGCGCAAGACATTGAAGCCGCGACGACTGGTTCTCTAATCGCGTTTTCAAATCCTGCGACGACAATCTCGACCACTGTCGCCGCCCCGGGGGGCGGCCGGCCTCAAGCTGGCGATCATTCTGGTCGCCATCGGCCTCGTCTCGCCGCTCGGCGGCGCGCTCGCCAACCGGCGGGGCCGCGCCTTTGGGCGTCTCCGGGATGCCGATCTGCGTCGCCGCGCTGCTTTTGCTGATCGTCGTCGCGACTGAACAGCCGCTAGATCGGCTTCTTTGGGTTAGCCGCCTTTCGGCGCCGGGCTTGTCCTTTTCACTGCGCCGAACAACCATGCGATGATCAACGCAGCGCCGCCCGATCTTGCTGCCGCGGGCGGCGCGCGCAATCTGATCGAGGTGGCGCAAAGCGGCCTATTGATGCTCGCCGCCGTCGCGGCCCTCGCCGGCGCCATTTCGATGGTCCGCAAGAGCGGTGGCGGGGTGGGTTAAAGGCGCGCGGCGGAGGGAAGGCTGCAAGGCGACGCCGGGGATACGTGGCGCGGAGCATGGTAAGGGGCGGGCGCTGCCGGTTTAGTCGGGTTCCGTAATTGTGGCTCGCGCGCAGAGGCGACGTTCAGCCCGCGCGGATGAACAGCGGCCTGGCGCCCGTCTGGGACCTTGTGGGGCAACAAGGATCGTCCGCCAAGCTGACATTCGCTAATTGCTCTACTAACGCTCTCCAAAACCCTTGCGCGCTTGCCAGAATGACCGGTAGCACCGCGGCGATGAAGGTCAGGTGGACGCCCGGCGACATTTGGCAGAGCCGGTTGGCCTGCTTCTGCTCGATCTTTGGTGCCTTACGGTTTGCCGTCACACGGGTTTTGTCGTCACGCGATGGGCTCGAACGACATGGCGTAGGCCCCGGGGGTAATCCGTGTCTGGAAGATTGTCACATCTTGGTTCAAGGCGCGCGCTGCTGCAACGAGCTCGTCGCGGTCGCCCCTAGCTACACGATGGCCGAGATAGAGTTCAACCAGCTCGGTCGCATAGTAAGGGATGAACACGGCCGGTTGCCCCTCTGGGACATAGGATGGGATGACGACGCGTAGTTCCTCCTCGTAAGCCCATTGGGTGCTTTTCACGGCCGTCAGCGAGCGGGTGAAGGCGCGCATAGCTTCTGGGGTCGGTGCTGGCATGTCCCCCACCAGCGGGTCGAAGGGTTTATAAAAACTCGGTCGGACGTCACTGTAGGTCACAGGCTCGAGCAGGCAAAGGAAAGAGTCCCGTGCAGCATCCGGCCGGAACCCCAAGACCGCCCCGCGGTGCTGGTCAGCATAGTGCGACCACATCAGTAAGTTGTTGTTGCTCCGTGTCGCGCAGAAGACCCCGGAGTTTCGGAACTGGGAGATGATCGCGGCCTTCTGGATTTCGAGGGCTTCGCGCTCCGTCTTCAATTGAGGATACAGATCCTCGACGGCTGACGAGGCGAATAGCGCAAGTAGCTCGTCACGCTGTGCGACTGTTCCTGCGTTCATGGCCGCCGATGTCGCAATGGCCTGCTCTAGCGGCACGCCGATCCGCTTGGCGATTTCCGCGGGGTCACGGGACAGTATATCCACGAAGGTCACCGCGGCCGTCTTGTAGATGTCCTTCAGCTCGACGTCGAAAAGGTCGTCGATATAGGCGTCGAACGGGTCGTTCATCTCGGTCGGTCGGCCGATGCGAAGGGTACGGTTGGTGATGATGAGACGCGCCGCTTCCTGGCTGGCGTATTTGTAGACAATGTTAGGGGGCTTCAGGTGAGGCATACTCAAAATTGCACTCCGTGTTTGTCCAAAGGGGTGCAGCGTCTGAAATATCACACGTTCGCTGCTCAGCCCTTTCCTAAAGTCTCTTGTCAGCAAGCTGCTTCTATTTCGCGCCCAAAGAGGGTGGTCCCGAGATCCAGCCCATCTCGGCTCAGCGGCGCCGCGTCGGGAACACTTTGCTGGGGTTTAAGAGCCGCTTTTCATCGAAGGCGCATTTGATGCGGATCTGCTGGTCGATTTCGTTGGCTCGTGGGGCCGCGCTTACCTTTGAGACGGAGCCAAAACTACATTCAGCCGCACCTTCATATGGACGTCCACGCGCTGATCGAGACGGCCGAGAATCGTCATCATGCAATCCACCGTGACGCGCCTGAGGTTGGCTTTGCGGATCCGGGAAAAGTCGGCGGCTGCGATCCCTGTCAGCTTCCCGGCTTTGCGGACGGTGAGGCTGTCGCGGTCCAGAAATCTCGATGATCCGTGCCGCCAGAAGCGCCCTCGGTTGTTCGAGATCAGGGTTCGGCAGATCGAGATCGCGGAAGACATTGCCGCTGCCTCGCGCCAGCTCAAAATCGTCGCTCATCGCAGAGCCTCCGTCAGTCGTTTGATGTGCTCGTGGATCAATGCCTCCCCCTCATCCTGAGGAGCCCACGAAGTGGGCGTCTCGAAGGATGCGTCGTTTGCCCCGGTCGCCCTCGCCCTTCGAGACGCGAGCTGCGCTCGCTCCTCAGGGTAGGGCTTCGGGTCCACGAGACTGCCGAGAACTAAAACCGCGGCAAGCTCCGGGAACGGCAGCTTCCCGGCGTGCACAAACATCCTTCCCATCTCGGCGCAGCGGTGCAGCGTCGGGAAGACCTTGCCGGGGTTTAAGAGGCGCTTCTCGTCGAAGGCGCATTTGACGCGGATCTGCTGGTCGAGGTCGATCTCGTTGAACATCTCGGGCATCAGGTCGCGCTTTTCGACGCCGACGCCGTGTTCGCCTGTGAGCACGCCGCCGACCTTGACGCAAAGGCGCAGGATGTCCGAGCCGAAATCCTCCGCCTTCTGCAGTTCGCCCGGAATATTGGCGTCGAACAGGATCAGCGGGTGCAGATTGCCGTCGCCGGCGTGGAACACATTGGCGACGCGCAGCGCATATTTTTCGGACAGATCGCGGATGCCGGCGAGCACTTGCGGAAGCGCCTTGCGCGGAATGGTGCCGTCCATGCAGAGATAATCGGGCGAGAGCCGCCCGACGGCGGGGAAGGCCGCCTTGCGCCCGGCCCAGAAGGCGAGGCGTTCGGCCTCGGAGGACGAGATCCGGCATTGCGTCGCGCCGCGCTTCAGCGCAATCCGCTCCACCAGACCAACCAGATGATCGACCTCGACGGGCGGCCCATCAAGCTCAACCAGAAGCATGGCCTCGGCGTCGCGCGGATAGCCGACCTTGCACGAAATCCTCGGCCGCCTGAATGGCTGGCCGGTCCATCATCTCCATGCCCCCCGGAATGATCCCCGCAGCGATGACGTCGGCGACGCAGGCGCCCGCCGCCTCGCTCGAATCGAAGGCGATCATCAAGGCGCGGGCGCTTTCGGGCTTCTGCAGGATGCGCACGGTGACCTCGGTGACGATGCCTAGCATGCCTTCCGAGCCGACGATGAGGCCGAGCAGATCATAGCCGTCGGAATCGAGCCAGGCGCCGCCGAGCCTGACGATCTCGCCCGTCATCAGCACCATTTCGACGCCGAGCACGTTGTTGGTGGTGAGGCCGTATTTGAGGCAATGCACGCCGCCGGAGTTTTCGGCGACATTGCCGCCGATCGAACAGGCGATCTGGGAGGAGGGGTCCGGCGCGTAATAGAAGCCCCTGTGCTCGACGGCGCGGGTGATCGCCGAATTGGTGACGCCGGGTTCGACGACGGCGATGCGATTGTCGAAATCGATTTCCTTGATCTGGTTGAACTTCATCATGGAAATGAGGACGCCGTCGCGCAGCGGCAGGGCGCCGCCCGAAAGCGAGGTTCCCGCCCCGCGCGGCACGACCTTGACGCCGTTCGCATGGCAATAGGCGAGCACGGATTGCAGTTCCTCGAGGTTCGAGGGCAGCACAACGGCGAGCGGCAGATTGGCGTAGGCGGTGAAGCCGTCGCTTTCATAAGGGCGCCGGCCGATTTCGGTGTCGATTACGCCTTCGCCGCGGATCATTTTGCGCAACGATGCAACGATCTCGCCGCGCCGCATCAGGATGGTTTCGTCGACGTCCATTGGTTTCATTGGTTTGCCTGCTGGATCTGTCGGGGCCCGGCGATGCGGGGTCGCCCCCCGACTTGGCGCGCGCGACGCTGTTTGTGGCAGATGCGCGGGGCGCGGCGCAAGTTTTTGCGCAGGCCGCGGGTGGCGCCTTGCGTTCGGCGGCTTTGGCTCCTATAAGCGCGTCCATTCCACACGCGGATCGCGCGACCCTGCTTCAAGGGCCGCTCCCGGTGGCTTTTTTCTATGGGGCGACGCAAACGCTCCCGGAAAAAAGTCCATATCGCTCCGCGGCGGCTTTAACCGGAGAAACGAACGCTATGTCCCTGCCTGATTTCACCATGCGCAGCCTGCTCGACGCCGGCGCCCATTTCGGCCACCAGTCGCATCGCTGGAACCCGAAGATGGAGCCCTATATCTTCGGCGCGCGCAACAATATCCATATCATCGACCTCGCCCAGACGGTGCCTTTGCTGCATCAGGCGCTGAAGGCCGTCTCGGACACTGTCGCGCGCGGCGGCCGCGTGCTGTTCGTCGGCACCAAGCGCCAGGCCCAGGACGCCATCGCGGAAGCGGCGCATAAATCAGCTCAATATTACATCAATTCGCGTTGGTTGGGCGGCATGCTGACCAACTGGAAGACCATCTCCGCCTCAATCCAGCGCCTGCGCAAGGTTGAGGATCTTCTCAGCGGCGGCGCCGTCGGCCTCACCAAGAAGGAGCGCCTGATGATGTCGCGCGAGCGCGACAAACTCGAAAAGGCGCTCGGCGGCATCAAGGAGATGGGCGGCGTGCCCGACCTCATCTTCGTGATCGACACGAACAAGGAGCAGCTCGCCATCAAGGAAGCGGCGCGTCTGCACATTCCTGTCGCGGCGATCCTCGACACCAACAGCGATCCCGACGGCATCACTTTCCCGATCCCGGGCAATGACGACGCTGGCCGCGCGATCACCCTTTACTGCGATCTTGTCGCCAGAGCCGCGCTCGACGGCATCGCCCGCGGCCAGGGCTCGAGCGGCATCGATTTCGGCGAAGCCGATCAGCCGCCGGAAGAGATTCTGCCCGAAGAGGCCTCCGCATCCGAGCCCGTCCTCGCGGTCGAGGCGTTCGAAGCGCCCGCGGAGGCCTTCGAACTGCTCACCGCGCCGCGCGGCGCGCCGGACGATCTCGGCAAATTGCCAGGCATTGGTCCGCAGATCGTCAAGAAGCTCAATGACGCGGGCCTGTTCCATTTCTGGCAGATCGCCGCCATGACCCCGGAAGACGCGGCCAAGACCGATCATGACCTGAAGCTCGGCGGGCGCATCGAGCGCGACGGCTGGGTCAATGTGGCGCGCGGCCTCGTCGCCGCCTGACCGGCGCATCAGAAGCGCGGGTTCTCGCGCGGGTCTGGCCCGATCCCGTTGGTCCAGACTTGCGGCGCCCGGTCCGAATGGCCGACTGAACACTTGCGATTTTGATCCATAACTTGCGATCTTTATTAAAGAACTGAAGGAAGACGACAATGGCGAGCGTCACGGCCGCACTGGTGAAGGATCTTCGCGAGAAGACCGGCGCCGGCATGATGGATTGCAAGAACGCCCTCACCGAAACCGAGGGGGATATCGAGGCGGCGATCGACTGGCTGCGCAAGAAGGGCCTCTCCAAGGCCGCCAAGAAATCCGGCCGCATCGCCGCCGAGGGCCTTGTCGCAGTCGCGGTGCATGGCCACGACGGCGTTGTCGTCGAGGTCAATTCCGAGACCGATTTTGTCGCCCGCAATGAAGAGTTTCAGGCGCTCGCGCGGACCATTGCACTGGTCGCCGTCGAGAAGGGACTGACCGACGTCGAGGACATCAAGGGCGCACATTATCCGGGCGGCGGGACGGTCGGCGAGGCCATCGCGAACCTGATCGCCACGATCGGCGAAAACATGACGCTGCGGCGCGCCGCGGCTGTGCATGTTCCCCATGGCGTCATCGGCCAATATGTGCATAACGCGGTCGCCGACGGCCTCGGCAAGATCGGCGTCCTCGTCGCGCTGGAGTTGACCGGCGACGCTGTCGCCCTCGCGCCGTTGGCCCGGCAGATTGCGCTGCATGTGGCCGCCGCCAATCCGCTGGCGCTCGATCCCACGGCGCTCGATCCCGCCGTCGTCGAACGCGAAAAGGCTGTGCTCGCCGACAAGAACGCCGGCAAGCCGGCCCATGTCCTCGAAAAAATCGTCGAATCGGGCCTCAAGACCTATTACAAGGAGGTCTGCCTCGTCGATCAGCCCTCGATCCACGCCGAACACGCCAACAAGACCGTCGGTCAGGTGGTGAAAGACGCTGAAAAGATCGCCGGCGCACCGGTGAAGCTGACGGCTTTCGTGCGTTATTCGCTCGGCGAAGGCATCGAGAAGCAGGAAAGCGACTTCGCCGCCGAGGTCGCAGCCGCGGCAAGCGGCCAGCTCTGACGCAGCACAATCCGCCGACCGGGCCGCTGGCGCATGCGCGCGAGCGGCCTTTTGTATTGGACGGAATCCGAATGGAAATTGACGCTCCCTGATTTTCGAACGAATGTCGGGGCCTCACGCGCCAGCGCCGCGTTGATTCAAGATAATCGCGTTGGAGGAGGCCTCCATGTCCTTTCGACTTTCCCCGTCATTTCGCCCTAAAGCACTTTTGATCGGTTCCGGCTTTCTTTCCGGCCTTGCTGTCCTCGCGCTGGCCGCTCCCGCGGCGGCGGAGTTGGTCCGCAAGGATTGCAGCGTAAAATATCAGGCCGCGAAGGCCGCCGGCACACTGAACGGACTCGCGTGGCCGCAGTTTTACAGCCAGTGCGCGGCTGAGGCGAAGACGGCCGCTCCCGCGGCGGCGCCAGCCGCCAGCCCTGCTGCGACGCCGGCGGCTGCGCCGAAGCCGGCGCCCGCCGCCGCAGCTCCGGTGCCTGCGGCTCCCGCCGCCGCCGGTTCTGCGGTGTTCCCATCTGCGGTCTCCGCCTCCCACGCCAACGAGAAGCCCGGCAAGGCGCGAATGCTGACCTGTCTCGACGAGTACAAGGCGAACAAAGAGACGAACGCCAACGGTGGACTGAAATGGATTCAAAAGGGGGGCGGCTATTATAGCCAGTGCAACGCGCGCCTGAAGGGCTGACGCGGCGCCCCAAGGCTGGACGCCGGCCGGATCCGGCGTCCTTATCCTCTCGAAGCGTTCGGCGACTGGGCTGACTTCAGCAGGCCGCCGGCCCGCCGCCGCCTAGAGATAGGCGTAGGCGGCGAGCAGCGATCCCAACACCCCAAGGCCGATCGAAGCGCGCCACGGCCAGCGCTGACCGCGCATGATGATCGAAATGGTGGCCACCGCAATTCCGACATGCAGGAAGGTCACAGCCACCGTGAGGAGGTGGTGGCGGCGCTCGTGCCCTTCGCTGTGAAGCAGCTTGGCCTCGGTTTCGCGTTCAAGCTCCTGGCCCTTGGCGAACAACTCCTGCTCGTCCGCGCCGTACCGCTGCGCTTGCGCCTTGAAGGCGTCGGCGTCCGGTCCGCCGCCGGCGGCGGCGATCTGATACATGTTCTTCTTGATGCTTTTGGCCTGGTAGAAATTCCAGTTGTCGGTCGCCTTGTTCTGCACCAGCACGGCGGCGTTCTTGTCGCCGATCGTCGCCGCCGTCTCGATCGTCTCGAGACTGCCGACCGTCGCAGCGACGACCGCCAGAATGGCGATCGTGACCGAGACCTGCATCAGGAAGGGGTCGCCCGAACGGGCGACATGTTCAGCGTGTTCGGCGTGTTCGAAAGGTTCCGTCGGCGAGTTGGTCATGGCGTAAAGCGTTCCGGTGGGCGCGGCCGGCCAGCGATATCGCGCCGCGGGCTGAAAAGCCACACCGTTAGGGCAAAGCGCGCTGTAACGGCTGATTTAATAGACAGGCGAAACGACCCGCAATATAAACTTCAACGTTGCGGCTGCATGCGGCCGTCCGCCAGGAGATCTCGACGCAATGCAGACTGAGAGCATCGATTCGAGCGTTTCCGATCTTTCGTCCGCCTCTCAGCCCAATGCGTCGACCGACGGCTTGGCCGCTTTGCGCCGGACGATGGTCGATCGCCAGATCAAGACATTCGACGTCACCGACGCTGCAGTGCTGGCGCGCATGCTTGAGACGCCGCGCGAGCTGTTTCTCCCTGCGGAGCTGAAGCCTCTCGCCTATTCGGATTCCTGTTTGCAGTTGAAGCCCGGCGCGCCGGGGCAAACGCCGAGAACGCTTCTCGCGCCATTGGTCTTGGCGCGTCTCATACAGGGTGCGCGGGTGATGGACGGGGATAAGGCGCTCGTCGTCGCGGCGGGAGGCGGCTATTCGACCGCCCTTGTCTCGGGCCTCGCCGCTGACGTCGTCAGTCTCGAATCCGATGCTGCGTTGTTCGAGCAGGCCCGCGCCAGCCTCGACGCCTTCGGCTTCAAGAATGTGCGCCTGCTTCTCGGCCCGCTCGCGGCCGGCGCGCCGGGCGAGGCTCCGTTCGACGTTATTTTGATCGACGGCGGCGTCGCGGCCAATCTCGATCCGCTGCTTGCGCAACTGAAGAACGGCGGCAGGCTGGTCACCGTCCAGCGCTTGCCTGACGGGACGGGCAAAGCCGTTCGCTATGATAAGGTCGATGGCGCGTTGGGTTATCGCATCCTGTTCGACGCAGCCGCCCCCGTGCTGGAGCCGTTCAAACCGGCGGAGGCATTCACGTTTTCTTGACCCTGGAAACCGTCGTTTCCATAAAAGAGACGTCATCGCCTGTTTGGAACGAACTATTGGTTCGAGCGGATCTCTTGGCGCTCCCCGGTGCGAGATCGAATACGCAGGCTTGGGCGAGAACCGGGAAACGAAGACGCGAAGTCGAGGACAAACCGTTTTGCTTGAGTTGACGCAACGCTTCCCGCCGTCTCGCTTCCGCCTCGATTTTTGGTCCTGGCGGATGATGCCGCGCGCCGGGTCCGCCGCCGCAATGCTTGCCGCCTGCCTCGCGCTGGCTCAGCCGGGCGTGGCTGAAACAATGTCCGGCGCGTTGTCTCGCGCCTATGTCGGCAATCCGGACCTCAATCAGCAGCGGGCCGGCACCCGCGCCCAGGATGAGAATATTCCGCGCGCCAGCGCTGGCTGGCGCCCGACGGTGAATGCGACCGGGCAATTCGGCTATAATTACCTCGACACCACCCAGGGGGGCGTCAGGACCCGCGGAAGCACGCCGCCGACGATCGCCTCCTTGACTGTGACCCAGAATATTTTCAATGGCGACCGGACGTTGAATGGCGTGCGTCAGGCCGAATCGAACGTCTTTGGCTCGCGCGAAGATCTCCGCAATCGGGAACAGAATGTTCTGCAGAATGGCGCCACCGCCTATATGAATGTGCTGCGCGATACGGCCATTCTTGACCTGCGCCGCAACAACATCACGGTGCTCGAGGAGCAGTTGCGGCAGACGCGGGACCGTTTCAATGTCGGCGAGGTGACGCGCACCGACGTCGCGCAGGCCGAATCAAGTCTCGCGAATTCGCGATCGGATTATTTCACGGCGCAGGCCAATCTGCAGACCAGCATCGCCAATTTCCGCCAGATCATCGGCATCGAGCCGACCCGTCTCGAGCCGGCGCGGACCATCGAGGCTTTGCTGCCCAAAGATATGAATGCCGCCGTCGTACTCGCCCTCGGCGAGCATCCGGCGATTCAGGCGGCGTTCCATGCCGTCGACGCCGCGGAGCTGCAGGTCAAGCTGGTCGAGGGCGAACTCTACCCAACCCTCAATGTCGTCGGCAGCGTCCGGCACGACACCGATTACGTCGGCGTGCGCAACGCCACCTTCCTGAATGGCGCCGTGTCGGGGCAGCTCAGCGTGCCAATCTATGAGGGCGGCGCGGTTTACGCCCGCACGCGCCAGGCGAAGGAGACGCTGGCGCAAGCGCGCCTGCAGGCCGATCTGCAGCGTGATATTGTACGCGCCTCCGTTGTGTCGACCTGGGGCCAGCTCGACACGGCGCGCGCGGTGATCCAGTCCGCCAAGGCGGCGGTCAAGGCCGCGGAGATCGCCCTTGAAGGCATTCGCGAGGAAGCCAAGGTCGGCCAGCGCACGACCTTCGATGTTCTCTTCGCGCAGCAGACCCTGCTCAATACGCGCGTCAGCCTCGTCACGGCGCAGCGCGATCGCGTCGTCGCCTCCTACGCCGTCTTCGCGGCGATTGGACGGCTTTCGGCGGCGAACCTTGGCCTCGAAGTCGCTCAATATGATCCGACCGTCCATTTCGAACAGGTCAAGGATAAGTGGATCGGCCTGCGCACGCCGGATGGGCGCTGACCCGGGCCGATCGACGAGAGCTTTGATCAACGCGACGTGGCGATGTCACGGCTGACGCCTTTTGAGCGCGCCCTAAGATCCCCAAATCAAGGCCGTTGATGATTTTGGATCGGTTCGATCCGAAATCATCCTGAACTTGGGCGCTGCGGCGCCTGGCGCGGAGTTGTGGATCCGTCGAGCGTTCGCCTTGCCAGCGCCGGAAAGCTGAGCCTAACCTGAAACCAGTGATTCCGCAGGCCATGTCCGGGCGCGTCTCAATCGCATCGGTTCGCGTCGCCGCCGCGAAACATGAAATTTTGGGAAGAAACCGAGGCCATGAGCGCAATCCACCTCATTCAAACGACCGGCGATTCCTCCGAGGCGGCGCGAGGCGCTTCGAGCGAAGCTTCGCGGGAGCCGTCGATGGAGGATATTCTGGCCTCGATACGGCATATCATCACCCAGGATCAGTCGCTGTTCGCGGCCGAGGAGGGAACCGGCGAAACCGTTGAACTCGTGCGGGCGGTCGCCGAGCCGGGCGTGGCGCCCGTCTATGAGTTACGGCGGGAGCTTGAGGCGGAAAGCTTCACGATGCGGCTCGAGGCCGAGCGCGACGACGGCGAAGCCCCGGCTCAGCCGGCGGAGGTTGCGGATCGGAGCGAGGACGACGGCGAGCCGCTGGCCTCGTCCGCAACGGACGCCTCCGTCGCGGCGGCGTTCCATACGCTCGTCGCCAGCCGCTTCGCGCAGGATCCGGAAGCCGTTCTGGCGATGACGCGGGAGGTCTTGCGGCCGCTGGTGGCGAACTGGCTCGACGCCCACTTGCCGGCCCTTGTCGAAAGTCTGGTCCGCGCCGAGATCGATCGGATCGCCAAGGGCGCATAACGCGCGAAGCGTTCCAGAGCGATCCGCCGCGCGTTGCGCGGCTTGCCTTTTTCCCCGCCGTTTGCAATCGCTGAACGCCGGAGCGGATCAGGAAGCGCGAAAGACGATTTTCCGCTCGCATCCGGCTCTTACCTTTTGGAATCACCCGCGCGGGGCGCCGCCGTGCGTCGATGGTTTGGCGCGCAATCGAAACGAAGTGAACTGATCTCATGATGGAAAAGACGTTCGATCCGGCGGCGGTCGAAGGCCGCATTTCGGCCGCTTGGGAAAAGGCCGAGGCCTTCAAGGCTGGGCGGCCCGACCGCGCCGCCGCGGAGCCCTTCGCCATCGTTATCCCGCCGCCGAACGTCACCGGCTCGCTGCATATGGGCCATGCGCTCAACACGACTTTGCAGGACATACTCGCCCGCTTCGAGCGCATGTCCGGCAAGGACGTGCTCTGGCAGCCGGGCACGGACCATGCCGGCATCGCGACGCAGATGGTCGTCGAGCGCCAGCTGATGGAGCGTCAGGAGCCCGGCCGGCGCGAGATGGGCCGCGAGAAATTTCTGGAGCGTGTGTGGGCGTGGAAGGCCGAATCGGGCGGCGCCATCGTCAACCAGCTGAAGCGCCTCGGCGCCTCCTGCGACTGGTCGCGCGAGCGCTTCACCATGGATGAGGGTCTGTCCCGGGCCGTCGTCAAGGTGTTCGTCCAGCTCCACAAGGAAGGGCTGATCTACAAGGACAAGCGCCTCGTCAATTGGGACCCGGTGCTACAGACCGCGATCTCCGACCTTGAAGTCGTTCAGGTCGAGACCAAGGGGCATCTCTGGCACTTCAAATATCCGATCGTCGACGACGCTGGAAAAGAGACCGGCGCGTTCATCATCGTCGCGACGACGCGGCCCGAAACCATGCTTGGCGATGCGGCTGTCGCAGTCAATCCGACGGATGAACGCTATCTGCATCTGCATGGCAAGAAGGTGCGGCTGCCGCTGGTCGGGCGGCTGATCCCGATCGTCGCCGACGAATATTCCGATCCCGAGAAGGGCACGGGCGCGGTCAAGATCACGCCGGCGCATGACTTCAACGATTTCGAGGTCGGGCGCCGGCACGGGCTGACGCCGATCAATATTTTCGATGCGGAAGCCAATCTGGCGCTCAAAGGGAACGAGTTGTTTCTCGCAGGCGCTGAGCCCATCGCAGGCCTTGACGAACTACATGGAAAACCGCGCGAATATGCGCGCAAGAGGATCGTCGAACTGATGGAGGAGCGGGAGCTTCTCGACGCGATCGAGCCCAACCCGCATATGGTGCCCCATGGCGACAGGTCCGGCTCGATCATCGAGCCCTATCTTACGGACCAATGGTATGTCGACGCCAAGACGCTGGCGCAGCCAGCGCTGGCGGCCGTGCGCGACGGCAAAACGAAATTCATCCCGGAGAATTGGGAGAAGACTTACTTCCAATGGCTGGACAACATCCAACCATGGTGTATCTCGCGCCAACTCTGGTGGGGCCATCAGATCCCGGCCTGGTATGGGTTTGAAGCATCCGGCACGGCGGCGGCTGCCCGATCTGATAAGGCGATCTTTGTTGCGGAAACTGAGGAGCAAGCCGTCGCTCTGGCGGAAAAACACTATGGAGCCAAGGTCGCCGTTGTCGGCGACGATTCAGAGCTTCATTTATCCGGCTGGGTGAGTCGAATTTCTTCTGGCGAGAAGCTCGACACTTATCCAATCCAACGCGACCCGGACGTCCTCGACACCTGGTTCTCCTCCGCGCTCTGGCCCTTCTCGACGCTCGGCTGGCCGGATGAGACGACGGAGCTCAAGCGCTTCTATCCGACCAATGCGCTCGTCACCGGTTTCGACATCATCTTCTTCTGGGTCGCCCGCATGATGATGATGGGCCTCCACTTTCTCGACGAGGTTCCATTCCGCGACGTCTATATCCACGCGCTCGTCCGCGACGAGAAGGGCGCCAAGATGTCGAAGTCGAAAGGCAACGTGATCGATCCTCTGGGCCTCATCGAGCAATATGGCGCGGACTCGCTGCGCTTCACGCTCGCCGCCATGGCGGCGCAGGGGCGCGATCTGAAGCTCTCGACGCAGAGGGTCGAGGGCTACCGCAATTTCGCGACCAAGATCTGGAACGCCGCCCGCTTCGCCGAGATCAACGGATGCGAGCGCGTCGAAGGCTTCGATCCGAGGTCCGTCAAAGTCACGCTCAACGCCTGGATTCTGGGCGAGGCGGCCAAGGCCGTCGCCGAGGTCGCGGGCGCGATCAAGACCTATCGTTTCAACGACGCCGCCAATGGCGCCTATCGCTTCGTCTGGAATATTTTCTGCGACTGGTATCTGGAGCTGGCCAAGCCTCTCCTGCAGGGCGCCGACGGTCCGGCGAAGGATGAAACGCGGGCGGCGACCGCCTTCGCGCTCGACGAGATTTTGAAGCTGCTGCATCCCTTCATGCCGTTCCTCACCGAGGAGCTTTGGGCCGCCAAAGGCGAGGTTGGCCCGGCGCGGAAAAATCTGCTGGCGCTGGAGCCCTGGCCGCGTCTCGAAGGGCTCGAAAACGCAGTGGCCGAAGCGGAGATCGGCTGGGTCATCGAACTGGTCTCTGAAGTGCGCTCGGTGCGCTCCGAGATGAATGTGCCGGCGGGCGCGTTGATCCCGCTTGTTCTGGTCGGCGCTGACGAAGACGTCGCTGCACGCGCAAAAAATTGGGACGAGACGCTGCGCCGTCTCGCGCGGCTCTCGGAGATTTCCTTCGCGGCGGAGGCGCCCGAAAGCTCCGTCCAGCTGATCGTGCGCGGATCGGCGGCGGCGCTGCCGCTGAAGGGCGTCATCGATTTCGAGGCGGAGAAAATCCGGCTCGCCAAGGAGATCGGCAAACTTGAAGCCGACGCCAAAAAGATCGAGGCCAAGCTCGGCAATGCTGATTTCGTGGCGAAGGCGCCAGATGAGGTGGTCGAGGAAAACCGCGAGCGGTTGGAGGAAGCGCGGGCGCGGGCGGAAAAACTCGGCGCGGCGCTGAAGCGGCTTGGCTAAAGCCGTCTACGCCGGCAAAAACGGGATCGCGACGCCAAAGGTCTGCAAGAGAAGGATCGTATTCAGGAACAGGACAGCCGCCGCGCCGGCGATGGCGCCGATGCGCGTCAGGCGGCCGTTGACGAAGGGGCCCATGATGTCGGCGCGCTGCGTGAAGATCAAAAGCGCGATCATCGGGAAGGGCAGCGCGATGCTGAGCACGACCTGGCTGAAAACCAGCGCATTGGTGGCGTTTACGCCGAGCGCGACGATGACGAAGGCGGGGATCATGGTCACGAGCCGGCGGATCCAGACGGGTATTCTGAAGCCAACGAAGCCCTGCATGATCATCTGACCGGCCATGGTGCCGACCGCCGAACTTGAGACGCCGGACGCCAGAAGCGAGACCAGAAAGACGCTCGCGGCGCCGGCGCCGAGGATCGGCGTCAACGTGTGGTAGGCGGTCTCGATTTCCGCGACGCCGCTATGCCCGGCGTGAAAGGCGGCCGAGGCCATCATCAGCATCGCCATATTGACCGCGCCGGCGAACATCAGCGCGATGACGACTTCCTTGTTGGAGTAGCGCAGAAGTTCGCGCCGGTCGGCGTCGTCGCGGGCGATCGTGCGGGCCTGCGTCAGGCCGGAATGCAGATAAATCGCGTGCGGCATGACGGTCGCGCCGATGATGCCGACGGCGATGGTGACGGCGGCGGCGTCCTGCAGCTGCGGAACGACGGTGTGAAAGGCGGCCGCGCCCCAGTCGACCGGCGCGATGAATAATTCGATGACGTAACAGAAGCCGATCATCGCGATGAGCGCGCCGATGATCAGTTCAATCGACCGGAATCCGTGTCGTTCGAAGGTCAGGATGCCATAGGTCACGATGGCGGTGACGACCATGCCCCAGATCAGCGGCAGGCCGAAAAGCAGCGATAGCCCGATCGCGCCGCCGAGGAATTCCGCGAGGTCGGTCGCCATGGCGGCGATCTCGCTGACAATCCACATGGCCCAGACAAGGGGGCGGGGCCATTCCTCGCGGCAGAGTTCGGCGAGGTTGCGCCCGGTGACGATGCCGAGCTTGGCCGACAGCGCCTGAAACAGCATGGCGATAACGTTGGCGAGCAGAACCACCCAGAGCAGCGTATAGCCATATCTGGCGCCGGCCTGGATGTTCGTCGCGAAATTGCCGGGGTCCATATAGGCGATCGAGGCGATCACCGCGGGCCCCGCCATGGGAATGAAGGCGCGCCAGCCGCGCCGCCGGCCATCGAGTACCTCGCGAATGGCGTATTGCATTCGACGCGACTGACCTGCGAGCGCGGGACCCTGTGCGATATCCGTCATCGGCAATTCCATCGAGCCCTTGATCAGCCGACGCTGCTTGAACGTCGCGCATGACGGCGCACTCCGCAGAACCTGCCGCCGCCGTCGCCAAATTGGTCTTGATACTGCATAATGTAGCCATGGCTACAAAAAGGTCAACGTGAAAAAAACGGCAAAAAGGACGCGGCGTCGCCCGTTTCGACTGGGGACAGCGCCGCCCGCGTGAGACAATTAACGATCGTTGCGGTAAAACCATCGAGCCGCGGTCCTGCGGCGGGCTTCGCCCGCGCGCCAAAATAAGCCTCGAAAAACGAGGCGGCAAAAGGCGCAAAGTCGCCGGCCCCGGGAGAGGGTGAGCCGAAGATGATGAAGAAACAGGCGAAGCTCGATCCTTCCGCGATTGAACTGCCAGCCGAGGCGGAGCAGGCGGAGCGCTTCGAGAAAGCGCGTTTGGCGCAAGCCGGCGCGGTGCTCGAAGATTACGTCGAATTGATCGACGATCTCTTGACCAGCGGCGGCGAAGCGCGCCCGACCGACATCGCCCGCCGGCTGGGCGTTTCGCATGCAACTGCGATCAAGAGCATCGCCAGGCTGAAACGGGAAGGACTCGCGACGTCGAAACTCTACCGCGGGGTCTTCCTGACCGCGGAGGGGCAGGCGCTCGCCGCCCGCGTGCGCGCCCGCCATCGGCTCGTTGTCGATTTGTTGATCGCGGTCGGCGTGCCGCCCCATTGCGCGGAACTTGACGCCGAAGGAATCGAGCACCACGTCTCAGACATCGCATTGGCGGCTTTCTCGCGCTTCCTGATGCGCTAGCGGGGCGCGATTCGCCTCCGCCGAAATGCGATTGCGATCGATGGTGAAGACGATCGATTGTCGGCTCAATGCCTTTGGCAGGGGGCCTTCGACGCAAAATTTCAGAGCCTGAAGGGAGAAGGCGTCCGGACCGGTCGCCGCCCTCGCATCTGTCCTAAACTGGCACAGGAATTTGTGCTTTTTTGGCCACATGCAGGGATAACCTGACCTCGACTTGCCAGACCAAGAAGAACGGCCCTTTTCAGGCCCATTAGAACTCGGTAATTGTGGGCCTAACAAAGCAGATTTCATTTAACGCCGGCGCCTCCCGCGCGGCGTTTTTTCATCCCCGGATGTTTGATCCGGGGCGAGATTTCGGGACCGATGCGATGAACGCGGGCGCCTTGGAAAAATGGGGAAAGGCCGTCCGTCGCGTGACGGATCGCACCTTTTGCGCTGCGCGGGCCGTGTATTGCTGGGCTGTCGGCAGGCGCTCGAGCCTCGCCGACGCGGACGCCGGGATCGAAGCGATGCGAACGATATTTGACATCCATCTGGGTGATGCGGCGCCGGCCGCAAGCAAATTATTTTCGTGTTCGCGGCGCCAATTTGATTTCTGGCGCGTTGTCGCCGTATCGGCGGTTGCGCGTAACGGTCGCATTGCGCGCCTTGAAAGAAGCCCATGTCTTTGCTGCGGTTGAGACGCTTTGGAGCTTTGGCTCTGTTCGGACTGGCAGTCAGTTTGCCGGCCGCGAATATCCACGCCCTTGAGGGCGCGGGCAGCGCGGCGGCTGGCGATAAGGCGTCCGTTTCCAAGGCCTTCAAGACTCCGCGCGCCGCTCTGCTGGCGGGCTTGGAGGATTTCCGTTCGGGCGCGTCCGATTCTGCGATCGCCGCGCTGAAATACGCCGCGGCGGGCGGCGAGACGCTGGCGCAATGGAAGCTCGCCACGATTTACGCCACGGGCGACGGCGTGCCGCATGACGACCTCAAAGCCTATGAATATTTCTCCCAGATCCTCAGCGGCTATGATGAGGACGATCCGGATTGGCGCGATAAATCCGTCGTCTCCAACGCCTTCGTGGCGATCGGCACCTATAGCCTGAACGGCATCGCGGACACGAAAGTGCGGCCGGATCCCGAGCGCGCTCGAACTCATGTTTAATTACGCGGCGACCACCTTCGGGGACGCAACCGCCCAGTATAATCTGGCGCGGCTCTATCTTGATGGAGTTGGCGGCGACAAGGACAGCCGGCAGGGCCTGCGCTGGCTCTACCTCGCGGCGGACAAGGGCAATGTTCAGGCGCAGGGCCTTCTTGGCCAGTTGATGTTTCAGGGGCGAGAGGGGCTGGCGCCGCAGCGCGCGCGCGGCCTGATGTGGATCACGCTCGCCCGCGAGGCTGCGAACGACTCCGCGAAGGACCAGTGGATCAAGGATCTCTACGAAAAATCCATGGCCGCCGCGACGGACATGGAACGGCAGACGGCGCTGAACTATCTCGAAGATCATCTGAAACGCCGGAACTGATCGATCCGCGATTGGCTGCGGCGCTCGTCCGCCGCGTGAGCCTTGATCAAACAACTAGCGCCACGCGCCGCGCTCAGGCGAGTTCGATGCGGACCGGGACATGGTCCGACGGCTTGTCCTCGCCGCGCAACGCCTTGTCGATCGTCGTCTTCACGAGTCGGTCGGCGGCTTGCGGCGACAGTAGCAGATGGTCGATGCGAATGCCTTTATTGCGCTGCCAAGCGCCAGCCTGATAATCCCAGAAAGTGTAGAGGCCCGCCTCATCCGTCGTTGCGCGCAGGGCGTCAGTGAGGCCGAGGTTCACGAGCGTGCGAAAGCGCGCCCGCGTCTGCGGCAGAAACAGCGCGTCGCCGATCCAGGCTTGCGGATCGGCGCAATCGCGCGGCTCGGGGATGACATTGTAATCGCCAGCGAGGACCAGCGGCTCCTCCAGCGCCAGAAGCGTGCGCGCATGGGCGATGAGGCGATCCATCCAGGCGAGCTTATAGGTGTATTTATCGGTATCCGGCGGGTTGCCGTTCGGCAGATAGATCGACGCGACGCGGATGACGCCGCCGTCATGTGGAAGCACCGCCTCGATGTAGCGGGCGTGTTCGTCGGCCGGATCGCCGGGCAGGCCGCGCGTCACTTCGATCGGCGTCTTCGCCAGAATGGCGACGCCATTGAAGCCCTTTTGGCCATGCACGGCGGCATTGTAGCCGAGCGCTTCGACCGCCTCGCGCGGGAATGCCTCATCGACGCATTTCAATTCCTGCAGGCAGAGGACGTCCGGGGCGACATCGCGCAAATAGCGCAGCAGATGCTCGGTCCGCTGGCGCACCGAGTTGACGTTCCAGGTGGCGATTTGCACGAAACTTCCCCCCGCTGACCGGTTTCTTTCGCCTATCCGGCGCGGGCCGCGCCGCCGGTCGCGATCGGAGCGTGTCGCGCGCGCGGCTGCATCAGGCGCGGAAGGCGCCCATGCGGAAGCACGCCCTCGCGCATCAGCGCGCGACGAAGCGGTCCGATCATCGTAAAGGCGAAGATGCCCGCGCCGCGCAGCAGGTCCACGGGGAGGAGTTCCATGAGAAGCGAGCGGTTCAGGATGTCGACTCCGTTTGTGCGCAGGGAAATGTCGTGACGCCGCGCCGCGCCATAGGATTTGAGCGCGGCAGTCGAGCCGATGTCCGTCCCTTGCGCCCGCGCGTCTTCAAGCGTCTCGACGAGGGCCGCGATGTCGCGCAGGCTAAGGTTCAATCCCTGCGCGGCAAGCGGCGGAAAAACATGCGCGGACTCGCCGATGAGGGCGATGCGGGGACCAAAGAGCCTCGCGACGCTCATTCCCGACATGGGGAAATAACCGCAAGGACCGTCAAGCTCCATCGCGCCGAGAAGACCGCCGACCTGCGCCTCGATTTCGCGCGCGAGCGCCTCCGGCGCCAGCGTGCGGCGCCTGTCGGCCTCCTCCGCCGACATCAGCCAGACGAGGCTGGAACGATGCGGCTTCTCCGCGCGGGGACGCAGCGGCACCAGCGTGCAGGGGCCGGCGCGGGTATGAAATTCGGTCGATATGTTTCGGTGCGGCTTCGCATGGGCGAGAAGCACGGTCAGGGCGACCTGCGGATAGGTCCAGGTGCGGGCGCCGATTCCGGCCTTCGCGCGCACGATTGAATTGCGTCCGTCCGCGGCGACGACGAGCTTCGCGGCGACGCGCCGTCCATCGGCGAGAACCGCTTCGATCGCATCGGGATTGAAAGCGATGTCTTCGATCAGGCCCTCAATGAGAGTGAGGTCCGGGCTTTCGCCGGCGATCGCGGCGAGCCTGTCGACGAGGACGTCGGTTTCGATATTGGCGCCGAAGGCGGAAAGACCGATCTCCTGCGCGGAGAACGATGCCGAAGGCGCGCGAAAGCGCGCGGTGGTGGCGTCGATCATGGTGATTTTTTCGAGCGCAGCCGCTGCGTCGCGAAAGCGCGGCCAGAGCCCAAGCGCCTTGTAGAACCGCAGCGAAGCCTCAAACAACGCCACGGTGCGGCCAAAGGCGCGCCGGTCGACATGTCCGACGCAGGCGACGGTGAAGCCGGCGAGGTTGAGGGCGTTGGCTGCCGAGAGCCCGGCTGCGCCAGCCCCCGCGACCAGAACGTCTACTTCGAAATCGGCAGTTCTATGCGTCATGATCGCCGTTCCTTCACCGCTCTCCCGCCCCTTTTAGTCCGGCGCGAGGAATATGGCGAGGAGGGGCGGCGCGATTTTGCGGGCGCGGCGTTGCGGCGAGGGGACGCGGCGGCTGCGCGCGCTTCCCCTCGCCTTCTGTTTCGGCGTCAGTCGCCTATCGTTTCGCCAGCGGCACGTAATCGCGCAGCGGGGCGCCTGTATAGAGCTGGCGCGGGCGGCCGATCTTCTGCCCCGGATCCTCGATCATTTCCTTCCATTGCGCGATCCAGCCGGAGGTGCGCGCGACGGCGAAGAGGACGGTGAACATGGAGACGGGGAAGCCCATCGCCTTCAAGGTGATGCCGGAATAGAAGTCGATGTTGGGATAGAGCTTTTTCTCGATGAAATATTCGTCGCTGAGAGCGATGCGTTCGAGTTCCATCGCGACGGCGAGCAGGGGATCGTTCTTGAGGCCAAGTTCGTTCAGAACCTCGTGGCAGGTCTCCTGCATGATTTTCGCGCGCGGATCGTAGTTCTTGTAGACGCGATGGCCAAAGCCCATCAGGCGGAACGGGTCGTTCTTGTCCTTGGCCCTTGCGATGTATTTCGGAATATTCTCCACCGAGCCGATTTCGGTCAGCATTTTCAGAGCGGCTTCATTGGCGCCGCCATGCGCCGGACCCCATAGACAGGCGACGCCCGCCGCGATGCAGGCGAAGGGATTGGCGCCGGACGATCCGGCGAGGCGCACAGTCGAGGTCGAGGCGTTCTGCTCGTGATCGGCGTGAAGGATGAAGATGCGGTCGAGCGCGCGGGCGAGGGTCGGCCGGATTTTATATTCCTCGGTCGGGACCGCAAAGCACATGCGCAGGAAGTTCGACGAATAGTCGAGTTCGTTCTTCGGATAAACGAAGGGCTGGCCAACCGCATATTTATAGGCCATCGCCGCCAGGGTCGGCATTTTCGCGATGAGCCGCATGGACGCGACCATGCGCAGGCGGGGATCCGAAATGTCGGTCGAGTTGTGGTAGAAGGCCGACAGGGCGCCGACGCTTGCAACCATCACCGCCATCGGATGGGCGTCGCGGCGAAAGCCCTGAAAGAAGCGCGCCATCTGCTCGTGGATCATCGTGTGCCGCGTGATCCTGTAGTCGAAATCTCTTTTCTGCGTCGGGGTCGGCAATTCGCCGTAAAGCAGAAGGTAGCAGGTTTCGAGAAAGTCGCCCTGTTCGGCGAGCTGGGCGATCGGATAACCGCGATAGAGAAGGACGCCCTCGTCGCCATCGATATAGGTGATCTCGGATTCGCAACTCGCCGTGGACGTGAAACCGGGATCATAAGTGAACATCCCGGTCTTGGCGTAGAGTTTTCCAATATCTACAACCGAAGGGCCAATCGAGCCGGTCTTAACCGGCATTTCGACTGTGGTTTCGCCAAGACTAAAGGTCCCAGTCGTCGCGCTCATGGAGTTTGCCTTTGATCAAAAACTTTGGGGAAGGGAGCACGCCGAAATTTCCATTCGCCAGTCGTTCCGGTCCTGAAAGGGCGAACGCAGCGTTTAGATTTGCTCAAGTCGACGTGTTATCTTATGCGAAGTTTGGGTTCAAGCGACCGATTATTATCGCTGGCGTTTGTTTTCGCGCCGAAGCCGGGTTGATCTGTCCATCTGTGACCCCATCCATCTTTTGGCGGTCGTTTAGTCTACAATAATAATCTCCTTACGCTGAGAAGGATGGTCCTTTTATGGCGTCAAGTTCAAGCCTGAAAAGGGCGCGGGAACAGGCGCGGCGCCTAAATACACGCCAATCGTTTTGAGCCGATGACAGTTTATTCATGTTTGGCGTCCGAAGCAAAAACCAATCCAACCGCCTCGCCGACGGCGAGGGAAACACACATTGGTTCAGCCGGCCTGATCGCGCAGCCGGGCGAGGCTTTCGTCGCGACCGAGCACGTCGAGGACGTCAAAAATTCCTGGCGAGGTCGCGCGTCCGGTCAGGGCGGCGCGCAATGGCTGGGCGACCTGACCGAGCTTCACGCTCGTCGCCTCGGCGTAATCGCGCACCGCCGCTTCCGTGGCGTTGGCCGACCAGCTTTGCAACGCCTCGAACAAAGGCAGCAGATTGGCGATGTGAAAGCGGCCGCCGTTTTCGAGGATCTCCGCCGCCTTGGCGTCGAGCGGCAGCGGCCGGTCGGCGAAAAGGAAAGCCGCGCCGTCGAGCAACTCGATCAGCGTTTTGGCGCGCTCCTTCAGCCCCGGCATGGCGGCGAGCAGTTTTTCCCGCATTGCGGCGTCGAGCTGAGCCGCGCGCTCGCGTCCGCCCGGCAAATGAGGCAGGGCCCCCTCGAGCGCCGCGACGAGCTCTTCGTTTGGCGTCGCCCGGATATAATGCCCGTCCATGTTCTCGAGCTTGGCCATGTCGAAGCGCGCCGCCGAGCGCCCGACATGGGCGAGATCGAAGGCTTCCACCATCTCCTCGGTCGAAAAGAACTCCCTGTCGCCCTGGCTCCAGCCAAGCCGCACAAGGTAGTTGCGCAGCGCGGCCGGCAGATATCCCATGGCGCGATAGGCGTCGACCCCGAGCGCTCCATGGCGCTTCGATAATTTGGCGCCGTCGGCGCCGTGGATCAGCGGGATATGCGCCATTGCCGGAATGGCCCAGCCGAGCGCCTGATAGATCTGGATCTGCCGCGCCGCATTGGTGAGATGGTCGTCGCCGCGAATGATTTGCGTAACGCCCGTGTCGTGATCGTCGGCGACGACGGCGAGCATATAGGTCGGCGTCCCGTCGGAGCGCAGCAGGATCAGATCGTCGAGATCCTTGTTGGCCCAGCTGACGCGGCCCTGAACCTTGTCCTCGAGGACGGTTTCGCCGTCCTGCGGCGCCCTGAGCCGGATCACCGGCTTGACGCCCGCAGGCGCGTCCGAATCCGGACGGTCGCGCCAGCGCCCGTCGTAGCGCGGCGGGCGTCCCTCGGCTCGGGCCAGCGCGCGCATCTCGTTGAGTTCGTCGGGCGTCGCGTAGCAATGATAGGCGCACCCCGAGGCGAGCAGGCTTTCCGCCACCTCGCGATGGCGCGCGGCGCGCTGGAATTGATAGACGACATCGCCGTCCCACGTCAGGCCAAGCCACGAGAGGCCGTCGATAATCGCTGCGATCGCGGCGTCGGTCGAGCGTTCGCGGTCCGTGTCTTCAATTCGCAACAGCATCCTGCCGCCGGCATGGCGCGCATAGAGCCAGTTGAACAGCGCGGTCCGCGCCCCGCCGATATGCAAAAACCCTGTCGGGGAGGGAGCGAAACGGGTTACTACCGCGTCGGACATCAGGCGATTTTCCAGTGCTTCTCGTCGGGAATGAAATTTCGGCGGATCCGATCACGGATCTTCGCGCCGACGCCCGTGTAACATGGAATAACGGAAAAAATAGAGGCTTTGCTAGGGAAATAGGCAAGCGGCGGTTGAGCGCTTTCACAATTCCATAAATGATAAAAGAGCTTTAGCATGTCTGTATGGCGGGCACGTCTGAAACAGCGGTCGCTTCCGGGCGCCTCGGCAAAGCTGGCGGCTTCGCTGTCGGGCTCGCCCATTTTTTTGCGCTTTTCAGCCAAGCCTTCGAAACCGAGGTCGCGCTGCGGCGGACCTTTCTCTGGCTCCCTGTCGCCGCGGGCGCCGGCGTCGTCGCCTATATGTGCGCCGACCGCGAGCCGTCCCTGTGGATGCTCATTCCTTTGGCTGCGATTCTGGCCGGCCTCGCTTGGCTCGCGCGGGGCTGGCGCATCGGATTTGTGCTTCTTTGCGGGCTTTGCGCCTTTTTCGCCGGCGAGATTTCCGCCGCCTGGCGTTCGGCCCGCGTCGCGGCGCCCGTCATCGACAAGGTGACGATCGGCGTCGTCGAAGGCTTCATCGAGCAGATGGATTTCCGCCGCGCCGGCGCGCGCTTCGTCCTCAGGGTTCGCTCGATCGAAGGCCTTTCGCCCGATGGGACCCCTTTTCGCGTGCGGCTGACGACGCGCCGCGCGCCGCCCTTCGAGGCCGGGACTTACGTCAGGCTGAAGGCGCGCCTGCTGCCGCCCGCACATGCCAGTCTTCCGGGCGGCTACGACTTCGCCAAGGATGCCTGGTTCGCGCGGATCGGCGGCGTCGGCAATGCGCTCGGGCGCATCGAAACCGCGCCGGCGCCGGTTGCGGCCGGACCCGGCCTTGAGGCCATGATGGCCCTCGACCGCGGACGCAACGCGCTGGCGCGCCGCATCGACGCCATCGTCGGCGGCGACGCCGGCGCGATCGCCGCCGCCATGGTCACGGGCAAGCGCGATCTTTTGTCCGAGCCGGCGAAGGAGGTGATCCGCGAGGCCGGCATCTTTCACATCATCACGATCTCGGGCGTGCAGATGACGCTTGTCGCGGCGATTTTCTTCGTCGGGTTCCGCCGCCTGCTGGCTTCGATCCCGACCCTCGCGCTGCGCTATCCGATCAAGAAATGGTCCGCTCTCCTCGCCATGGCGGGCGCGATTTTCTACGATATCGCCACCGGCTCGCGGGTCGGCACCGAGCGCGCCCTCTTCATGACTTTGATCATGCTCGGCGCCGTGCTGCTCGATCGTCAGGCACTGACCATGCGGAACTTGGCTTTCGCCGCCCTGATCGTGATCCTGATCGAACCTGAAGCCATCATGGGCGCGAGCTTCCAGCTTTCTTTCGCGGCGGTCGCGGCGCTGGTCGCAGTCTATGAATTGCGCATGGCCGCCGCCGCCGCGGAGCGTGAGGACGCTGTCGCGCTCCGCGCGCGCGCGGTCGAAGGCGAGCGCCTCCGGCTGTTCTGGCGCGCCTGCCGGCGCCAGTTCAGTCGCGGACCCGGCGGCCTGCTGTTCGCCACTTTTTGCGCGACTTCGGCCACGGCCTCCTTCATGGCCTATAATTTCCATGAACTCAGCCCCTATGTGCTGATCGGCAATCCGCTGACGCTGACGGTCATCGAGATCTTCGCCGTGCCCGGCGCCCTGATCGGCACGCTGCTCTATCCGCTCGGGCTCGACGCCTGGGTCTGGCGCTATGTCGGCCTCGGCATCGATGGGATCATGTGGGCGGCGGCCGAGGCTGGCAAGCTCCCCTTTGCGACGGTCCATCTTCCCGCCTTCGCGCCCTGGTCGATCATTTTCCTTACGCTGGCGCTGCTCAGCGCGGTCCTCTGGCGCACCCTGTTTTTTCGCGCGATGGCGGCGCCGCTGGCGGCCCTTGGCCTCATCGGCGCGATGGCCGGCCCCTCGTTCGACATGGCGGTCGCGCCGGGCGGCGAGGCGGCGGCCTATCGCGCGGGCGACGGCAAGCTCGCGGTTATCGCGGCGCACCCCAGCGCCTTCGCCGCCGAGCAATGGCTGCGCGCCGACGCTGATGGCCGCCAGGCCGCCTCGGCCATCCGGAAAGACGTCTGCGACAAGCTCGCCTGCGTTGGACGATTGGCCGACGGCCGCTCGCTTTCCCTGGTGTTTGACATGCACGCCTTCGCCGAGGATTGCGGGCGCGCCGACATCATCGTCACGCGGCTACGGGCGCCGCCCGGCTGCGCCGCCCGTCTCATCATCGACGGGGACGCGCTGAAGCAGACTGGCGCCGTGACGCTGTCCTTTGCGCGCGCCGGGGTCGAAACGCGCGCGGCGCGCTCGGCCGGCGAAGATCGTCCGTGGTCGCGCGCGCCCAAACGCCAATGGGGCGCCGCCGCGCCAGCCCGGGCGTCCGCACCCGACGTCGAGGCTGTTGACGCGGGTTTCTCCGCGCCCGGCGCCGCGCCTGATCCGGAGCGGGAAGCGCAGATGGTCCCGGATGAGACGGATGATTTGTCGCCGCTGGAATAGCGCTTCGCAAGGCCGCGACGCCGCGTGCGGGATCGTGGATGGTCAGCGGTCGCGTGTGAACGCTGCGGCGGTCCCGTGCGCGCCAACGCGCCGTTTTGACGCCGGATCGGAGGCCGGACCGGATAAGCGGGCAGGCCAGGTTTCGAAGCGCCGCTAATATCGCCGGATGAGGCTTACCAGCTTGCCCTGGATGCGAACGCGGTCCGGCCCGAAAATGCGCGTCTCGTAAGCGGGGTTCGCGGCCTCCAGCGCAATCGAGGCGCCGCGCCGGCGCAACCGCTTCAGGGTCGCCTCTTCGTCGTCGATCAGGGCGACGACGATATCGCCGGTCTCCGCGGTATCCTGCCGGCGGATCACCACCGTATCGGCGTCGAAAATTCCGGCCTCGATCATCGAATTGCCGCGCACCTCCAGCGCGTAATGCTCGCCCTGCGGCAACATTTCGGGCGGCAGGCTGATGGTGTGGCTGCGGTTTTGCAGCGCCGAGATCGGCGTGCCGGCGGCGATGCGCCCCATCACCGGAATTGCGACGACCGAGCGTGCGCTCTCTTCATCCTCCCGGCTCGCCGGCAGGGAGCGGACGCGCCCCAAGGTGCCTTCGATAACGCTCGGCTCGAATTGCCTGCCGCGAACGGGATCCGGCGGCGTCGAAGAGCCGGGCATGCGCAACACCTCCAGTGCGCGGGCCCGGTTGGGCAGGCGGCGAATGAAGCCGCGCTCCTCAAGCGCAATGATCAGGCGATGAATTCCTGATTTCGAGCGCAAATCGAGGGCGTCCTTCATCTCGTCGAAGGAGGGCGGAACGCCGGTTTCCTTCAGCCGCTCATGAATGAAGCGCAACAGCTCGCTCTGCTTTTTCGTCAACATGGCTCCGACTTTCCATCCGTTCCGCGCCATGACCTCGAAATGCGAATCATGCGTTCGAGTTCAAGCTGTTAAGTGCTGGCCTCTGCGTCCTGTGAGTACGTCTTGCAAGGCCGCGGCGTTCGAGGGATGCGAAGCATTTGCTACGCACAAAGGGTGAACAGACCATATCTGTTCGCGCTGCGTTCCGCAAGAACGGAAACCAAAGCGCAAGCGTTTTTTTTGCTTCGTTTTGGATGCCCGGGGATGGAACCTTAATCTTTTCCGCACGTTTAGATAAACGGCCCGGCGTTTGGCTAGTTCTTTGCGCCGCGAGCGTCCGGCGGTCAGTTCTGACCCGCCCGTCACGTCACAGGAGACATCGCATGGATCGTCCGCTGCAGATTGTGTTTCGCGATATCCAGCACTCGACCTCTCTCGCCAAGATGATCGAAGAGCGGGTGCAAAGGCTGGAGCACGTCCACGACCACATCATCGGGTGCAGGGTCGTCGCCGGCGTGGCGCATCGCGGATTGCAGCAGGCCATCATGCCGCTCGCGCTCTCGGTCGAAGTCGAAGTGCCGGGCCGGCCCCTGATCGTCGCCAAGGCGAATGCGAAAAAGAAGGGCGAGCAGGGCGGCCTCGTCAACCGGGTTTTCGACGCCGTGCAGCGCCGGCTCGAACAGGTCGCGGAGATCACGAAAGGCAATGTGAAACGCCATGAGAACGCGCTCGAATCCGGCGTCGTCGTGCGTCTGTTCCCTGACCAGAACCATGGCTTTGTGCAGGTGAAGGGCGGCGCGGATCTTTACTTCACGCGCAATAGCGTGGTTCGGGGCAGTTTCGACGCCCTTCAGATCGGCGCCCTGGTGCAGATCACGCGCGCGACGACGGAGGGCGTGATGGGACCGCAAGCGAGTTCCGTGCAGGTCGCAGAACAGGTTTCAGCCGCCGCCAGCAAGCGCTCGGCCGCCTCGCGCGGCGGGTCATTCGGGGAGCCGGCGGTCACGCTCTGACGGCGCAGATCGCCGCTGGCGCTGGCCGGAAATATCTCTTCGCCGCGAATTCGGGCCGGATGTCAGATGACATCCGGCGCGTGTAGTTATCGGCGGATCAGGCGATCGCCTTGAGGTAGAGCTGCTCGACATATTCCCAGTTGATGAGATTATCGACGAAGGCCTTGAGGTAATCGGGCCGACGATTGCGGTAATCGATGTAATAGGAATGCTCCCAAACGTCGACGCCGAGGATCGGAATGGCGCCCTGGATGAGGGGATTCTCACCATTGGCGGTCTTGCTGACGATGACTTTGCCGTCCTTGACCGCGAGCCATGCCCAGCCCGATCCGAACTGCGAGACGCCGGCCTGAATGAAGTCGGCCTTGGCTTTCTCGACTGAACCCAGTCCGTCGATAATGGCCTTTTCAACCGTCCTCGGAATCGCGCCGCCGCCATTCGGCTTCAGCCAGTTCCAGAAGTGCAGATGATTGTAGTGCTGCGCGGCGTTGTTGAACAGGGGCGCGTTCTTGCCGAACGAGTCCTTGACGACCTCTTCCAGCGATTTGCCTTCGAGGCCGCTGTCCTTGATGAGATTATTGGCGTTGGTCACGTAAGCGGCGTGGTGCTTGTCGTGATGATATTCCAGGGTCTCCTTCGACATATAGGGCTGGAGCGCCTCATAGGCATAGGGGAGTTCAGGCAGGGTGAACGACATTGACGACTCCTGAGGTAACGGAATGCGGCCCGAAGGGGCGGCGTCGACGCCGCCCCGCAAATACTTAAGTAGACGGACGCAAGCTTCGCAGCAACCTTCTTTAGCCGCCGCGCCCGAACTTCAGGCGCTCCCGTCCGGCGTTTGGAAGTTTATGCTCCCCTAACTCATCCGGACCGCAATTCGTTCGCCGATTAGAAACCATCCGCCGATCGCGGACCGCCAAATCATTCATCGCAAATCGCAAAGAGTCGCGAATTCGAAGAAGTTCGCCTATTGTCCGGTCAAGGCAGCGGAGGTTCGCCGGGTTGTTTTGGGTCGGCTCTCCTGTCGGATCCCAACCGGCGCACACTTCGCCGCGGCTTGAATTCGGGAGCGGGCCGCGCTTGGATGCCGGGCTTGTTCGCCGAGCTGGGATTTAAAATGAGCTATCTGGTTTTCGCCCTCGGCCTATTGCTGTCGATTTTCGGCGCCGCCGCGATTTCCTTCGGCTATGGCATCATCGATGTCGAGCGCGGCTGGGCGAACGTCATTAGCGGGTCCGTCGCACTCACAGGCGGAATCGTCACCCTCGCGCTCGCGATGATCCTCCACAGCCTGTCGGGGCTGCGTCCGGTCCTCAAGGCTGAACGCGCGCGGAGAAAGGACCTCGCCGAAGCGCGGCCTCAGGCCGAGCCGACGGCGCTGGAAGCCGTCGAGACGTTGGCGATAGCAGCGGAGCCGCGGGCGATCGAGCTGGTGGCCGAATTTGCGCCGGCGCCAGCGACCCCGGCTACGATCGAGGAGGCTGAGCGCCCGCCCGAGGCGGAGCTTCCGGCGCCGTTCGCCGCCGTGCCAGAGCCGGAGTCCGCGCCAACGTCTGCGCCGGCGCCGGCCGCCCCGCGCGCCGAAGCCTCGATCGAAGATATTCGCCGCGTTGTTGCGCAATCGATCGAGCGCGCGGCGTCGGAGCGCCGCGTCGCAATCGAGGCGGCGGCGCCCGCAGCGGATGTCGAAGCGGCTTCGGCGCCGCCGGCCGCCGCGCCGTCGCGACGCCGGCCCTTCAGCCTGCCGCGCGCTGTCGATCTTAAAGATATCGCGCCGCAGCATTTTGGCGCCGCCAGGGCCGGGGCCGCGTCGGCGCGCGGAGCCGGGTCGGAAGCGGAGCGAGCGGAGGCCGTCCCGGCGCTGGACCGCCTGGCGTCGCACACGCCGGCCGCCGAAGCGGCGCCCGCCGCCGTTCAGGCGCAGCCGCCGCGCCCGCCCGTCGAAAAGCCGCAGGGAAGTCCGCCGCGCCGCGGCGACGACCGATTCGACGTCATCGGCCGTTATGAATCCGAGGGCACGAGCTATGTGATGTTCGCCGATGGCTCGATCGATGCCCGCTCCGACCTCGGCGCGTTTCACTTTTCGTCGATGGCCGAACTCAAGGCATTCATGGAATCGCAGGCGCGCGGCCAGTAACGGCGCGCGCCGCGCTCGAGCATATTCCTTTCCATCAGATTGAAACGATCTGATCGACTGGAATTTGCTTGAGCTTTTGAATGTGGAGCGATTTCTTGATCGACCGAATGATCCATTCGGTCGGAAAACGCGCTAGGCAGCGTCAAAGGCTCCTTCGACGCAGGCCAGCGCGAAAGCGTATTGCAGCGCGACGTCTTCGAGGCGATCGAAGCGGCCTGGCGCGCCGCCATGTCCTGCGCCCATATTGGTCTTGCACAGGATCGGTCCGCCGCCCGTCATCGTGGCGCGAAGGCGCTGGGTCCATTTCAGCGGCTCCCAATAAGTGACGCGCGGGTCGGTCAGCCCGCCGAGGGCGAGGATCGCCGGATAGCGCTGCGCCCTCACATTGTCGTAGGGCGAATAGGAGCGGATCGTCGCGAAGGCCTCGGCGTCGGCGATCGGATTGCCCCATTCGAGCCATTCGGGCGGCGTCAGCGGCAGGTCGGCGTCGAGCATCGTGTTCAGCACGTCGACGAATGGCACGTCGGCGATGATCCCTGCGAAGAGCTCTGGCGCAAGATTGGCGACCGCTCCCATCAGCATGCCACCGGCGCTTCCCCCCTGCGCGACGATCCTCCCGGCTTTGGTGAAGCCCGCCTCGATAAGAAGCCGCGCCACGGCGATGAAATCAGAAAACGTGTTCGGCTTGTTGGCGAGCTTGCCGCCAGTGTACCAGCGCCAGCCTTTCTCCGTGCCGCCGCGAATATGGGCGATCGCATAGACGAAGCCGCGATCGACGAGGGAGAGGCGCGTCGCGCTGAACGCCGCCGGCGTCGGGTAGCCATAGGCGCCGTAGCCGTAGAGCAGGACCGGCGCGGCTCCCTCGACGGGGAGGCCGCGTCGGTAAAGGATCGAGACGGGCACGTCTTCGCCATCAGGCGCGCGCGCGAACAGCCGGCGGGTGATGTAGTTCGCGGGATCATGGCCTGAGGGGATCTCCTGGCGCTTGCGCAGGATTCTTTCGCCGGTGACGAGATTGTAGTCGTAGGTTTCCGGCGGCGTCGTCATTGACGAATAGATGAAGCGCAGCAGCTGCGTGCGATAGTCGAGCCGCTCCCGGATCGAGAGGGAATAGGCCTCCTCCTCAAAAGCAATGGCGCGCTCCTCGCCGCTCTCGAAATTGCGGAGTGATGATGCGCGGCAGGCTGTCCTTGCGCTCGAGGCGCACGAGATAGTCGGGAAAAAGCGAAAAGGCGACGATCATGCGGCCGGGCTTATGGCCCACTTCATCGACCCAGAATTCCTTGCCGGGCGTTTGCAGCGGCGCGCTGACGATTTTGAAATCCTCGGCGCCGTCGGCGTTGGTGCGGATGTAAAGCCGGTCGCCGCGATGCTCGACCTCGTAACGCAGGCCTTGCGCGCGCGGCTCGATCAGACGGGGCTGCGCTGCAGGATCGGAAAGGTCGATGAGGCGGCATTCGGACGAGTCATGATCGCTGACGCTGACGATTGCAAAGGCGCCGGACTGGCTGCGCCGGATGTGCAGAAACCAGCGCGGATCGCGCTCCTCGAAGATGATCGCGTCGCTGGCCGGATCGGCGCCGACCTCGTGCCGTAAGATGGCCGCCGGCCGGTGATTCTCGTCGACGCGCACATAGTAGAACCGTCGTGAATCGGCGCTCCAGACGAGGCTGCCGTCGGTATCGGCGACGACGTCGGCGCCGTCCGCGCCGCTATGGAGATCGCGGACTCTTATGGAATGCAGTTCGGAGCCGTTATCGTCGGCGCTCCAGGCAAGTTTCGCATGGTCCGGCGAATGGCGCGCTTCGGCTATGTCGAAAAAGACCTTCTCCGCGCCCTCGGCGTCGCCATCGAGAAGGGTCTCCTCGGCGCCGCCGTCCTCCGACCGCGCGGCAGAAGATTGGATGCTGGCCGCCCTCATTGTGGCGGACATAGTAGAGGTAGGGCGGATCGAGAAGCGGAACCTCTGCGTCATCTTCCTTGATGCGCCCGCGCATCTCCTTGACGAGTGCTTTCCGGAGTGGCTCGAAGGGCTCCAGCACGGCGCCCGCGAATGCGTTTTCCGCCTCGACGATCAGCCGGATGGGCGCTGGAAGCGCGGCGGGGTCGCGCAGGACCTCCTGCCAGTTCGCCGTTTTGAGCCAGGCGTATTCATCCTCGATCGCGACGCCATGGGCCTCATTCGGCAGCGGCCGCTTTTCGATCGCGGGCGGGTGGGATGGAAGGCCGTTCGCCACTGTTCGCCTCTCCTGGTCTGGCGACAGCCCGTCGCTCGCGCCTTCCGGCGTTGGATCGTCACCTCCGCGGCCGCCACGCAAATGCGCGGGACGGCAAGCACGGCCGGCGATATAACGGATTGTTTCATCTTTGACACCGTCGCCGCTAGTCTGGCGGTCCTGGCGCAAATAATCAATCGCATCGTTCCGGCAAGCTGAAGCGCTGCCATTTAAGCGCGCTTTTGCTGGCGATTATAAGAGCTTACCCGCCTTTGCGCCGGCGAATATGGATGTTTTATTCGACCTTGTTCACGGCTGCGTTGATCTGATCGAAAAGGGAGCATCTTGCGCTTTTTTTGCTGGTCCGGAACAAAGTTTTTCTTTGCTACTTGCGGTTACGTTATTTCAGTCTTAGAAAAGGGCGGAGTTCCTGATCGTCAATTCGAGACGATCGATCAAAAGAACTTCAGTCTGATACGGTTTTGTCGCCTTTTGACGGAATTGTGGTCTCCATATTTGATCCATGTTTCCGCGGCGACGCCTTCTACTCGGGATATTTGGCGCCATGAGCGATACGTCAGGTTCTAACAGTTACATCGAGTTGGCCGCGGACATTGTGTCGGCCTATGTCAGCAACAATTCGGTGCCTGCGAGCGATCTTCCTGCCCTCATCAGTGAGGTTCACACGGCTTTGTTGCGCGTTACGACCGGCGTGGTTGCACCGACAATCGAGACGCCCAAGCCTGCGGTTCCGGCCAAGAAATCCGTCACCAACGATTTCCTTGTTTGCCTCGAAGATGGCCGGAAATTCAAATCCCTGAAGCGGCACCTGCGCACCCAATACAATATGTCCCCGGACGAATACCGGGAGAAATGGGGTCTTGCGCCCGATTATCCGATGGTTGCGCCAAATTACGCCAAAGCGCGTTCCAATCTCGCCAAGCAGATGGGCCTCGGGCAGCAACGCCGTCGCGCTTAGAGCAGTTTCCGATCGGATTGAAGCAATCTGATCGACAACAATCTGCTCGAGCCTTTGCATGCGGAGCGATTTCTCATCGACCGAATGATTCATTCGGTCAGAAAGCGCTCTTGCGACGCTGTCGCCGCGGCGCGCGGCTTTGGCCGACGACCTGATTTTTAGAGAACGCGGTGACGTCGCCTCAGCCGACCTGCGCCGCGGCGAGGCGCGCGTCGGACTTGATGCGCTCAACCATGGAGCGCACTCCGTTGCTGCGCTGTGGCGTCAGATGCGCGGAAAGTCCGAGTGTCCCGAACAGGTCCTGCGCGTCCGTCTCGAGAATCTCCGGGGCGGTCTTTCCGGAATAGAGCGCAATGATCAGCGCGACCAGACCACGCACGATATGCGCATCGCTGTCGCCCTTGAAGGTTAACGCGGGCGCGCCCGAAGCATCGGCGGCCGTATGGGTCTCTAGCCAGACTTGACTGGCGCATCCCCGCACCTTGTTCACATCATTATGAGCGGCCTCGTCGAGCGGCTCCAGCGTGCGCCCAAGCTCGATCAGGTAACGATAGCGGTCGTCCCAATCCTCAAGATAGGAAAAGTTCTCGATGATCTCGTCAACGCTCATGGCGACCCGCAACAGCTCAAGATAGGTTCCCCTTTATATATGGGGGCGACTGTAAGGGGCTATCAAAAAATATGCCATGGCGCTGTGTCTCAGCGCGGCGGCGGATTGTCCAGCATCGCCTTGATCGGATCGGCCGGCGGCGTTTTGGCTTTCCCGCGCGCAGCGAAGGCGGCGACGGAATTGCGTTGAGCAGACGGCGGCTTGATTTCGCCGCCCTGCGTGATCGCAGGCGGCCTTGCGGCGCTCGTCGCGGCGGCGTCGCCATCCGGCGTCCTGTCCGTGGCGAGCCGATCGAGGCGAGCCGCAGCCTTGAGGCAGGCGAGGGGCGAATCCGTACAAATTTTCTCGCTCGCGGCGCGCGCCTTGCCGAGCGCCGCGCCGATGGCGTCGCGCGTGCGCGACCAGATCGCCGCCGGCGGCGAAGAGCCGAGCCCGGCGTCCTCCGGCCAGGGCAACAAGGCGAACACGATCGAAAGCCAGAACGCGGAGCGGATCAGAAACCACATCGATCGCCCTCCTTCGGATCACGATGATTTTGGATCTGACCGATTCCAGACATTCGGTACGCCATGCGCGCGGAAAGGCGGTTTCCCGTTTTCCGGGTCCCGCGCTGTTGCCGATCCGGGTTTAGGTGAAATGTCTTAAAATCGCGCAAAGCCGGCTGCGGCGCGGCGGACCGCCCGTTCGGCTGAGGCGATGTCCGAAAGGTTTTCTACACCATAGGCAGAGTTTGCCGGCGCTATTCCCGAGAGAGCGCCGTTATTCGCAGACGGCTGAGGCAAGCAGGACACAGCGATTTAGGGCGAACTTAAGACGCAGGCGCCAATTTTCGCTTCGAACCGCCGCGGCATGGACCGCGGCGAAGCACGGAGCATGTCGTGGGTCATCCCTTAAGCCTCGAAGGACGGATCGCCAGTCTCAACTGGGCGCCGATGGCTATCAGCCGCATCCTCGCGGCCTGCGCCCTGGCGTCTCTGGCCTTTGCCGGCGGCCTCTTCAATGCCGACGCCGGATACCCGGCCGCCGCTCTCTTCGCCAGTCCCGCCCTCGCCGGCGTGGCGTTGAGCGCAATAGTCTTCGTCCGACGCGAAAACCGGCGTCGCCGCCTTGCGCAGGTCCAGGCCGAACGATTCGGCATTCTCACCGAGACCATGGGCGATGTCGTCATCACGCATGATCGTTCGGGCGCGGCGACCTCGGTCAGCGGCAATTGCGAGGCGCTGTTCGGCCTGGCGGCGGGGGAACTCATGGGGCGCCGCTTCTTCGAGCGCGTGCATGTCGCCGACAGGCCCGCTTTTCTCAATGCGATCGCGGAGGCCTGCGCGGGCGCCCAGACCGTCAGCGCATCCTTGCGCCTGCGCACCTCGGGGCGCGTTGAGCGCAGCGGCTATTCGGAGCCGGTGTTCCTCTGGCTCGAGATGCGGGCGCGGCGATGCGCTGGACCCGCCCGTCCGGTCGGCGCCGACGGGGAGCGCGGCAGAGGAATTGGCGCGCGAGCCGCTGGTGCGCGAGGAAATGGCGCAATCGCGGTCTTTCGCAACATCAGCGAGGCAAAATGGCGTGAGGACGAACTCGAATCGGCGAAAAACCGCGCCGAGGAAGCAAGCCTCTCGAAAGACCATTTCCTCGCCAACATGAGCCATGAACTGAGAACGCCACTGAACGCCATCATTGGATTTTCAGAAATCCTCGGCAACCCGGAGCTGGCGCCGGACGATCCCGTCAAGCAACGCGAGTACGCAGCGATCATTCATCAATCCGGCCAGCATCTCATCGCCGTCGTGAATTCGATCCTCGACCTGTCGAAAATCCAGGCTGGAGCCTTCGAGTTGCAACCGGCGCCCTTTGCGCTGCGGCCGCTGATCGATTGCTGTTGCGACATGATCCAGCTCCGGGCCTTGGAGCGCGGCATCTCGATTGTGCGCGCCTGTCCCGACGGGCTCGATGAAATATTCGGCGACAGGCGCGCCTTCAAACAAATTCTCATCAATCTGCTCTCCAACGCGGTCAAGTTCACCCCGGCCAATGGCGAGGTTTCGATCCGCGCAGAGGTCGACGGCAATGCACTGACGCTGATCGTCGCCAATTCAGGCGTCGGCATTCACGCGCACGATCTCGCCCGTATCGGCAGCCCTTTCTTTCAGGCGAAGGGCTCGCTCGACCGGCCTTATGAAGGCACCGGGCTCGGCCTTTCGATCGTCCGGGGGCTCGTCGGGCTGCATGGCGGATCGATCGCGGTCGCGAGCGAACTTGATCAAGGCACCTGCGTTCTTGTCCGTTTGCCGCTTGACTGCCGCTTGGCTGCCGAGGACGCGCGGACTTGCGCCAGCATCGAAACCATTGCGCGCTATCGCCGCGGCGATGAGCAGGGCGACCTCCTCCAACAGATTACGGTGAAGAAAATTGCGTGAAGCTCTAGCCGCCGCCAATCATGATTACATCCTGACCGAACCCGCGAAGGGCAAGCAGAGGTCGCGGCGCGCCAGGCCCGAGGCGAAGCGGCGACTAGCCGGGCTGTCGCGGGCGAAAATGCGGCTCCTTCGCACCATCGCCGCTGGCGCGCTTTGCGTCGCGGCGCTTGGTGGAATCGCATTCAACGCGCTGTCCCTGCAGAAGAGCCGCCATCCGGCGCCGCTTTTCGCCCATGCTGCGCCTGTTCTCGTTGCAAAGGAGCGCGCCGCAGCCGAGCCCGCCGCCGCTCCGCCCCCGGCCGCGGCGGCGAGACCGCAGCTGGCCGCGGCCCCCCGCGCTGAGGACCTCCCGGCCGAGAAACCCCTCGTTGAGGCGAGGCCGGCTGCCGTTCCTGCCCGTCCCGTGCCCGCCACCGGATCCGACGCCGCGCCGCATGATGCGATTTCAGACCTGTTGCTCGGCAAGCCGCGTGAGCCGGCAGCCGCGCAGGCTCCGGCGGCGCGCGCCTTGTCGCCGCGGACTGTGCTGGCCGCCCAGAGGGCTCTTATCAAGCTGGGGTTCGTTCTCAAGGCCAATGGCGTCATGGGGGCGACGACGCATCAGGCGATCGAACGCTATGAGCGCGACCATCACCGCGTCAGCAATGGCGAACTGACGCCCGCAGTGATGCGCAGGCTCAGCGCCGAATCGGGCGAGCCGATCAACTGAAATCGTCGCTTTCTTGTCGAACGGAAACCAGAGCGTACATCACCAAGCCGAAATGGATAGCCGCTGCCTCCGTGAATTAGCTTCAACGTAGTTTTTCGTCTCAAGATTTAGTAATGCATTGTTCTCGCCCGCATGGATGGAGGCGCCACAGGGAAAAATTGGCATGGTCGGATTTCTTTTTTGTCTTGCAGTCGCGTATATTTTGTTTCATGTATATCCGCTTCTAGGCAGCGTATTGTTGTTTGTTGCATTGTGGTTTCTTATATCATCCACGGGCGTTGGTGGCGAGTTTGCTAAAATTATTGGAATATCTATAGCTTTAGTTGTTGGCTTAATTTTAATAATATTATTTGAAGATAAATTAAAAAGAAAAAATGAGGAACCGGTTGCGATTGTAAATAATAGTGAAATAGAAATATCACCGTTTATCATCAAATGTGATCCGTGTCGTTTAGCCGGGGATGCTACTATTGTCGTTGAAGCGCCACTGTTCGGAAATGTTAGGCCTAGTGTTGGCGATCGTATCTTTGTTTGGACGTCTGAAACAAGGGGGGGCTATGGATCGCAACTTAGGGGTGTTGTCAATGACATCAAAGTTGTGGCTGCTACGAATTTGAGACTTAAAATCCTTGTCGATCTTGGCTTCGTTCCTCATAGGCCACTAACGAATGCAGACTTAGCTCCCCACCGCTCCTCCCAGGAGGGATCACCAATCGCAAGCTTGGCAAAAAACCTATATTTTCACGCCCACAATAAGATTGTCGCGCTCACGCCTGATGAAGAGCTATTTCTCGACCAGTATTTCGAGCCGCAACGATCAGGCGATTGAGCCGTGCTGCGAGTGACTGAAGCTGGAAGCCTTCATGCGGCAGCGCGACCGGTTTTCTAAAATTCTTGCCGTGCTCCGGTTGGATGCGGCGACCTTATTTTGTTTGTCGCTGATTTGCGCAGGTTTTGGGCAACGCAAGGGCAATGTCACACGCGGCATCTTTCGCCGCTGCGGAGCGGCCCGACTTCTGAAGGCGATCACGCCGGGCCTGATCGCCTTCAGGAGCGGGGGTTAGATGAACCGTTCGATCTGACGGAACAGATAGAACAGCGTCGCAGATAGCGCGATGGCGCAGGGCAGCGTCAACACCCAGGCCATCGCGAGACTCCGGATCGTCGACATCTGCACGCCAGAGCCGTTGGCGGCCATCGTTCCGGCGACGCCGGACGAGAGCACATGGGTCGTCGACACGGGCAGGCCGAAGCTGTCGGCGGCGGCGATCGTTCCCATGGCGACGAGTTCGGCGGCGGCGCCCTGACCATAGGTCAAATGCGTCTTGCCGATTTTTTCGCCGACCGTGACGACGATGCGCTTCCAGCCGATCATGGTGCCGAGGCCGAGCGCGATGGCGACCGAAATCTTGACCCAGTCGGGGATGAATTTCGTCGCGCTGTCGAGATTTTTCTTATAGGCGGCGAGCGTCGCGACATCCGCCTTGGTGAGGTCGCTGGCCTTGTCCTTTTGCAGGACGCGAATGGCCTCGGAGGCGAGATACATGTCGTTACGCGTATTCCCCGCCGCCGCCGCCGGAATCTTCGCGATCGAACCATAGTGCTGGACCTGATCGGCGATGTCGCGGATCAGAACGGCGAGCGAAGGGAAGGTTCCTTCGTTGATCTCATGCGTCGTGATGTAGTTCGTCACCGCTGGGCGTGGGTCGCCGAGCACGTCATAGCCAGCGGCTTTCGCGTCGACCACTTTCGAGGCCGCCTGCGAATGCTCGATGAAGCTGGCGACCTGGCTTTCCGGCATCGACCGGTTGAGAGCGTAGGCGGTGGGCACCGTGCCGATCAGGATCAGCATGATGAGGCCCATGCCCTTTTGTCCGTCGTTCGAGCCATGCGCGAAGGAAACGCCGGCTGATGTGAAGATCAGCAGGCCGCGGATCCAGGCTGGCGGCGCGGCGTTGGCCTTCGGTTCCGAATAGAGAGCGGGGGCCTTGATCAGGAATTTCATGATCAGCAGCAGGCCGCCGGCGCAAATGAAGCCGACCACTGGCGAGATCAACAGCGCATAGCCGATCTCGGTGGCCTTGCCCCAGTCGACGCCGGACGTGCCGTCGCGGCCGCGCATCAGGGCGTTGGCGACGCCGACGCCGATGATCGAGCCGATCAGCGTATGCGAACTTGAGGCCGGCAGGCCAAGCCACCAGGTGCCGAGGTTCCAGATGATCGCCGCGATCAGCATCGCGAACACCATCGCGAAGCCGGCCTCCGAGCCGACTTGCAGGATCAGTTCGACGGGCAGCAGGGAGACGATGCCGAAGGCGACGGCGCCTGTGGAAAACAGCACGCCGAGAAAATTAAACATGCCCGACCAGACCACCGCGATCGGCGGCGCCAGGGAATGGGTGTAGATCACGGTGGCGACCGCGTTCGCCGTATCGTGGAAACCGTTGACGAACTCGAAGCCGAGAGCGATCACCAGTGCGAGGCCAAGCAGAACGAAGGGAAGCACCGCCGTGACGGGCGTCCCTGACGCCGCTATGTCCCGATAAATGCTGAAGGCGGCGAAGAACAGGCCGAGCGCGATGACGGCGAAGAAGATCAGAAGGGCGAGCGGAGACATCGGCTTGTTGAGATCAGGCTTCGAGCTTACGCTCGGCGTCGCCAGAATGTCTGGCGAGGATAGCGATGTCATGAACGTCTCCTCATTCTTGGGGCGTGGTGGAGCCCCTCCTGAAAAGGCCGGGGCGCCAGCGCATTTTCGTAGCTTTGGCGGACGACGGTTTCATGACTACAGAAGGATTTGCCGCCATTCGGCGATGCAGATGTGGGCGCGCCGGGGGCACACGGGATTTTCGCCGCGCCGCGGCTTCCGGGGTTCGCACCCCATGCAGGAACGGGACTGACATGCAGGAATTGATTGCGCGGGTTTCCGCTGGCGCGGGCGTTGCGCCGGACGTCGCCGAGAAGGCGATTGGCGCGATATTGGCGTTTCTGCGCAAAGAGGGGCCGAAAGCCGATATCGACGAATTATTCGCCAGCGTGCCGGGCGCCGAGGCGGCCTCCGCCGCCGCCACACAGGCGGGCGCTGGGATGCTTGGCGGTCTGATGGGCATGATGGGCGGCGGCCTCATGGGTCTCGCCGGACGCCTCGCAGGCCTCGGCCTCGATATGAAACAGATGCAGGCGATCGGCCACGAACTGTTCGCCTATGTCAGGGAGAAAGTGGGCGATGCCCGGTTGAAGGAAGTCGCCGCGGCGATCCCCGGCCTCAGCCAGTTCCTTTGAACCCTGCCCGCGACAGCGGGTTCTGGCTATCGGGCCGCCCAAGGCAGGTTATTGCGCCATCGTCTCGGGTTCGCAGCTGATCGCTTTCACGCGCTGCTCGGCCTCGGTCCTCTGGCTTGGAAAGGCGGCGAGCGCGTTGACGAGGACAAATCCTTTCGTCGTCGGCGCCACGAGGCGCAGCTCCCGCGGCGGCGGTTCGTCCTCATCGGTCTCCGCTTCGAGAGTTTCCAGCTGCTCGGGAGTCAGCACCAGCACATCGATCCCGCCGCGCTGCGCCGCGCGATCCGTCATTGAATAGAAAATGTCCCCAGCGGGCGTGCGGAAGGACAGGGTCAGCATCTTGTCGCCTTCGATTTCGCCGCTGAGGCGCATCGGACCGTGGGCGAGGTCGAACAAGCATGCGCCCTGCGCCAGCGCGGGATCCGAAAAAGGCGCCCATTCGGCGCCGGGGGCGGCATGCGGCAGCAACGTCATGTCGCTCCGATTCGTCAGGGCGGCGATCCGGACGAGCGGTTCGGCGCGTTCCAGCTTCGGCAGGTTGAAGACGGCGAGGATGTGAACGATCCCGGCCACGCACAGGACGCCGAGGCACCAGAGAAGTCCCGCAGCGAAGCGATCGAGGCCGCTCATCGGCAGAAACCTTTGACGATCATCGGCAGGTTGGCGGGCTCGAAGGCGAGCGCTCCGGCGCTGAACTCATTTTCATACAGCCGCAGCACGAGGATGAAGTCCTTTCTGTAGACGAGAGGCAGCCAGTTGCCGGGCCGGGCGTTGGTCGAGAGCGCGATGGTGAAACCGCCATCCGCCGCGCGCAGAATTTCGCTCGATGTGAAGCCGTTGCGGTGGGCCGGATTTGCGAAGAGGCGCCCGTCTGGGGTCATCGCGGTCAGCGTCCAATAGCGCGCTTGCGGCGTCTGCCCGCTCACCGTGTAGTCGCATGCGCCGTCGAGCCGGCGCCCCGCGCTGTCGCGCCGCGCGAGGAAGCTGATGCCCTCCGACGCGCCGAGCGGGATCTCGCCCGAGCGGGTGAGCGCCGCGCGCAGATAAGGATCGATATTGTCGGCGCCGACGTTCGGCCAGGCCGTCCACGGTCCAGCCTCGACGGCGCCGAAACCGACGCCGTGGCGCAGCGCCGCGAAGGTGACGCCAAGGCCGATGAGAAGGCCAATGAGGCCGGCGAGCAGGAATTTGCCGATCAGGGCCACGCGCTCTCGCAATCTGTTTTAAGAGATGATTCTCGCCGAATCGGCGTCGGACCCACGCCTCAGCCGCCGCCAGGCGGCGTCGCGCGCGCGGCGCTGGCTCCGGCCACGGCGTCGTCTCTCGACTTTCCGGCCGCGGTCATTTCGTCCGCGAGCGCGCGCAGGACCTCGGCGGAGCGGGACGACAGGCTCGCAGGGCGCTGGGGACCTTGCGTCGCGGCGGCGGCGGCGTCGGCCGTCGCGGGCCCGGCTGCGACCGCCGGCGCCGGACGCCCGGGCAGGGGCTTCAGATCGATGCCCTGATGCGCATAGGCCATCACGTCATGCCAGGTTCCGGCCGGCAGCGAGCCGCCGGTCATGTTGTTCATGGGCGTGTCGTCGTCATTGCCGAACCAGATGGCGCCGACGTAATTGCCGGTGAAGCCGATGAACCAGGCGTCCTTGTAGCCGTTGGTCGTGCCGGTCTTACCGGCGACCTCGATATTGTCGAGTTGCGCGCGCCTTCCCGTGCCGGCGAGAACCACCTGCATCAGCATCGAATCCATCGTCTCGATCGTTTCGGCGGGAATGATCCGGCGCAGCGGCGGGGCGTCGCGGTCATGTCGATAGATCACCTCGCCGCGACTGTTGGCGATCTCGACCGCCGTGTAGGGCGGCGCGCGCAGGCCGCCATTGGCAAAGGTGCAATAGGCCGACGCCATATCGACGACCGTGACTTCCGCCGCGCCGATCGGCAGGGAGACGGTATCGACCAGCGGCGTCGTCAGACCCATCGCGCGCGCCGTTTCGACGATTTTCGCGCGGCCGCGCTTGGCTTCCTCGAAGACATTGTTGTGCCCCGGGACCGAATCGGCCTCGCCGATCGCAATCGACAGCCGAACGGCGACGGTGTTCAGCGAATGCGCCAGAGCCGTCATCAGCGGCAGCGAGCCGGAATAGCGGTTCTTGTAATTATGCGGACACCAGTTGCCAATGCAGATCGGCGCGTCGACGACGATCGTCGTCGGCTTGAACTTGCCGGTCATCAGCGCCGTCAGATAGACGAAAGGCTTGAACGAGGATCCGGGCTGGCGCAAGGCGTCGGTGGCGCGGTTGAACTGGCTTGCGCCATAATCGCGCCCGCCGACCATCGCCCGCATCGCGCCGGTCGGCTCGAAGATCACCATGGCGCTCTGCTTTGCGTGATAGCTCGGTCCAGATTGGCGCAACGCATCCTCAATCGTCGCGTCGGCGTGCTGCTGCAGGCCGGAATCGAGCGCGGTTCGCACGGTGAGCACGCGCTCGTCGCCGAGCTTTTTCGCTTCGCTCAGCCGCTTCACTTCGTCATAGGCGTAATCGAGATACCAGTCGGGGCTGCTCGCCCGGCTGCGGTCGACGGCGGTCGCCGGATTGCGCAGCGCCGCGTAAATTTGCCCCTCGGTCAGATAGCCGGCGTCGACCATATTGTTCAGCACATCCGCCGCGCGCGCGCGCGCCGCCGGCAGATTGACATGCGGCGCGTATTTCGTCGGCGCCTTGAACAGGCCGGCGATCATCGCGGCCTCAGCCAGCGTCAGGTCGCGCACCGACTTGCCGAAATAAAATTGCGAGGCGGCCTGCACGCCGAAAGCGCCGCCGCCGAGATAGGCGCGGTCGAAATAAAGCCGCAGGATCTCCCGCTTCGGCAGCCGGAATTCGAGCCAGACGGCGAGATAGGCCTCCTTGATTTTGCGCTCCAGCGTCCGCTTGTTGGAGAGAAAGATGTTCTTGGCGAGCTGCTGCGTGATTGTGGAGCCGCCCTGCACCACGGTGTCGGCGCGGGCGTTGACGGTGAGCGCGCGCAATGTGCCGATGGCATCGACCCCGAAATGGTCGAAGAATCGCCGGTCCTCGGTCGCCAGCACCGCTTCGATCAGATTTTCGGGCAGTTCGTCGAACGACACCGAATCATCATGCTTGATGCCGCGCCGGCCGACTTCCTGGCCGTAGCGATCGAGAAACGTCACAGCGAGATCCTGTTTCTTCAGCCAGTCTTCCGAGGTCTCCTGAAACGCCGGAATCGCGAGCGTGAGCGCGACAAGGCCGGCCCCGATGCCGAGCGTCAGCGTCTCGCTCGCAAGTTCCGTCAGGACGCGGCGGAAGCCCGCGACGTGAAACCTGTCCATGAAGGCGGAGAACGCGGCGTAGCGATCCGTTGTCCACGCGCCGCCCGCGTAGAGGGTCGAGTCGACGAAAGCGTCGAAAGCCAGCAGCGCTTGCGAGGCTTTCCGCCAAAGCCGCGTCTCCCGCAGTCCATCGAACACGTTTCACCGCTCCAGAAAAAAGACCCCGACAACCTGAGCGCAGTTTAGCAAGCCCTTGACGAATGTCATAGGGAGGCGCACCCCCGGGCCTCAGACAGCCCCGCAACGATGAAATTGGTCTGAAACGCATGTCGCAGCCGATTGAAGATCCTCCGAAAGGCCCCGCGCGACCGTCGCCGGCGCCGGGCCCCGGAGCGAAAACGCTGCAGGACGAGGGAAGGTCCGCTCTGCCATTCTGGCGGCGGAAAACGCTCGACGCCATGAGCAAGGCCGAGTGGGAGAGCCTGTGCGATGGCTGCGGCCGCTGCTGCCTCGTCAAGCTCGAGGATGAGGACACAGGCAAAATTCATTTCACCGATGTCGGCTGCAAGCTGCTCGACGCCAATACGTGCCGCTGCGCCGATTACGCCCAGCGCCGCCGCAAGGTGCGCGACTGCATCAAGCTGACGCCGGAGGCGGTGCGCGACCTCTCCTGGCTGCCGCCTTCCTGCGCCTATCGGCTGATCGCGGAAGGGCGCGATCTCGCCTGGTGGCACCCGTTGGTTTCGGGCTCCGCCGAAAGCGTCCATGAATCCGGCGTCTCCGTGCGGGGCAAGGTGGCGGCCTCCGAGACCGATCTCGCCCTTGACGATTACCCGCGCCATATCGTCGCCTGGCCCGGCAAATGGCCGAGGCCGAAGCAGCCAACGCCTGCCCGGAAGCCAAGGACAGCCCAGGCGCGGCGCGGCGGCGAAGCCTGATTGCGAGTTCGCGCCGGCGGGGCGCTCGGTGGCCGTCTTCAAGATGAATTGATTAAGGAGAAAACAAGGCGTGGGTCAGGCGCCATGCTGTCGCCGATTTTCAGGAATGCGCCTTTCGCGCCATGATCTGCCCCCAAACCTGCGATAGCGTGACCAGCAGTCAAGCCGGATCAGGGCCGTTTGGATGTCCCCGCATATTTTCGTCGACCGGGAAAACCGTTTCGGCGCCCAAAATTACGCACCGCTGCCGGTCGTGCTCTCGCACGGGCGCGGCGCGCATCTTTTCGACGTCGCGGGGCGCCGCTACATAGACATGATGAGCGCCTATTCGGCGGCGAGCTTTGGCCATTTGCATCCACGTCTCGTCGGCGCGATGCATCGCCAGCTCGAACGGCTCGACATCGTTTCGCGCGCCTTTCATTCTGACAATCTCGGAGCATTTTACGAGGAGCTGGCCAAACTCGCCGGGCTCGACGCCTGCCTTGTCATGAACAGCGGCGCCGAGGCCGTCGAGACCGCCATCAAGGCGGCCCGGCGCTACGGCTATAACGAACTGGCGATTCCCGCCGACAAGGCGGAGATCATCGTCGCCGCGGGGAATTTCCACGGCCGCACGACGACGATCATCGGTTTCTCCGACGATCCGGCGGCCCGGCGCGGCTTCGGCCCCTTTGCGCCCGGCTTCGCCACGGCCGCTTTCGGCGACGCCGAGGCGATGGAGGCGTCGATCACCCGACACACGGCGGCGATCCTCGTCGAGCCGATTCAGGGGGAAGCCGGAGTCATCGTTCCGCCAAAGGGATACCTCGCAGGTCTCCGGCGCATTTGCGACCGGCATGGAATTTTGCTGCTCCTCGACGAGGTGCAATCCGGCTTCGGCCGCACTGGCCGAAACTTCTGCTTCGAGCATGAAGATGCAACGCCCGATGGCCTGATCGTCGGCAAGGCGCTCGGCGGCGGGCTGATGCCGGTATCCGCATTCATTGCGCGGCGATCTTTGATGGATGTCTTCAATCCGGGCAGCCATGGCTCGACCTTCGGCGGCAATCCGCTCGCCGCCGCCGTCGGCCGCGAGGCGATCGCCTTGCTGCGCGACGAAAATCTCGCCGAGCGCAGTCGCATTCTTGGCGAAGTGCTGCTTCAGGCGCTGCGCGCCATCAACCATCCGGCGATTATTGAGGTGCGTGGCAAGGGCCTTTGGGCGGGCATCGAACTCGACTCGCAGCTTGTCAAGGCCAAGGACGTTTGTCTCGCCCTGATGCGGCGCGGCGTTCTGGCCAAGGAGACCCATGAGAGCGTCCTTCGGCTGGCTCCGCCGCTCGTGATCGCCGAGGACGACCTCCTTGAGGCCGTCGCCGCCTTTCGCGCGGCGCTGGACGACTGCGCGACGCCTTCCGCGCGCTACGCGGGATAATGCTGGCGGGATTTCCGCCGCAAGCTTGCCGGAAATCGGCCGCGATTTTGGCCGATGGAGTTCGGCGCCCATATCATGAACGGCCCCCTGTCGCTGACATCCATCGCCATGAGGTCTTGGCCATGAGGTCGCGTTCGCCATGACATCTGACGTGCCGTTCCCGCTTTTCGCGGCGGCCTATGCGCCGCCGGACGTGCCGATCGCCGCCGCGCTTCTCAAAGACGCGCCCCTCGACGCCGAGGCCGAGATGCGCATCGATCGCCTCGGCGCGCATCTCATCGCGGCGGCGCGGGGCGAGAAAGCCGCGCGAATTGGCGGCGTCGAAGACCTTTTGCGCGAATATTCGCTGTCGTCGGAGGAGGGGCTTGCGCTGATGGTGCTGGCCGAGGCGCTGCTGCGCGTGCCCGATTCCCTGACCGCCGACCGCCTGATCGAGGAAAAGATCGGCGCCGCGCGCTGGAGCGGCGCCGGCGACGCGGCCGCCGAGCCGGAGCCTCTCCTCGTCGCCGCCGCCGCCTGGGCGCTCGGGACCACGGCCCGCATGATCGACAGGGGCAAGACGGCGGAAGGCGTCATCGCCGCGGCGGCGCGGCGGATCGGAATGGGCGCCCTGCGCGCCGCCGCGCGGCAGGCGATGCAGTTGATGGGGCGCCATTTCGTTTTCGGCGAGACCATCGAGGAGAGTTTGCGCCGCGCCTCCGCGCGCGATGCGAAGTCTCATCGCTATTCCTTCGACATGCTCGGCGAGGGGGCCCGCACGAGCGTCGACGCGGCCCGCTATTTCGACGCCTACGCCCATGCGATCGAGGCGATCGGCCGTTCATCCGGCCTCAAGGCGCCCGAAAGGCTCGGGATTTCGGTCAAGCTCTCCGCGCTGCATCCGCGTTTCGAGCCCTTGTCCCGCGCGCGCGTCCTCGCCGAACTGACGCCGCGCGTCGTCGATCTCGCGCGCCTCGCCAAGCGCCATGATCTGCAGTTCACCATCGATGCCGAGGAGGCCGACCGCCTTGAGCTGTCCCTCGTCGTGATCGGCGCGGCGCTGGCGGATCCCTCGCTCGGCGACTGGGCCGGTTTCGGGCTCGCCGTCCAGGCCTATCAGAAGCGCGCGGGGGCGGTCATCGATCACGTCGCGGCTCTCGCCCGCCGGCATCGCCGCCGCCTGACGCTGCGGCTCGTCAAGGGCGCCTATTGGGACGCCGAGATCAAGCGTGCGCAGGAGCGGGGCCTTGCCGACTATCCGGTGTTCACCCGCAAGGCGATGACCGATCTCAACTACATCGCCTGCGCGCGAAAGATGCTGGCGCTGCGCGAGCTTCTCTATCCGCAATTCGCCACTCATAACGCGCTGACGGTCGCCGCCGTGGTTGAAATCGCCGGCGGCGTCGAGGGCTATGAGTTTCAGCGGCTGCACGGCATGGGTGAGGACCTCTATGGCGGCCTTCGCGAACGCTATCCAGACGTCGCCTGCCGCATCTATGCGCCAGTCGGCGCGCATGAAAATTTGCTCGCCTATCTCGTCCGGCGCCTGCTTGAAAACGGCGCCAATTCGTCCTTCGTATCGCGGCTTGGCGATCGCGCGGTCCCGGCGCCCGAACTGCTGACGCGGCCGCATTCCATCGTCGCGAGTTCAAATCATGCCCGCGCGGCGGCCCTCCCATTGCCGCTCGACATCCATGCGCCGTCGCGCAAACTCGCAAGCGGCGTCGAGTTCGGCGACGCTCAAGCGCTCGATGCGCTCGTGGCGAGCCTCGCGGGGACCGCCGAGGCGCGTCAGGCGGCTGCGATCGTCGCCGGCGCCCGGGGCCGGAAGGGCAAGGCGCCGCGACCGCAGCGGGAAGAGCGCAAAATCATATCTCCTGTTCGATGGCGCGACAGTGCTCGGCGCCGTCGTCGACGCCGCGCCGGCCGAGCTCGCCGAGGCGATGCGGAGGGCGAAGGCGGCTTTTGGCGCGTGGTCCCGCGCTCCGGTCGCGCGCCGCGCCGATTGCCTCGACGATGCGGCGCGACGGTTTGAGGCGGAGGCGCCGCGCTGGCTGCGTCTGCTCCAGACCGAGGCGGGCAAGACGTTGCCCGACGCCATCTCCGAATGGCGCGAGGCGATCGACTTCCTGCGCTATTACGCGGCGCAGGCGCGTCAGCGCTGGAGCGCGCCGTTGGCGATGCCGGGGCCGACGGGCGAGGACAACAGGCTGCATCATTCGGGGCGCGGCGTCTTTGTCTGCATCAGCCCGTGGAATTTTCCGCTGGCCATTTTCGTCGGCCAGATTGCGGCGGCGCTCGTCGCGGGCTGCAGCGTGCTCGCCAAGCCCGCCGAACAGACGCCCCTGATCGCGGCGGAGGCCGTCGCGCTGCTGCATCGCTGCGGCGTGCCGGAAGACGTTCTGCAACTGATCCACGGGAACGGCGAAACCGGCGCGGCGCTCGTCGCCTTGCCAGGCGTCGCCGGCGTCGCCTTCACCGGATCGGCGGAGGTCGCGGCGAAGATCAATCGCGCGCTCGCGACGAAAGACGGGCCGATCGCGGCGCTCATCGCCGAGACCGGCGGAATCAACGCGATGATCGTCGATGCGACGGCCCTGCCGGAGCAGGTCAGCGATGATGTCATCGCCTCGGCGTTTCGCTCGGCGGGGCAGCGCTGTTCGGCGCTGCGGCTGCTCTGCCTGCAGGAGGATGTCGCCGACAAGATGATCGCGATGATCGCCGGCGCCGCGCGCGAACTCAAAATCGGCGATCCGCGCGATATCGGCGTCGACATCGGCCCCGTGATCGACGGGGAGGCGCGCGCGGGCCTTCTCGCGCATATCGAGGCATTGCGCGCGCAAGCTGAGAGCGGCGCCGCAACCTTGCATTTCGCGGGCGAAATCCCCGCCAATGCGCCAGCCGGCGGTTACTATGTCGCGCCGCATATTTTCGAATTGCGCGCCGCCTCGGACCTCAAATCCGAGATTTTCGGGCCGATCCTCCATGTCGTGCGCTACAAGGCGTCCGAACTCGACTCCCTGCTCGACGCGATCGAAGCCAATGGCTTCGGGCTGACGCTCGGCGTGCATTCGCGCATCGAGGGAACCATCGCGCGCATCCTCGACCGGCGCCTTGCGGGCAATTGCTATGTCAACCGTAATATGATCGGGGCGGTCGTCGGCACGCAGCCCTTCGGCGGCTTCAATCTGTCCGGCACGGGGCCGAAGGCGGGCGGCCCGCTTTACCTTGATCGCTTCGCGATCGAACGCATGGTCACGATCAACATCGCCGCCGTCGGCGGCAATGTGAGTTCTCGTCAACAGCGTCGAGTGACCCGGCGCGCGATCTTCATGCTGCGGCGGACGATCCGGCGAGCGCCTCGGCGAGTTCGCGAAACGCGTCCCGGCTCGGGGAAGATTGCGGCGACTGCGCCAGCGCCTTGTAGATTTTGGGAACGAGCGCGACGGCCTGATCGAGTTCGGGGTCGGCGCCCTCCCGGTAACCGCCCATGAGGCGGAGATCGCGGGTGTCCTCGAAGCGCGCGATCAGCCCGCGCAACTTGAGAATGAGGCCATGCTGCTCGCTCGTCCAGGCGATCTGCGCCAGACGCGAGATCGAGCCGAGCACATTGACGGCGGGAAAACGCCCCTCGTCGGCGATGGCGCGATCGAGAACGATATGGCCGTCGAGCGTGCCGCGGATGGCGTCGGCGACGGGATCATTATGGTCGTCGCCGTCGACGAGGACGGAAAAGATGCCGGTGATCGAGCCCTTGCCTTCTTCGCCCGGTCCGGCGCGCTCAAGCAACCGCGGCAGGTCGCTGAAGACGCTCGGCGCGTAGCCGCGCGCGACGGCGGGTTCGCCGGCGGCGAGCGCAACATCGCGGGCGGCGTGGGCGAAGCGCGTCATCGAATCGACGATCAGCAGAACGGAATCGCCCCTATCGCGAAAGAACTCGGCGACGGCCATGGCGGTCCGCGGCGCGAGGCGGCGCATCGTCGGGCTTTCGTCGCCGGTGGCGACGACGGCGACCGCAAGGGCGCGATTGGCGGCCAGCGCGTCGTCGAGGAATTCGCGCACTTCGCGGCCGCGCTCGCCGACGAGAGCGATCACAACGGCGTCGAAATCCCGCGCGCCCGCGAGCATGGCGAGAAGGGTCGATTTGCCGACGCCGGAGCCGGCGAAAACGCCAATGCGCTGGCCGGCGCAAATGGGCGTGAAGAGATCGAGAACCCGGATTCCCGTGCGCAGAGGTTTGACGATGCGCGCCCGCCGCATGGCCGGCGGTGGCGCGGCGTCGATCTGGACGGCGCGCTCGCCTTGCCGGAGGGGCCCCGCGCCGTCGATCGGAGCGCCGAGCGCGTTGATGACGCGGCCCTTCCAGCTCGAATGCGGCGCGAGGCGCAAGGGTCCCTCGCGCGTCACTTTGGCGCCGAGGCGCGTCAAAGTATCGAGTTCAAACGCCTTGACGCTGGCGCCTTGCGCGTCGATGCGCACAACCTCGGCGCGATGCGTCGATCCATCCGCGCAGAAGCTGACGCAATCGCCGAGTTTGAGAAAAGGCGAGAGTCCCGCAACGCGCGCATGCGACGGCGAAACCTCGGTGACGACGCCGCTGATCCGGACAAGCGGCTCGGCGGCGGCGGCCTCAGTCACGCAGCGCGCCAAAGAGGCGAGCGCGTCGCTGGCGCCCGGGCGAGGCTCACGATGTGGCGCCGAGGGTTTTGATGGCGTCTTTCAGCGTCGTCTCCGAACCCTCGGTCGCCGATGACACGCTCTCGAAGGCCCGCGAGACCATGATGAGCTTGGCCATTTCGAGCACGGGATTGACGTTGGAGCCCTCGATGAATCCTTGCGCCACCCCATTATTGGCGAAATCGAGTTCGGCGGTCGCCGGCCTGTCGCTGATGACGCCGGAGTTGTTGTAGCGTTTCAGCTTGGCGCCCTCGTCAAGCGTGAAGACGCCGATGGCCCCGATCTGGCGGCCCTTTTGGGAAATCATTCCGTCCTGCGCGATGATCGGAGGGCCGGCGTTCGGATCGAGCAGGATGCCCGCGCCGCCGGCGTCGAGGACCGGATAGCCGTCGACGCTGAGAAGGGCGCCTGAATCGTCCATGTGCATGCGGCCATCCTTCGTGTAGACGGTTCCGTCAGGCGTCTGCAGCGCCAGCCATCCTTTGCCCTGCACGGCGACGTCGAGCGGATTGTCCGTCTTCATTGGCACGCCCTGGCGACGCGAAATGAAGGATTCGCCCTGCGAGGCGAAATGGACCGGATTGGCGCCGGCCTTGGAGACGAGGGACTTGAAACTGACCTCCTCCGCCCTGTAGCCCGGCGTACTTTGATTGGCGATATTGGCGGCGATCGTCGTCATGCGGCGGTCGACGGCGACCGCGGCGGACAAGGTGACATAGAGCCCGGATTGCACGGTTCAGGATCCTCCCTGCGGCAAGGTGGCGATGCTGAGAAGCAGGCTTTGGCTGATGCCGGGCGACGACACCAGCAGCGCGTTGGTCGGCGTCGTCGTGGCGGTGGAAGGGTTCTTGACGTCGTAGTTCGCCGTGAAGCGTTCGATCAGTTTGTGCAGATAGGCTGGCTTCTGCAGATCGGCGATGTTGACCAGTTTGCCGATCGTCTGCGCCTGCTGGTCGATCCCCTGCTGCGACATCGACGGCGAGAGACCGAACGCCGTTTGCACGACGTTGAGCAGCGTCTTGTCGCCGAGAATATTATAGGCGCTGGTGATGTTCGGCGCCATGCGCTGAAAATAGAGCGCCATCTGCGCGCCCGGGCTGGTCTTGCCTACATTCGTCTCCAGAGTCTGCTCGTCAAATTTGGCGATCGTCGTCTGCTGCAGCGAGGTCGAACTCGTCGTCGCCGCGCCATTGGCCGCGAAGTTGAAGACCGTGGCGAGCGCCTTGTAGCGCGGATCATTCAAGGTGTTGGCGACGCTTTTGCTATTCGATACGCCGCCGGTCAGGACTTTGCGGATGAGTCCCTTGGCGTAAGTCATGTCGCTGAGGCCGAATGCGGTCATGACGTAATTGTAGAGTTTGCTGTTGTTCAATAGGTCGTTGACCGTTTTCACCTTGCCGATATTGGCCTGAAAATATGCGGTTTGTTTCTGCACGGTTGGCGCAGCCGCGGCGTTCGCCAGGGATTTTGTGTAATCCTTGTTCAGCATCGTGTAATAAAGCGTGGAGTTCAGCATGTTTTTTCCCGCAGGGCTGGACGCAGTCTTTCCCCATGGCCTTGCGCGGAACTGACGCCGTCTTGAAGCCGGCATTGATTTTGCCGGCGCAGGTGTGAAATAAGCGCCTTTCCAGTGCGCCGCGTTTTATGGATTAAGTTCGCGGCGCGCGCCGCGCCCGAGACAGGACATCGCCATGCCCATCGTCAACATCAAGATCGCCCGCGAGGGTGCGACGCCCGAACAGAAGGCCGCCCTGATTCAGGGCGTGACCGATGTGCTGGTTAAAGTGCTGAACAAGTCGCCGACCGGCACCTTCGTCGTCATCGACGAAGTCGATCTGGAGAATTGGGGCGTCGGCGGCTTGCCGCTCGAAGCCTACAGGCGCCAGGTCGCCGCCAAGGGCGGCTGAGCGCGGATCAGGCGATCGTGCTTTCGGGCAATTCCATCGGGCCGCCGTAATAGCTGATGTAGCGGTCCTCGATGTCGGCAAGCGGCATGACGGTGAAGACGTCGATGGTGCCGAATTGGGCGTCGATCACCGCCCCGTCGCCGAATTTTGCGCCGACGCGCAGATAGGCTTTGAGCAGCGGCGGCAAGGCAGCAATGCTTCGCCGTGCGTCGATGGCGCTCTTGTCGAGAATGTCCATTCTAACGGCGCGTCCCGCGACAGGCCGGACGCTCCACTCCGCTGGCGCGGAGGCCTGATGATGCAGCAGGCTGAGCGGCAGGGCAAGCTGTCGCGGGTCGGTGCCCGGAAGGCTCGCGCAGCCGATCAATGCGTCAATGCGATGATGTTTCGCATAGCGCCAGAGGCCCCGCCACAAGAGTTCGATGGCGCGCTTCGAGCGGTATTGCGGATGGACGCAGGAGCGGCCGAGTTCGAGGAATTGCTTGTCGGCGTGCCGCGCGAGAAGCGGCGCGAGATCGAATTCGCGCTGGGTGTAGAAGCCGAGATTGCGCTCGGCGACGTCGCGCCGCAGCAGGCGATAGGTGCCGACGATCTTCGGTTTCGGCCGGCCGAACCGGTTGACCCGGTCCATGTCGATGACGAGAAGATGATCGCAGATAGCGTCGAACGGGCAGATGTCGCGCCGCACCAGCGCCGAGGCCTGATTGGAGCTTGCGCCGCCTTCCTCGAAAAACACCTCGTAACGCAGGCGCTGCGCTCTGCGGATCTCTTTTTTCGTCGTCGCGAGCCGGATTTCAAAAGGGCCGAAGCGTCCGAGAACGGCCGGAAGGCCGTGCAGATCGCGGATCGGGCGACGAGGCCTGATGAATGAGGCGGAAGCGTTCGCAGTCCCGCTGAAAGGCGTGCCGAGAGGCCACATGCTGTATCGAATTGCACCGAAAGAGGAGCCTTAACGCTAGGGGCGCGATGCGAAGATTTGATGACGCGGCGGAAGGGATCAGCGCTTCGGCGGGCGCATGAGCGGTCCGCGGTGTCATGAAACTGCAAGTCTGGCGCCGTAATAGCAGTGAATTGCATTGGGAACCTTGGGCCGACATGGCTGTTTTGCGCCTTCTCACGATTGGCCTGACGCTCGTCTTTTTTTTCGGCGTCGCCGTTCCCCTGCAATGGATTGCGCTGCGGCTGCGCTGGCCTTGGGGCGCGTCGATCCCCGTCATGCTTTGCCGCATCCTGCTCCGGCTGTTCCGGGTGCGCCTGCGCGTCAGCGGCGCGCCGGCGCCGGACCGGCCGCGCCTTGTCGCCGCAAACCATATTTCGTGGATCGACATTCTCGTTCTGACCAGCGTCGAACCTTTATGCTTCCTCGCCAAGCGGGAGGTCGGCGCCTGGCCGTTCGTCGGCGCTTTCGCGCGGCTGCAGGGAACCGTTTTCGTCGATCGCGCGCGGCGGCGCTCGATCCCCGCCGCCAATGCCGCGATGGCCGCGCGCATGCTGGAGGCCCGGCCGGTGCTGCTGTTTCCCGAAGGCACGACGGGACACGGGCTTTTCCTGCGCAAATTCCACAGCTCGCATTTCGCCGCCGCGCGGGATCTTCTCGCCCGGGCGGCGGAGGTTGAAAGCGTCGTCGTTCAGCCCGTGGCGATCTCCTATTCGTCGCCATCGGCCGCCTGGGTCGGCGACGCCTTCCTGCTGCCTCATGTCTGGGCGGTGCTGACGGGCGAACCGCTGAGCTGCGATCTCGTGCTCGGCGAGCCGCTGCGCTACGCCAGAGGCGCCGATCGCAAGCTCGTCGCGCGATCCGTCGCGGCGCGGATCGCCACAATGCGCGCCGCGGCCGATCCCTTGCGAGGAGAAGGATCCGCCGCCGCGCCGGCCGCTGCGCCCGCGACAGTGTCGATCTGAGCCTGACTATATGTCCGCCGTTCCGTTCCAAAGCGATGGCGGCGCGGAAGGCCGCCCTCAATCGAGGGCTTCGCCCTCGGAAAAAAGCTGAAACTGCGTTTTTTCGCGCGGCGGCTCCGCGAGCCCGAGATGACGGAACGCATGCGTCGTCAGCATCCGGCCGCGCGGCGTGCGTTGCAGAAAACCCTGCTGGATCAGATAGGGCTCGATGATGTCCTCGATCGCGTCGCGCGGCTCGGAAAGCGCCGCGGCGATGGTCTCTATGCCCACCGGACCGCCTCCAAACGATAGCGCGATCGTCTCCAGATAGCGCCGGTCCATCTGGTCGAGGCCGATTTCGTCGACGTCGAGCAGCTTCAACGCCTTGTCGGCCACTGTGCGGGTGATTTCGGGATCGCCGTCGACGGCGGCGAAATCGCGCACGCGGCGCAGCAGGCGTCCGGCGACGCGCGGCGTGCCCCGCGCGCGCTTGGCGATTTCATTGGCGCCGTCGCCGGAGATTGCGATCGACATGACGCGGGCGCCGCGCCGGACGATTCGCTCAAGCTCCGTCCACCGTGTAGAAATCGAGCCGGATCGGAATGCCGAAGCGGTCGCGCAGCGGCGTCGTCAGCAGGCCGGCGCGGGTCGTTGCGCCGACGAGGGTGAATTTGGCGAGATCGATCTTGACCGAGCGGGCGCCGGGACCCTCGCCGATGATGAGATCGAGCTGGAAATCCTCCATCGCGGGATAGAGGATTTCCTCGACCGCCGGATTGAGGCGGTGGATCTCGTCGATGAAGAGAACGTCGCGATCTTCGAGGGCGGTGAGCTGGGCGGCGAGATCGCCGGCCTTGGCGATGACAGGCCCGGAAGTCGAGCGGAAATTGACGCCGAGTTCGCGCGCGACGATCTGCGCCAGAGTGGTTTTGCCAAGGCCGGGCGGACCCCAGAACAGAACATGGTCGAGCGCTTCGCGGCGCGCCTTGGCCGCCTCGATGAAGACTTTGAGATTGGCGCGCGCCGCCGCCTGGCCGGTGAAATCGGCGAGGTTCAGCGGACGCAAAGACGATTCTGAATCGTCTTCGCGAGATTCGGGCGCCACGAGACGGCGGGAACCAACGGCCAAGGACAGCGACCCCCAGATCACGTTGATTTTGGATCGATCAATCCAAAATCACGACCGCGATCAATTCCTGGAGCGACTATCGACCGAATGGAACATTCGGTCGATAGGAAATTGCTCCAGATTCAAAAGCTTGAGCATATTCTTATCGATCAGATTGATGCAATCCGATCGGAATATGCTCCAGAGTTCAGAGCGGAATAAATCGCTATCCTAGACCCTTTTGCGTCCGTGGATAGAGCGCTCCGGCTGTCGTATTTCAGCGCAGCAGCGACTTCGCCTTGCGGACGGCGTCGAAGGCGACCGGCGGCAGAAGATATTTCACCGTATTCATGATTTTTTCGCGCCCGGTCGCCTGCGCGATCTTGGCGAATTGCGTCGTGTGGAAATTCGGGTCTTCGCCGTCCGAGCGCCCGTTGCTGTAGAAATAGGCGGCGGCCGATCGGCGCGGCCGGCCATCGGGCGCGGCGACCGGATCTGGATGTCCGTGCAGGCTTTTCGAAGACTGGTAGAATAAGGCCGTGCGCCCGAATTCCGGCACGATCTCGACGGCGGGCCCGTCTTTTTCGGGGTTCTGCAGCCGGAGCGCGCCGCCATAGGCGGGCAGCCAATTCTTGTTGAGATAAGTGATGAACACCAGCCTGTTGTCGAGATGGGTCACGGAGTGCTGGTTGAAATCGATGTGCATGGCGAATTTGCCGTCGGTCGGGATTTCATGCAGGCCGCCGGCGTAGAGCTCGGGATCGGTGATCAGCCCTTCGATCCCTGTGACATGCTCCAGGAAATCGACGAATTGACCGGAATAGATCGTGTTGAAATAGAGCTGGCTCGCGGTTCCGAGCCGCGTCTTCGCCGCCGATCCGCGTTTGTATTCATTGGCGTTATCGAAGCGGCGCCAGTCGCTCCAGTTCAGCCGGTCGAAATCGGCGTACATCAACTCAAGCAGACGCGCCGAAAAAAGGCCATCGAAAACGATATGCGGAAACGGTTTGGCGTTGATGAAGGTCTCGTGCAGGGCGGCGACCCGCTTCGGCGCGAAAAACGACCGATCCACGATTTCGTCGAGATCGAGCGGCGACCCATCGATGATGACGCGGTCGCCCAATGGCGCCGCGGTGGCGGGCGCGGAAGGAGTGATGGTCGTGGCCTCGGACATTCGCGTGATCCTTTTGGCGCATATGTTGCCGCGCCTCGCGACGCATGGCTTGGAGCTTGGATCCGCCGCGATGCGCAGGGCTTTGGCCGGCCTCAACGCTGGCGTCGCCCCAAAAATCATAGCGCAGGGTTGCCGCTTGCGGCAAGTGCGCCGCAGCGAAGGCCCAGCTAAGGTCTTGAGCACAGTTCTAAGGGGAAGACGCTATTCGGCGGCGTCGCGCAGTTTGGGCGGCTCGGGCTTCGGCCTCTTCCCCCCTGGCTCCGACCGAGCTTCCGCTTCCTTCAGCTTTTGCTCTTCCTCGGCCACGAAGCCTTCAATGATGCGGCGCTCTTTAGGGTCGGTCACGCGTTTGAGCAGATTTAGGAAATGCGTGATATTGGCCCGCGCAACGAACCGTTCCATCGCCTACCTCGTCGCTTTGGACCGCGCACCGGCATCGGTCGGGAAACGACAGTGTTTCAACTTGTTCGACCGTGTGAAGCGGCGTCTCATTTCGACGCGAATCCCGAATCGCTATCCGCCTGTGCCGCAATGCGGCTCTTCCCGGCGGAGGCAACTTGCCAAATGCAATCGACCGGACAATAGACCTCCGAGAGCGGTCGTCAACAGCGAATTGCGCAGGATTGCAGGGACGCGGCGGTTCAACCAGTGAGGTAAACTCTCGAAGCCGGGGCGCTCCAGATCAGGACGCGTTCAGGTCGAACCGACCTGAACGCGCGTCGCATGATCGATTCAGATAAGCCAGGGCCGGATGCAGGGAAAAGCGGGCCCCTTTTTTTTCTTCCCTCTCTAGCCCGCGCCGAACGTCTCGCCGGACAGTTCGCGGCGCGCCTTGTCGAGTTCTTCGGCGTAGCGGCGCAGCAAATGCGCCTCGGTCAAAAGGCCGATGACGCGCCGGTCCGTCGCATTGTCGACGACCGTCAGCGCCTCGCTCTCGCTCTGCTCGAAGGTTAGCGCCGCGGTTTTGACGTTCAAATCGGCGACCAGAAATATCTCTTGCAACCGCGCCAGCGAGGCGAGGTCGGTTTCCGCGCCCGCGCCGTTCGCGCTCATGAGATGCGCGTCGGGAACTGAGATCATCCCTTTGTAGCGGCCGAGCGGATCGATCGCGACCACCCATTGGGCGGAGCCGAGCGGGAAACGCTGCATGAATTCGGAGATCGCCATGTTGGATCTGGCGATTTCGACGTCGGTGCGCATCAGGCGGCCGACGGTCAGATCGCGCATCCATCCGACGTCCTGCGCGCTGCGGATCGACTCGCCGCGCAGATGCATGCGCCATGTCGCGAAGGAATAGCCAAAGCTCCGCCGCACGATGACCGAGACGAGCGTCGCCACGGCGAGCATCAAGAGGCTCAGCGAGAAATCCCCCGTGGTTTCCAAAGCGAGGAAGCTCATCGTCAACGGGCCGCCGACGATCGCGACCGCGAGCCCCGTCATGCCGACGATGGCGCTGATCGCGCTGTCCAGCCCGATCAAGGGAAAATAAAGCGCGATGGTTCGGCTGTAGATCTCGCCAATCAGCGTGCCGAGATAGAGCGAGGCGAAGAAAAGGCCGCCGCGAAAGCCGGAGCCGATCGAAATCATCGAGGCGAGGGCCTTGACCGCCAGCGCCAGCGCGATCGCGGACAGAGTCGGCGCGGCGGCGTGGAAAAGATCGATCGTCGCGCCATGGCCGGAGGAGAGGGCGGCGGGCGTTAAAAGCGCAAGACCGCCGACGATCAGGCCGCCGATCGCCGGATGAAACGCCAGCGGCAGCCCCGTGCGGCGAAACAGGCCCTCGACGAGGGCGACGCCGCGCATGATGGCGATGCCGAAGACGGCGCAAATGACGCCGAGCAGCGCCAGCAGCGCCAGATTTGCGTCGGAGAGATGCACGCCGGAGATTTCCAGTTTCGCGAACTGGCTACCGACGCCGAGCGCTCGCGCGGCGACGATGCCGCCGATCGCCGCCGCGCCGACCGGCGCCAGCCCGAAGGGCGTATAAGCGCCGAGAATGAGTTCGAAGGCGTAGAAAGCGCCTGTCAGGGGGCCGCCGAAAGCAGCCGCGATGGCGCCGGCCGAGCCGCAGGCGACGAGCGTGCGCAAATCGGGCCGCCGCATCCCGAGCATCCCGCCGACGAAGGAGGCGAAGCCCGCCCCCATTTGCGTATAGGCGGCCTCGAGCCCGACCGACGCGCCAAAGCCGTTCGAGACGACGGTCTGGGCCACGATGCCGACGCTGTCGGGCAAAGACATCCGGCCGCCGCGCAGCGCATTGGCTTCGATCGGATCGACCGGGCGATTGGGGCGCCATTTGCGGATATAGATCCCGGTCAGCCCAAGCAGCAGCCCGCCGGCCAACGGCGCCAGCGCGCGCCAGCGCGGCTCGATCCTTTCCAGCGCGCTCAGATGCTCGCTCCCGAACAACCAGAAATGGAGCAGAAGCGACGCGTTCAAGATGCACGCGGCGAAGACGCCGGCCGCCGATCCAGTAAGAAAGCCAAGTAAAATCAGGCTTATCTCATCGCGCCTCAGGAGCGCGCGGAGGCGTATTGCGATTCTTTGAAGCAACGGCGGCCTTGTTATTGCGTCCTCAGCGATCGCCATCGACGGGCAAACCTCAAAGATGCGGCGGAAGACGCGCAACGGGCTGCGGATTCGCAACGTCCTTATGCGAAATCCAGAATTTTGGGAGTTCGGGCGATCCCACGAATCTTGCGCTCTGGGCGCCGCGCCCTTATAAGCCGCGTTGCGTCCCTTCCGACACCCCTGGAGGCGAGGGCGCAATTTCTTTTTTTTGAAGGATCAAGCAACATGGCCGAGACCAAGACTCTCGCGGCCACGGTGCGTAGCGGGATTGGCAAGGGGGCCGCCCGCAGCGTTCGTCGTGAAGGCCGCATTCCCGGTGTGATCTATGGCGGCGGCGATCCCGCCGAGCCGATCACGCTGGATTTTCGTGAACTGAACAAGCTGATTTACGCCGGGCATTTTCTGACGACTTTGTTCGAGATCGACCTCGGCGGAACGAAGCAGCGGGTCATTCCGCGCGACTATCAGCTGGATCCCGTCAAGGATCAGCCGCTTCACGTCGATTTCCTCCGTCTCAAGCCCGGCGCGAGCCTGCGCGTCGAGGTGCCGGTGCATTTCATCAATCAGGACACCTGCCCCGGCGTCAAGAAGGGCGGCAGCATCAATATCGTTCGCCACTCGATCGAGATGCGCGTCCCGGCGGATAATATCCCCGAGTCCGTGACGGCCGATCTCGGCGCGCTCGATATCAATGATTCGCTGCATCTCACCGCGATGTCTCTGCCGGCGGGTTGCCGCGCGACCCTGCGCGAGCGCGATTTCACGATTGTGACCGTCTCGCCGCCGGAGATTGTCGCAGAGGATCCGGCCGCAGCGGCCGCCGCGGCCGCGGCCGCCAAGGGCGGCAAGGGGGCGAAGCCCGCCGCCGCGAAGGCTGCGCCCGCCGCCGCCGCAGCGGCGCCCGCGAAGAAGAAATAGCGCTTAAAGGCGCAGAGCGACCGGTCCGGCTCAATGAGGCGGACCGGTCTCCTGTAGATTGCTCGGTCAGGCGGAGGCCATGATTCTTTTCGTCGGCCTCGGCAATCCCGGCAGGGTTTATGCCGGCAATCGCCATAATCTCGGATTCATGGCGCTCGAGGCCATCGCGCGCGCCGCCGGCGCGCCCGCGTTTCGCGCGAAATTCCAGGGACAGGCCAGCGAGACTGTCCTCGCCGGCGAGCGCGTCGTGCTGCTGCTGCCGCAAACCTATATGAACGACTTCGGCCGCGCCGTTGGCGAAGCGGCGCGCTATCTGAAGATCGAGCCGCGCGACGTTGTCGTGTTTCACGACGAACTTGACCTTCCGCCGGGCAAGGTCAGGGTCAAGACGGGCGGCGGGGCACGCCGGGCACAATGGCCTGAAATCCATCACCGCCCATATCGGCAATGAGTATCGGCGCGTGCGTCTCGGCATCGGTCATCCCGGCGACCGGGCGCTGGTGCATAATTACGTGCTGGGCGATTTCGCCAAGGCCGACGCGCCCTGGATCGACGCCCTGTGCGGGATCATCGCCGCCAACGCCGGTCTTCTCGCCAAGGGCGACGACGACGCGTTCCAGACCAGGGTTTTTCGCGATATGGAGGCGGCGGGGCTACCCTGATCGCCGCTCTGTCGTCTTGTCCGGGCATCGGATTGTCGCCCCGAAAGCGGCTCCCGCTTTCGCGTCCGATATCTTAGATCTGGCGCTCGACCATCATTTTCTTGATGCTGGCGATGGCTTTCGCCGGATTGAGGCCCTTGGGGCAGGTCTTCGCGCAATTCATGATGGTGTGGCAACGATAGAGGCGGAACGGATCCTCGACATTGTCGAGCCGCTCGCCGGTCGCCTCGTCGCGCGAATCGATCAGCCAGCGATAGGCCTGCAGCAGCACGGCGGGGCCAAGATAGCGGTCGCCGTTCCACCAATAGCTCGGGCACGAGGTCGAGCAGCAGGCGCAGAGGATGCACTCATAGAGCCCGTCGAGTTTGGCGCGGTCTTCCGGCGCCTGGCGCCATTCCTTTTCGGGCGTCGGCGATTTGGTTTGCAGCCACGGCTGGATCGAGGCGTGCTGCACGTAGAAATTGGTGAGGTCGGGAATAAGGTCCTTCACCACCGACATATGGGGCAGGGGATAGATTTTCACCGCGCCCGCGATGTCGTCCATCGCCTTGGTGCAGGCGAGCGTGTTGGCGCCGTCGATGTTCATCGCGCAGGAACCGCAGATGCCTTCGCGGCACGAGCGGCGGAAGGTCAGCGTCGGATCGATCTTCGACTTGATCCAGATCAGCGCGTCGAGAACCATCGGCCCGCAATCCTCGCGATCGACGAAATAAGTGTCGATGCGCGGATTGCCGCCGTCGTCGGGGTTCCAGCGATAAATATTGAATTCGGTGACTCTCTTGGCGGACGCCGGTCTCGGCCAGCTCTTGCCAGGCAGGGGACGCGAAGTCTTCGGAAGGGCGAGTTCGACCATGTTGGAACCTTTACCGCTTAATCTTCGTCGTCATCGACGAGGGCCGCGCTCAAGTCATTATTTTCCTCGATCCGCAACATCCGGATGTCGCGCACCGACGGTTGGAACCAAGAATATTTCTTCGCGAGCCTCTGTACGACCCGGACGCATCGGATGGCATCGACCGTCTCGTCTCCAAAGTAGGTGCTTCCCTGTTGCCAATCAAATCCACGGGAAGATAGATAGGACCGAACATCAGTGTAGGCATTACGCCAGGAGTTATTCGGATAGAGTTGTTGAAGCGTGTCCGTATCGAAGTCGAAAACGATAGCATACATCGACCCGCTTCTTCCTCTGTTGTGGCCAATTCTCGGATAAGGTCGCATGGAGCACCCTCAGTACACGCGCGCTTTCGGCTCGATATATTGCATCTCGTTGGTCATGGTGTAGCTGTGCACCGGACGGTAATCGATCGTCACCTTGCGCGCGTCGGGGTCGATCGAAGCCAGATGTGTGCTTCATCCAGTTGACGTCGTCGCGCTGCGGGTAATCCTCGCGGGCATGGGCGCCGCGCGATTCGGTGCGGTTGCCGGCCCCGTCCATCGTGACGACGGCCTGGATGATGAGATTGTCGAATTCCAGCGTCTCGACGAGATCGGAATTCCAGATCATCGAGCGATCCGTCACGCCGACCTGGTCCCGCGCGGCCCACACCTCATGGATCAGCTTCGAGCCTTCCTCGAGCGTTTCGCCGGTGCGGTAGACGGCGCAATTATTCTGCATCACCTTCTGCATGCGCAGCCGCAGTTCGGCGGTCGGAATAGAGCCCTTCGCGTAGCGGAAGCCGTCGAGCCGTTCGAGCGCGCGGTCGGCGGAATCGGCCGGGAGCTCCGGCTGTTTCGCGCCCGCCGTCACGATTTCGGCGGCGCGGATGCCGGCGGCGCGGCCGAACACGACGAGATCGATCAGCGAATTCGAGCCGAGCCGGTTCGCGCCATGCACGGAGACGCAGGCCGCTTCGCCGAGCGCCATGAGGCCCGGCACGACGACGTCCGGATCGCCATTCTTCTTGATGACGACCTCGCCGTGATAATTGGTCGGGATGCCGCCCATGTTGTAATGCACTGTCGGCAGCACGGGGATCGGCTGGCGCGTCAGATCGACGCCGGCGAAAATCTTGGCGCTCTCGGAAATGCCGGGCAGGCGCTCGTGCAGGATCTTCGGGTCGAGATGATCGAGGTGAAGATAGATGTGGTCCTTGTTCTTGCCGACGCCGCGGCCTTCGCGGATCTCGACCGTCATCGCGCGCGAAACCATGTCGCGCGGCGCGAGATCCTTCACCGATGGCGCATAGCGCTCCATGAAGCGCTCGCCGGCGCCATTGGTGAGGTAACCGCCCTCGCCGCGCGCGCCCTCGGTGATGAGGCAGCCCGCGCCATAGATGCCGGTTGGATGGAACTGCACGAATTCCATGTCCTGCAGCGGCAGGCCCGCGCGCAGCACCATGGCGTTGCCATCGCCCGTGCAGGTATGCGCCGAAGTCGCCGAGAAAAAGGCGCGGCCGTAGCCGCCGGTGGCGAGGATGACGAGCTGCGAGCGGAAGCGGTGGATGGTGCCGTCATCGAGCTTCAGGCAGATGACGCCGCGGCAGCGGCCATCTTCCATGATGAGGTCGATGGCGAAATATTCGATGAAGAATTCGGTGTTGTAGCGCAGCGCCTGCCCGTAGAGCGTATGCAGCATGGCGTGGCCGGTGCGGTCGGCGGCGGCGCAGGTGCGCTGCGCCGGCGGCCCCTTGCCGAAATCGGTGGTCATGCCGCCGAACGGGCGCTGATAGATGCGGCCGTCCTCCGTGCGCGAGAACGGCACGCCCCAATGTTCGAGCTCATAGACCGCGGCTGGGGCGTTGCGGCAGAGATATTCGATCGAATCCTGATCGCCGAGCCAGTCCGACCCCTTGACGGTGTCGTACATGTGCCATTTCCAGTTGTCCGGCCCCATATTGGCGAGCGAGGCGGCGACGCCGCCCTGCGCCGCGACCGTATGCGAGCGCGTCGGAAACACCTTGCTGATGCAGGCTGTGCGCAATCCGGCCTGAGAACAGCCGACGGTCGCGCGCAGGCCGGCTCCGCCGGCGCCGACGACGATGACGTCGAAACTGTGATCGGTGATCGGATAAGCGGCCCCGACTCCCGATGGCGCCGCACCGCCGTTCAATGTGCCGTTCGAGGCCATTCTGTCGCCTTTCGAATCATTGCCATAACCGCCGGCCTCGTCGCCGCCGGATTGCGAATTAGGAGCCGCATCGAATCAGTGGCCGACCGAGAGGCCAAGCTTGAGGGCGGCGAAAATCGAAGCGGCGCCGAGACCCACGCTGAACAGGATATTGGCGACGAGCGCCCATTCCTTCAGATGCGGCGAATGAATGTAATCGTCGATGATCGACTGCATCCCCGTCTTCATATGCGCGACGCCCGCCAGAATGAACAGAAGCAGGATGATCGCCTGACAGGGCTGCGCCAGTTCGGCCCGCGCGCCGGCGTAATCCTTGCCGACCAGCGAGACCGCGATCCAGACGACGGCGAGCGAGAGCGGAACCAGCGCGACAGCGGTGACATACATGCGCCAGGCGTCGGCGGCGCCAGACTTCGCCGAGCCGAGAGAGCGCGTCCGGGCGGCGCCCGGAACCGGTGCTGCATCATGCGTCATGAGGGTCTTTACGTCCTTCAAATGGAGCTGGCCGGCCGCGAAGGCGAAGCGCCGCGACGGTCCGCATGAGGTTCAGGCGCGGAGCAGTGCGATGATCCACACGAGCACGGTGAGCGCGCCGCCGCCGATCAGCGTCGCCTTGGCGAGCCATTCGCGCTCCGGATCATCGAGACCATAGCCGGCGTCCCAGATGATATGTCGCACGCCGCCAAGGAGATGGTGAAACAGGGCCCAGGTGAATCCGAACAGGATGAATTTGCCGATGATCGAGTTCAGGAACCATGACGCCGTCTCGAACGCGCCGGGGCCGCTCGCCGCGGCGATCAGATACCAGGCCAGAACTAGCGTCCCGCCATAAAGCGCAATGCCGGTGATGCGATGGGCGATCGACATCATCATCGTCAGCGTTGGACGATAGATTTCCAGATGCGGCGACAGAGGGCGGCGGCTTTCGGGCCGGCTGCGATGAAACTCGACCTCTGTCATGAAAGCAAAATCCAAAGTTCGTGAATGACGCTTAAGCTTTCCATTAACGCAAACCGGAGTGGCGGGCAACGCAATCGGGTCAGAAAATTGAGGCGGCGCGCTTCGGTCGGCCGGCGCGACGCATTCGTACACTGCAAAGCATATTGCAAAAAGCGTGGGCGCAGTAGAAGAATGGCGGCGAAATTCGCAAGCCGGCCGGGCGGCGGCCGGAGCCGGTGGGGTTGCTTGTCGAAAGGCGGCGGCGGCGCTTCGCGCCGGCCTCTTTCTAAAGAGCGGCCGGTACGGCGCTTCGGGGGGTGTTATTGACGATTTTTCCTGACAGGATCACCCGGCGCAATGAGCCTTTCCCCGTTCGCCGCGGCGGCCGGCTGCGCGTTGGCCACAAGGCCGTCCGATTGGCGCGCTGGTTCATCCTCGCGCTCGCGCCGGCGCTGGTCCTGGCGCTTCTCGGGCCGCCGGGGCAGGCGCACGCGGCGTCGGGCCGGATTACGCTGGAATCAGGCGGAATCGCCCGCAACGCTATTCTGGTTCAGAACCGCCGCCTGAAACAGGCGCGGCGGCCGCTCGTGATCGTCTTGCGCAGCAGCCGGGAGAAGGGGCCGCATCTCAAGCGCGTCTTCGGCCTTGAGGAAATGGAAGGTTCGGGCGGTCCGGTTCTGGTCTATCCAGAGCCCGTCGGCGGCCACTGGAGCGATGCGCCGGGCCCTGAGGCGGCGCGCGACGCGGCTTTCATCCGCGACCTCATCGGCAAGCTCGTCTCCGACGGAACTCGTCGACCGGCGCAAGGTCTTCATCATCGGCATCTCCAACGGCGGCTTCACCGCCTTGCGAACCGTCTGCGACAATGCGGCGCTATTCGCCGGCGCCGCGGCGCTGATCACTGCCCTTCCGGCGGATCTCGCCGACAGCTGCAAACTCGCGCGGCCCGTTCCCTTCATGATGATCGCCGGCACGGCCGACCCTTACGTCCCTTACGCTGGCGGCAAGGTGAATTTGCCCGATTCGAAGATCAGCGTTCTGTCTGCCGATGCGACGCTCGCGGTTTTCGCCCGGGCGGCGGGATGCGCCGAGGGGCGCAGCACGACGCCGATGCCAGACCGCGACCCGCGCGACGGCACCCGCGACTATCTCGACAAGCTGAATGGCTGCAAGGTTCCGGTGGAGATTTTGCGCGTCGCAGGCGGCGGGCATTCGGCGCCGGGGCATCTGGCCGGGGTCGGCGCGGACACCACGCGCGGCGGCCCGCACAATAACGACATCGAGAGCGCGCGGCTGATCTGGGATTTCTTCCGCAAGCTCGGCGGCTGAATTCTCAGGCGCGCGTGCGGGCCTCAAGCCGCCGCGCCAGCGATGGCGGCGAGGGCGGCTGCGAGCGCCTCGGCGTCGCCCGTCAGAACCAGCGTCTTCAGGCGGGCGGTCGCCCCCGATTCGAGCCGGATCGCGGCCGCCGGAATGCGCAGCGTTTTGGCGACCAGCTTGATCAGGGCGGCGTTCGCCTCGCCATCCTGCGGCGTCGCGCGCACGCGCGCCTTCAGCACGGCCCGGCCGTCCGAAAGATGATCGATCCCGGAGATTTCGTCGCGCGAGCTCTTAGGGGTCAGGCGGACGGCGAGGACCAGATGGCCGCCCCGCGCGCTCCAGGGGAGGGGCGCCGGATCGAAAGACGCCTCAGCGCTCAAAAGACGTTCGGATAAATATATTGCAGGATGATGCGCTGGATCAGGTAGATGGCCAGAAACAGGACGATCGGCGAAATATCGAGGCCGCCGAAATTTGGCAGCATCTGGCGGATCGGGCGCAGGACGGGCTCGGTCAGCGCGTTGACGGCGGTGACGATGCTGCGGACGACGCCATTATAGGTGTTGATGACATTGAAGGCGATCAGCCAGGACAGGATTACTGCGGCGATCACGACATAGGTATAAAGTTCAAGAGCCAGCAGGATGACGTCGAGAAGAGCGCGCATTGGGAACTCCGGAGCCTTGGCGGGATCACTCCTCGTTTACGCGGCCTGAGCCGCACTGGCAAGGCGACGAGCCCAGCGGCGCCGATCGCTTCCAATAAGCCGCGGCGGAGAAGCGCCATCCTGCGCGCCAATGAGCTTGCGCGCTCGTGCGCAGTCGCGTAAACAGCCGCGGTGGACGGGGCTGTAGCTCAGATGGGAGAGCGCTGCAATCGCACTGCAGAGGTCAGGGGTTCGATTCCCCTCAGCTCCACCAATCCCCTCCTCAATCGAGCAATGGCTGAACTTCGACCGAGCGCGGCGTCGCTGGGCTGATTAGTCCGCACGGGCGCCGGGACGCCGCTAAAGCCGCGTTCTCGCTCGCGCCGCCGCGCCGCAGGCGGCGCTGCTTCCTTCACGCCGAGTTGAGCCGCCAGGCCTGCGCCGCGCTGTAACGGCGGCGGTCCCTGTCGCGAAATCACCAGAGAGCGATTGTCCGCCGGCCGAGGGGCCGAGACGTCGTTGACGGCTCACGCAAAGAGGGACGCGACATGACTCTCCTGATTCTGGCCTTTTTCGCCGGCGTCCTCACCATCCTCAGTCCCTGCATCCTGCCGGTGCTGCCTTTCGTCTTCGCCGGCTCGGGCCGGCGGTTCGCGCGTACCGGCCTTCCGCTTCTGCTTGGCATGGCCGGCGCTTTCACGGCCGTCGCGACGCTCGCCGCGGTCGGCGGCGGCTGGGCGCTGGCCGCGAATCAATATGGGCGACTGGCGGCTCTCGCCCTCTTCGCCCTGTTCGCGGCGACGCTCCTGTCGGATCGCCTCGCCGAATGGCTCTCCCGGCCTTTGGTCGCGCTCGGCCGGCGGCTGGCGCCCGTTGGTCCCTCTGGCGATGAAGGCGCCGGACCGCTCGCCTCGGCCCTGCTTGGCGTCGGCGCCGGCCTGTTGTGGGCGCCATGCGCCGGCCCGATCCTTGGCCTCGTCCTGACTGGCGCCGCGCTCAACGGCGCGAGCGTCACCACGACCTTGCTGATCCTCGCCTATGCGCTCGGGGCGGCCACGTCGCTTGCATTGGCGCTGCGCGCCGGCGCCCGCGTGAGCCAGGCGCTGAAGCGCGCCATTGGTCCCGGCGAATGGCTGCGCCGCGCGCTTGGCGCAGCCGTGCTGGGCGTCGTCGTCGCGATCGGATTCGGCTGGGATGCGCAGCTTTTGTCGCGGTTCGATTTCGCCAACACGACATCCTTCGAGGAGCGGCTGCTTGACTGGACCGGCGCGCGCAAAGCCGCGGCGAGCGAGACGGCGGCCCCAGCGAATGTCGTCTCACCGCCCCCGGGCGCAGCCGATCGGCGTAGCGCGACAGCGACGCAACAAGAGCGCGCGCCGCTGCTGATCGACGTCGCTTTTAGCGAGGCGCCGAGCGAGCCTCGAACGCCACAGGCGGATATGACGCGCGTCGCCGCAAATGGCGCCGATCTGCCTGTCGAAGGCGCGCTGCCCGGTTTCGCCGGCGCCACGGCGTGGTTGAATTCGCCGCCGCTGACAGCGCAGGCTCTGCGCGGCAAGACCGTGCTGGTGGTGTTCTGGACCTTCAACTGTTACAACTGCCTCAACGCGCTGCCCCATATCCGCGCATGGGCGGAAAAATACCGCGATCATGGCCTCGTCGTCGTCGGCGTGCATACGCCGGAACTGCCCTTTGAAAGGGATGCCGGCAATGTGCGCAACGCCGTCGCGAGACTCAAGATCGGCTACCCGGTCGCTATCGACAACAGCTATGCGGTCTGGAAAGCCTTCGGCAATGAATATTGGCCGGCGGCCTATTTCGTCGATGCCGAGGGCCGCATCCGCCATCACCATTTCGGCGAGCATGATTACGAGAATTCGGAGCGCGTCATCCAGCAATTGCTGCGCGAGGCCGGCAATCGCGATGTGCCGGGCGGCTTTGTCGCGGCGAGCGGCTCGCCCTGAGGGCGGGTCGCGCCAGAAGTCGAGAAGACGCGTTCGCTTTATCGGGACCACGCAGGCGATGCTGCCGCCTCGGCGCTGGCCGCCCCGCAAAAATGTCCTTCTTCGCGGTAACGATTCACCGCCGCCGTCCGTAATCGGATTGGAGCGCGCAGCCGGCGTAAGTCGCCGGCCTCGTAAATCTCCGAAGTCGCGCCCCTGCGCAGTGCAGGCGGCGATCTGAACGCGCCAATCTGGCGCCAAGACATAACAGGAGTAACCCCCATGATTGCCAGACACGCCATCGCCCGCTTCGCCGCTCTCGCCATCGTCGCGACCAGCTCGGTCTACGCCGGCGCCGCCTTCGCCACGGACGCTATGAAGTCCGATACGACGACGACCCATGACCAGATGAAGGGCGACGCCATGAAGGGCGATTCGATGAAGAGCGACGCCATGAAGGGCGACGCCATGAAAGGCGATGCCATGAAGGGCGACGCCATGAAAGGCGACGCGATGAAGGGCGACGCGATGAAGGGCGACGCCAAGTAATTGCACTCCGCGCGGATCCGCCCGCGGCTTGCGCCCGGGACGGATCCGCGCAGCTCAACAGCTTTGAGAAGGGGAGGCGGCGATGAGGGCGATGCGGACGATGACGGACATCAAAGTGGCGGATCTTGCGCCCGCGCGCCTGAAGCGCGTCGTCTATCGCCATGCGCTCGTGACCCGCATCACGCACTGGATCAATCTCGTCTGCGTTGTCGTTTTGCTGATGAGCGGCCTGCAGATCTTCAACGCGCATCCGGCGCTCTACTGGGGCCAATATGGAGCCGATGCCGACAAGCCGGCTTTCGAGATTGGCTCCGATGAAGTCGAGCGACGGGAAGCTGACGGGCTTTCTGAGGCTCGGCTCCGCGACGTTGAATACGACCGGCGTCCTTGGCGTCTCGGCCAATCCGAATGGCGCAATCGTCGAGCGCGGCTTTCCGCGTTACGTCACGCTGCCCGCCTATCGCGATCTTTCGCTGGGGCGGCGCTGGCATTTCTTTTTTGCCTGGCTCTTCGTCGCCAATCTCTTCGTCTATTACGTCGGCGGCCTCGCCAGTGGGCATCTGCGCCGCGATCTCCTGCCGACCCGCGCGCAATTGCGGCCAAAAGCCATCCTCAAGGATTTCGTCGATCATCTGCGGCTCAAATTTCCGCATGGCGAGGAGGCGCGCCATTACAATCCGCTGCAGAAATTCGCCTATCTCGGCGTGATCGGCGTGCTGCTGCCGTTGATGATCCTCACCGGCCTCACCATGTCGCCGGGGATGGACGCCATCCTGCCCTGGCTCGTCACGCTCTTTCAAGGGCGCCAATCGGCGCGGACGATCCACTTCATCGCCGCCAATCTCATCGTGTTGTTCATTTTCGTTCATGTCGCGATGGTGTTGCTGGCCGGCCCGATCAATGAGCTGCGCTCGATGATCACCGGCAAGTTCACGATCTATCCGGAGCCCGGCCATGAGTAGCTTTCGCCTTCCCCGCCGCCGCTTCCTGGCGCTCGGCGCCGCGAGCCTCGGCGCGACCATGCTTGGCGGCTGCGATCCTTCAGACTCGCCCGAAATCGTGTCTGTTCTGGATTCCGCCGAGGGACTGACCTATCGCGCGCAACGGCTGCTTGGCGGGCGCCATTCCTTGGCGCGCGAATTTTCCGCCGCCGACATCTCGCCCGTATTCAAGGTCAACGGCACCCATACGCCGGAGGGCGACGAATACGCCGCCATGGTCGAGAATAATTTCGCCGATTGGCGTCTGCGCGTCGATGGGCTGGTCGCAAGGCCACTTGATTTCTCGCTCGCGGATCTGCACGCGCTGCCGCAGCGCACGCAGATCACGCGCCATGATTGCGTCGAGGGATGGAGCGCCATCGGCAAATGGCAGGGCGTTCCCCTATCCGTCGTGCTGGCGCGCGCGGGGCTGTTGCCCGCCGCCCGTTTCGCGGTGTTGCACTGCGCCGACTGGTATGAGCACGCGCTCGACGGCACCGGAAAATATTACGAGAGCATCGACCTCATCGACGCCTTTCATCCGCAGACCATTCTCGCGCATAGTCTCAATGACGCGCCGCTGACCGTTGGTCATGGCGCGCCGCTGCGGCTGCGGGTTGAGCGCCAGCTCGGCTACAAGCAGGCGAAATATGTGATGCGCATTGAGCTGGTCGACAGTTTCGAGAATATCGGTCGCGGCAAGGGCGGCTTCTGGCCCGATCGCGGCTATGAATGGTACGCCGGCATCTGAAGCCGGACGCGGGATGCTGGATTCCGGACGGATCGTTCGCGGCGTTGCAGGGCAGGGGGCGCCTGTCAGTTCGGGCGAACGCCATCCGGCGCCGCGCCGATGCGGTAGGCCTATTCGTGCGACAGGGCCTTGAGCGCCTCGCTGCAGGCCTCCTTGACGGGGACCCGATACGCCATTGCGCAGATTGAGGCGGCAGCCGCCATTCGGGATCGAAACGAGGCTCAGGACGAAGTCGGGCGCGAGCAGAACGGTGCCGAAATTGCTCGGCAGGGTGACGAGCCCGTGCTGTTCGAGATGCGCCGTGATCGAGGCGCAGGTCTGAAACGCCTTGATCTCCTGGCCGGTGGTCATGAACACGCCGCAGCGCGTCGCGCTCTCGTCGAGAAACACCTGGATTTCGGAGACGCGCGCGTAATTGAACGCCCCCGGCGCGCTCGATTGCAGGGCGAGGAATTCGACCTCCCCCGCGATGCGCCGCCTGAAGCTGCGGCGCCATCAAAAGCAGGGCGGCGAGGGCGGCGGCGTTCCCGCGCATGGCGCCTAACCCGACAGCGCCCCGGCGCGTTTATGCGCCGCGCGGGCGGCGCGCTCGATCAGCGGCGCAAGGCCGTCCTCCGCCATCAACACCTCAAGCGCCGCCGCCGTCGTTCCGCCGCGCGAGGTCACGCTTTCGCGCAGCTCGGCCGGCGTTCATCGCAGGGCTCTGGAACAGGAGTTCGCCGGCGCCCTCGACAGTCGCGCGGGCGAGCCGCGCCGCGACCTCCGCGGGCAGGCCAAGCGCGACGCCAGCCTCGGCGAGGCATTCGGCGAGATGGAACACATAGGCCGGCCCCGAACCCGAGATCGCGGTAACGGCGTCGATCTGGCGCTCGTCTTCGACCCAAACGACGGCGCCGGTCGCGGCCATCAGCGCCTCGGCCATCGCCCGCTGCGCGGCGCTCGCGCCTGCTTCGACGGTAAGGCCGGCGACGCCGCGCCCGACGGCGGCCGGCAGATTGGGCATGGCGCGGACGATCGTCCCGGCCTGCGGCAGCCTTGCGCGGACATTGGCGATAGTCTTGCCGGCGAGGATCGAGATGACGAGCGTGTTCGGCCCGGCGAGGGCGGCGAGCGAGGTCGCCTCGTCGAGCGCCTGCGGCTTGATGGCGAGGACCAGAACCTCGGGCGCCGGCGCAGGCTGGTTCAGCGCGAAGCCGGCGTCTTTGGCGAGGCTCGAAATATCGGCGGTGGGAGCCGGATCGATGACCGTCGTCGCGCCGGGCGCAAGGCCCGCGCCGAGCCAGGCGCGCAGCATCGCCGCGCCCATCTTGCCGGCGCCGGCGAGAACCAGCGAGGCGGGGAAATCCTGCATATCAGGCCTTTCGCAACTGAGGTCCACGCCGATCAGGGCGGCCCCATATCGGCGCACTGCATATCAGGGCGCGCGCAAACTCGCTACGGCGACGTCGGTCAGCCTGCATCTAATCCGGAAAGCGCTCGACATGCGTTTCCCCGGTTCGACCGATGTAAAGGGCGCGACGACCAGAGAACGAGACGATATAGGCCGCGCATCCGGCGGCGGCGACCTTTCGGCAGAAGCCCCTGTAGCTATTATAGCCCGGCGCCAGTTGCTGCGCATCCTTGATGGCGGCCTGGACGATTGCCGCGTCGAACGCGGGCGCCAGCGGAACATCGATTTTGTGCGTCGGCAGCGCAACGCTATCGCCGTCGGGCAAATAATAGGTCGCAACCGCGCGGCAAAAATCGATCATGTATCTCTCAAAGCCTTCACGCATCAATGTTTCGACGATTTGCGGAAAGGTCATCGCGTCGCTCTCAGCGGCGTCGAGACAGGTTTTGGCCACGGCTCGCCTGTGATCGTCCATCATATTCTCCATCGACCGCGTCGGTTTGGGATCATTCCATCGGTATGGCGGCCATTTGGCGGTGCGCGACCATCCGCCTGAGGAGCCGGTCCAGGGTTTCGCGTTCGGCCGCGGACAGGCAATCGAAGAATTCGGCCTCATTTTGCTCGGCGAGCGCGGCGAGATCCGGCGCCAGCTTCGTTCCCCGCGGCGTCAAGGCGAGCGTATGCGCCCGGCCATCATCGGGGCTTGCTTCTCGAACGATCAACGCTTTAGCGATCAGCCGGTCCGCGAGTTTTGTGATGGCCCCGCGCGTCATGCCCAATTCTTTCGCAAGGCGGCTCGGCGGCATCGGCTCCTTGCCATAAAGCGCGCGCACCGTGACCCATTCGGCAACCGTCACGCCCCTGGCTGAAAGCTTGCCGGCGAAGCCGTGAGAGACGTGGTTGGACACGTAGCGCAGCCAAAATCCGAGATGCGCGGTCAGCTCTGGCAGGGGCGGTGGAGATGACATGGACGCTTCCTTGATTGACTAGGAAACTATCGCATTAAATTTCCTAGTCAATCATATTCACGCGCGCGCCGCCTGCATCGCGCTCCAAACATCCGGAGCGATCACGTTTATGATTTTGGATCGATAGGGTCAAAATCATCGCGATGTTGATCCGAAGGCATCCGGATCCGGCGCGTCGGGAAGGCGTTTTGCACAGTCTGATTTCAGGCCTGGCCCATGGTTTCGAGCATTGCGGTCTGGATCGCCTCGCGACCGTTCTTGCCGGCCCAGACGACGAATTGAAAGGCCTGGTAATAGCGCTCGCAGGCGCGCACCGCGCTGGTCAGCACCGTCTGGCATTGATGGCCGTTGAGTTCGGCCCCGCCGGAGAGCACGATGGCGTGGCGGAACATGACGACGCCGTCGTCCGGCCAGATGTCGAAATGGCCGAGCCATAATTGTTCGTTGATGAGGGCGATGAGGGCGCCGACCTCGCCCTTGCGCGCCGCGGGCGCCTTGAGGTCGAAGGCGCAGGCGACATGGAGCGCCTCAAGATCCTCGAGCCATGTGAAAGCGACATTATAGTCGGTCCAGCCGCCGGCGACGGTGATCGAGATCTCGTCGTCCTCGTCGCGGTCGAACGGCCATTGGTTCTGCGCGGCGAGCCGTTCGATCAGATCGACCGGGTGTTCGTTGCGCAGGGCTTCAATTTGCAAAAGCGACATCAGTGGACCTTACCGTCGTGGACCTTCAAGCGCCGGGACGCGTTTCCGCTTCCCCCCGGCGGCGGACGCCGGGGCGCGTATTTCAAGGACCGACCGGCGCTGGCTCGCAGCCCCGACTCAAAACCCCGTTCGATCTTCTCAAAGGAACGGAATCACAAGGGCGATTCCGGCGCAACTGCCTCATTCGCGGTTGTCCCCTGCCTTGCAAGCCTCGGGGCAGCGCGCGGGCGCCCTGGCGAAAGGCGTTCGCCGCGTCGCGCCGGATATCAGCGCAGACGCGAGGATGCCGGCGGCGCATGATTGCGGTCGGCGGCGCATCACTGCGCTCGGCCCCTTTGGGACGGGCCGATCGGGCGCAGCCATGGCGCGGCTTGACCCGCGCAACGAAACGAAAGATGGTGCCGCCGTCTTAAACCCCGAACACCGTCGGAAAAAAGAGCATGTACAAAATGACCACGAAGACGCTCGCCGCGGCCCTCGTTTTGCTGGGAGGCATGACGGCCGGCGCTCTCGCCCAGGACCCGAATTTTCAGATGGAGCAGCAGGATTGCCAGGGCGACGCGCTCCGCTTCTGCGGCCCCGAGATCCCCGATCGCGACAAGATCCGCGAATGCCTCGTCTATTATCAGGCCGACATCAGCCCGGCCTGCCGCGCGCTCGTCGCGCCGAGCGCTCAGTAGCGCCAATCGTCGCTTCACCCAGATCTGCGAGACAAAACACGGTTCGAACCGAAGGGTTCGGACCGATTTTTATTGCGACTTCGACGTGCGGCGACAAGGCGATGGCCTGAAGCGACGTCAACTCTCGGCCTCCTGCATTCGGGCGGGGATGTCGCGCTGGCCGTGCAGCACTCGCCAGATATCGATGTGATCGTCGCGCTCGATGTAAAACACCACATATGGATAGTGCTTCACTCCGCGACTGCGCAGACCGGGAAGGGAAAGCTCAAGCGCGTAACGTGGAGACCCGGAGGCGGGGTGGTCAGCGATCGTCTGGAAGGCCATCTGCAGGGCGTCGATGAAGCCAAGCGCGAGATCAGGCCCGGCGGCGTGGATATAATAATCCACAGCGGCTGCAACGTCCGGATCTGCCAGTTCGCGCGGGAAGACTGGCTTACGGCTCACCTGACTTTGGCTTGATGGACCCGGTCCCTGAGGTCCATGAAATAGGTTTCGCCGGCCGCCGCAGCCGTCGCGGGCGACGCGGCCCCATCAAGCAACAGTTTGCGCAGGCGTTGACGATCCTGGTCGGCGCGGATCAACTCGCGGACATACTCGCTGCTCGTGCCATAGCCGCGCCCGGCGACCTGTTCATCGACGAAGGACTTGAGCGAATCCGGAAGCGAGATGTTCATCGTGGTCACGGCGGCAAAATATGCTCCTTGGCAAAAATTGGCAAGAGAGCTCGGAAAACGAGCCAGGCTGTCCTCAGAGCCCCTTCGCCTTCTTCGCCAGCTCCGCCTCGAAGGCGGCGAGACGCGCGGACAGTTTGTCGTTCTCGTCGCGCGCTTTGGCGGCCATCTCTTTCACCGCCTCGAACTCCTCGCGCGTCACCAAATTCATCGTTCCGAGCACGCGCTCGAGCTGGCTTTTCATCGCCGTCTCGGCCTCGCGGCGCACGCCCAGCGCCATCTCGCTGGCGTCCGTCATCAGCTTGGTGAAATCCTCGAAAACCTTGTTCTGCGCCATGATTCGCCTCCAGTTTATGCGCCGATCTGACATATTCGGGCAGCGATCTTACCTGTCCGACCGGCGATCTATCCGCGTGATATTGTCTAAAATCACTGTCATACAGCGCGTTCTTCGCGCCGCGCATTGGGCGTCTCGCGTGAAACGCCCCACCTGTTTCACGTGAAACATCTAGCACGGCGCGCCGCGCCTGACAGCGCCGGAAAGCGCCTGACATGGCCCCGTTACGAAAACACCGCAAGATCGGTTGACGCGGCGGCCACGGCGCCGCATCACGCTGCGCCAGAAGATGAAAGCGGGAGCAGCTTTTCGATTCGGGCCGGAAAGCGCCGCCGGAGCCTTGATGCCTTTCGTGATCGCCTATCCGATGATCGACCCGGTGCTGGTTTCGATCGGCCCGTTTCCGATCCGCTGGTACGCCCTGGCCTATATCACCGGCCTCGTGCTCGGCTGGGCCTATGCGCAATATCTCGTCCGCAAGCCGGCGCTCTGGGGCGGCGGCGCGCGCCCCGACGCCGCCTGCATCGACGATCTTCTGGTCTATGCCGCGCTCGGCGTCATCCTTGGCGGGCGCATCGGCTACGTGCTGTTTTACAACCTGCCGTTTTTTCTTCAGCATCCGCTCGACGCGTTCAAGCTCTGGCAGGGCGGCATGTCGTTTCACGGCGGCTTTGCCGGCACGGCGCTCGCCGTCGCGCTGCTTGCGCAACGTCGCGGCATTTCCGTGCTGCGGCTTTACGATGTCGTCTGCGCCGTCGCGCCAATCGGAATTTTTCTTGGCCGCATCGCCAATTTCATCAAGCCGGAGCTTTGGGGGCGCCCGACCGATGTCGCCTGGGCGATGATCTTTCCGGGCGCGGGGCCATTGCCGCGCCATCCAAGCCAGCTTTATGAAGCGGGGCTTGAAGGCCTCGCCCTGTTCGCGGTCCTGTTCGTCGCGGTCCGCCTTGGCGCGCTGCGGCGGCCAGGGCTCGTCACCGGCGTTTTCGCCATCGGCTATGGCTGCGCGCGGATCGCGTCCGAATTTTTCCGCGAGCCCGATCCGCAACTCGGCTTTTTGTTTGGAGGCGCAACCATGGGAATGCTGCTGTCTTTGCCGATGATCGCCGCCGGCGCGTTTTTCATCCGCTATGCGTTGAACAGGAAGGCGCCGGCATGAACGCTCTTGATGCGATCCTGCGTGAGATGATCCTCGAAAGCGGGCCGATCAGCCTTGAGCGCTATATGGCGCTGGCGCTCGGCCATCCGGTCTATGGCTATTACCGCACGAAGGCGGCGATCGGCGCCGAGGGCGACTTCATCACCGCGCCCGAAATCAGCCAGATGTTCGGAGAACTGATCGGGCTCTGGTGCGTCGAGGTGTGGCGCCTGATGGGCGCGCCCGCTTCCATCCATCTCGTCGAGCTTGGCCCGGGCCGCGGAACCCTGATGAGCGATGCGCTGCGCGCGGCCAAGGTCGCCCCCGATTTTCTCGCCGCGCTCGAAGTCCATCTCGTCGAGATCAGTCTGCCGCTGCGCGAGTCCCAACGCGCCGCGCTGGAAGGCCGTGGCGTCAAGGTGGCCTGGCATGCGAGCGTCGCCGAGGTGCCGCCTGGTCCGGCGATTTTCATCGCCAATGAATTCTTCGACGCGCTGCCGGTGCGCCATTATGTGCATCGGGACGGCGGCTGGCGCGAGCGGCTCATCGGCGTCGACGAGGAGGGGCGTCTCGCCTTTGGGCTCGGCGGCGCGCATGAGACGGGGATCGCGGCGCCGGGCGAACCGGACGACATTCTTGAAGTCAGCGTCGCGGCCCAGCGTCTCATGACGCAGCTTGGCGTGCGCATCGTGACGCAGGGCGGCGCGCTGCTCGCCATCGACTATGGCTACAGCGAGCCCGCGCGCGGCGAAACGCTGCAGGCGATGCGCGCGCATAAATTCGTCGATCCGCTCGTTGATCCGGGCGAAGCCGACCTCACGACGCATGTGAATTTCACCGCCCTCGCCCGCGCGGCGAAGGGCGCCGGCGCCGCCGTGCACGGTCCCGTGCCGCAAGGCCAGTTCCTGACGCGCCTTGGCATCTTCGAACGCGCCGCGATCCTGGAGCGCGACGCAACGCCGGCGCAGGCGGCCGCCATCAACGCGGCGCTCGACCGCCTCGCCGGCGAGGGGGCGGGCTTCGACGCCGCAACCGACATGGCGCGCCTCTTCAAGGCCATTGCCGTGACCCAGCGCGAATTCGATGCGCCGCCGGGATTTGAAGAGCGCTCGAATGAGCGAGGCTGAAGCGCAGGCGCTGTTTTCGCGCGCGCTCTGCCTTGATGGGATTTCGCACGGGTTCTTCACCCGTAAAGGCGGAGTTTCGACCGGCGTCTATGCGAGCCTCAACGGCGGCGTCGGCTCAAGGGACGCGCCCGAAGCGGTGGCGGAAAACCGCCGCCGCATGGCGCGGGTTCTGCGCGCCGAGGCGGATCATCTGCTGGTGCCTTACCAGATCCATTCGGCTGACGCTTTGGTCGTGAGCGGACCGTTCTCCGAGCGGCCGAGGTGCGATGGACTGGCCACCGCGACGCCGGGTTTAGCTCTCGGCGTCACCGGCGCCGACTGCGGCATGATCCTTTTCGCCGATTCCAAAACACGGGTCATCGGCGCCGCCCATGCAGGCTGGAAAGGCGCGCTCGACGGCGTGCTGGAAGCCACGATTTCCGCCATGGAAACGCTCGGCGCGGATCGCTCCGCCATCGTCGCGGCGCTTGGCCCCGCCATTGGCCAGAAGAGCTATGAGGTTGGCCCGGAGTTTTACGAGCGCTTCGTCGCGGCGGCGGAATCCTATGCTGATTATTTCGCGCCTTCGCTACAGGCGCCGCGCTTCCTGTTCGATCTGCCGGGCTTCATCGGCATGCGCCTCCGGGCGGCGGGAATCGGCGCCTTCGAGGATCTCGCGCGCGATACCTACGCCTCGCCGGAAAATTTCTTTTCCTACCGCCGCTCGGTGCACAAGGGCGAGCCCGATTACGGGCGACAAGTGTCGGCAATCGCGCTTTTGTAGGCGGGCGGAACGTGAAGGCGCCGGCAATCGGATGACTGTTGATTTTCTGCTTACGACGTCCGGCCGTCGTCATGACTGGGGTTTCTTCCCCGGCCAGGCGGCGAGCGCCGCCGCCGCCGTCGACTGAAGAATCGCCCGTTTGACGCCGTCACGCGCCTGGATCGACAGGCCCTGGATCACGGCGGCGTAAAAAGAGGCGAGCGCCGCCGTATCGGCGCCGGCGTCCAATTCCCCCTCGGCGACGGCCGTGTCGAAGCGCGCCTTGATCGCCGCGATGGCCGCGAGACGGAGCGAGGCCAGCTCGCGCGCGACATGCTGATGCTCGGGCGCGCAGGTCAACGCGCCGCTCGCCAGCATGCAGCCGCGCGCTTCCGCCGAATAGACCTCGATCGCTTCCGCAAGAATCCTGTCCATGGCGCGGTAGGCGCTCGGCTCCTCGGCCAGCGCCCGCGCCGGGAAGCCGCCATAGGAGGCGGCGTAGAGTTCGACGGCGTCGCGGTAGAGCTGCTCCTTGCTGCCGAAGGCCGCATAGAGGCTCGGCGGCGTCGTCCCCATCGCCGCGGTGAGATCGGCGATCGACGTTCCTTCATAGCCGTGCCGCCAGAACAGTTTGAGCGCGGCCTCAAGCGCCTTTTCGCGGTCGAGCGTGCGCGGCCGTCCGCGCGGCCGGGGAGGGGTTTTTTTCATAGCGCTCAATATAAAAAGCCTTGACGGCGACGCAACTGTCGATTTTTATATCGTTCGCTACGTTAATTGAAGGAGCGCCCGATGTCCGATGTTCTTGCGACCAAACCACATGCGGCGATTTCGCGCCGGCGCCTCTACCGGCTGGCGCCGGCGGACGAGGGGTCGAGGCTCGAAAAGCGTGAGGAGGCGGCGCCGGACCTCAAGGCGGGGGAGGTGCTGGTGCGGATCGAGGCGGCGAGCCTCAATTATCGCGATCTGCTGGTTCTGCGCGGTCAGCTCGGGCCGGTGCGCGAGGGGCTCGTGCCGGTCTCGGATGGGGCAGGCGTCGTCGTCGCGCTTGGACCGGGGGCGACGCGCTGGCGCGAAGGCGATCGCGTCGCGCCGATCTTCTATGCGGCCTGGACCGGCGGCCCCTATCGCGAGGCCTATCTCTCGACCGCCCTCGGCGGCGGCGCCAGCGACGGCGTTCTCGCCGACTTCGTCGCCGCGCGCGAAGACGCGCTGGTGCGGGTTCCCGATGAACTCAGCGCCGAGGAGGCGTCGACTCTTCCCTGCGCAGCGCTGACCGCCTGGCAGGCGCTGGTCGTGCGCGGCGCCCTGACGGCGGGCGATACGGTGCTGGTGCAGGGAACCGGCGGGGTCGCGCTTTTCGCCCTCCAGTTCGCAACAGCCCTGGGCGCCAAAGTGATCGTGCTGTCGTCCTCGGACGAAAAGCGCGAGCGCGCCCGACAGCTCGGCGCCTTCGCGACGGTGAATTACCGGACGACGCCCGATTGGGACGTCGAGGTCCGCAGGCTGACCGACGGAATCGGCGTCTCGCATCTTCTGGAGCTTGGCGGCCCGGACACTTTCGATCGTTCGTTGCGGGCGATTGCGGCCGGAGGGCGTATCGCGCAGATCGGCGTCTTCACGGGATTGGGGCCGCAGTCCAACCTGTTTCGCCTGCAGCTGATCAATGCCGACATCAATGGAATCAATGTCGGCTCCGGCGAGCAGTTCACGGCGATGAACGCGTTCATCGCCGCGCACAAGATCAAGCCGGTGATCGACCGCCGCTTCAGCTTCGACGAAGTTGAGGCCGCCTATGAGCATCTCGCCTCGGGGCGCCATTTCGGCAAGGTGGCGATCACGCTGTGATGGGTGGGCGGAACGTCGGACGAGGCATCCTATGCCTCGTAATCCACCTGCATCAGATAGAGCCCGTCGGGCGGGGCGACCATGCCGCAGCGGCGCCTGTCGCGGGCTTCGAGCGCGGCGCGGATGTCGCCGATTTTCCATTTGCCGGAGCCGACATGTTCCAGCGAGCCGACCATCGAGCGCACCTGCGAATGCAGGAAAGAGCGCGCCGCCGCGAAGATCTGGATTTCCTCGTCCATGCGCATGACGTCGAAACGCTCCAGCGTGCGCAGCGGGCTTTCCGCCTGACATTCGCTATCGCGGAATGTCGTGAAATCGTGAAAGCCGAGCAGCGTTTGCGCCGCCTCATGCATGGCGCCGGCGTCGAGCTTTCGCTTCACGAGCCAGCTCTTGCCGGCCTCCAGCGTCAGCGGCGCGCGGCGGTTGGTGATGCGATAAAGATAATGGCGCCGCACGGCGGAAAACCGCGCATCGAAGGCGTCGTCCACATGCTCGGCGGAAAGGATCGCGATCGGGCGCGGGCGCAGCCAGGCGTTGAGCCCATCGCGCAGGACATCCGTGCGCCACGCTTTTGTAAGGTCCGCGTGAGCGACCTGGCCCCTGGCGTGGACGCCGGAGTCGGTGCGCCCCGCGCCGCGGATCCTTATGATCTCGCCGCTGAAAGCGCGAAGCGCGGTTTCGATCGCTTCCTGCACGGAAAGCCCATTGGTCTGCCTCTGCCAGCCGACGAAAGGCGCGCCGTCATATTCGACGACGAGCTTATAACGCGGCATCGGAGCTTTTCGGTAGGAGCTGCGTTCCGGCGGGGAGGCGGGCGCCGCGCAGAAAATCGCCCGCCGTCATCGACGCCTTGCCGGAGCGCTGCAGCTCGGCAATCTGGATCGCGCCCCCGCCGCAGGCGATGGTCAGCGCATCGTCGAGGACGAGGCCCGGTTCTCCGGCGTCCTCGGCAAGATGGGCGCGCAGAATCTTGATGCGCTCGATGCCCTTGCCGAGATCAGCCTCGAAATAGGCGCCCGGAAACGGCGCCATCGCGCGGATCAGATTATGGACCTTTGGCGCTGGCGCGGCCCAGTCGATGCGCGCTTCCGACTTGTCGATCTTATGCGCATAGGCGACGCCCTCCGTCGCCTGCGGCGTGAAGTCGAGCGAGCCCCGCGAGAGCGCCGCGAGCGCGCGCGCCATCAGATCGGCGCCGATGAGCGAGAGGCGGTCATGGATCTCGCCCGCCGTCGCCTCCGGGCTGATCTCGATGCGCTCGGCGATGGCGACCGGCCCTGTGTCGAGCCCTTCCTCCATCGCCATGACCATGACCCCGGTCTCGGTATCGCCCGCCATGATGGCGCGCTGGATCGGGGCCGCGCCGCGCCATCTCGGCAGCAGCGAAGCGTGCAGATTGAGGCAGCCGAGGGGGGGAATGTCGAGGATCTCGCGCGGCAGGATCAGGCCATAGGCGACGACGACGACCGCGTCGGGCTGAAACGCTGCGAGTGTCGCCGCGGCTTCGGCTCCGCGCAGGCTCGCGGGCGTCAGAACCGGCAGGCCAAAGCGCAGCGCGGCGGCGTGGACGGGGGAGGGCGTCGGCTCCAGGCCGCGCCTCCCGCCGGGCTTTGGCGCGCGCGTGTAGACGGCGGCGACCTCATGGCCCTGGCCAATGATTTCGGTGAGGACCGGAACCGAAAATTCCGGCGTTCCCATGAAGACGATGCGCAATGGATGAGCCGGATCTCAGCGCTCGCGCGCGGGTTTTCGTGATGCGCGCTTTCTAACGGCGGTCGTTGGCGCCTGCCGCGCGCTCGGCCTTGCCGCCCTTGCGGAGCGGCTCCTCGAACCGGGCGGCTTTCTCGAACTTCTTGATGACGCGCGCGCGTTTCAGACGCGAAATATGGTCGATGAAAAGAACGCCATTCAGGTGATCGATTTCGTGCTGCAGGCAGGTCGCGAGAATGCCGTCGGCCTCGATCTGCTTTTGCCGTCCGTCGCGGTCGAGATAGCCGACGCGCACGCGCGCCGGGCGCTCCACCGCCTCGTAATATTCCGGAATCGACAGGCAGCCCTCCTCGTAGATGGAGAGTTCTTCGGACGCCCAGAGAATTTCGGGATTGGCGAGGCACATCGGGTCGGGCGTCGGCTCGGGCGCATCGTCGCCGGACTTGCGCTTGGCGACGTCGAGCACGATGACGCGCGCATCGACCGCGATCTGCGGCGCGGCGAGGCCAATGCCCGGCGCGTCATACATGGTCTCGAGCATGTCATCCATCAGCGCGCACACGCCGGCGTCGACCCTGGCGAGGGGCCGAGCGACGATGCGGAGCCGGTTATCGGGTAAAGTGATAATGTTGCGAAGCGACATGATACAGAAATAAGGCGGCGAGAAGCGAAAATCAATTTCGGAATTGCGCGTGCTCAATCAAGCGGGCGGAACAAAAAGGAGAGCCCTCGGAGCAACTCGTCAATGAAGCAAGCGGCGGGCGTAGTCGGCGATGATTCCGAACAATCCGATGCGTTTGGTCAGCGACCAAAGCTGAGGAATGACCGAATTGAGCGCACCACCCCAATATCGCAGGCGCGCTCTGCTAATGCTCATACCTGCGGAAAGGTCGCGATGAAAGACTTCGTCGAGGTCATCGAGTAATGCTTGCCGGTAACGCTTTTTCGTGCATGCGCCTAGGATAAATTCCGCAAGACGCGGAGGGTCGGGCTTTGCCATAGCGATAGACCCCTCCACTTCGTCGGGCAAGCCTACAGAAAGTCTAGCGATTCGGTTCTGCAAGCGATCGAGCTCGTGACGCATTTCTTCGATATTTAATTCTTGTTCGTCTACATGTGAAATCCAATTACGGACTTGTTTGACAAGAACTGTGCTTTCGAAAACCGCTTTTGCAAGGGTATTTGACTTACTATTCTTGCTCACGCGGCGGCCCCTTTTAGCTTAAGCCCCGAACACATGGCCCGCACCGCGTTGAGCGCCGCTTGAACCGCATTTTCGCCCGCGCCAGTGATAGTGAAATAAAGCTTCTTGCGCCCGCCCCGTACCGCTCTGGCCTCTCCCTCTCGAGATTCAATCAAGCCACGGTCTTCTAGACGTTCGAGAACAGCGTAGATTGAGCCGAACGAGTATTCCTTGTCGATGCGCGCCTTAATCTCGTCGCGAACGGAAACCCCATAGGCGTTTGGATGCAAACGCATAATCGCTAGCAATATCTGCTGCTCGACGAGCGTTAGGTCGGTCACATCCGCCATTTGAATCTCCTTGCTCCAATTTATTCGTGATAATGGAATAAATTGAACTTGTGTCAAGAGGCAACGGCTAAAGAATCCGATCCGAAAGAATTGGTTGCGATCTATCGCGTCTGGGAATCGCGCATAATCCCGACATGCCACGCCAGCACCAGGTCGCCGCAGATTAGGCCGCGAAGGGCTGTGTGTGTCCCTGCCCGTTAGCGCCTAAATCGGAGGAATAGCCTACAAGGAAAAAGCGTTGCTGCTTCCTCTCTGTGCTGGCGGGTGCGCCCACGCTCCTGCTCGGTCCCGGTACAGGTCTTGCGAAGGCGAGGGCGGTTCGGGGAGAAGCGCATTTGTCCAAAATCGAATCCGTCGTCGCCGCGATCGCCGAACGGCTGTCTGCGCGTACAAGCCGCGGCGAGGTGGCAAGCTATATTCCCGAACTCGCGCATGTGCCGATCGACCAGTTCGGCATGGCGGTGTTCACCGCCGAGGGCGAGACGATCCTCGCCGGCGACGCGCAGACGCCCTTCTCCATCCAGAGCGTCTCGAAGGTGTTTACGCTCACGCTGGCGCTCGGCAAGGTCGGCGACCGGCTGTGGAGCCGGGTCGGCCGCGAACCGTCCGGCAACGCCTTCAATTCGATTGTCCAGCTCGAATATGAGCAGGGCAAGCCGCGTAATCCCTTCATCAACGCGGGCGCGATCGCTGTGACCGACACGCTGCTGGCCGGGCACGCGCCGCGCGAGGTTTTGGGCGAGATCCTGCGCTTCATCCGCTTCGTCGCAGAGGACGAGAGCATTGTCGTCGAGAAGAACGTGGCCCGGTCCGAGAAGAGAACCGGATTCCTCAATGTCGCGCTCGCCAATTACATGCGCGCCTTCGATGTGCTGGAAGGCCCGGTCGATCACACGCTTGGCGTCTATTTTCACCATTGCGCCATCGTCATGAGTTGCAAGCAACTCGCGATGGCGGGGCGCTATCTCGCTTTCTCCGGACGGCTGCCGGGCAAGGGCGGTTCGGTCATCTCCACGGAGCGGGCCCGGCGCATCAACGCGCTCATGCTCACCTGCGGGCATTATGACGGTTCGGGAGACTTCGCATTCCGGGTCGGGCTGCCGGGAAAGAGCGGAGTCGGCGGCGCCATTCTGGCCGTGGCGCCGGGCAAAGCCTCCATCGCGGTCTGGTCGCCCGGCCTCGACCGGAATGGCAATTCCCTGCTCGGAACGATGGCGCTGGAGCAATTGGCGAAGGAGATGCGCTGGTCGGTTTTCGGGGACTGAGGGGAGCGGGTGCGGCCTTGAAAGATGCGGGGAAGGCCTTTCGCCGGCGAAGCGTCGATTTGACGCCGCAATTTCGTGGGAAAGTATCTCACGTTTTGGAGACGTGGGATGCATTATTGGCGGTTTGCTGGATTTTCCGTTGCGGCGATTGTCTCCGGCGCGATTTTCTGCGGCCTGGCGCCCGCGCGGGCGGGCGATATCGCGGAGCCGCCGGCCAGTCTCATGGTCGCTGAGCCCGACGCCGCGCCGCTCGCGCTCGTCAAGCCTGCGCCATCGGCGGCCAAAACAGCTCAGAAAACGCCCAAGGCGGCACGCAAGGCCAAGGCTGCCCCGCGGGCGCAAATCCCGGCGAGCGCGGCCGAATCAGGGGCGTCGGCGCCGGACAAGCCGGTCGCCGCGTCCAAGCCGCCGGCGCACGATGATGGTCCGGTCAGTCTTGTCGGCAAGTGGAACGGCGAAAACGAAACGGACTTCGGTCCGGGGACCTCGCTCAGGGCGATCAACCAGAGCATCGACTCGAAGCTTCTCGGCGGCTCGTCGCAGCCGGTCGGCGCCGGCGCCGAGGTTGGCGTCAAATATAAGTTCTGAGGGACGGCCGCGCCGTCGCGGTCGCCCCTCGCTTCGCCTCAACCCTTGACGCAAACGACCTGGCTCTTCCTCTCAGCCCGGCTGGATGCCGATATGGTCCTGCGGGAATTTGGCGATCTCCGCCGGATCGATGTTGAAATGCTGCGCGACGAGCTCCGGCGGCGTGCGCCGCAGCCATTCGGACAGACTTACCTCCTGATAGACGGGGGCTCTGAAGATGGCGAGGAACTGCAGGTCGGTTGCGCCCGTATTCTTGATGTAGTGGCCCTGACCTTTCGGCACATAGCCGACGTCGCCCGCTCTGAAATCGATCGTCTGCGCGCGCGGCCCGGCGTTGAACACTGTCATGCGGCCTTCGCCCTTGATCCAATATTGCCACTCGTCCGCATTGGGGTGCCAGTGCAGCTCGCGCAGCGCGCCGGGCTTCAGCGTCAACAGGGCCGAGGCGATCGTCGTCGAGACCTTGAAGTTGGTGCTGTCGGCGACGCGGACCGAGCCTGAGCTGTTTTCCTTGACGGGCGGCAACCCGCCCAGCGCGAAAGTGAAGGGATAGAGCGGGACGCCGCCCCCGGCGACGGCGGCCTGATCGGCGGCGAGCGGTCCGGCCTCCTTGCCTTGAAAGATCCAGAGATCATGCAGCGGAATATTTTTGAAAACCTCCGCCGGCGCGCCGAAGTTTTGCGCGAGAATGTCGGGCGGCGTATGCGCCAGCCAGTCGGTCACCAGCAGCGTGTTGAATTCGGATGCGCGCCCGTCGTCGAAGACGATGACGAATTCGCATCCGTCGGGGCCAACACCCTGTAGCGAATGTGGCTGGCCCGCCGGGAAATACCAGATTTCGCCCGGCCCGACGTCCTGCACATAGGCGCGCCCCGCCGTGTCGAGGATGGTCACGCGGCAAAGGCCGTTGGTGACGATGCCCCATTCAGCCGCGAGATGCCAATGCAGCTCGCGAATGCCGCCGGGACCGAGCCGCATGTTGACGCCGGCGATTTCCGTCGAGATCGGAAATGTCTCCGCCGTGACCTCGCGCGCCCAGCCTCCGGCCTGAATGCGTTTCGGCGCGATGTTGAAGGAGGACCACATCATCGGCATGTCGCCGACATCCGTCGGCGGTGGATTTTGGAACGATGGAAACTGCTTGGCGAGCGCCGGATTTTGCGGCCCCGGATCGGATAGCGCGGAGGGCGTCGAATTGATTGCGCCTTGGGGCGGCTCATCCGGATTGCCGAAAGAGGCCGCGCGCGCGACATTTGCGGCGGCGGCGCCGCCCGCGGCGCTCAGGGCGAGGAGCATGCGGCGAGACAAATCCATGTTTCTCTCCTTGTTGATTGCGGCCAGGGGGATGGGAAGGGGCGCGCGTGCTTCTCCGTTCGCGTCCCGTTTTAGACTTTTGAAATCGAATGCGTTCGCGCCTGGGGCGGCTATCGCTGCGATGGAATCGGAGCCGCTGCTCTGATTATCTGATCGAGTGTGTGAACTTTCTCGAAACGCGCCCCAATTTGCGGCCGGGGGGAGCCGCCCGCCGCGCCGCGAGTTCAGCCCGTATGCGCAAGCCGTTTGATCGACGTAATATCGGCGCCCGTGCTGGTCAAAATTCTGCGCCGCGCGCCGGCGAGGGGTTCGCTCGCGACGGCCATGTGATGCCCGTTCGCATGCAGCAAAATATCGGGATCGCGCATGACGCCAACATGGCCACGCCAGAAGATGAGATCGCCGCGCGCGAGGCCCCGAAAATCATCGGCGACGGGCAGGGCGACGCCGAGCGCCTTTTCCTGAAGGTCCGTGTCGCGCGGGGCGGGAATCCCTGCGCTGTCGAGCGCGATCTGCACGAGGCCGGAGCAATCGACGCCAAGGCTTGATTTGCCGCCCCAGAGATAGGGCGCGTTGAGGAGACGCTCGGCGACCGTGACGAAATCGCTCTCGGCCTCGCTCAAAGGGGCGAGATGGGTGGAAAAGATGAAGCCGCCGCCGTGAAGGCGCGCGAACGCTTCGCCCGGCTCGGCGACGGCGACCCGCGCGCCGAGAGGCAGGGCGTCGAGCGGCGGCAGCTTCATGTTGGGCGCGGGATAGACGAAGGTGCGGTTGACCTTCACCCTGTGAGTCGGCGCGGCCTCTATTTCGGCCAGCGCATTGATCGAGAGATAGCCGACATAGGAGTCGCGATCGAGCTGAACCCAGCCCCAGCCTTCATTGTCTTCATAAAGAAGCGCCGTCTCGCCATAGAGCGCCTGCGTGTCGATCGGGGCATCATTGGCGGGTCTTGGGCGAAGATCCGCGAGGCCAGCGCAGATGCGGACCGGGCGGCCTTCGACATAGGCCTCGGCCTCGATTTTTCCACGCAACTGTGCGGCGGCGAGGTCCGGGCGGGCGGGCGTGAGGCGGCGGTCGAAGGTCATGGTAGCAACCATTAAACGCTCTGGATCTGCTCTGCACTGCTATGGAGCAAATACCTTCAAAAGAGCAGCTAGGCCGGCACAGAGCGCGCTTACGGCTAAAATCGGACCTTTAGGATATTCAACTATACGCCGTATCAAAAACTCAGAAGCATAGAGCAGACCCATGAAACAAAAAAAAGCAAATAACACTGAATAGGAAATTATAAGATAAGCCGTGAATGGAATATAAGCATATATCGAGATTAGAGCAAGCGTTATGGGCTCAAAACTAGAATTTTCACTGTTGCGGAAAAAATTGCTCCAGATAATAGCGGTTCCTATAGCCAATAAAAGAGGCACTAACGAAATTGCAAAAAATACCAAGCTTCTTCCAACAAATTTGTGGATTGTATCTACTCTTAATGAGTGTATAATTACAACTGTTCCAAATATCAAACCAACAGAAATTGTAGTTAAAAAAATTACAAGTTTCGTGGATAAGTGACGGTCTGACATAATCCAGGACGCGCCTCCAATATAAAAACATACTATAGCCGCACTAAAAAATGGCACGCCATATTGCATTGGATTGCTTTGTAAAGTTCGCAGAAGTGAAACTTTTCTAAACTCATCCAATAAATTCCACAATGTAATAAAAATTTTGTCTACTCGTTGTTTGTTGTCATCTCCCAACAACACATCAATCAGAGCAGTGATCGCAACAAGCACACTTAGAACTATTAAGCCGGTCGAAATCATGTTGCACCTAAAACAAATACGCTTATTACGTGGTGGCTACGGCGATTTATCCTCCACGCCAATCTCTTCCTCCTCGGCCGCGTCGACATGCGCGTGGATGTGGTGGACGGGCCTGTCGCCCGCCGCATGTCCGGCCGGGCGGCCATAGCGCGCCTCGATCAGATCATAGAGCAGGCGCGCCGCCTGAATCTCGCCGCCTTCGGGCCGCGCGGACTTCGCCGCCGGGGCCCAGTTATAGACGTCGAAATGCACCCAGCTTTTGGCGCGCTCGACAAAGCGCCTGAGGAACAACGCCGCCGTGATCGCGCCGGCGAAGGGGCCGCCGCCGACATTGTTGAGGTCCGCGACTTTGCTGTCGAGCATCTTGTCGTAAGCGTCCCACAGCGGCATGCGCCACACGGGGTCCTGCGTCGCCGCCCCGAATCTCGCGATGTCGGTCGCGAGCGCCTCGTCCGCCGTGAAGAAGGGCGGCAGATCGGGGCCGAGCGCGGCCCGCGCCGCGCCGGTCAGCGTCGCGAAATCGATGAGAAGGTCAGGGCCTTCCTCATCGGCCAGCGCCAGCGCGTCGGCGAGGATCAGGCGCCCTTCGGCGTCGGTGTTGCCGATCTCGACATTCAGCCCCTTGCGGCTCGGATAGATGTCGCCGGGGCGGAAGGCGTTGCCGGCGATGGCGTTCTCGACGATCGGCAACACCACGCGCAGGCGCACGGGCAGGCCCGCCGCCATGATCATCTGGGCGAGGGCGAGCGCGCTCGCCGCGCCGCCCATGTCCTTTTTCATGAGCAGCATGCCGGCCGAGGGCTTGATGTCGAGGCCGCCCGAATCGAAGCAGACGCCCTTGCCGACCAGCGTGACCTTTGGATGGGCGGCGTCGCCCCACAGAAAATCGACGAGGCGCGGCGCCTCGGCCGCGGCGCGCCCGACGGCGTGGATCAGCGGCAGTTTTGCTTCCAGAAGGTGATCCCCTCTGATGACGGAACTTGCCGCTTCGAATTGCGCGGCGACGCCGAGGGCCGCCGCCTCCAGCGCGGAGGGGCCAAGATCATTGGCTGGCGTGTTGATGAGATCGCGCCCCAAGGCCACGGCTTTGGCGACGCGTTCGATCCGCGCGATGTCGACCCCTTCCGGCGCGCAAAGCCGCGCCTGCTCGCTCGCGTCGGCCTTGTAGCGCCCGAAGCGATAGGCGGAAAGCAGCCAGGACAGAGCGGCCAGCGCAGCGTCATGCGGCTCGTTGGCGAAGCGATAGAGGCCCGGCGGCAGCAAGGTCGCAAGCTTGCCGGGCGAAGCGAGATCCTTCGCCTTCGCCTCGGCCGGCTCGACGCCGTAAAGGACCGCGGCGATCGCGCCCGCGCCATCGGGAAGGATCTGGCTGCGGCCGGGTTTTGGCTCGAAGCCGCAGGCAGCCGCAAAATGCGCCGCGGGCGCCGGAAGTCCGGACTGGATATGCGGCCAGCTCTGCGCGGTGACGAACCAGATTGGCGTCGCATCGACTGATGCTTCACGCAGAAGAGACATTGAAAGCTCCCGGAAAACGCTCGCCATCGACGCCTGGCGGCGCCGTTTGTCATATGTCAGCGTTAGCGTTTCGCCGGGTCCGTTGCAAAGCAAAACCACTCAAGCCCGCTTGTCCCGGCGCGCGCGATGGCGTCAACTGGGCGGGACGAGGAAAAGTGTCAGGCGCTTTTCTGTGCGCATCCCGCCCCGAACCACAAGGAATTGATCGCGACGATTTTGGGCCGATTCGATCGAGCATCATCGCGATCGAAGCGGACCGGTTCTTGCTAAGGTTTTGTTCAACGGCCTTCGGCGTCCAAAGGAAAGGCAAGCGATGGTTTCGCGCATAATCAAGGTTGCTCCCTTCGATCTCATCGTTTTTGGCGGAACGGGCGATCTTGCTTACCGCAAGTTGTTTCCCGCCTTGTTTCGGCGCTTCCTCGACGGCCAATTCTCCGAGCCGACGCGCATCATCGCGGCGGCGCGGCATGATTATGACGGCGACGCCTTTCGGGCGACGGTGGCGAAGGCGTTGCATCAATTTGCGCCGGAGGCGATCAAGACGGAGACGGTCAACGCCTTTCTCGCCATGGTCGATTACGTCAGCCTCGACATCGGGACCGACGCTGGCTGGGATGTCCTTGGCAAGCATTTTCCGGAAAAATCGACGCCGGTGCGGGCCTTTTATCTGGCGACGGGGCCGGACCGGTTCGGCGCCATCGCGGCCCAGCTCGCCGCCTATGGCCTGATCACGCCGGGCTCGCGCATCATCGTCGAAAAGCCGATCGGCCACGACGGCGAATCGGCGGCGAGGATCAATGACGCGCTGGGCGCGGTCTTCGCCGAGAGCCAGATTTACCGGATCGATCATTATCTGGGCAAGGAGACGGTGCAGAACCTGCTCGCCCTGCGATTCGCCAATGCGCTGTTCGAGCCCCTGTGGAACGCCGCCCATATCGACCATGTCGAAATCACCGTCGCCGAAACTATCGGCGTCGAAAGCCGCGGCGCCTATTACGAGACTTCGGGCGCCCTGCGCGACATGGTGCAGAACCATCTTCTCCAGCTCCTCTGCCTCGTCGCCATGGAGCCGCCGGCCGCGCTGGAGGCGGATGCGGTGCGCGACGAGAAGCTGAAGGTGCTGAAGGCGCTGGAGCCCATCGACGCCAGCAACGCCGAGCATTTGACCGTCAGGGGCCAATATCGCGCCGGCGCCAGCGCGTCCGGCGCCGTGGCGGGCTATCCCGAGGATGTCGCCAATCCGACGACGCGGATGGAGACCTTCGTCGCGCTGAAAGTCCATGTCGGCAACTGGCGCTGGGCCGGCGTGCCCTTCTATCTGCGCACGGGCAAACGGCTGCCCAAGCGCGTCTCCGAGCTGATCGTGTCGTTCCGCAATGTGCCGCATTCGATCTTCGGTCCCGAGGTCAAGATCCTGCCGACGCGGCTCGTCGTCCGGCTGCAGCCGGATGAGGGGATCAAGCTGTGGTTGATGCTGAAGGAGCCGGGGGCGGGGGGCATGCGCATGCGCCATGTGCCGCTCGACATGGATTTCGCCAAGGCCTTCCAGATCTATGCGCCGGAAGCCTATGAGCGCCTGCTGATGGACGTCATCCGCGGCAACGCCACGCTGTTCATGCGCCGCGACGAGGTCGAGGCGGCCTGGCGCTGGGTCGATCCGATCCGCGAGGCGTGGAACCAGTCGGTGATGGAGCCGCGTTACTATCTCGCCGGCACCTGGGGGCCGGCCTCGGCGACGGCGCTCGTCGAGCGCGACGGTCGCAGCTGGTACGAGGAGACGAGCTAGAACGCGCCCGCCGCCGCAGCGCCCGCGCTGGCTTTGCGCCAGCCCAATTTCATGCAAGGCAGACAGGATCGAGAGGCGCCATGGTTCAGCAGGTAATCGCCGACGTGACGGCCCGCATCGTCGAGCGCAGCCGTCCGACCCGCACGGCCTATCTCGGACGGATGGAGGCCATGCGGCGCACGGGCCCGCGCCGCGGCGCGCTCGGCTGCGCCAATCTCGCGCATGGCTTCGCCGCCTGCGGCGTCCACGACAAGGCGGAACTGCGCGCCGACGTCGTGCCAAACCTCGCCATCGTCACGGCCTATAACGACATGCTGTCGGCGCATCAGCCCTATGAGACGTTCCCGGCGATCCTGAAGCAGGCCGCGCGCGAGGCGGGCGGCGTCGCGCAGGTCGCGGGCGGCGTTCCGGCCATGTGCGATGGCGTCACGCAGGGGCGCGCCGGCATGGAGATGTCGCTGTTTTCGCGCGACGTCATCGCGCTCTCGGCCTCGATTGCGCTGTCGCATGACATGTTCGACGCCGTCGTCTTTCTCGGCGTTTGCGACAAGATCGTGCCGGGCCTCGTCATCGCGGCGCAGGCTTATGGCCATCTGCCGGCCGTCTTCGTGCCGGCGGGACCGATGCCGTCAGGCATCTCCAACGATCAGAAATCGAAGGTGCGACAGCTTTACGCCGAAGGGAAAGTCTCCCGCGCCGATCTGCTGGAGGCCGAGGCCGCCTCCTATCATGCGCCGGGAACCTGCACCTTCTACGGCACCGCCAACTCCAACCAGATGCTGATGGAGGCGATGGGCCTGCATCTGCCGGGCAGCTCTTTCGTCAACCCCAATACGCCGCTGCGCGATGCGCTGACGGCGGCGGCGGCGAAGCGCGCGCTGGCCATGACGGCGCTCGGCAATGATTACACGCCGGCCTCGCAAATTCTCGACGAGCGCGCCTTCGTCAATGGCGTCGTCGCCCTGCATGCGACAGGCGGCTCGACCAATCATGTCATCCATCTCGTCGCCATGGCGCGCGCCGGCGGCATGATCCTGACGCTGGAGGATTTCGACGATCTGTCGAAGGTCGTGCCGCTGCTGACGCGCATCTATCCCAATGGTTCGGCGGACGTTAATCACTTCACCGCAGCTGGCGGCACCGGCTATCTGATCGGCCAGCTCCTCGAGGCGGGGCTGCTGCATCCCGACGCGAAGACGGTCACGGGGAGCCCGCTCGCCGACCATGCGAAGGAGCCCTATCTCGAAGGCGGCGAGTTGAAATTCCGCGATGCGCCGCCGCAAAGCCTCGATCCCTCCGTGCTGCGTCCCGTCACCGAGCCGTTCTCGCCTGATGGCGGCCTCCGAATGCTCGACGGCAATCTCGGCCGCGCGGTGATCAAGATCAGCGCGGTGGCGCCCGAGCGCCGCTACGTGCGCGCGCCGGCGCTGATCTTTCATTCGCAGGAAGAGGTCGAGGCGGCCTTCAAGCGCGGCGAACTCAATCGCGATTTCATCGCCGTGGTGCGGTTCCAGGGCGTCAAGGCGATCGGCATGCCGGAATTGCACAAGCTGACCCCGATCCTCGCCTCGGTGATGGCGCATGGCCATAAGGTGGCTCTCGTCACGGACGGGCGCATGTCGGGGGCTTCCGGCAAGGTTCCGGCGGCGATCCATGTGACGCCGGAGGCCGAAGCGGGCGGTCCCATCGCGAAGGCTGCGCGCCGGCGATATCGTCACGCTCGACGCCGAGGCGGGGGTCTTGACGGCGGAGGTCTCGCCGGAGGAATTTGCCCGGCGCGATCTCGCAACCTGCGACCTTGAATCCTACCATCACGGTTACGGGCGCGAACTGTTCCACACCTTCCGCGCGGTCGCGAGCGGACCCGAACTTGGCGCGAGCAGCATCAGCTGACGCGCCGCCAGAACTCACGCATTCCCGCAGCTGAAAGACGCGCCCATGCAATATCAACACACCGACGCAACCCTCGCCCTCATGAAGCGGTCGCCGGTGATTCCGGTGATGCAGGTCGCCGACGCGGCGGATGCGCTGGCGCAGACCAAGGCGTTGATCTCAGGCGGACTCACGGTGCTTGAGATCACGCTGCGCACGAGCGCGGCGCTGAAGTCGATCGAAATGCTGACGCGCGCCTTTCCCGAGGCGATCATCGGCGCCGGAACCATCACTGACGAGGATCAGATGGAGGCCGCGATCGACGCCGGCGCCGCCTTTCTGGTGAGTCCGGGCATGACGCGGCGCCTGCTGCGGTCGGCGCGGCGCTCGCCGGTGCCTTTTCTGCCTGGCGTCGCCACGGCGTCGGAGGCGATGGCGCTTTATGAGCGCGGCTTCCGCTGCCTCAAATTTTTCCCCGCCGAGCCGGCGGGCGGGGCCAAATATCTCTCCTCGCTCGGCGGCCCGCTGCCCGATCTCGTCTTTTGTCCGACCGGAGGCGTCACGCCGGAGAAAGCCAAGGCCTATCTTGAGCTGCGCAATGTCGCCTGCGTCGGCGGTTCATGGATGGTCGCGCCCGCGCTCATCAAGGCGGGCGACTACGGCGCGGTCGAGAGGCTGGCGAGAGAGGCGAGCGAACTTCTGGCGCCTGTTTAAATATTTCATACAATATACCGATTTGTTTCAATTTTAATTGAAGGTCTGAAACTTGGCGAAAACCCGGGAAACCGCCGCCCGCCAATCGATCATCAAGGCCTGCCGCGACATGGCCGGGCTTGGCGTCAATCAGGGAACGGCGGGCAATGTCTCCGTGCGCTGGCGCGATGGATTGCTAATCACGCCCTCGGGCCTGCCCTATGAGGAGATGGGCGCCGCCGACATCGTCTTCATGGACATGGAGGGCGGCTACAGCCATGATCTCGCGCCGTCCTCGGAATGGCGCTTCCACCGCGATATTCTAAGCCACAGGCCCGAGATCGACGCGGTCGTCCATGCGCATCCGATTTATTGCACGGCCTTCGCCATGTGCGGCAAGGAGATCCCGGCGGCGCATTACATGATCGCGGCGGCGGGCGGCCCGACGATCCCCTGCGCGCGCTACGAGAGCTATGGCACGCCCGAACTCTCCGCGGCGGTGCTGGAGGCCATGGAAGGGCGCAATTGCGCGCTGCTCGCCAATCACGGCATGATCGCGACGGGTCCGGATCTCGCCAAGGCGCTTTGGCTCGCGGTCGAGATGGAGACGCTCGCCCATCAATATGCGGTCGCGCTGCAGATCGGGACGCCTCATATTCTGGACGATGCCGAGATCGTCAAAACGGTCGAGAAGTTCAAGAATTATGGCCTGCGGCGCCGCAAGGCCAAGGGCGCAGCTTGACGGTGGACGACTTTAAAACCATCAGTGGTTGCGCGCTCGATGAAATGCTTTAGCTGGCTACACTATGGCTGAGAAGATCGAAAAACAAAATTGTTTGCAGCAGCTTATTGGCAATCTGTATATGCTTTTAATTGGGCTGATAATAGTACTGTACAGTATCAAGTATAGCATGGAAAAATTCTCGAATTTAGCGAGTGTATCTCCGCTTGTATTTATATATTTTTACATGACAATATCCGTTTTGTGTATTATTTATAAAACAAATAGAGTATTTGCTTGTCTATATAAACAGGCGGTTGAACGAACCATTATGAGATTCAATGGTACGAGTTTATATTTTATCGTATATGTTGTATATCCTCTTATCTCCATCGCAACGGGGGTCGTAGGGGCATATTTCTTCAGCGATGAGGTAGCAGCATTTTTTGAGAAGGGCGACATTAGACGAGTATTAGGTGTCTATTCATGCATTGCTATTTCTTATTCATTAGCTGTTATATCGGTTTGCCATGTGATCGCCCTGAAGCGCGGCCTTGGTCGTCGCGGATAGCGTTCTCGGAGTGGTCGCGCCGCAGCTGAGACAATTTGTGCATTGCAATATACAATTGTGCGGCGCAAGCTAGACGTCAGTTCAAGGGATTATGCTGAAAACTTAAGGCGGACCATGCGCCGCGCGACGGCGTGGCTGCCGGCAAGGTCAAAGGGGCGGAAGCGCGCGGGAGAAATAATTTCAGCGCGAAAGGAGATTCCGCCGTGAAAAAATTCATGTGCCAGCCTGCAAGCCGATCCGGCGTTTTGACCGCACTTGCGCTCATCGCCCTTCAAGCCCTCCCGGTCGCTGGTTCGGCGCAGGAGATCATGCTGGAGCGCGTCGGCGCCGTGCGTCTGGCGCAGCCGGGCGATCTCGAACGCGACGATGCGTGGCTGCAGAAAGCGTTCCGCAATCAGGCGCGGGTCGCGTCGGCGCAGCCGGTTCGCGTTTCCTCGGCCCCGCGCACGGATGATGGAGCTCTTCGCCGCGCTGATGAGGCGGAGCTGAACGGCGCGAATCAGGGGACTGGAGCGGGCGAAGGGAATCGAACCCTCGTATGAAGCTTGGGAAGCTTCCGTTCTGCCATTGAACTACGCCCGCGACGATCAAACTCTAGCCTGCGGCTTGCGCCATTTCAATGGCGATGGCGCAGTTTGGAACGCGTCCGCCCGCAATGGGCCGCTTCGAACCGACCTTCTTGCGTGCGGGGAAATCAGCGCCGCCCGCCGATTGTGACCGATCAAAGAAATTTCGGTCGAGGATCCGGGGAGCCCTATTCGACGAAGCTCAGATAGGATGCGAGGGCGTCAATGTCGCTCGGCGACAATGTGCCCGCGATTTGCGGCATCGGCCCCGCGGCTCGCGTGATAGCCAGCGCCCCACTGTTGGAGTCTTTCCTTCAAATAGGCGTAGGAAAGGCCGCCCAAACGCGGGATTTCCCTGACGCCCTCGGCGTTCGGGCCATGGCAGACGACGCAGGCTGCGACGTTCGATTCGGCGATTCCCTCTTCGTAGATCGCATGTCCCGCCGGCGCCAGCGTCGCATCGCCGTCATTTGCGGCTTGGAAAGGAAGGGAGGAAAAATAGGCGGCTAAATCATGCGCGGTCTCCGGGCTGACATTCGCCGCCGCGGCCCACATATATTGCTGCGAGCGCGGATTGTCCCGCGTGTGTTCCTTGAAGCTCTGCAGCTGGTTTTCAATATATTGATCGCGCTGGCCGGCCAGTCGCGGCGCCCGCATAAACCCCTGCGCAGACGATCCATGGCACCAGGTGCAATTGCGGATCTGGAGCGATTCTGCCGACAGTGGACTGGCGGCGGCCGAAACAATCGCCAGAATAGCTATTCTTGACTTGATGAAGTTCATGATCCGAGCTCTCGCGCTACGCATTGATCGAAACCGGCGCCCTGCAAAACGATCGGATTCACTTCAGATAGCTGACATAGGCCGCGACGGCGGCGATCTGCGACTGGTTCAGGTTGTGCGTGGTCGGCACCATGATGGCCGACGTATCCTGCGCCGAGCCTTGGCCGCGCTCTTTGGTCCAGTTGTTCAACGCTTTTTCAGTGTACCAGAAGAGCTGGCCCGCCAGACGCGGAATCTCATTGCTGCCCTTGGCCTCGGGACCATGGCAGGCGGAACACGCTGGGACGTTGGATTCGGGCAATCCCTGCTCGAAGATCGTCTTTCCCAAAGCCACGGATTCCCGCGGCGCGCCGCCATAGGGCTCGGGATTTAGCTCTTTGAGATGCGTGGCCAGCGCGGTGACCATATCGGGGGTCAGGACATGGGCGACATTGAACATGACGGGGTTCGTACGTCTGCGCTCGATGAAGGCGCGCAACTGATTCTCGAGATACTTCGGTTGCTGTCCGGCGAGTCGCGGCATGGGATAATATCCGCGATAGCCTTGGGCCTGAAGCCCATGGCAGGTTTTGCAGTAATCCAGCTTGCCCTGCAGCCCTTCGGACGCGGCCCACACCTCCGCGCGACCCGCCGTCATGAAAACAAACGCGCATGCGGCGACCTTCAACGCCAATCGTAAACTGTTGATTCTCATGTCCCGGCCTCCCCGCCTTTGCTTAGTCCCATTGGCCAAACGACCTTCACGCGATAAAGCGAACGCCAGACCTAGGCGGCCGTTCGCTCAGCTTACTCTCGCACGATATAACTCAAGTCGGATTACAGCCGGTTATGATTATACTATGCTTCTAAACTATCCTTTGATACATAACAATTCTCGTTTCGTCGAAGTCCGCTACAAAAAAACTGCTTCCCTCGCGTGAAAACGAATTGGTGGACGAGTTCGGTTTTCAACATAGCTTAGCCGCTCTCGGCGGGGAGGCGCCAGTCGGCGAGAGGGACCCCCTCTCTACGGCGGGCGCTGCAAGCTGGCGCCTGCGGCCTCGATCAGCGTATCGAACATCTCGTGCGTGAGAGAATTATTTGGAGGCCGCATCATGAAGATCGCTAGCGTGAAATCCCTGTCCCTCGCCGCAATTCTCGCGCTGGCATTTACTGCGGCCGGTCGCGCAGAAGAAGACAAGACGAGCGCCGTCCCGCAGAAAGAGTTTCAGGCGAAATTCGACTATTGCAGGACATGTCATGGGGTGTCGGGGCAGGGCTTTCGCGGCGCCTATCCCATGCCCCAACTCGCCGGGCAGCAGCCTGAGTACATTGAAAACCAGCTACACGCCTTCATCGAGCGCAGGCGGACGAATCCTGTCATGTTCAATGTCGCCCATGTCCTGAGCCCCGACATGGTCGCGCAGCTGGCCGCGCATTTTCATGATCTCAATCCGAAGCCATTGGGCGGGGCGCCAAAGGAACTCGTAGCCGAAGGGAAAACGATCTTCGAAGACGGCGTCCCCAGCGCCAACGTCCCCGCATGCGCGTCCTGTCACGGCGCCGACGGAAAGGGCAACGGGCCTTTTCCCCGTTTGGCCGGTCAGCTGAACGACTATGTCTTCAATAAGCTGACCAACTGGACTAAAGAGCGCGGTCAGGATCCGGCAAATCCCGATACGTCAGCGATCATGGAGCCGATCGCGCACGGCCTGACGGAGCCGCAGATCAAGGCAGTCGCCGCCTATATCAGCTACATGGAGTAATGATCCCTCCAATCGGTTGGGATCTGCGGCCCTACATGTTCCTCGATCATCGCGGCAATCCGAATCAGGGGCTTGCATGGTCTCGGAGCGGCCTCGAACAGCCGATCGCGCGTCTTTCAGTTCAACACGCAGCTCTTGACCCACCAGCGCGGGTGCGCGCGCAAAATCGCTTTTCTCGCCCGCGCGGCGGCCTTGCAATCCCGGAAAATTGCGAAGCAGGTCGCGCCCGAGCCCGACATGCGCGCCAGCCGGCAGCCGGGCGCGGCTGAAAGAATCGCCAGCACGTCGCCGATGATGGGCGCGAGACGGCAGGCCGCCGACTCCATGTCATTGCGGCCTTTGCTCAGCGCGGCGATCAACGACTCGCCTGACATGGCGGGCGAGAGCGCCGGATGTGCGCCAAAGCCGGTTTCCGCGCCGGGCGCCAGTCCCATGCGCGCGAAAACGGACTTCGTTTCGAGCGGAACGCCGGGATTGACGATAAGGCCGACGAGCGGCGGCAGCTTCAGCAAGGGCCCAAGTTCCTCGCCGCGGCCGCGCATCATGCGCGCGCGCGCGCCGAGGCAGACGGGAACATCCGCCCCCGTTTCCCGGGCGGCCTCGATCAGCGCTTCATCGTCGAGAGAGACGCCATTCGCCCGCGCCAGCAACCGCAGCGCCGCCGCGGCGTCGGACGAGCCGCCGCCAATTCCGGCCGCGACCGGCAGGCGTTTGACGAGGTGGAAGGCGCCGAGGTCGGCAAGAGGGAAGCGTTGCGAAAAATGCCGCGCCGCGCGCAGCACCAGATTGTCGGCGACGTCGCCCGCCGCTGGGGCAGTCGGCCCCTCGATCGAAAGCGACAGCGCCTCGCCCGGGCGGAAGGTGAGATGATCGCCGGCGCGGGAGAACGCCACCAGGCTCTCCAGCCGATGCCAGCCATCGGCGCCGCGGCCGAGGACATGCAGGGTGAGATTGATCTTGGCCGGCGCGCGTTCGCTTAAAGGCTGAGGCAAGGGGATCTTTTGCAAAAGCGCCTGCTGGGAAAATTCATTGGGCGAAAAAACCGCCGCGGCGCGACGGTTTCCGGTTCATGACTTGAAGGGCGCATCGAAGCTCGGGCGAGGCGCGCGCACGCGCGCCGCCTGGAGCGATTTCCGATCCGAATGGATCATTCGGTTGATCGAAGAAATCGCGCCGTATTCAAAGGCTTGAGCATATTCTTCGATCAGATTGATTCAATCTGATCGGAATATGCTCTAGCCGCCATCCTTCGGGTCGGCTTTTTCCTTCGGCGTCGCTTCGGCGGCGGCGGGGTTTGGATCGTCGCTGAGGCCATGCTCGACCTTGTCGAGAATTTTGGCCAGATCCTCCGGCTCGGGCTTGAGATCGCGCGCGTGATTCCACTGGAAATGCGCTTCAAGCTTGCGCCCGACCCGCCAATAAGCGTCGCCAAGGTGATCATTGATCACAGGGTCGGAAGACTTGAGGTCGATCGCGCGCTCCAGCTCTTTCACCGCTTCGTCGTATCGGCCGAGCTTGTAATTGGCCCAGCCGAGACTGTCGACGATATAGCCATCCGTCGGATGCAGCTCGACAGCTTTATGCAGCATAGCGAAGGCTTCATCGAGGTTGGTTCCCTGATCGACCCAGCTATAGCCGAGATAGTTCAGAACGAGAGGCTGGTCCGGATAGATCTCCAGCGCCTTCTTGAAATCGGCTTCGGCCTGAGGCCATTGCTTGTTGCGCTCATAGGAAATGCCGCGGAAATAATAAAGCGCCCAGTTGGCCTTGCCCGACGGCATGTCGATCGCCTTGGTGTAGGTCGTCGATCGCGTCCGCATATTGCTTGTGGGAGCGCTGCAGATTGCCGAGCGCGGCGAGCGCCTCGCCATCGTCGGGATGGTCGCTGACGACGCGTTTCAGGAACGCCGCCGATTCGTCCGAGCGTCCAAGCGTCTCGAGGATCAGTCCGGTCTGTATGTCCGCCGTGGTGCGCAGAGGATCCTTGTCCGGCACCAGAGCGTAGACGTCGATCGCCTGTTCCGGCTGCTTGATGCGCTCGTAGATGTCGGCCAGCGTGATGACGGCGAGCGTGTTCTGCGGGTCGAGATAGAGCGACAGCCGCAGATAGATCATGGCGGCGAGTTCATCGCCCTGCCGCCCGCCCGCCGCGCCAAGTCCGTAGAGGACTTCGGCGGCGCCTTCCTCGGCGTTCCTGACCGGCTGCTGGAGCGGTTTTCCGGCCTTGAGGTCGGCGAGCGCGGCTACGACGATCGGATGGCTCGGCAGGATCTGGTCGAACGCCTCGTAAATCTTGATCGCCTGGGCCGTATCGCCGCGGTGCGCCAGGAAGCGGGCGTAGGAATTGACGAGACGAAGCGTGTTCTTGTCGGCCTCATAGGCGTTCTTCATCCGCCGCGCCGCCTCGGCCTGATTATTCGCGACATTCGCGATCAGTCCTGCGTGATACTCGCGGAAAACGCCAAAATTCTCGTCGCGGAGCCGGTCGACGAGTTCGAGCGCCTTGCGGGAATTGCCTTCGCCGAGATAGGTCCAGGCGGTCAGCAGGGTCGCGGTGATGTCGCGCTGCTGCGACGAGCCTCCCTTGGCGAAGCGGGCGCGCGCGGCGGCGAACTGCCTGTTCTTGATCGCCTGCACCCCCAGCGCGAGATTGGCGAGGCTGTTGGTGGGATCATAGGCGAGGAGGCGGTCGGCGAGGCTGAAAGCGTCCCGCATATTGCCGTTCGAGACGGCGGCGACGAAGGCCCGCTCGATCAGCTTGGGGTTTTTGGGGTCGAAGCGCAGCGCCTCCCGAAAGAATGTCGCCGCGGCGACCGTGTCGCGCTCGGCGCCGGCGACGAGCGCCGCGAGATAATTGCCGGCTGGGCTCTCGCCAACCTCGAAAGGCGTCGCGACCGCGAGATTCTCTCTCGCGCGCGCCTGCGCGCTGGCCAAAGTGATCGGCAGGAAGAACGCGGCGAGGAGTGCAAGGCCAAAGCCGCCTATGGCGAGCCTGCGCCAGCTCCAGAAGACGCCGTGGAATGCGGGCGCGCTGCGAAACGCGGGCTCGGTTCGGAATGCTTGTGTTCTAGGCGACATGCGATTGTTTTTCCGTGCCGGAAGCGGCGCCCCGATGGGGCAATGTCATTGAATAGAGACTTCTGGCGGCGAACATGGCGGTTTTGGGCCGGTCAGGCAAGCCTCGCGTCAGGCCGGCGCGTGCGCGTGTTTCACCGATATTTTGTCGGCGCGGCCTCGCGCTCTTCATCGGGGTTCGCGCATGGGCGACCCATGCAAGCAGGCGCAGCGCAAATTGCGCGCCATTTGGCCTGCTGCATGCCTTTTCAATCTGCCCCTCTTCGCCAGCGGACGCAAGTCCGCGTGGAGGAAGGGCGCGGCGCGCGTCGTCAGGTCTGGCCAGGGCGAAGCTTGTAAAAAATATGATGCCCGATGACGTCCATTTTTTCGAGGCTTCTGGCCCAGCGCGGCCGCACGTAATTGGCGTGATAATGCGTGGCGCCGCCGATATCGGACAGGTAAATCGCGCCGGCTGCGACCTCATCCGCGATTCGGACCGCCGTGAGCCAGCCTTCCGGCTCGGCGACGCGCAGGGGCCGTCCGTCGCAGGCGAAAGAGAACTGGCAGGCGTTGCGGCGCTGGCGGTTCTGGTAGACGACGCCGCAAATGCTGGCCGGATAGAGGCCGCTTGAGACGCGGTTCAGGACCACCTGCGCGACCGCCGCCTGTCCTTCCTCGGATTCGCCGCGCGCTTCAAAATAGATGGCCTCGGCGAGGCAACGCTTCTCCTGCGCCGCGTCCTCGCCGCCGATCAGCGACGCGTAATTCTGGCGCGAGAGGCTGCCGGGGGAAAGATTCGCATCCGGCGCCTGCGACGCGCCCGGCGCTGGGGCCAATTCCGGCGATGGCGCGGCCGCGACCTCGATCGGGGTCGAGTCGGCCGCCGCCGGCGTGGTCGAGCCCAGCGCATCGGCGCGGCGCACCGCGGGGCTCGCCCCCTGCAGGAGCCGCTCGGCGAAGGCGAGGGGCCGCATCCTCCAGGCGGCGCTGGCCTGCGATGCGCCACTCTCAGGCGGCGCCGGCGAGGCTACGGCGGAAGAAGGCGCCGCCGTCGGCGTTTCGCCATCCGCCCAGGGCTCGAAGGCCGCGACGCTGTCTGGTCCCGCGAAATCGCTGTCCGGCGCGTCAAGGGCGCCGATCGGCGCGGATTCATCCTGGTCGAAGATCATGTCGTGCATGCGCGCATTGGCGAGGCCGCCTGATCGCCGCAGCCGCGCGTCGAAGGTCGGCCAAAGCCCGACCTCGGGATCGCCTCTAAGCGCGCGGTCGATCGCAGGCGGGTTTTCGGCCAAAGGTTTGGCGGCGCGTTTGGCGACGGCGCGAGGCTCCATTTCGTCGGTAAGCCGGGCGGCGGATAGATCAGCGCCGATCGAGAGACTCGCTTGACGCAGAGAGTCGCGGCATCGCGTTCCACCCGGCGTCCCTGTCGGCCTTCGTGAGATCGGGCGCGTTCGCCATTGGTCCGAATGCGGCGTCGAGGCTCGCGATCTGTATCGGGATCAGATCGTCCGGCGGCGTCGGCGGCCGCCAGGACAAAGGCGCACGCGATGCGCCGAAGCCCCGTTCCTGGCCTGCGTCGGCCGGCATCGAGACGACGAGCGCCGCGCCGATCCACCAGGGAGCGATGGCCCCGAGCGTCCAACCGAACCGCGATCCACCCATACGCGTCTCAAGCTTGAGGTCTTTGGCGTGCGTTTTCCGGACGACTTGCATTGACCACGCACCTGATTTTGGATCGATTCCTCAATCTAAAATCATTGTGATCAAGCGCCGGGTCCGGGCGCGAGGCGCGCGCCGGGGGCCCGGATTCTAATCCAGGATTAAATATTGCTGGTTAAGCTTGATAATTCGTTACCAGCGGCGGCGAGGCGCCTCCGGAACAGGACTGTTCGTCAAAAAGCGCGGTTGACGCAGAAATCGACGACGTCGCCGAGGGCTAACTTCCAGGGCGATGGCGGAAACAGCTCCAGCGCATCCCGCGCGATCTTGCCATAATGTTTCGCGCGCTCGACCGTATCTTCAAGCGCCTTGTGCTTATGCAGGATGGCGACCGCGGCTTCGAGATCGCCGTCGGCGATCTCGCCCCGCTCCAGCGTGCGGCGCCAGAATTCGCGCTGTTCGGGCGTGCCGCGTCGAAACGACAGCACGACGGGGAGCGTGATCTTGCCCTCGCGGAAATCATCGCCGACATTCTTGCCGAGCTTGGCGGAGGCGCCGCCATAGTCGAGCGCGTCGTCTATTAGCTGAAAGGCGACGCCAAGATTGAGGCCAAAACCCCGGCAGGCGGCGATCTCGGCCTTGGGCCGCGCGGCGAGCAGAGGCCCGACCTCGGAGGCGGCCCCGAACAGGGCCGCGGTCTTGGCGCGGATCACGGCGAGATAATCATCCTCGCTGGTCGCGGTGTCCTTGGCCGCGGAGAGCTGCATCACTTCGCCCTCCGCGATCACGGCGGCGGCGGAGGACAAAACCTCAAGACAGGGCAGGGAGCCGACCTCGACCATCATTTTGAAGGCCTGCCCGAGCAGAAAATCGCCGACGAGGACGCTGGCTTCATTGCCCCAGAGCATCCGCGCCGCAAGCTTGCCGCGCCGCATGTCGCTTTCGTCGACGACGTCGTCATGCAGAAGCGTCGCCGTATGCATGAATTCGACGGCGGCGGCGAGCTTGATGTGGCCGGCGCCGCGATAGTCGCACAATCCCGCCGTGGCGAGGGTCAGCATGGGACGCAGCCGCTTGCCGCCGGACGAAATCAGATGGTTTGCGACCTCGGGGATCATCGAGACGTCGGAGGCCGAGCGGCCGAGAATCGTCTGGTTGACCCGCTCCAAATCAGCGCTCACCAGCGCCACCAGCGCCTCGATGCCGGGCTCGTCCGTTCTATTTTCCAGGGGGATGACAACGCCCAAAATCAAATGCTCCGCGGATCGCTGCCAGACTTATTAGAAGCCCGCCGCACGATTTTCAACTGAGGCAGATCGCGCCGCCGGTCTTGCCGCCACTTTTGCGCCATGCGAGAGCATAGCGCGCCTTTCGAAGTCATCGGGACGGTTTGATTGCCGGCGCCGCTTTCAAAGGAGCTGATTTGATCGAGCTGCTTCGCACCAACGATCTTGTGCTGATTTCCCGAATCGAGGCGATCCTCGGCGAGGCAGGCGTCGATTTCTTCATCGCCGACCAGCATATGAGCGCCATGGAGGGCTCGCTCGGCTTTTTGCCGCGCCGCGTGCTGGTCGCAAACGAGGACGCGGACGAGGCGCGCGCGGCTCTGGCTGACGCTGGCCTTTCCGAGGAACTGCGAAATGGCTGAACCGCCGCGGGCGGATCCGGCTGAGGCGGACGCGGTCGATTTCACGGCGGACGCCTTCATGGGCGGGCGGCTCCGCTTGCGCCAGCCCGGCCGCGGCCATCGCGCCGGCACTGACGCTCTGCTCCTCGCCGCCGCCGCCCCGGCGGATTTCGACGATCTCGCCCTCGATGTTGGCGCAGGCGTCGGCGCCGCGGGCCTCGCGCTCGCCGCGCTCCGGCGGAAGGCGCGCATCGGTCTTGTCGAGATCGATCCGGCGACGGCGGCGTTCGCGCGCCAAAATCTTGTCCTCAACGACATGGCCGAGCGGGGCGAGGTCTTCGAGGCCGATGCGCTGGCGCCGCCGCGCCGCCGCGCCGCGGGACTCGTCGATGCGAGCGCCGGACTGGTCATTTCCAATCCGCCATTCTTCGATCCGCGCCGCGCGCGTTCATCCCCGGACGCGGACAGGCGCCGCGCGCATTCCGCCCCCGACGATAGCGAGGCGGGGGCGTCTTACGAGGCCTGGCTCGCGGCCTGGATCGCCGCATGCCTCGCGCTCGCCCGGCCAGGCGGCGACTTCATCCTCATCCATCGGCCGGAGGCCCTTGGCGCTATTCTGAACAGCCTTGAGGGCCGGGCAGGGGCGGTGACGGTTCTGCCCGTGCACGCGCGGGCGGACGCAACGGCGATCCGCATTCTGGTGCGCGCGAGGAAGGGCAGCCGCGCGCCGCTGTCGATCGCGCCGCCGCTGGCGCTGCACGAGGGCGCGCGCTTCACCCCGATGGCGGAGGCGATCCATCGGGGCGAGGCTGTGATCGCGTGGTAGGCCGCTAGTGGATCGAATCTAACGCTTGGTGCCCGCGCCTGACGGCAGCGATGATTTTGTCTGGATCGGCGGTCCAGTGGAAAGGCTTCGATTGCTGGTTATGCTCTTCGAGGAAGCGGTTGATGGCGGCCTGCAGGTCCGTGATCGAACGAAACACGCCGCGCTTCAGTCTCCGTTTGGTGAGAATGGCGAAAAATCCCTCGACGGCGTTCATCCATGACGCCGAGGTGGGCGTGAAGTGAAAAGTCCAGCGGGGATGCCGGTCCAGCCATTGGCGCACCTTGGGATGCTTATGGGCGGCGTAATTGTCGAGGATCACGTGGACAACCTTGCCGGCAGGGACTTCGGTCTCGATGGCGTTGAGAAAGCGGATGAACTCCTGATGGCGATGACGCTGCATGTTGCGGCCGATCACCTTGCCGTCCAGAACGTTCAGCGCAGCGAACAGCGTCGTCGTGCCGTGCCGCTTGTAATCGTGGGTCATGGTTCCGGCGCGGCCCTTTTTCAAAGGCAGACCCGGCTGGGTGCGGTCGAGCGCCTGAATTTGGCTTTTCTCATCGACCGACAGGACGATCGCGTGTGCCGGTGGATCGACGTAAAGCCCGACGACGTCGCGCAATTTATCGACAAATTTCGGGTCGTTGGAGAGCTTGAACTGACGGACCCGATGCGGCTGGAGACCATGGGCGCGCCAAATGCGCTGGACCGAACTGACCGAAACGCCAATGGCCCTGGCCATCATCGCGCCGGTCCAATGCGTTGTTTCGCCGGGCGGATCCGTGAGCGTCAAAGCGACGACCCTTTCGGCGACGTCAGCGCTGAGCGGTTCGATGCGGGCGGGCCGCGTCTTGTCACGAAGGAGGCCGTCGAAACCCTCCTCCATGAACCTCTCCTGCCAGCGCCAAACGCAAGTCTTGGACTTGCCGGTTCGCCGCATGATCTCGCTCGTGCCGATCGCGTCGGCGCTGAGCAAAATGATTTCCGCCCGCCAAGCATGTTTTTGGGCGGCGTTTCGATCCCGGACCAAGGCCTCAAGCCGGCGTCGATCCAAAGCCGATACTGTAATGGAAATTCCCGTGCGCATCGCCCAAACTCGCACAAGCCGCGATCAACGGGAATCCCACAAAGGACTCTTCCCTCAGATTTCATCCACTAGTAGTAGAAGCGGTGATAATAGCGCCTGTGATAATAGGGATGGTAGTACCGGTGATAGTAGGGATGATAATACCGGTGGTAGTAGTGGCGGTAGTAGTGGTGGTAATAGTGGTGATAGTAATGGCGATGGTAATAGTGCCGATAATAGTAATAGGCTTTCTCGACGCCGGGCTGGGTGGCCGGAGCCTCCAGCGCCCTTATGCTGGGCGCGCCTTGCGAGAGGGCTGACGCGGGGGCCGCGCGAACGACCGTGGACGTGACCAGGAAGGCGGCCAAAACGGCGACGAGGGCGGCGGGAAACAGGCGGTGAAATTTCATTCATGCCTCCTCTTGGCCATGGATTGCGCTTCAGCGATCCGCCAAGCTTGAAAGACTGCCAAAAAAGTGTGCATTGAAACCGGATTCCGCGCAATGGAATACGGACCGACGCGCGATATTATGCTTTTCGGGTGCAACGCCGTGACGACTGAGCCTTGACAATTCAACCCTTTCTGGATTTGCACTGACGCTTGCGCGGCGATCCGCGCGCTGCGGAGACGGGACGGCCCAATTGACGATCAAAGCTGCGCATGAAACCAGACCACCGACCGCCGCGGCGATCGCGCCGGAGCTTGACCCGACGGCGCTCGTTTCAGGGCTTGCTGCTGACGCTGCAGCAGTTCTGGGCGGCGCAGGGCTGCGTCATCCTCCAGCCCTACGACATGGAGGTCGGCGCCGGCACGTTCCATCCCGGCACGACGCTGCGCTCGCTCGGCCCGCACGCGTGGAAGGCCGCCTATGTCCAGCCCTCGCGCCGTCCCAAGGACGGGCGCTACGGCGAAAATCCGAACCGGCATACAGCATTATTATCAATTTCAGGTGATCCTGAAGCCCTCGCCGCCCGATCTGCAGGCGCTCTACCTTCGCTCGCTCGAGGCCATTGGCGTCGATTTGCGGCTGCACGACATCCGTTTCGTCGAGGATGACTGGGAAAGCCCGACGCTCGGCGCATGGGGTCTTGGCTGGGAATGCTGGTGCGACGGGATGGAGGTCTCGCAATTCACCTATTTTCAGCAGGTCGCCGGCGTCGAATGCGCGCCTGTCTCCGGCGAACTGACCTATGGCCTCGAACGGCTCGCCATGTATGTGCAGGGCGTCGACAGCATTTTCGACCTTAATTTCAACGGCCGCGAGGGCGCCGAAAAAGTCGCCTATGGCGATGTGTTCAAGCAGGCCGAGGAAGAATATTCACGCTATAATTTCGAAGCCGCCAATGTCGAGCTTCTGTTCCAGCATTTCCGCGATGCGGAGGCCGAGTGCAGGGCGCTGCTCGCCGCCGGCGCGAATGGCGATCGGCACATGATGGCGCTGCCCGCCTATGACCAATGCCTCAAGGCGTCGCATTTGTTCAATTTGCTCGACGCCCGCGGCGTGATCTCCGTCACGGAGCGTCAGAGCTATATTCTACGCGTGCGCGAACTGGCCAAAGCCTGCGGCGCCGCCTGGCTGAAGACAGCGGGCGGCGGCGCCGGGGCCTGAACGCGGATCAGCGATGGCCGCCGTGGAAGCCGCCGCCGCCATGGAAGCCGCCGCCGTGGAAGCCGCCAAAGTGGCCGCCGCCGAAGCCGACGCTGCGGCCGGTATGGATGCCGCCGCCATAGGCGTAATGTCCGCCATGCCAGCCGCCGTAGCCATAGCGTCCGCCGCGCCAGTAGTTGCCGCCGCCATAGTATCCGCCGTAATAGGGCCCGCCGCCGTAGTAGCCGCTATAATAAGGACCGCCATAGTAGCCGTAAGCGGGGTAGCCATATCCGCAGCCGTAGAAGCCGCAGCCGCCTAGCGTCGCGGCGCCAATGCCGAGCGAAAGCGCGCCAAGCACGGTGCCGGCGACCGCCGCGCCGGGATTATAGCCATAGTAGTAGCGGCGGTGATGATAGTATCCGTAGTGGCGATAGTGACGATAGGCGTGATGGTAGTAATGGCGATAATAGACGGTTTCGGTCGGGAGCGGCGGCCTGATAAGGTCGCCGGACGCGATGCTCATGGGGGCGGCCGAAACCACGGAGGTCAGCGCAAGCAGGGCTGCGCCGGATAAAGCGATTAGTTTGGGACTGTTCATGGCGTAACTCCCATTTCTTCATCTGCAACGCTTCCCCGTCTCGCCTGTTCCATGCGGCCGCGAAAATAGGGCGCCGCTTCGTGACCGGCCGAAAAACACGCGCCACGGGCGGCGCCAGAATTCAGGCGGGATTTCCGCCCGGGTTCAGATTTTCCTTGGCGCATCGAAAATCAGCGCTTAGTCACCTGTGCATCCCTTGATCGGCGGAGGTTCGGCTGGATCGATCTGATCCTTCGCCAAACGCCTTTCCCACCGCCCGGCCCGCAAGCGAGACCATGCCCGAACTCCTTCTCGAACTTTTCAGCGAAGAAATCCCCGCCCGCATGCAGGCGCAGGCGGCCGAGGATTTGAAGCGTCTCGTCACCGAGGCGCTTGGCGAGCGCGGCCTTGGCTTCGAGGGCGCCGCGAGCTTCGCGACGCCGCGCAGGCTCGCGCTGCATATCGCCGGCTTGCCGGCGCGCCAGCCTGATCTGCGCGAGGAAAAGAAGGGCCCGCGCGTCGGCGCGCCGCAGGCGGCGGTGGAGGGGTTTTTAAAGAGCGCGGGGCTTGCCGTCGATCGATGACGCTAAAATCGAGTTCGATCCGAAGAAAAAGGGCGAGTTCTATATCGCCGTCATCGAGCGCAAGGGCCAGGCGACGATCGACGTTCTGGCCGAAATCCTGCCGGCCGTCGTCAAGCGCTTTCCGTGGCCGAAATCGATGCGCTGGGGCGCGGCCTCGATCCGCTCCGATTCGCTGCGCTGGGTGCGCCCGCTGCATTCGATCCTTGCGACTTTCGGCCCCGAAACCGAGGATCCCGAGATCGTGCCTTTCTCGGTCGACGGAATCAAAGCCGGCAATGAAACCCATGGCCATCGCTTCATGGCGCCGGGGGCGATTTCCGTGCGCCGCTTCGACGATTACGCGCCCGCGCTCGCCAAGGCCAAAGTCGTGCTCGACCCGGCGCGCCGGCGCGACATCATCCTGCATGACGCGCGCGATCTCGCGCTGGCGCAGGGCCTTGAACTCATCGAGGATGAGGCGCTGCTCGCCGAGGTCGCGGGGCTCGTTGAATGGCCGGTCGTGCTGATCGGCGAATTCGAGGCGGCCTTCCTCGACATTCCGCCGGAGGTCATCCGCGCGACGATCCGCGCCAATCAGAAATGCTTCGTCCTGAACGATTCGGCGACCGGCCGCCTCGCCAATAAATTCGCGCTCATCGCCAATATTGAGGCGAGCGACGGCGGCGCGGCCATCGCGGCGGGCAATGGCCGGGTGGTGCGGGCGCGGCTCTCGGACGCGAAATTCTTCTGGGAGACCGATCTCAAGGTCAGGCTCGAGGACCGCCTCGGCAAGCTGCAATCCGTGGTCTTCCACGAAAAGCTCGGCACGCAAGCGCGCGCGGGTCGAAAGGCTCGTCGCTCCTTGCGGAGGAAATCGCTGCGAAGATCGGCGCCGATGCGGCGCTGGCCGGCCGCGCGGCGCTGCTCGCCAAAGCCGACCTGCCTTCCGAAATGGTCGGCGAATTTCCTGAATTGCAGGGGTTGATGGGCGGCTATTACGCCAGAGCGCAGGGCGAGGCGCCCGAAGTCGCCGAGGCGGTCGCCGACCATTACAAGCCGCAGGGGCCAAACGACCGCGTGCCCTCTTCGCCAGTCACGATCGCCGTCGCTCTGGCCGACAAGATCGACATTCTCGTCGGATTCTGGGCGATCGACGAGAAGCCGACCGGCAGCAAGGACCCTTACGCCTTGCGCCGCGCCGCGCTTGGCGTCATCGCGCTGATTCTGGAAAATGATCTCCGTTTGCGCCTGACGCCGGTCTTTCTTGCCGCCTACGCGAATTACGCCGGGCAGGGCGTCACGGGTACAGGCGAACCACAGCTCGCCGCTCAACTTCTCGCCTTCCTCGCCGATCGCCTGAAAGTCTATCTGCGCGAGCGCGGCGCAAGGCATGATCTGATCGACGCTATCTTCGCGCTTCCAAATCAGGACGATCTGCTTCTGATCGTGCGCCGCGTCGAGGCGCTGGGCGCATTTCTCGATACGGAGGACGGCGCCAATCTGCTCGCCGGCTATCGCCGCGCCGCGAATATCCTGCGCGCTGAGGAAAAGAAGGAAGGCGAGGGCGCCTTCGAGGCGAGCGTCGATCACAGCCTGCTGCGGGAGCCTGCGGAAGTGTTGCTGTGGGAGAAGATCGAAAGCCTGGATATCGATGTGCGCCGGCATCTGGAGCTGGCTCAGGCGCGCATAGGCCATCCCGAATTCGCGGGCCAGACGCCCTTCGTCGACGCCATGTCGGATTTGTCCTCGCTGCGCGCGCCGGTCGATCTTTTCTTTGAGCAGGTTACGGTCAACGCGCCCGATCCCGAGCTGCGCCTCAACCGGCTGCGCCTTCTCGCCCGCCTGCGCCGCGCGGTGAATGAAGTCGCGGACCTCTCCCGCGTCGCCGGATAGGCCCGCGCATCTTTATTTTTTCCAGAGGTCGAAGGCCTTCGATTCGGCTCGAACCCTTATGCGGGTTTGAGCCATCTTCCGCGCCGAGGCCGCCATTCGCGGCTTATGGAGCGAAAGATGAGGACAAGATCAACAAACAGACACGTTGAGATAAACGCTGCGGATCTAAACGAGGCGTCGTTCGACCGGGTATGGAACCGGGCCGGCCTCGTCTACCTCGGTCTCGTCGCCCTGATCATCGTCGTCGCCCTGATCGCGCGGGCGACCGGCGTGCTTCCGCTGCGCGAGACGGCGCCGGCGGGCGAGACGCAAGTCGACAGCAGGCTTCCGCTGGATCACGTGCGCGGCTGGAATCCCGGCGCTGCGGCGTTTCCGAAAGAGCAAGGCCACGACCAGGGCGGATCGCTTTCCTATCCGTGGAAGCGGTCGTGAGTCCGCGGCATGAAGGCGCCGGGGAGGGCGCCGTGTCGGACGAGGAGCCGGCAAGTCTGATCATCGGCCGCGATGATGAAAATCATTGGGTCGTCGTCGAGGCGCACGGACGCTGCGGCGGCATTTTTACGACAGAGGCGGCGGCCGTGCGCTACGCCCGCGAGGAAAGCCGCGGCCGCTCCGGCGCCGTGTCGAGCGCGCCTCAACCCGTCGCTCTGAACATCTGGAGAGCGTCGAGAGCCGCCTGAAAACTCATCCAATTCGAACCGTCAGCGGCGGCAAACCGGCGATCGTCGCCTCGATGTCGTCGCCCTTGCGCACGGGGCCGACGCCGGCCGGCGTGCCGGTGAAGATGAGATCGCCCGGTCTGATCTCGACCAGCGCAGACAGAAACCGCACGATCTGAGGAACCTTCCAGATCATGTCGGAAAGATCGCCGCGCTGGCGCGTTTCCCCATTCACCTTGCATTCGATCGCGCCTTTGGCGAGCGGCCCGATCTCGGCCTTCGGCGTGATCGCGCCGCAGGGGGCGGAGAAATCGAAGCCTTTCGACATGTCCCACGGCCGGCCTTTTTTCTTCGCCGCCGCCTGAATGTCGCGCCGCGTCATGTCGAGCCCGACGGCGTAGCCGAAGATCAACTGATCGACGCGATCCGGCTCAATGTCCCGGCCGCCGCCGCTGAAGGCGACGACGAGTTCGACCTCATGCTGAAAATCGAAGGTCGCCGGCGGATAGGGAATGACCGCGCCATTGGGCGCGATCGCATCCGTGGGCTTCGTAAAGAAGAATGGCGGATCGGCGTCGGGATCGCCGCCCATCTCCCGCGCATGTTCGGAGTAGTTCTGGCCGACGCAGAAGATGCGGCGCACCGGGAACAACTTGCCCCGAGGTCACAGGAATCGAGGTCACCGGCGGAGGCGGAAAGGCGTAGTCGCTCATGGGTTCGGACTTTCTCATCAGCGTTTGAAAATTCGCGCGCGCCGAACCTTGCTGGTCGCGCGCTATTCGACGTCGAGCGGCTCCAGCCCGGCCGGGCGTCCGTCCGGCCCGAGGGCGATCTTTTCGATTCGCTGTTCAGCGCTCGCCAGCAAACCGGCGCAATGCGTCTTCAGGGCCTCGCCGCGGGCGTAGATCTTGATCGAGTCCTCAAGGCCGACGGCGCCTTTTTCAAGCTGATCGACGATTTTTTCGAGCTCGGCGAGGGCGATCTCGAAGGAGAGGCCGGCGACGTCTTCATTGTGCTGCGGCTCAACGGTCATGATTGCCAACCCTGTTCGCAGATTGCTTCGGCGCATGACGATCCTGGGGGATTTCCGCCGGCCACGCCTTGATCTCACTTTTCAGTGCGGGATTTTGGCCAAAAATATGCACCTTTTTTAAGGTCGCGCCAGCGCGGATTAACCCGTTTCACGCCGATAGCTTGGGGATTGGCCTCAATGCAGGTCGAGCGCGAAGGGCGTCCCTTCGAAGCAATCGGCGCCGCGGCCGATCTTCGCGATCGCCGCGTTCATCCGGCCGCCCCGCTGCAGGATTTCGTCGCCGAGCGCGACCAGCCGCGCATTGGGCGTGGCGGTTGGCGAATTGCGCCGGATTTCGGCGGCGATCTCGTGCTCGTCGCGATGCGGACTGAGCGCGCAGGCGGCGATGAAGGCGGCGGCGGTCGAGCGGCTGACGCCGGCGTAACAATGGATCAGCATCGGCGCTGCGCGGTCCCACCGCTCGACGAAATCGAGCAGTGCGGCGACATGGGAGTCGGAGGGCAGGACATGACCGTCCACCGCGACGACGATGTCCGACATCGAGACGAAAAGATGCCGCTCGGCGGCGATCTCGCGCGGACGGACGACTTGCGTGCCTTCGTCGATCAGGGTGACGAGGCTGCGGGCGCCGCTCGCGCGGACGATCTCCGGCACTTTCGCCAGAGAACAGACATGGAGGCGGCCCATCAAACTCTCCTTTGAGAGCGCAGTTTTGAAAGCTGTCGCGTCTTTCAACAAAACACAACCTTGTCGTTTCAGGCGTTCCACTGAGGCGCGGCCGCCACGCGGGCGGCCGGGCCTCCATACTGCATCGCAGCAACAAATTCACGCAAAAACGGCGGAAATGCCTGCGCTAAACAGCCCCAAGTCTCGAACTCAGCTTCGAAAGCTCGGCGAGGAAGCGTTCCGCCGCCAGCGTCGGCGCCCAGGGCTCCCAGGGCGTTCCGCCATAGATCGCCGCGAGCGGATCGACGTCGAGCGGCTGATGCGGAATGCCAAGGGTCGCGCGCACCTCCTTGCGCGTCCAGCCGACGACATGGACGGCCTCGGACGCCGCCGCGACGCGATCGGCCCTCTTGTGCGGGCTTTTGTCCGCCGCCGTCCATGGCGCCAGCCCATAGCGTAGCGCGACGGCGCGCTCCAGCGATTCGGCCAGCCGGCGATAGGATTTGCCGAGGAAGGGCTTCACCACGGAGATGCAATCAAAACCGAGCAGGCCCTCGTCGGCGTCATGCAGTAATTCACGCAGATCGGCGCGGGGATCGTCGACGGCCGGGAACCAGAGCCGCCGCAGCGCCAGAACGAGCAGCGAATGCTGCGCCACCGAAAGCGGCAGGGCCCAGGCCGAATGTCCGCCCCAGCGATAGGTGCGGGCGAGGCCGATGGCGAGATCGCTGTCGTCCCAGTCGAAGGGCGTCGGATTGAGAAGATCGAGGCGCTTGCCGGATAAAAGACGCACCCACGCGCGCGTTGGCGGCGGCGCGGCGCGCGGAGGGGGACTCACGCGGGCTTCGCCAGCGCCGCGCATTCGGAATGGCGCCAGCAACTGACGAGATGATCATTGACCATGCCGGTCGCCTGACAGAAGGCGTAGACGATGGTCGGGCCGCAGAAATTGAAGCCGCGCTTTTTGAGATCCTTTGACAGACGAATGGAAAGTTCGGTCTGGCAGGGAATTTCCGACGAATGGCGAAAGGCGTTCTGGATCGGCGCGCCATCGACGAAGCCCCAGAGATAATTCGAAAAGCCGGGCCCGTCCTGAATTTTGAGCCAGGCGCGCGCGGAGATGATCGACGCCTCGATCTTGGCGCGATTGCGCACGATGCTGGCGTCCTGCATCAGCGCCTCCACCTTTTTCGGCGTGTAGCGCGCGATTTTTTCCGGGTCGAAGCCATCGAAGGCGGCGCGAAAGGCCTCGCGCTTGCGCAAAATCGTGATCCACGAGAGGCCGGCCTGAAAGCCGTCGAGGATCAGCTTTTCATAGAGCGCGCGATCGTCGCGCTCCGGCGCGCCCCATTCCTCGTCGTGATAGGCGAGATAGAGCGGACTGTCGCCGGGCCATGTGCAGCGGATCTTCTCGTCAGACATCATCGGGCGCTCACGCGGGGGGCGTGACGGCGATCGGAGTCTCGCCCGCTTTCACGACGGCTCCCGCCGTCCGCGCCTCTTCGAGGCGGTCGATCCGCAACATGGCGAGGCCTTCGGAGCCCGATATTGAACTCACCTGTCCGAGCGGCGGGCCGCCCGCGGCAATCTCGGCCCCGTGGGCCGGCGGGTCGCCCTCGAAGTGAAACTTCAGGATCCGCTTCTTCGCCGATTTGCGATGATGCACGCGCGCGACGACTTCCTGGCCGACGTAGCAGCCTTTCTTGAAATCGACGCCGTTCAACCAGTCGAGATTCGAATCCTGAACGAAAGCGTCGCCATAGATGAAATCGACGCCGCCCTTTGGCACGCCCGCTGCGACGCGCCGGCTTTCGTAATCCGCCGCGTCAATGTTGCTGGCGCTCGCCAGCGCCTCCCGCGCGGCGATGATGCGCCGGCCAAGGCCGGGCGCGCGCGCGTCGCTATAGACGACGCCGTCGATCCCGACGGGCGCTTCATCGTCGAGGATCGCGGCGACGCCGAGCGCCTCGGACTGATCCTCGATCGTGATTTTCGCGCGCAGCTTATGAAAATTGAGCCGCTGGGCGAGCGCGGCGCTTTGGTCGCGCACGCAATCGATCAGGAATCCTGGCTCGCCGTCCGGCAGCGGCGCCACGAAAAAATCGAACATGAGCTTGCCCTGCGGCGACAGCAGCGCGGAAAACCGGCTTTCGCCCGGCGCGATATCCTTGACGCTATTGGTGATGAGGCGGTGCAGGAACCCTTGCGTTTCCTCACCCGTCATTTTGATGACGCCGCGCTCGGGAAGGAAGCATATCCTGTTCGTCATTCGATCCTCGACTTCGCCCGCGCCGGGCCTGTATGTGTTCTCGCCCGCTCTACATTATTAGAATCGATCACGTTTATGATTTTGGATCGGTTCGATCCAAAATCCTCGTGATCTAAAACGCAAGCTGCTTTGTAACAATGGATGGCCCCATGCCGCAAACCTTTGACTTGGTCCTGAGGGGCGGCGTCATCGTCGATCATAATGGCGTCGGCGTCGCCGACATTGGCGTCCGCGCCGGCAAAATCGCCGCGATCGGCGATCTCGCGCAGGTCAGCGCCGGCGAGGCGATCAACGCGCAGGGCTTGACCATCCTGCCCGGCGTCATCGACACGCAGGTGCATTTCCGCGAGCCGGGCCTGACCCATAAGGAGGATCTGGAGACGGGCTCCCGCGCGGCGGTTCTCGGCGGCGTCACGGCCGTGTTCGAGATGCCGAACACCAATCCACTGACCACCACCGCCGCTGCATTGGCGGATAAGGTTTCGCGCGCAACCCATCGCATGCATTGCGATTTCGCCTTCTGGGTCGGCGGTGCGACCGACAATGTGCGCGACATTCCAGAGCTGGAGCGTCTGCCGGGCGCCGCCGGCGTCAAGGTGTTCATGGGCTCGTCCACAGGATCGCTGCTCGTTGGCGACGATGCCGGGATCGAGGCGATCCTGCGCCAGACGCGCCGCCGCGCGGCGTTCCACAGCGAGGATGAGGCGAGGCTCAACGCGCGCAAAGACCTGCGCGTGCCCGGCGATCCTTCCTCTCATCATGTCTGGCGCGACGAGATCACGGCGCTGCAATCGACGCAGCGCCTCGTGCGCATCGCGCGGGAGGCCCGCGCAACGGTGCACGTGCTGCATGTCTCGACCGCGGAGGAGATCGATTTTCTGAGCGGCCACAAGGATATCGCCAGCGTCGAGGTGACGCCGCATCACCTCACCCTTTCGAGCGACGATTACGCGCGGCTCGGCACGAAGCTGCAGATGAACCCGCCGGTGCGCGAGGTCCGCCATCGCGATCATATTTGGCATGGCGTCAGGCAAAGCATCGTCGATATTCTCGGTTCCGATCATGCGCCGCATACGCTGGAGGAGAAGGCGAGGCCCTATCCGCAGAGTCCGTCGGGGATGACCGGCGTGCAGACGCTGGTTCCAATCATGCTCGATCACGTTGCGGCGGGCCGGCTCTCGATCGAGCGCTTCGTCGATCTGACCAGCGCCGGTCCCGCGCGATTGTTCGGCATCGCCGGCAAGGGGCGCATCGCGGTCGGCTATGACGCCGATTTCACCATCGTCGATCTGAAGCGCCGCGCGGTCATCGAGGATCGCTGGATCGCCTCCCGTGCGGCCTGGACGCCCTATCATGGCAAGGACGTCACCGGCTGGCCCGTGGGGACGATCGTCCGCGGCGCGCGCGTGATGTGGGACGGCGAGATCGTAACGCCAGCGCGCGGCGAGCCGGTGCGGTTCTGGCAGGCGCTGTAAGCGCCCGGACCAGAGCCCGCCGTCGCGCCGCATCTGGCGCCCTGTCAGGTCCGGCGCGCGAGGGATCGAAGAAATCCCTGATAGTCGTCGGTCAGTTCCATGTCGACCGCGGGGGCGACCTTCAAAAGCAGATTGGCGATGAAGGGCTGATCGTTGCGGGCGTCGTCCAGAGTTTCCCGTAGAACCGGAACATTGTCCTCAATGTGCTGCAGGAAGGCGACGCCCTTCTCCAGCGTCTCGGTCCAGCGCTCGCGCGTCCATTTCGCCAGCGGAAACATGATCTCGTGAATGAAGCTCGAATTGCGCGCCTTTTCGAAGAAGCGCAGGCCCGTGCTCCAGTTCTCCTTTGCGCGCAGCGGCGGCGGCGGGATATCGCCGGTGAGCAACTTCTTGCCGGCCTGTCCGACAAAATCCTCAAGCGTCTGCGGATTGTCGATTTTCGAACGAAAATGCCACAAAGCGAACGCGCCCGGGAATTCCTTGCCCATGCTCGCGGTCAAGGCGGCTTCGACCTTGTCCACCGCCGCGATGTCGCCTTTCAGCGACGCCGTCATGCAGAAGGCGGCGACCGCGTCATTGGCGACTTTCTGGACGCCGGGGCTCTGCAGCTGCTCCTCTGACAGCTTCGGCGTCACGCCATCGGCGGGGACCTGCGCCTCGCCGGCCCGCAGGGCGGTGATGAAGGCGGTGATCTCCAGCCAGCCCATGAAATGTTCGATGAACAGGTCCGGATCCACATACACAATCGCCAGATTGAGCGGCTCCTTGCGCTTTCTCAGTTCTACAATATCCGTCATGAATCAGACCCCGGCGTGCAGACCTTGCACTCTTGCGAACCATTCCAGCTAAAAACGTGCCAGCCGGAAAGGCGCTGACCGGGACGCCGCGTTGCAACGTCGTCAAAAATCCGGCGAAGCGGACCGGGCCTGCGGGCCGGGATCCATCTCGCCATACGAGGTCCGTCAACCCGCCGTCGCCATTGGCGCCTGCGTGAGCAGCTCAAGCTCGACTGAGGGGCAAAGGACGCGTCGCGCGAATTTATCCTGAGCGAAGTCGATTGCTACGTAATCGAAGTCGTCGCCGTCCTGAATGGTGTAGGAGACAAGAAGCGACACCTCGAAAAGCGTCGTTGCGTGCGCGGGAATTGCAATAAGATCGCAGCTCAGTGAAAATGGCTGGAAGTTAAACGACTGTTCGTTGTTTCCGCTGGAATCGTCGAACCAGTCGCCGCCGTATTGATCGAGTTGCGCCACGGTTTGAAATTGGGTCTGTTGAGGGAAGGGAAAAAGCGTTTGGTCGTTGCTGACGCCTGTCACGGGGTCTGTGCCCCAGCCAGACCATCTCATGAGGATCAGGTTAGCCAAAAGCGTAATATAGTTATGATGGCCTTGAAGAATTCCGCTATCCGCCAGAACCTGGCAAACGCCGTTCAAAACGAGTGAAGTGCTGACATTCACGACGGCGGCGAAGTCGCTGTCGTTGGTCCAGAGAAAGTAAAAAAGGAAGGTCGTCGCGTCGGCGCCGGATCGCGTTATGATTTCGAACTTGATGGAGCTGTTCAGCGACTCGACGTTCGAGTTCGATCCAGACGTTGGACTCTGGATGGGGAAGCTCCCAGATCAGAAATGGCTTATCGAGCGTGATGAGCGTCGACAGGAATGGCTTCGAAAGAAGTTGCAATGCCTGGCGCCGGTAAGCCATGCCCTGGTGAAAAGCAGCCTCGGCCGCGCGCGAAGCCTTGGCGGATTCATCTCCGCGCCTGTCGATGAGCTTCCGCCTTTCGGCTTTACTCTTCGCCGCCAGCTTGTTGAGTTTGTCGATCGGAAGACCGGTCTTGGCGAAATAGGAGGCGAAGGTTTTCTCCACGTCCGCCGAATTTTTCCTCAGGGACTTGGAGCTGGGCGCCGCCAAGGGCGTTCGAAGCCTTTGCGCATCGAGAGCCGCTGAAACGCGCTTGACCTCATTTTCGTCGATGCTGACCATGTCGCCCTCCTGCGTCCACCCGTGACCGGCCTCCGCAAGGGGCGCTTTCCCCAATGTTTCTTGCTTCTGTCGCGGAAGCCGCTTGCTGCGACTATATGACGCCGCCCTGCCGCTGTCACGAAGCAAACGGCCGATCTCCTCGCCAAGCCAAAGGCTTAACGGGCAAATGCTTGATTGCGCCGCTACGCTCAAAGCGCCTTCAAAAATCCGGCGAAGCGCATCAGGCCCTCGGGCCAGGGTCCATGGCCGCTCTCGGCGTTGATATGGCCGGAATTGCCGGCGTCGGCGAGTTCCGCGCCGAGGGTGCCCGCCAGCCTTTCGCTCTCGGAATAAGGCCCGTAAGGGTCGTCGCGGCTGGCGATGACGAGGCCCGGAAAGGGCAGCGGCTCGAAAAGCGGCGCGGCGAAGGCCGGATCGATCGACGGAATGGCGGCGATCGTCTCGGCGGCGGGCGGGGCGACGAGAAAGGCGCCTTTGACGCCAAGTTCGCGCAGGAGCGGCGCGGCATGAGCGATGGCGAGGACGCCGAGACTGTGCCCGACCAGAATGACGGGGCGCTCCGCGCGCGCGATTTCCTCAACGAGCCGCGCGCACCAGGCCGCGAGGTCAGGCCGGTCGAAATCGTCCTGCGTGACGAAGCGTGCCGTCGGCAACTTGGCGTCCCAGCGGCTTTGCCAATGATCTGGTCCCGATCCGCCAAGGCCCGGAACCAGCAATATGTCAGCGTCGGAGGTCCGCATGAGTTCAGGCGTGGACGAGCGTTTTCGGCCGCGCGAGATCGGCGACCAGCGCATCGATGAAACCCTCATAGAGCTTCGCCTCGATCGCCTCCAGCTTTGGCGCGCGCGCGGCGAAATCGGGATCGGCCGCGCCGATTTCGGCTTCGACGTCGGCAAGATGCTTTTCTTCCTCGACGAGCAGCCCTGCGATGCGGGCGGCGACCGGCGAGGAGCCGAGCGCGTCCTTGTAGACGCCATAGACCTGCAAGGCGCGGCGCTCGATCAGCCAGGTCACATAGCAATAGACGAGCCTGACGCGCTGCGCGTCGGGGCGGTCGGCGAAGACCGCGTCGCAGGCTGCGTCAAGACTCTGGAAATAATCCTCGGCCTCGTCGCCGCAGAGCATGTTTTCCGGCGCATAGGTGGCGAAGGCCTCGCCGCCGATCTTGAGCGCGATATTTTTGAGGCCGAGGGCGTGGCGGCCTTCCTCCAGCGCGTGGTTGAGGATTTCGGCGGTGAGCGCCTCGGCTCGCTGGCTCTTCACGATTTTGCGAAAGCCGACATATTCGAGATAGGAGAATGTGTTCAGCCAGCGCGCGTGAAGGCTTGCGTCCGCGACGATCGCGCCGACGGCGGCTTCAAGGCGGAAATGGGGGTTCATTGTAACCTCGTCGGAAACCAGTGACTTGAAAGTTTAAGCGAAGATCGTCGGCGGCATGGTTAAGCTGTTGGTCCGATTGTCAAGATCCTTCGCCGCAACGCGTGGGCTTCAGGGCTGCGGCTGCGCTGGAACAGCCAGCGTGAAACATTGACGCCCTTGCCCATGCTTCCAGCCGGATTTCTCGGCAGGAAAGCTCTGCGTCGTCGCGGCTGAATCGCTTTCGAAATTCGCGCAAAGTTGATAGTCGCGCAGATTGTTCACGATATACGCATAAGGGGCCTTCGTCGCCAGATCCGTGGTGCGCGGCGCCCCGGCAATTCTTCGACCGACTCCGGCAAATGTCCATGTTCGCGATAATAGGTCACGATCATGCTCGACAGCGTCGTAAGGTCCCGCACGCGCGTTTCGTCGAGATCCTTCTTGCGCTGGACCCATGGCGCGGGAATCATGACGAGGCCGACGACGATGGCGGCGCCGACGAACAGGCCGGCCGCGTAAATGAAGAGCGAGGCGGGATGTCTCACTCCGCGTCGATCCGGCGCACGTCGCTCAGGAAATACGCAAAGATCCCGCTTGCGACGATCGCGATGGTCAAAAGCTTGAACAGGAAACGGGAGGTGAACTCCCCGCTGAGCAGGCTGTAGACGAGGCTGACGACGCAGCCGGCGAAGGTCAAAGCGGAGAGATAGAGCGTCAGATAGGTGAGCCAGCTGCGCACGCGCGACGGCGATTTTGTCGATGCGTCCGGCTCGGCCCTGTGCGCCTGCCAGAATGTGAACAGAAACAGCGGAAAGAGGACGATCAGCATCGAGACGCTCCAGCGGATGTCGCTGTCGCTCGAAAGCCCGGTCTGGGTCGGGTCAGGCGCGAGCCGGTCGATGAATATGAAAATCAGCGCGACGAAATTCCAGAATGCACGCGTAAAGCGTCGAAAAAAGCAGGAGATAAAGGAAGGCTTCGCGCGCCGATACATGCAGTTTCGGCTTCGGCGGGGCGAGGCCGAAAGCAAGCGGGCCGAAAGCCGAAAGTGCCGAGGCCGCTTCCTGCTCGGACCATCCGGCGGCGCGGATCGCGCCCGCGACATCATCCGGCGCCACGCCCTTTTCGAGCGCGCGCCGCGTGAATTCAATGAGGTCCGGCGTCATTTTCGCGCCTCTTTAAGAGATGCAGCGGACCTCAGTTGGGCCCAAACACGCGTTCAAAAATGGTATCGACATTTTTCAAATGATAGCCGAGATCGAACAGGCTTTCGAGTTCGTCCGCGCTCAGGGCCTTGCTGACGTCCGGATCGGCTTTGAGCAGCGTTAAGAAATCGCCCTCGCCGCGCCAGACCGGCATCGCGTTGCGCTGGACATAGGCATAGGCGTCCTCGCGGCTGACGCCCTTTTGGGTGAGCGCCAGCAGAACCCGCTGCGAATGGATGAGGCCGCCGAGCCGATCGAGATTTTTCTGCATATTGGCCGGATAGACGAGCAGCCTGTCGATCACGCCGGTCATACGGGCAAGGGCGAAATCGAGCGTCACCGTGGCGTCTGGCGCGATCATGCGTTCGACCGAGGAATGCGAGATGTCGCGTTCATGCCAGAGCGCGACATTCTCCATCGCCGGCAGCGCCATGCCGCGCACCAGTCGGGCGAGGCCGGTCACATTCTCGGTCAGCACCGGATTGCGCTTGTGCGGCATTGCGCTCGAGCCTTTCTGGCCTTCCGCGAAAAACTCCTCGGCCTCCAGCACTTCGGTGCGCTGCAAATGCCGGATCTCGATGGCGAGCCGCTCCAGCGAGGAGGCGATCACGCCGAGCGTCGCAAAGAACATGGCGTGGCGGTCGCGCGGAATGATCTGCGTCGAGGCGGGCTCGACGGTGAGCCCCAGTTTTTCGGCGACATGGGCTTCGACGCGCGGGTCGATATTGGCGAAAGTGCCGACGGCGCCCGAAATCGCGCAGGTCGCGATCTCCTTGCGCGCATTGATGAGCCGCTCGCGCGCGCGGGAAAATTCGGCATAGGCCTGCGCGAGTTTCAGCCCGAACGTCACCGGCTCGGCGTGGATGCCATGCGAGCGGCCGATGCTCGGCGTCAATTTATGCTCGAAGGCGCGGCGCTTCAGCGCGGCGAGCAGCGCGTCGACATCCTGGATGAGAATGTCCGATGCGCGGGCGAGCTGCACCGAAAGGCAGGTGTCGAGCACGTCGGACGAGGTCATGCCCTGATGCACGAAGCGCGAGTCGGGGCCGATGAATTCGGCGAGATGCGTCAAGAAGGCGATGACGTCGTGGTGCGTGACTTTCTCGATCTCATCGATGCGCGCGACGTCGAAGGTCACATGTCCGGCCTTGGCCCAGATCGCCTCGGCGGATGATTTCGGAATGACGCCGATTTCGGCCAGCGCGTCGCAGGCATAGGCTTCGATTTCGAACCAGAATGCGGAACCGCGTCTGCGGATCCCAGACGGCGACCATTTCGGGGCGGGAATAACGGGGGATCATGGAGGTGGGGCGCTCCCTTTGTGAGGGAGTGCCCTAGCACGCGGCGCGGCCGGAACGCAAAAGGGTTCGGGTCGCCGGGCGTGCGCTCGAAAGCCTGCGACTGGCGGGATCGCGCGTCTTTCTATTTTTCGGGGCGAGAAGGCCTTGAACCGATGGGATCTCCGCACTCACCTCATCTATGCAGAAACGTAATCACCGCGCCGAGGATCGCGAGCTGAACGCCAAAGCCGCCGATGATCAATCTCTGGAGCCTGATTTCGAGCGCGCTTATATCGCCTTTGAATTCGTGTCGTAGTTCGCTTATGTCGCTTTTGACCTCATTTCGCAGTTCGCTTATGTCGCCCTTGACCTCGTTTCGCAGATCGCTGATGTCGACTTTGATGGCGTTTCTGAAATCCTTGACGTCTTCCTTGGTCGCAAGATTATCGATAGAGGCGCTGGAAATTCCCTCGGCGAGCGCATTCGCCTGATCGGGCGTGAACTGGCCCCTCTCCTGAAGCGTTCTGGAGAGCTTGAGCGTATCGAATAGCAAACTGGTCATTGGCGCGCCTGATTCACATGCGTTGCGACAATGTAAGCCGGGAGCACGTCCGCCGCAAATGAACGCAGCCTCTATCTCGTCCCGTTTCCGGATTTTTCCTGTTCGGCCTTGAGGCGCGCGACCTCGGCCCGGATCGGCGCGTAAGGTCCGTATTTATGCTGCGTCTCGCTAAAGCCGTCGGCGTAAGGCCCATAGGCCGTGTCGATCGGCTTATCGAGGAGATCGGGAAAATCATGATCGAGGCCGGCTTTTCGCGGACGCGGCTTCGATTCGACATAGGCCGCGACATCCCAGGCGTCTTCGACCGAGACGTTGGGGCTGAGATAGTCGGAGCCGCTCGGCATGTTCGAGTGAACGAAATTCGCCATCGTAATCAGACGCGCCATTCCGGCGCCGTCATTGAAGCTGCCGTCTCCCCAAAGCGGCGGAACGGTATAGCCGAGCTGAGACGCCCTCGGATCGCGCAGAAGGCCGGCCCCGGTCTGCGTATGGCAGGCGATGCAGACCACGGTATAGATTTTTTCGCCCCGGGCGGGGTCGGCCGCGCGGTCGAGTTCGGCCATGTCGCCCGCGCCATGCCCGGCGAGCGTCTCGCCTTTCTTCGTGCCGGAGGACAGAAACTCCACATAGGCGACGAGATCGCGCATTTGCGCCGAATCTGTCGGCAGCGGGCGGCCGTTCAAACTCCGCGTCATGCAGGAATTGAGGCGCTCCTCGATGGAAATATCCGCGCCGTGACGGGCGCTATAGTGCGGAAACGCGTCGCCGAGGCCATAGAGCGGCAAGCCGAATTTCTTGGTTCCAGCGTCAAGATGGCAACTGCCGCAGGCAAGATCATTGCCGGCGAAGCGATCGTCCGCATTAGCCGCGTCGGGGCCGATAAACTCGGGGGTCCGCGTGACAAGCGCACGCCCGCGACGGATTTGCCGTCCGCGCGCATCGTCGGGCAGGGCGCCGACGTCCGGAACGCGCCAGACCGGGACGTCGGTTTCGGCGGCTTCCGCCGCGCCGAAAAGAGAACTCATCATAAGAATGAGGGCGAGGGCGCCGGAACGCGCTAAATTCATTCGCATCGCTATCCCTTTTTGTCGAATTGCGCCCGCCAGCTCGGCAGCGCGCCTGGAAATGGCAGCGCCTGCGCCTCAAAGACCGCGCGCCCGGTCGCCCGCGCGAGGCAATCGGCGGCCGACGAGCCGATCTCGGTCTTGTCGGCGAGCGTTGGCTCTTTGGTCGAGACGCCCGTCGCGGCGGAAAAGACGGTGTCGCCATCCATCGCGGCATGGGTTGGCCGCAAAGCGCGGGCCATGCCGTCATGCGCCATGATGGCGAGGCGTTTCGCCTCGGTCTTGGTCAGCGCGGCGTCGGTCGCGACGATCGCGATCGTGGTGTTTTGCGGCTCGACGCTCTTGATGCGGAAATCGCCCCCGGCCGGGAAGGAGCCGGGCCATCCGCAGCCGCCGAACTCGCCGTCGCGTTCGTAAGGCGCCGCCCAGAAATGCGGGCCCTCGCCAATCGTCGCCATGCCGACCGCGTTGACGGCGACCAGCGCGCCGACGCGAAAGCCGCCCGAGGTTAAGGCGCTCGCCGAGCCGAGGCCGCCCTTCAGATTGACGGTCGTGGCGCCAAAGCCGGCGCCGGCCGTGCCGAGCGCGAAGTCCAGCGCCGCCGCCCTGGCCGCCTCATAGCCAAGCCGCCAATAGATCGGCTCGGCGCCGAAATCCTTGTCGCCGCCATTCAGGAGATCGAACAGGACGGCGCCGGGCGCGATGGGAACCTTGATCGGGCCGACCGGAAAGCCGCGACCCTGCTCGCGCAGAAAGGCGAGGACGCCGCCCATGGAAATCAAGCCCATAGACAGAGCCGCCGGACAGCGCCAGCGCGTCGACGCGTTCAACCGTCATGCCGGGCTCGAGCAAAGCGCCGTCGCGCACGCCCGGCGCGCCGCCGTGAACGGCGATCGAGGCGATAGCGGGGGCCTCGAAGATGACCACTGTTACGCCTGAAGCGAGCTTCGCGTCATGCGCATTGCCGACTTTGAGGCCGCCGACGTCGGTGATGAGATTTTTCAAGGCGGCCCTCGATAACGCGATCGCATTGCCTTCAAGACGCGCTGAATTGGTTGACGACGTCCCGCGCCAGCATCCCGCCTTCAGTCAGAAAGCGGCTGATGATGATCTGCGCGTTGGGCGTGCAGCTTTGATAGGAAAGCTCATAATCATGGAAGCTGCGGTTGAAGCTTCCCGCGATGCGCTCCTTGCGCTCCGGCGTCTTCGCTTCCGCTTCGAGGAATTGCTGCATCCGCGCGCGCCAGTCGGATTTGGCGCCGCAGAGGTCGTCGAGCCAGGCGAGGGCGCCGAGAATTTCGGCGAGACGCAAAACCTGCGGCTCATAGGGCGGCGGCGGCGGCCCGGGCGTCGCAGCCTGCGGATTTGATCCGTCCGCTTCGCCGCGTTCCGTCTTGCCCGGCGCAGCTTTGGCGGCGTCGGGCGCAGCGGGCTCGTCGGCCCTTGGCTTCGCGCCCTTTGCGGGGGCAGGCGAGGCGTGCAGCGCCTTCGCCGGCGGCGCGTCCTGCGGCGCGGCCGTCGCCGCGCAAAGCCCCATGGCCGCGGCCGCGGCGGCCGCGCGCAACGCGTTGCCGGCGAACCAGCTCGCCAATCCGCGCGCGTCTTTCACGATCTGCCTCCATGGTCTCAACATGCGCAAAATTTATTTTATTTTCATGTCGATATGGCTGCAATTTTAACAAAACACATCAAAAAAGAAGCATGTCGCCGTCCGATTCTCATCGGATCGACTTTAGGCCAGTTTGCAGACGGTTGAAACAGGAGTTCCCTTCAGTTCCGTTCGCGGCGCGCGGCGAGGATGGCCGCCGCGCTCGCGACGACATCGGCGGTCTGAGGCGTGCAATGGAGCAGGCGCAGCCCGGCTGGCTCCGACCAAAGGACTTCGCCGGCTTCCGGCCCAGGAGTTCCCTCGCCGGCGATCCATTCGCCGACGAAGGAGGCGATGACGAAATGGCGCCGGACCGCGCCCGCTTCGTCGCGTTCGATCGATTCGACATGGCGATTGAAGGCGACGATGCGCGCCTCGACCGCGACTTCCTCGCGCAGTTCCCTGAGGGCGGCTTCGGTCAGGGTTTCGCCGATTTCGACGCCGCCGCCCGGCAGCGAAAACGCGCCCGTGAAAGGCGCGCGCGTGCGGGTCGCGAGCAGCACCTTGCCGGCGCGGAACACGGCGAGGCTGACGGCGAGGATCGGCGCGGCGGGGTACTCGCGCGGGCCCCGCGCCTGCGCCGCGGCCGGCGCCGCCCCGGCCTCGCTCATGGATATAGCCGCTCCTTGCGCCAGGGCGCGTCCGGCGTCTCGCGCCGGAAGACGATCCGGTCATGCAGCCGGAATGCGCCATCGGACCAGAATTCGAGATAGATCGGCCTGATGCGATAGCCGCCCCAATAGGGCGGCCGGGGAATGGTTCCAAGCGCGAATTTCGCGGCGTATTTCGCGACCGACTTCTCCAGCGCAAAGCGGCTTTCGAGCGGTCGCGATTGCTGGCTCGCCCAGGCGCCGAGGCGGCTCTGCAGCGCCCTGCTGGCGAAATAGGCGTCGGCGTCGGCATCGCTCACGCGCTCCACGGCGCCGCGAAAGCGGACCTGCCGGCGCAGCGATTTCCAGTGCATCACGCCGGCCGCCTTCGGGTTGGCCTCAAGTTCGCGCCCCTTGGCGCTTTCGGCGTTGCTGTAAAACACGAAGCCCGCGGGTGACGCCTCTTTCAGAAGAACCATGCGCACGTCAGGCAGGCCGTCGGCGTCGGCGGTGGCGAGCGCCACGGCCTCGGGATCGTTCGGCTCGCTCTTTTGCGCCTCCGCGAACCAGGAGGCGAAGAGATCGAACGGCTCCGCCGCCTCGGTGAAGTCACGCCCCGTTAACTCGTTCAAAGTTAAATCTCCTGAAGTAACGCAATCGCGAGCGGCTTCGAACTTAAGGACCGGACGCCTCGTGCGCCATTATCACCAAAAACAGCGGCATCAAAAACACGCCCTCCATGGGGTTTTGCAGGCCCTCTGCGGCAGCCTCGCGCTCGCGGCGATGGCGGCCTCGATGGCCGGATGCGCCGTCTCCGTGCCGATCGGTTCTTTCATGAATGCGAACGCCAATGCGGTCGCCGACGAGGACGCGACGGGCTCGATTCCGTCCGCCCCGCTTGAGCGGCTGCTCGGGCCGGAGGACTGGCGAAGGGCGAAGGCGGCTCTTTCGACGGCGCTCGACCCGCAGGGCGACGGCTCGCCGGTCAGTTGGGACAATCCGCAGTCGGGGGTCAAGGGTTCGTTCGCGCCGACCAGCAAAGCCTACCCGTCGGATGCGAAAGTCTGCCGCAGGTTCAGCGCCGACGTCGAGCGCAAGGCCGGCGGCAAAACGATGCAGGGCGTCGCCTGCGCGGACAAGAGCGGCGAATGGAGCATCGCCGAAATGGCGTCGCCCGTAGCCGACAGGAGCGCGAAATAGCCGCCCGCGCTGCGCTAATCGCGCCACGCGCTGGCAAGAGAACGCCGCGCGAGCCTTGCGCCTTGCTTCGACATCCCCCAAATTCAATCTGAAACATGGGCGTTCGCGCCGATTCCTGGAGCGCTTTCCGGCGGAATGGATCATTCTGTCGACGAGAAAACGCTCCAGCCTCAGAAGCTCGAACATATTCTTGTCGATCGGATTGATGAAATCTGATCGGAATATGTTCCAGCCGGTTTTTGACCGCTACTTGGGCGATTCTCGTTCTTGGGCGAATTTGGGCGAGCGCGGGAGTGGGCTCAATCGATGCGTGATCCTTACATTGTTCTCGGCGTTCCAAAATCCGCGAGCGCGGCCGAGATCAAATCAGCCTTCCGCAAGCTCGCGAAGAAATTTCATCCCGATCAGAGCAAGGAGCTGAAGGCGAAAGAAAAATTCGCGGAGATCGGCTCGGCCTATGAAATTCTTGGCGACGAAAAAAAGCGCGGCGCCTTCGATCGCGGCGAGATCGACGCCGAAGGCAAGCCGCGCCATCCCGGTTTTGAGGGCTTCGCGCACGGGGCTGGCGCGGGCCGCAGGGCGCATGCCGGGGCGGGGCCGGGCTTTGAAGGATTCGAATTCAATTTTGGCGGCGGGCGCCCGGGCGCGGGCGCGTCTGGCTTCGAGGGCAACGACATATTCAGCGAGCTTTTTGGCGGCGCGGCGGGACGCCGTGGCGCGCGGGCTGCGCCGCCGCCGCGCGGCGAGGACGTGCAGGCGAACGTGACCGTGAGCCTTAACGAGGCGGCGACCGGGGCCCAGGTGCGCGTGACCCTGCCGAGCGGACGCGCGCTCGAAGTCTCCATCCCGGCGGGCATTGAGGACGGCAAGCAGATCCGCCTCAAGCGGCAGGGCCATTCGAGCCTCGCCGGTGGCGAGCCGGGCGACGCCATCGTCACGGTCAAAATCGCCAAACACCCCTTTTTCCGCGTCGAGGGACGGGACCTGCGGCTTGATTTGCCGGTGACGCTCTATGAGGCCGTGCTCGGCGGCAAGGTGAACGTGCCGACCCTCGACGGCGCCGTCGAGCTCGCCGTTCCGGCCGGCACGACGGGCGGACGCACCTTGCGGCTGCGCGGCAAGGGATTGCCCAATCCCAATGGCGCACCGGGCGACCTTCTCGTGACCTTGCGCGTCACGCTTCCAGACGAGCCCGACGCCGAGCTGTCGAACCTGATGCGCAAATGGGAAAGCGGCAAACCCTATAATCCGCGCGGCGATCTTAGCTGAGGCGCCCTGATCCGATAATATTTGCGCCAATGCCGGGGCGGAGCCAGCGATGCGGCGCCTGATCGTCGAAGACCCTTTTTCCACATCGGCTCTGCTGAGCCGGCGGCTCGCAGCGCTCGCGCTGGCGGTCGCGCTGATCGGCGTCGCCGCGGCGCGCTGGGGGATCGATCCATCGGCCGCGCTCGCCGTTCTCAGCGGCTCGATCGGTCTTGCCGTCGGCGCGATCCTTTGCGCGTTGCTGGCCTTCATCGTGATCTGGCGCACCGGCCGGCAGGGCGCGGGGCAGGCGGCGGCCGGCCTGTTCCTGGCGCTTCTGCTGCTCGCCTATCCGGCTTTTCTCGCCGCGAAAGCCGCGCACGCGCCGCGGCTGACCGATCTTTCGACGGACATCGCCGATCCGCCGGCCTTCTCGGCCTCGCGCATCGCCCAGGCCGCACGGGGCGGCGCGACGCCGCGCAATCCGCCGGCGGCGTTGCGCCGGGCGCAGGCGCAGGCCTATCCGAAGATCCTGCCGATCCTGCTCGATCTCGATACGGACGAGGCCTTCTCCGCGGTGCGCAAGGCCGTCGCTGCCAGCGGCTGGCGCCTCGTTGAGGAAATCCCGCCCGGCGGACGCATGGGCATCGGCCATATCGACGCCATCGCCCGCAGCATGATTTTGGGATTCCCCTGCGACATCGCCTTGCGCATCCGGCCGCTCGCCGGGCAAACCCGCGTCGATCTGCGCTCCGCGTCGCGCTTCGGGCCATTGGATTTTGGCGTCAATCAGCACAACATCGCCGTTTTCGAGGCGGCGCTGCAGGCGCAGGTCGACAAAAAATAGGTCGGCAAGCGGCGGTCGGAAGGCCGCTCAGGCCAGATGGTACAGCGCGCCAAGGCCCAAAGGCCCGTCAGCGGCGGCGAGGCCGCGCTCCGTCAGATCCTGCAGATGGGCCAGAACGGAAAGGCTGGCTGCGCCGCGCAGCGCCGGCGAAAGGCCCTCATAGACACGGGCGACGATCGCCTCGATCGTCTCGTCGCCCGCCGCGAGGCGCGCTAAAATGGCGCGCTCGCGCTGGCGGCGGTGATTGGCGAGCGCGCGCACATAGCGTCGCGGCTCCAGTACGGGACCGCCGTGTCCGGGCCAATAAATGGCGTCGTCGCGCTGGCGCAGCTTTTCGAGCGAGGCCATGTAATCGCGCATCGAACCGTCCGGCGGCGTGACGAGCGAGGTCGACCAGGCCATGACGTGGTCGCCCGAAAAAAGCGCCTGCTCCTGCGGCAGGCAGAAGGCGAGATGGTTCGCCGTGTGGCCCGGCGTCTCGACGCAGACAAGCGCGAAATTCCGCGTCTCGAAGGCCTCGCCCTCGCGCAGGATCGAATCCGGCGCGTGGCCGTCGTCGTGGGGCCCCTCGGGTCGCGCGCCGGCGCCCGCCAAGCTGTCCGGCAGGTTGGGCGCGCAACCGATGATCGGCGCGCCCGTCGCCGCCTTCAGCGCGCGCGCGCCGGGCGAATGATCCTTGTGCGTATGCGTGACCAGAATTGCGGCGATGGCTTCGCCGCGCAGAGCCTCGAGCAAAGCGTCAATATGCTCCTTGCGATCGGGGCCCGGATCGATGACCGCCACTTCGCCGGCGCCGACGACATAGGTGCAGGTTCCGGTGAAGGTCATCGGCCCCGGATTGCCGGCGGCCATGCGGCGCACCAGCGGCGATAGACGCAAGAGTTCGCCGGGCGCGCCCATGAAGGCGCGCTCGAATGCAATGTCGTCTGTCGCCGCCTCGCCGCTGCACATGCGCGCATCCTAAATCACGATGTTTTTGGATGGAAACTTCCAAGAGCATCGTGGTTGATTGTTGAGAAGAGAGCGGGATGCGAAAAACCGGATTCCAGTTTTTCGCATCCCGCCCGGGAACATGTTTGAAAAAGCGTCGCTTGTCCGCGTGGGAACGACATAGAGGCTTGAGCGCGGCGGACCGCTCAAAATTGGTAAGGAAAATTCGACTTGTTTTTTACGGAATTTGCGGAAGAATTTGCTTTGACCGAGGCGTCAGGCTTCGGCTGTTGGGGAGGTAAAGCCATGCGGAAACTTGTATTTTTCGTGACTGCGGCGTCTTTTCTCGCCGTCCCGGCTGTCATGGCCGCGCCAATTCCGAGCGCGGGCGTGACGACGCTATCCAGCAACGATGGCTTCATCATCAAGACGGCGTCCCACAAGCACAAAAATATGAAGAAGGTGCATAAGGCGCAAGGCGGCAAGATGTAGGGACGCCGCAAGCGGCGATCGGACTATAAGAGCCGGCCCGCCATTTTTGAATCTTCGAAGTTGGGCGCCTGCCGCATCGCGTGCGCCCAGCCCCTCCGGCGGTGCGCGGCCGCCCACGACGCGCCGATCGGCTTGTCGAACGTCTTATAAGCTCGTGGGCGGCTTTTCGTGGATTGTGTGGCGGTCCGTGGCGGATTTCAGGAAACCTGCCGAGAGGGCGCGATAAATGCTTTTCGGACAGATCAACTTTGAAGTCCCGTCAGCGATCAATGCGGCGGCCATCAAAGGAATGATCATCGCGTGATCCTGCGTCATCTCCGACACGATGACGAAGGACGTGATCGGCGTTTGCACGACGCCGGTGAGATAGGCGACCATGCCGAGCAGCGCCAGGGCGCCGAGTGGAACGGTTTGAAAAAGGGCGTGGAGATTGGCGCCAAGGCCCGCCCCGACGGCGAGCGAAGGCGCGAATAGTCCGCCCGGAATGCCGCTGACGGAGGAGAACAGCGTGCTCAGCAATTTGAGGGCGCCGAATGACGCCGGCAGGCTTGCGTTCCCATGAACGATGGAGCGGGCCTCGGCATAGCCGGTCCCGTAAGCCGCGCCGCCCGATGCGAAGCCGCATATCGCCACGCATATGCCGCACGCGATGGCAAAAGCGATGGGACGCTGCTTTATCCACGTTTTTGGACTGGCTGTTGAAAATGCGATTACGGCGCGGCTGAACAGGCCGCCCGCGAGGCCGCCAATGATTCCGCAAAGCGGCACGATCGACCAGGCCGGCCCGATCGGCAGGATCGCCGCTGTCGAACCGAAATAGGCGTAATCGCCCATGATCGCGAAGGACGTGATGCCAGCGGCGATGACGCAGGCGAGGATGAGGCCGCTGGTGCGCGTCTCGTAGGATCGGCTCAGCTCCTCGATGCCGAATACAATTCCGGCAAGGGGCGTATTGAAGGCTGCGGCGATTCCGGCCGCGCCGCCGGCGAGCATCAGCCCGGCCTGATAGCCGGCGGGCGCCCAGCGGCCAAAGGCCGCCATGATGGAGGCGCCGACCTGGACGGTCGGGCCTTCGCGTCCGACCGATGCGCCGCCGGCAAGGCCGAGCATCATGACGATGACCTTGCCCGCGGCGACTTTCAGGGAGACGAGCGCGCGCCTGTCTTTTGGTTCGCGCAGTTCCGTCGCGGCGATGACTTGCGGGATGCCGCTTCCCTGGGAGTTGGGAAAGAAGTTTCGCGCCAGAAAGGCGGCGAGGCCAAAGACGCAGGGCGTCAGGATGAACGAAGCGTAAGGGGTCGCCTCGATGATTGTGTGGAAGATCGCTTGCGCGCGGTCGGCGAGCACGGCCATCAGAATCGCCGCGCCGCCGACGCAGAGGCCGCCGGCGACGAAGAGCGCGCGATGGATCAATCGCTTGAGGGCGGTTCGCGAGTGGCCGAGGAGCGTTCGCATGGGCTGGCGTATTCCGTGCCGACGACGAGGGGGCGTGTTGATGCTTTATCCCGGCCTCGCACGCGGCTGCAAATCCGGCTGTTGAAGCGGCGGCGCGGTTCAATGAAAATTGCGGCCTTTCGGCAGGACGCGCCGCAGCTCTGCGTCGCTCGCCGGCGCGGACGCGTCAGCGAAGAGGCTTGGTTGAATCTTCTCCCGCGGCGTGCGGGAATCGCGCGCGTTGGGTCGCCGCGCCTCGTCGGCGCGGGCCTCAGCCGGGATTTTTCCGCCTGAGCCGGCCCCGGACAGCAGCCTCAGCAAAGGCGTCAAATCCTCGGCGCGCTCCATCACGATGTGAATGACCCCGGCCTCGATCTGCACGCGCCCGCTCGCCGCGATCAGGCTGGCGCCGAGGACGATGCTGCGCAGAGCCTCGAAAACCTTCGGCCAGACGATGATATTTGCGGTCCCCGTCTCATCCTCGATGGTGAGGAAGATCACGCCATTGGCCGAGCCGGGACGCTGGCGCACGAGAATAAGGCCGGCGACCGATGCGCGGACCCCGTTGCGCAGCGTCGCCAGTTCTTCGCTGCGCAGAATTTTCTTTTGCGCCAGTCTTTCGCGCAGAAAAGCGACCGGGTGGGCTTTGAGCGATAGCGACAAATGTCGATAATCCTCGACCACATGCTCGCCGAGCGGCATCGGCGGAAGCCTGGCGTCGGCCTCGACCGCGCGCCAGCTCAAACCTTTAAGCAGGGGCAGGTCGTCTTTGTCGCCGGCGCGGTTGAGGCCGCGCACCGCCCACAGCGCCGCGCGCCGGTCGAGGCCCAGCGAGCGGAAGGCGTCGGCGCCCGCCAGAATCTCCAGGACGCTCGGGGAGAGTTTTGCGCGCAGCCACAGATCGCGCACCGAGTCATAGCCCTTGTCGCGGGAGGCGACGAGTTGCTGCATGTCGCCTTCACCGATGCCCTTGATCTGCCGGAAGCCGAGCTGGATCTTGTGCGTTGAACGGATCTCGCCCCGCATTGAGGCGTGGCGCGGATGCGGCGCGGCCAGCGCGCCTTCCGTCAATGTCGAATCCCAGAACGACCGGTTGACGTCGACCTCCTCGACGGCGACGCCATGTTCGCGCGCGTCGCGCACGATCTGCGCGGGGGCGTAAAATCCCATCGGCTGGGAGTTTAAAAGGGCGCAGGCGAAGGCGTCGGGATAGCGGCATTTCATCCAGGCCGAGGCATAGACGAGGAGGGCGAAGGAGGCGGCGTGGCTTTCGGGAAAGCCATAGGAGCCGAAGCCCTCGATCTGCTTGAAACAGCGCTCGGCGAAATCGCGGCGATAATTCCGCGCCACCATGCCCTCCACCATTTTCGCCTTGAATGCGCCAATGGTTCCGACATGTTTGAAGGTCGCCATGGCGCGGCGCAGCTGGTCGGCTTCGGACGGCGTGAAGCCGGCGGCGACGATGGCGATCTTCATCGCCTGTTCCTGAAACAGCGGCACGCCCAGCGTTTTGCCGAGCACCTCTTCGAGCTCCTTCGAGGGATAGGAGACGGGTTCGAGCTGCTGGCGGCGGCGCAGATAGGGATGCACCATATCGCCCTGAATGGGCCCTGGCCGCACGATCGCGACCTCGATGACGAGATCGTAAAATGTCACGGGCTTCAGTCGCGGCAGCATCGACATCTGCGCCCGGCTCTCGATCTGGAAGACGCCGATCGTATCCGCGCGGGAGATCATGGCGTAAACGGCGGCCTCCTCGGCGGGCAGCGTCGCCAGCGTCAGAGCCTCGCCATAATGCTTTTCGATGAGCTCGAAGCCTTTGCGCAGGCAGGTCAGCATGCCGAGCGCCAGCACGTCGATTTTTAAGATGCCGAGCGCGTCGAGATCGTCCTTGTCCCATTCGATGGTGGTGCGATTGTCCATCGCGGCGTTCATGATCGGAACCGTTTCATCGAGCCGCGAGCGCGTAATGACGAAGCCGCCCGTATGCTGCGAGAGATGGCGCGGAAAGCCGATCAGCTCCTCGGCGAGCTTCAGGGCCTGGGCGAGGCGCTTTTCCGTCGGATCGAGCCCGGCCCTGCGCGTGGCCTCGGCCTCGACGGCGCTTGATGAGCGGCCCCAGATCGTGTTCGATAAGGCGCCGACGACGTCCTCCGAAAGCCCGAAGGCCTTGCCGACGTCGCGGATGGCCGAGCGGGCGCGATAGGTGATGACGCTCGCCGTCAGGCTCGCCCGCGCGCGGCCATAACGAGTGTAGATATATTGCATGACTTCTTCGCGCCGCTCATGCTCGAAATCGACGTCGATGTCGGGCGGCTCATTGCGCTCGGGCGAGATGAATCGCTCGAACAGGAGATCGTGAAAGGCAGGATCGACCTCTGTAATGCCCAGACAGATAGCAGAGCGTCGAATTCGCCGCCGAGCCGCGTCCCTGACACAAGATCTTTTGTGCGCGCGCGAAGCGCACGATGTCGTGGACGGTGAGGAAATAGGGCGCGTAATCAAGCGCCTCGACAAGTTGCAGTTCATGCGCGATGGATTTTTCGACATGCGCCGGAACGCCAGCCGGGTAGCGAAATTTTGCGCCCTCGCGGGCGAAGAATTCGAGGGCCGCCTGCGGCGTCGCAAACCCTTCGCGCAGCTCTTCGGGATAATCGCCGCGCAATTCATCGAGGCTGAAACTGGCCCTTCGAGAAAGCGCAGCGTCTCCGCGATCGCCTGCGGCGCATCGGCTGAACAGACGGGCCATTTCGGCGGCTGCTCTTGATGTGTCGCTCCGCATTGGCCTCAACGCGCAGGCCGATGCGGTCGAGCGGCTCGCCCGCGCGAATGGCGGTCAGCACATCCTGCAATGGTCGCCGCGCGGGCGTATGCATGCAGCGCGTCATTGGTGGCGAGAAGCGGCAGGCGGGTCCTGGCGGCGAGCGCGAGGCGGCGGCCAAAATCGCGGCGCATGTTCTGACCATAGGTCATCGTGGCGGCGAGCCAGATCCGTCCGTTCGCGGCTTCGCGCAGGCGTTCGAGCGCAGCGTCATCTGTTATTTCATTATTATCATCATATAAACTGGCACCGGATAAATCAGGATATGGTTTCGCCGCCCGTCTCGCGCCGTCCTTCTCGTCCCATGTGCTCATCGGCATGACGATGAGCTGCTGGCCTTGCGCCGCCTCAAGGAGATCACTGAAGCGCAACAGGCAGGCGCCTTTTCGCGCGCGGGAATTGCCACGGGTCAGAAGCCGCGTCAGGCGCCCATAGGCGGCGCGATCGCGCGGAAAACTCAAAATGTCTGGCGCGCCGTCGCAAAAGACCAGCCTTGCGCCGATGGCGAGGCGGAAATCGGCTGACCTTTTGGCCTTCTCGAAGCGATGGGCGCGCACGACGCCGGCCAGCGAATTGCGATCGGCGATCCCGATGCCGGCGAGCCCCTGCGCCATCGCCGCCGCGACAAGTTCTTCCGGGTGCGAGGCGCCGCGCAGAAAGGAAAAATTCGTCGTCGCCGCCAGCTCGGCGTAGCCATGCATGACGCTTGTCATGTGAAAAGACCAAGCATGACGCTTGTCAT